>NZ_JBVHHB010000002.1:397089-526694 GCF_055561295.1 Kitasatospora sp. NPDC022785 | reverse complement strand
CTGCTGCGGCCCGAGCGGATCGGTGTGGTGCTCTCCGAGGAGTTCCAGCTCCACCCCGAACAGTCCACCGACGCCATCGTCATCCACCACCCCGAGGCCAAGTACTTCAACGCGCGGTAGTCCGGACGTCGCGTACCGTTCGCCCTTTTCGGGCGGTCGGGGCGTATCCTGGATCATCCTGAACGGGCCGGTCCGCTCAACCAGCGGGCCGGCCTGTGCCATCCCCAGGAGCCGGCGCCCCGGTCGCGGCCCCCGGGGGTACCGACGGAAGGACCCCGCCATGACGACCATCTCCACCGCCACCCGCGTCCTCGACCACGGCGACGGCCGGGGCCTGCAGGCGGTGCTGCTGGACATGGACGGGACGCTGGTCGACACCGAGGACTTCTGGTGGCAGGCCGAGGCCTCGCTCTTCGCCGAGCTGGGCTACGCGCTCGACGAGAGCGACCGCGCCCAGCTCGTCGGCGGCCCGATGAGCCGGGTGATCGACTACCTGCTCGCCAGTACCGGCGTGGACATCGCACCGGCCGACCTCACCGTCCTGATCAACCAGCGTTTCGTGGACCTCCTGGCCGGCGGCGTGCCGCTCATGCCGGGCGCCGAGCGGCTCCTCAACACCCTTGCCGCGCACGGCGTTCCGGCCGCCCTGGTGTCCGCCTCGCACCGCCACGTCATCGACATCGTGCTGCAGTCGCTGGGCGCGCACCACTTCGCGTTCTCGGTCGCCGGTGACGAGGTGCCGCGCACCAAGCCGCACCCGGACCCGTACCTGGAGGCGGCGCGCCGGCTGGGCGCCGAGCCGGGCCGCTGCGTGGTGGTGGAGGACGCGCCGACCGGCGTCCGCTCGGCCGAGGCGGCGGGCTGCCCGGTGATCGCGGTGCCGACGGTCGCGGTGATCGAGCCGGCCCCGGGGCGGCTGGTGCTGTCCTCCCTGGAGCAGGTCGATCTTGAACTGCTTCGCTCGCTGGTCGCCTCGCGAGTGTGATTGTCGTCTCATTGCGGATGGGGCCTACTGACCGGTAAGTGGTCACCGCTGTCCGCCACCATTGCCCGCCCGGGGAGAAAACGGGCATTGGCTGACAACTCGTGGGACGGCCGCTTCCGCACCCGCCCTCCCGTGTCCCAACTGTCACCTGTACGGGTATCGGTGGTGCGTGTTCGATATGGCACGCTACTCCAGTTCGTTCCCCACCCCCGAGCCCTGCACCGCCGCTGACGGGCAACCCCGTCCTGCCCGCGGTCGCACGGCAACCGGTCCGCGCGCGCCACACACCCGGTAGGCGCACCCCACCGCGGGCCGGCCGGCCCCCGGCCGGACCGCACCCAGAAGGACGCGACCCGTGAAGACTTCAGCTCGAAGACTGGCAGTGCTCGGCTGTGCCGGGCTGGTGACCGTCTCGGTGGCCGGCTGCGGATCGGTGACCGACGCCGTCAACGGGGACACCGCCAAGTCGATCACCATGGGCACCACCTCGGTCACCAACGTGATGGACCCGGCCGGTGCCTACGACTCCGGCGCCTGGCTCGTCCTGCGCAACACCTTCCAGTCGCTGCTCGTCTACCCGGCCGCCTCCAGCGCACCCAACCCGGACGCCGCGCAGTCCTGCGAGTTCACCGGCGGCGACGCCATGCTCTACCACTGCACGCTCAAGGGCGGCCTGAAGTTCTCCAACGGCCACCCGCTCACCGCCGCCGACGTGGTCTACTCCATCGCGCGGACCAAGAAGATCAACGACCAGAACGGCCCGGCCGGCCTGCTGGACACGATCAAGTCGGTCGAGGCCAAGGGCGACACCGAGGTGATCTTCCACCTCTCCCAGCCCGACGCCACCCTCCCGGCCAAGCTGGCCACCCCGGCCGGCGCCATCGTCGACCACCAGGTCTTCCCGGCCGACCAGCTGCTGACCAACGACAAGCTGGTCGGCTCCGGCCCGTACAAGATCGACTCGATCGAGACCATGAACGCCGAGGGCGGCACCAAGGTGCCCGGCAAGGTCGTGCTGACGCCCAACGGCAGCTACGCCGGCGACGCCAAGCTGCGGAACAAGAAGTTCACCGTGCGGTACTTCGACAAGGCCGCCGAGCTGAAGGCCTCGCTCGACAAGGGCGAGATCGACCTGACCGACAACAGCCTGGAGCCCAACACCGCGGCCCAGGTCCGCTCCGAGCAGCAGGGCGGCAAGACCGACCTCCAGGTCGTCGAGGGCGACAGCAACGACACCCGCAGCCTGGTCTTCAACACCAAGGACGCGACCACCGGCAACGTCGCCGTCCGCCAGGCCGCCGCCCAGCTGGTCGACCGCAAGACGCTCGCCCGCGACGTCTTCGCGCGCACCGTCCAGCCGCTGTACTCGATGGTCCCGGCCGGCGTCACCGGCCACAACACGTCATTCTTCGACAAGTACGGCGACCAGGACGTCAACAAGGCCAAGGCGATCCTCGCCGCGGCCAAGGTCCCGATGCCGGTCAAGCTGAGCCTCACCTGGTCCCGCTCGCGGGCCGAGAGCGCCGAGGCCGACATGCTGAAGAAGCAGCTGGAGGCCGGCGGCGTCTTCCAGGTGACCGTCCAGCACGAGGCCGACTGGGAGGCCTTCAAGAAGGGCTGGACCGATGGCAAGTACCAGGCGTACACCGTCGGCTGGTTCGCGGACTACCCGGACGCCGACAACTACATCGCGCCGCTGATCGTCGATGGCGGGGCCTACCACCACGGCTGGGACGACGCGCGGATCAGCCAGAAGCTGGTGCCCGAGGGCCTCAAGCAGGCCGACCGCTCCGCCGCCTCGTCGAGCTACGCGCAGATCCAGGCCATCGTCGCCGACAACGTGCCGCTGATCCCGCTCTTCCAGAACAAGTCCTTCTACGCCTCGAAGCCGTACATCACCGGCGTGGAGTCGACCATCGACACCACCGGCGTCTTCCGCTTCTGGGAGATCGGCCGGATCGGCAAGTAGCCGGCCGGCGGCGTGCAGTGGCCCGGGCGACCGGGCAACCCTCAGCACGGTGGCCCGTCCGCCCCCCCAGGGTGCAAGGGGAGCGGACGGGCCACCGTCATGTCCGCCCGTGGCGCCCCGGGCACGGTGCTCGGAGCAGCCGTGCCCGGGGCGCGGTGCTCAGAGCGCGCCCGGGCGCACCAGCCCGCTCTCGTACGCGTACACCGCCGCCTGCACCCGGTCGCGCAGCTGAAGCTTGGTCAGCACGTGCCCCACGTGGGTCTTCACGGTGGTCTCGCTGACGAACAGCTCCGCCGCGATCTCCGCGTTCGACAGGCCCCGCGCCACCAGCTTCAGCACCTCCAGCTCACGCTCGGTCAGCGCGTTCAGCGCCTGCGGCGGCGCCTCGTCGCCCGAGGGCAGCTTGGTGGCGTACATGTCCAGCAGCCGCCGGGTGATGCTCGGCGCCAGCATCGCCGCGCCGTCCGCGACCACCCGGATCGCCTGCACCAGCTCCTCGGCCGGCACGTCCTTCAGCAGGAAGCCGCTGGCCCCGGCGCGCAGCGCCTCCACGACGTACTCGTCCAGGTCGAAGGTGGTCAGCACCAGCACCTTGGCCGGGCCGTCCCGCCCCGGGCCGGCGATCCGGCGGGTCGCCTCCACGCCGTCCATCCTGGGCATCCGGATGTCCATCAGCACCACGTCGGGCTGGAGCGCCCGCACCTGGTCCAGCGCCTGCTGACCGTCGCCGGCCTCGCCGACCACCACCAGGTCGGACTCGGCCTCCAGGATCATCCGGAAACCGGTGCGCAGCAGCGGCTGGTCGTCGACCAGCAGCACTCGGATCGTCACCTAGGACTCCTTGCTCATGGATCCCCCGTGGGATCGTCTTCGTCAGACACCGTCTTCGACGGACGTACGGGCCAGCGGCAACGGGTACGGCGGGGGAGTGCCGCCGAACTCCGGGCAGCTGGCCTGGTGGTCGCACCAGTCGCAGAGCCGGTTGCGAGTGGCCGGGAACTCCCCGGTGGCCACCGCCTCCGTGATCCGCTCCCAGAGCGCCCGCAGCTTGCGCTCCACCGCGAGCAGGTCCGTCTCGTCCGGGTCGTAGCTGACCACGTCCCCGCCCCCGCCGAGGTACACCAGCTGCAGCCGCTTGGGGATCACGCCCTTCCACCGCCAGACCACCAGGGCGTAGAACTTCATCTGGAACATCGCCTTGCCCTCGAAGTCACGCGAGGGCGCGCGGCCGGTCTTGTAGTCCACCAGCCGGACCTCACCGGTGGGAGCGACGTCGACCCGGTCGATGTAGCCGCGCAGCAGCAGCCCCGAGTCCAGGGCCGTCTCCACGTACAGCTCCCGCTCCACCGGGTGCAGGCGGGTCGGGTCCTCCAGCCGGAACCAGCGCTCGACCAGCTTCTCGGCGTCGGCCAGCCAGCGGGTCAGCGCCGCGCCGTCCGGATCCTCGGGGAACAGCGACACCAGCTCCGGGCGCTCGCCCAGCAGCCGCTCCCACTGCGGGCGCAGCAGCCCCAGCGCCCGCTCCGGCGTCCGCTCGGCCGCCGGGCTGTCGAACAGCCGCTCCAGTACCGCGTGCACCAGGGTGCCCCGGGTCGCCGCCGCGCTCGGCGGCTCCGGCAGCCGGTCGATCACCCGCAGCCGGTACAGCAGCGGGCAGGTCAGGAAGTCCCCCGCGCGGGACGGGGACAGGCCGGTCGGAGGTGCCGCCGGCCGGGCCGGGGCCGCGGGGGCACTGCTGGTGTCGGTCTGCTGCATACCCCGACCCTATTGCCCTGTGCTGTCATCCCGCTGCCACGGTGCTGCCACACCGCCTTTCCAGTGGGTATGAACCCTGGGGAGGGGCGCGCGGTGTCCCACCGCCCCGATCACGTAGCGTGGGCGCACCGGCGCGCGGTGCACGACGGGGGAACCGACCGAAGGGATCACGGTGAGCGACAGCAGGGGTCCGCAGACCTCCGACCAGCCACCGCACGACGGCAGGACCCGGCCCGGACCGCCCGAGGAGCCCGAGCGCCGCAACGGCATCCTGATGGGCCGCCCCTTCGGCGTGCCCGTCTACGTCACCCCCTCCTGGTTCGTCATCGCGGCCCTGATCACCTGGGTCTTCGGCGGCCAGCTCGACCGCGTCCTGCCCGGGCTCGGCGCCACCCGCTACCTGGTCGCGTTCTCCTTCGCCGTCGCCTTCTACGGCTCCGTCCTCGTCCACGAACTCGCCCACACCGTCGTCGCGCTCCGTTACCGGCTCGGCGTGCGCCGCATCCAGCTCCAGTTCTTCGGTGGCGTCTCCGAGATCGAGAACGAGGCCGAGAGCCCGTGGCGCGAGTTCTGGCTCGCCTTCGTCGGGCCGCTGCTCTCGCTGCTGCTCGGCGGCCTCTTCTACCTCGCCATGCAGGCCGTCGAGCTCTCCAGCGTCCCCGGGGTGCTGCTCACCGGCCTGATGGTCTCCAACCTCGTCGTCGCCGCGTTCAACCTGCTGCCCGGACTGCCGCTGGACGGCGGCCGGATGCTGCGCGCCGTCGTCTGGGCGGTCACCGGCCGCCCGATGGCCGGCACCGTCGCCGCCGCCTGGTCCGGCCGCGTCCTGGCCGTCGCGGTGCTGATCGGCCTGCCGCTGCTCAGCTCCGCCCGCGGGGTCGAGCGCTCCACCAGCGACACCATGATCGACGCGGTGCTGGCCGCCGTCCTCGCCGCGCTCATCTGGACCGGCGCAAGCGGCAGCCTGCAGAACGCCCGGCTCAAGGAGGCCCTGCCCGGCCTGCGGCTGCGCGACCTCACCCGCCGGGCCGTCAAGGTCACCGCCGACACCCCGGTCGGCGAGGCGGTCCGCCGCGTCCGTGAGGACGACGCCGGCGCAGTCGTGGTGATCGACGGCCGCGGCGACCCGATCGGCCTCGTCAGGGAGTCCCAGATCCGCGCCATCCCGGAAGAGCGCCGCCCCTGGGTCGCCGTCGGCGCCCTGGCCCGCGACCTCGAACCGGGCCTGCGCCTCGCCGCCGACCTCACCGGCAACGACCTGCTGCGCGCCGTCCGCGCCACCCCGGCCACCGAGTACCTGGTCGTCGAGGCCGACGGCACGGTGTACGGCGTCGCCTCGCGCACCGACATCGAGCAGCGCCTGAACGCCGCCGTCACCGGCCGCTGAAAGGCCACTGAAAGGCCCGCCCGGTGAGCGGCGCCGTCGCCGGAACGATCACCTGGTAAGCCGGACGGCCCGCTTCCCTTAGGATTGTCCGCATGTCCGAACCGACCGGTGCCACCCGCCGACGCGGGCCCTTCCAGGTCGGGGACCAGGTCCAGCTGACCGACCCGAAGGGCCGCCACTACACGTTCACGCTCCAGGCCGGGAACCAGTTCCACACCCACAAGGGTGCGTTCCCCCACGACGAGCTGATCGGCGCCCCCGAGGGCACGGTCGTGCGCACCACGGGGAACGTCCCGTACCTCGCGCTGCGCCCCCTGCTCCCCGACTACGTCCTGTCCATGCCGCGCGGCGCCGCCGTGATCTACCCCAAGGACGCGGGGCAGATCCTGGCCATGGCCGACATCTTCGCCGGCGCCCGCGTCGTCGAGGCCGGCGTCGGCTCCGGCGCGCTCTCCAGCTACCTGCTGCGCGCCGTCGGCGACACCGGCATGCTGGCCTCCTACGAGCGCCGGCAGGACTTCGCCGACATCGCCAAGGGCAACGTCGAGCGCTACTTCGGCGGGCCGCACCCGGCGTGGAAGCTCACCGTCGGCGACCTCCAGGACAACCTGGTCGAGACCGACGTCGACCGCGTCATCCTCGACATGCTCGCCCCCTGGGAGTGCCTGGACGTCGCCTCCAAGGCGCTCGTCCCCGGCGGCCTCATCTGCTGCTACGTGGCCACCACGACGCAGATGTCCAAGACCGTCGAGGCGCTGCGCGAGCACGGCACCTTCACCGAGCCGCAGGCCTGGGAGACCATGGTCCGCACCTGGCACCTGGAGGGCCTGGCCGTCCGCCCGGACCACCGGATGATCGGCCACACCGGCTTCCTGCTCACCGCCCGCCGCCTCGCCGACGGCGTCGAGCCGCCGCTGCGCCGCCGCCGCCCGGCCAAGGGCGCGTACGGCGAGGACTACGACAACGGCTCGACCGAGCCCAGCCTCCAGGAGCGCGCCGCGGCCCGGGCCGCCTCCCGCGCCGCCGAGGCGGAGCCCGCCGACCTCGGCTGACCCGTACGACCGACAGGGGTGGTACGCCGGGCACTCCGCCCGCGTACCACCCCTTCGTGCTACCCCCACACCCGGGCCACCTCGCGCCCGCCCCCATGTGGGACGATGCTCGCTCACACCGACCCACGCGCACACATTCCCGCTGGAGGGGACGCCTGGTGGAGACCGCGGTCACGGCGACGGCAGAGCAGCAGACACCCCAGGGCCGCAGCGGTCCCGCACACGCCCGGTCCGCCCCCTGGCACTGGGCGCTGGCGACCGCCGGCTGCGCGGCGGTCGTCGCCACCGCGCTCGCCGCCGACCCGGCCACCGGCACCCCGGCGCCCGCCCGGGCCACCGCCAAGGCCCTCCCGGCTGCCGCCGCCCCCGACCCGGCCCGGGCTGAACTCCCGCTGGACTGCGGGCCGTTCCCGGTGAAGATATCCGTCAGTTTCGCCGCCGACCTCGGCGACGGCCGCCCCGGCACCGTCGCCGCCGCCCACTGCGCGGCCGAGACCGGCACCCCGCCGGACGCCGTCTACCTGCTCGGCCCCGGCACGAGCGGCAAGCCCGTGGTGCTGGCCACCCTGCTCTCCGAGGGCGAGAACCTCACCGTCGGCCGGCTCGGCCTGCGCAGCGACGGCGTCATCACCGGCCACGCGCAGGGGTATTCCAGTGACGACGTCCCGCGGTTCAGCCCGGACATCTCACTGGACCTCACCTGGACGCGCAAGGGCGGCGGCTGGGACCGCTCCCAGACCACCGCCCCGCTGACCCGGACCTGACGGCCATTCGCCCCGACTGCCCGGGGCGCGGCCCGCTCGCCCCGACTGCCCGGGGCGCGGCTACTCGTCGGCGTCCGGCCCGTACACCTCGACCCGGTCGGCGACCCGGCGCACGTGGATGCAGTCGCCCGGGCACTCCTTCGCCGAGTCCACCACGTCCTGAAGCAGCGTCAGCGGCACCGGAGCCGTCTCGCCGGGCTGCTGGCGCAGCTCGTCGTCGGACCCCTTCACGTAGGCCAGCCCGTCGATGTCGAGCTCGAAGACCTCGGGCGCGTACTGCACGCAGATGCCGTCACCGGTGCACAGATCCTGGTCGATCCACACCTCCAGCGGTTCGCTGGCCGCCGCCTCTTCGGTCACCGACATGGTCCCCTGCCGTTTCTGTCCCGGGTCGCCCCTTATCGGAGGCAATCCCGCCATTCGTACAACGATCGGACCGGAAGTCTCGGTCGCGATCGGATATCGACTCGCTCGACGATACATCTGGTCCGCTTTGGGCGGTGCGCGGTGGGTATCCCCTTAGCAGAGGGGAAGCACGCGAGGGCGAAGATCGGACACGCCCGTTCCATCTTTCTTGATCTAGGGGTTTACGGACCCCTGGTCCCAGGTAGGGTCTGGAAGCGTCCAGCTCCCCGGAGGAGGTGAGGACCGTGGCAGCCCACGATGACGACTACAACCGCAGCACCGGCAGGCCCGCTCGTGGTTCCGACGAGGCCGCTCAGGTCTCGTACCTTGAGCAGGAAATCGCCGTGCTGCGCCGCAAGCTCGCCGACTCGCCGCGCAATTCGAGAATCCTCGAAGAGCGGATCGTCGAGCTCCAGACCAACCTGGCCGGCGTGACCGCCCAGAACGAACGGCTCGCCTCCACCCTGCGCGAGGCCCGCGACCAGATCGTGGCCCTCAAGGAGGAAGTGGACCGGCTGGCACAGCCCCCGGCCGGATTCGGCACCTTCCTCAGCCGGAACGAGGACGGCACCGCCGACATCTTCACCGGGGGGCGCAAGCTCCGCGTGAACGTCAGCCCCAACGTCGACCTCGACGAACTGCGGCGCGGCCAGGAAGTGATGCTCAACGAGGCCCTCAACATCGTGGACGCGATGGCCTTCGAGCGCATCGGCGACATCGTCACCCTCAAGGAGATCCTCGAGGACGGCGAGCGCGCCCTGGTCATCGGCCACACCGACGAGGAGCGGGTGGTGCGCCTCGCCGAACCGCTGCGCGAGATCACCATCCGGGCGGGGGACGCCCTCCTGCTGGAGCCCCGCTCCGGCTACGTCTACGAGGTCGTGCCCAAGTCCGAGGTCGAGGAGCTGGTCCTCGAAGAGGTCCCGGACATCGACTACCGCCAGATCGGCGGCCTCAGCAACCAGATCGAGCAGATCCGCGACGCGGTCGAGCTGCCCTACCTGCACGCCGACCTCTTCAAGGAGTACGAGCTGCGCCCGCCCAAGGGCGTGCTGCTCTACGGCCCGCCCGGCTGCGGCAAGACGCTGATTGCCAAGGCGGTGGCCAACTCGCTGGCCAAGAAGGTCGCCGAGGTGACCGGCCGGCCCCAGGGGAAGAGCTACTTCCTCAACATCAAGGGCCCCGAGCTGCTCAACAAGTACGTGGGCGAGACCGAGCGGCAGATCCGGCTGGTCTTCCAGCGGGCCAGGGAGAAGGCGAGCGAGGGCACGCCCGTCATCGTCTTCTTCGACGAGATGGAGTCGCTCTTCCGCACCCGTGGCTCCGGTGTCAGCTCGGACGTGGAGAACACCATCGTCCCGCAGCTGCTCGCCGAGATCGACGGCGTGGAGGGCCTGGAGAACGTCATCGTCATCGGCGCCTCGAACCGCGAGGACATGATCGACCCGGCGATCCTGCGGCCCGGCCGCCTGGACGTCAAGATCAAGATCGAGCGCCCGGACGCCGAGGCCGCGAAGGACATCTTCTCCAAGTACCTCAAGGGCACGCTGCCCTTCCACCCGGACGACCTCAAGGAGCACGACAGCTCCGTCGGGGCGACCGTGGAGGCGATGATCCAGTCGGTGGTGGAGCGGATGTACTCCGAGACGGAGGAGAACCGCTTCCTGGAGGTCACCTACGCCAACGGTGACAAGGAGGTCCTGTACTTCAAGGACTTCAACTCCGGCGCGATGATCCAGAACATCGTCGACCGCGCGAAGAAGATGGCCATCAAGGACTTCCTCGACCACGGCCAGCGCGGTCTGCGCGTCTCCCACCTGCTCGCCGCCTGCGTGGACGAGTTCAAGGAGAACGAGGACCTGCCCAACACCACCAACCCGGACGACTGGGCCCGGATCTCCGGCAAGAAGGGCGAGCGGATCGTCTTCATCCGCACGCTGGTCACCGGAAAGCAGGGCGCCGAGTCCGGCCGCTCGATCGACACTGTCGCCAACACGGGGCAGTACCTGTAACCGCACAGCTCCCGGGCCCGCAGGGTCCGGGCCGGCATGCGGTCCCGGAACAGCACGCACCCCGTCCGGCTGTGGCGCCTCGCGGCCCCGCAGCCGGACGGCGCGTCTCGGGACCCGCCTGTCGGTGCCGCGTTCTAGGCTCGACCCACCGCGCGCGGGCACATCGCCGGCGCCGGTGTTGTTCAGCGGTACGTCAGCGTGTTCCGCCCGTGGGGGGCGGCACACCGGGCAAGGAGGGCCGCATGACCGTACGGCGCGTGATGGGCATCGAGACCGAGTACGGGATCTCCGTGCCCGGGCACCCCAACGCCAACGCCATGCTCACCTCGTCCCAGATCGTCAACGCGTACGCGGCGGCGATGCACCGGGCACGGCGGGCCCGCTGGGACTTCGAGGAGGAGAATCCGCTGCGCGACGCCCGGGGCTTCGACCTCGCGCGTGACGTCGCGGACGCCAGCCAGCTGACCGACGAGGACATCGGCCTCGCCAATGTCATCCTCACCAACGGCGCGCGGTTCTACGTCGACCACGCGCACCCCGAGTACAGCTCGCCCGAGGTGACCAACCCGCGCGACGCCGTGCTCTGGGACAAGGCCGGCGAGCGGATCATGGCGGCCGCCGCCCAACGCGCCCTGGAACTGCCCAACGGGCAGACCATCCACCTCTACAAGAACAACACCGACAACAAGGGCGCCTCCTACGGCACCCACGAGAACTACCTCATGAAGCGGGCGACACCGTTCGCCGACATCGTCCGCCACCTCACCCCGTTCTTCGTCTCCCGCCAGGTGGTCACCGGCGCCGGCCGCGTCGGCATCGGCCAGGACGGCTCGGCCAACGGCTTCCAGATCAGCCAGCGGGCCGACTACTTCGAGGTGGAGGTCGGCCTGGAGACCACCCTCAAGCGGCCGATCATCAACACGCGGGACGAACCGCACGCCGACGCCGAGAAATACCGCCGGCTCCACGTGATCATCGGCGACGCCAACCTCTCCGAGATCTCCACCTACCTCAAGCTGGGCACCACCTCGCTGGTCCTGGCGATGATCGAGGACGCCTTCATCGCCTCCGACCTCGCCGTCGACCAGCCGGTGCGCACCCTGCACCGGGTCTCCCACGACCCCTCGCTCAAGCACCTGATCACGCTGCGCAACGGGCGCAAGCTGACCGCCGTCCAGCTCCAGCTGGAGTACTTCGAGCTGGCCCGCAAGTACGTCGAGGACCGCTTCGGCACCGACGCCGACGAGCAGACCGTGGACGTGCTGGCCCGCTGGGAGGACGTGCTGGGCCGGCTGGAGCGCGATCCGATGTCGCTCTCCAAGCAGCTGGACTGGGTCGCCAAGCGCGAGATCCTGGAGGGCTACCGCAGCCGTGACGCCCTGGAGTGGGACAACTCCCGGCTGCACCTGGTCGACCTCCAGTACAGCGACGTCCGGCCCGAGAAGGGCCTCTACAACCGCCTGGTGGCCCGCGGCCGGTTCGAGCGGCTGGTGACCGAGGAGGAGGTCGAGCGGGCCATCTCCAAGCCCCCGGAGGACACCAGGGCGTACTTCCGCGGGCGCTGCCTGGAGCAGTACGCGGACCACGTGGCGGCGGCCTCATGGGACTCGGTGATCTTCGACCTGCCGGGCCGGGACTCGCTGCAGAGGGTCCCCACGCTGGAGCCGCTGCGCGGCACCCGCAACCACGTCAAGGAACTGCTCGACCGCTGCCGCACGGCGGAGGACCTGCTCCGCGTGCTCTCCGGCGGGTAACTTTTCGATCACCACGGGTGAACGCCCGCCGAATGGGAATCATCCGGGGTGGCAGCGGGTGTTGGACAGGAAGCGCCCCGGCAAACCGGAAGCGGGTAGTCGCACCTTGTGTATAGGGTCGGTGCAGCAAGCAACGACCAAACCGTGCCAGACAGATCGAGCGGGGTGAGGGAAATGGCGAGCAAGGACACCGGCGGCGGCCAGCAGCGGGCGAACCGCTCTTCCGAGGAGGTCGAGGAGCAGGCCGCGGAAGCACAGAATTCCGACGACCTCAAGGAACGCCAGGAAAAGCTCAGCGACGACGTCGACGCGGTTCTCGACGAAATCGACGAGGTACTCGAGTCCAATGCCGAGGATTTCGTCCGGCAGTTCGTGCAAAAGGGCGGCCAGTAACACCGTCTGGGCATTCAGGGAATTCACGGTCGCGACCGCCGAGGGCGGGCGGACGGCAATGGCCGCCCGTCCGCCCCGGTCCGGCCCTCCACGCGTGGACGGTGATCGTCAGGCGGGTAGGGTGCCGGGCAGCGCGTTTCAAGCTACCTGGAAGGAATCGTGTGGAAGCCAACACTCGTGGCACCGGGCGTCTACCGGCTGCCTTCCTGACCCCGGGGTCCTCGTCGTTCCTCGACTTCCTGGCGGAGCACCAGCCCGAGCTCATCCCGGGCCGCCGCAGCCTGCCGGAAGGGGTGGTGGTCGAGGCCCCGCACGGGACGACGATCGTCTCGGCGGTATTCGACGGCGGCGTGGTCATCGCCGGTGACCGGCGCGCCACCATGGGCAATGTGATCGCCCAGCGCGACATGGAGAAGGTCTTCCCGGCCGACGAGTACAGCGCGGTCGGCATCGCCGGCACCGCCGGCCTCGCGATCGAGATGGTCCGGCTGTTCCAGCTGGAGCTGGAGCACTACGAGAAGATCGAGGGCACCGTGCTCTCCCTGGAGGGCAAGGCCAACCGCCTCACCACCATGATCCGGGGCAATCTCGGCATGGCGATGCAGGGCCTCGCGGTCGTCCCGATGTTCGCCGGCTACGACCTCGACCTCGGCCGCGGCCGGATCTTCACCTACGACGTCACCGGTGGCCGTTCCGAGGAACGCGGGTTCGCCGCCACCGGCTCCGGCTCGGTCTACGCCCGCGGCTCGATGAAGAAGCTCTACCGCGCGGACCTGACGGCCCAGCAGGCGTCCACCCTGGTCGTCCAGGCCCTCTACGACGCGGCCGACGACGACTCCGCCACGGGTGGTCCGGACCTCGCCCGCAAGATCTTCCCGATCGTCTCGCTGATCACCGAGGACGGCTTCCGCCGGCTCACCGAGGCCGAGGTGACCGCGATCGCCGTCTCGATCACCGACGAGCGCCTCGTCCACCCCAACGGCCCGCAGGCCCCGCTGCTCTAGCCACACCTACCAAGGAAGGGACGACCGCCGGTGTCGACACCGTTCTACGTCTCGCCCCAGCAGGCCATGGCGGACCGCGCGGAGTACGCCCGCAAGGGCATCGCGCGCGGTCGCAGCGTGGTCGTGCTCACCTACGCCGACGGCATCGTCTTCGTCGCCGAGAACACCTCCCGTGCGCTCCACAAGGTCTCCGAGATCTACGACAAGATCGCCTTCGCGGCGGTCGGCCGGTACAACGAGTTCGAGAACCTGCGCATCGGCGGCGTCCGCTACGCCGACCTGCGCGGCTACTCCTACGACCGGGCCGACGTCACCGCCCGCGGCCTGGCCAACGTCTACGCCCAGACGCTCGGCACCATCTTCTCCTCGGTCGGCGAGAAGCCGTACGAGGTGGAGCTGATCGTGGCCGAGGTCGGCCGCACCACGGACGAGGACCAGATCTACCGGCTCACGCCGGACGGCTCGGTCGTCGACGAGAAGAACTACGTGGTGGTGGGCGGCAACGCCGACTCGATCGGCAACTACCTGGGCCAGCGCCACCGCAGCGGGCTCTCGCTCACCGACGCGGTCAAGGTCGCCGTGGACTCCCTCGCCCGGGACCCCAACGGCGGCAGTCCGCGCACCCTCACCCCCGAACAGCTGGAGGTGGCGGTCCTCGACCGCCAGCGCTTCCAGCAGCGCAAGTTCAAGCGGATCCTGGGCGGCCAGCTCGCCCGGCTGCTCGACGGCGACCAGTCCGCGGAGTCGGACGACGAGGAGAAGCCGGCGGCCGCGCCGCCGGAGTAGCAGTGCCAAGGAGTCCCGTACGGCGGCCACCACCGCCGTCGTACGGGACGCCCGTGCCCCTGCGGCGGCCCGTACGGCGTCGCGGAGGCGGTTTCGGAAAGCTCCAAGCAGAGAATGGATGCCGCATGGACCGCCGAATTTTCGGGCTGGAGAACGAGTACGGCGTCACCTGCACGTTCCGTGGGCAGCGACGGCTGTCGCCGGACGAGGTGGCCCGGTACCTCTTCCGCCGCGTTGTCTCCTGGGGCCGCAGCAGCAATGTGTTCCTGCGTAACGGTGCCCGCCTCTACCTCGACGTCGGCTCCCACCCGGAGTACGCCACCCCCGAGTGCGACGAGGTCACCGAGCTGGTGACGCACGACAAGGCGGGCGAGCGCATCCTCGAAGGGCTCCTGGTGGACGCCGAGCGGCGGCTGCACGAGGAGGGCATCGCAGGGGACGTCTACCTCTTCAAGAACAACACCGACTCGGCCGGCAACTCCTACGGCTGCCACGAGAACTACCTGGTGGCCCGGCACGGCGAGTTCTCCCGGCTGGCCGACGTCCTGATCCCCTTCCTGGTCACCCGCCAGCTGATCTGCGGGGCCGGCAAAGTGCTGCAGACCCCGCGCGGCGCGGTGTACTGCGTCAGCCAGCGGGCCGAGCACATCTGGGAGGGCGTCAGCTCGGCGACCACCCGCTCCCGGCCGATCATCAACACCCGGGACGAGCCGCACGCCGACGCCGAGCGCTACCGGCGGCTGCACGTCATCGTCGGCGACTCCAACATGTCGGAGACGACCACGCTGCTCAAGGTCGGCGCCACCGACCTGGTGCTGCGGCTGATCGAGGCCGGCGTGGTGATGCGCGACCTCACCCTGGAGAACCCGATCCGGGCGATCCGCGAGGTCAGCCACGACCTCACCGGCACCCACCAGGTCCGGCTCGCGAACGGCCGGGAGGCCAGCGCGCTGGACATCCAGGAGGAGTACTACAGCAAGGCGCTGGAGTTCGCCGACCGCAAGGGCATCAACACCGGCACCATCGCCCGGGTCCTCGACCTCTGGGGCCGCACCCTGGAGGCGGTCCGCACCGAGCGGCTCGACGGGGTGGCCACCGAGATCGACTGGATCATGAAGTACAAGCTCATCGAGCGCTACCGCGAGAAGCACCAGATGAGCATGTCCAACCCGCGGGTCGCCCAGATCGACCTCGCGTACCACGACATCCACCGTCGGCGCGGGCTGTTCTACCTGCTCCAGGCCAAGAACCAGGCCGAGCGGGTGACCACCGACCTCAAGACCTTCGAGGCCAAGTCGATCCCGCCGCAGACCACCCGGGCCCGGCTGCGCGGCGACTTCATCCGCCGGGCGCAGGAGCAGCGCCGGGACTTCACGGTGGACTGGGTGCACCTGAAGCTGAACGACCAGGCGCAGCGGACGGTGCTCTGCAAGGACCCGTTCCGCTCGGTCGACGAGCGGGTGGAGAAGCTGATCGCGGGGATGTGACCGGCGGCGCGACCGCGGGTGCGAGCGGCGCGGTCCCGAGGTGATCTTCGTGGTGTCCGGCCCCGGTGGTGTCTACCGGGGCCGGACGCGGTCGGGGCATACGCTGTCCGTCGAGTCCGGAGAGCCGACTTTGACCGACAGTTAGGAACGCCGTGCGCCGCACCGCCGGTTTGCTTCTCACCCTGCCCCTGCTGCTGGTGGTCGCCTGCAGCAGCTCCACCAAGGCGACCAGCCCGGCGACGCCCACGGCGTCCAGCGTGGCCCCCACCGTGCCGGCACCGGTGACCGAGGCCGCGCCGATGCCGACCCTGTCGGGCGGCGGGTTCGGGAGCAAGGCCACCATCACCATTCCCGAGGGTGCGCCCAGCGGCCAGTTCGTGGTCAACACCGTGAGCGAGGGGGAACGCTCCACGGTGAACAAGGGCGACTGGGTGACGGTCAACTACACCGCCAAGGACTGGACCACCGGCAAGGACCTGCCCAGCTCCTACGACGCGGGCGGCAAGCCGCAGCTCTACCAGGCGGGCGCCGGACAGCTGGTGCCCGCCTTCGACCAGAGCGTGATCGGCAAGAAGGTCGGCAGCCGGCTGCTGGTGGTGGCCCCGCCGGCCGCCGCGTTCGGCAGCCAGGGCAACGCCGAGCTCGGCGTGGGCCCCGGCGACACCGTGGTCTTCGTGCTGGACATCATGGAGAGCCTGCCGGCGGACTCCACCCTCTCCGGCACCATGACGCAGCCGCCGCCCACCCTGCCGCAGGTCAAGGACAACGGCAAGGCCGCCCCGACGATCACCATCCCGCCCGGGCAGGCCCCGCCCACCGACCTCCAGCAGGCGGTGCTGATCAAGGGCGAGGGCAAGCAGGTCAAGGCGGGGCAGACCCTCGTCGTGCAGTACACCGGGGTGCTCTGGAGCAACGGCCAGCAGTTCGACTCGTCGTGGAGCCACGGCGGCGCACAGGCGCTGCAGATCGGCACCGGCAGCGTGATCGAGGGCTGGGACAAGGGCCTGGTCGGCCAGACCGTGGGCAGCCGGGTCGAGCTGGTGGTACCGCCCGCGCTGGCCTACAAGGAGCAGGGGAAGGACGCCGTCCCGCCGAACGCGACCCTGGTCTTCGTGATCGACATCCTCGAGGCGGTGTAGGGCGTGTCCGACCGGTTCGCGCGGCCGGCGGGAACGCCCGGCCACGTCCCGGAGCCCCGACACGGTCTGGGAGCGACGGATGGGATTCCGTACGCTTGGGCGGGCGATCGCACAAGGAAACGCCCGCCCTCATCCTGACCTGTCATACTGCCCTCGCACTGTGGTAGGCGTCGCCGGCGCCCGGGACCCGGGCGGCAGTGCGAGAGCACCCCGGCGCCCACCACGCCGGCCGTAGACCTCGAAGACCTCGTGGCGAGATGGATGGGGAGTCATGTCTGAGAAAGCGTCGAGCCCGGGCGGGGCCGGCACCGCGAACGGGAACTCCGCCGGTGACCCGGCCGACTCGCGGCCCGGTGGCCCGCTGCCCGGCGACGGCGAGTCGATCGTCGTACCGCCGTCGATCCTGAAGCAGCAGGCGGGCTGGGCCCAGCCCGGCGAGGCCGCGCGGCCGACCGGCGGGACGAAGACCGACGAGGCCCCGCAGATCTTCGCGTCCAACGTGCGCCGCCAGGACACCTCGGAGGCCGGGTACGACGAGAACCCGCCCGGTGTCGGCAAGCTGGGTGTGATCCTCGGCACCGTTCTCACCCTGCTGCTGGTCGGCAGCGCGATCACGCTGTACGAGGTGAACAAGGACGGCGGCTCCAAGACGGACGCCGCCGCCAAGCCGGACGCCACCAAGAGCGCGCCGCCCACACCCAGCGCCGAGCCGGTACCGCCGATCAAGGACAGCGCCAAGGTGCTGCCGACGATCACCGGCGAGTTCGGCAAGAAGGCCGCCATCGAGGTGCCCGGCGAGCAGGCCGACGGCTCCTTCGTCGTCAAGGTGCTCTCCGAGGGCACCGGCGCCAAGGTCGAGAAGAACTCCTGGACCTCGGTCGACTACACGGCCAAGGACTGGACCACCGGCAAGGACATCCCCAGCTCGTACGATGACAAGGGCAAGCCGCAGATCTTCCAGGCCGGCACCGACGCGCTGATCCCCGCGCTCGACCAGGCCGTGCTCGGCAAGAAGGCCGGCAGCCGGGTCATGGTGGTGGCCCCGCCCGCCGCCGCGTTCGGCGCCCAGGGCAACCCGAGCATGTCGATCGGCGCCAAGGACAACCTGGTGTTCGTCATCGACATCCGCAACAGCACCGCGCCCGACGCCGTGGTCAGCGGCACCGTCACCCCGCCGCCCGCGGACTTCCCGCAGGTGAAGGACAACGGCAAGAAGCCCGCCGACATCACCCCGGTGGCCGGCGCCGCCGACCCGACCGAGCTCAAGTCGCACGTCCTGATCAAGGGCACCGGCCCCAAGGTCGAGAAGGGCGAGAAGGTCGTCGTCCAGTACACCGGCGCGCTGTTCAAGGACGGCAAGGTCTTCGACTCCTCGCTGAGCAAGGGCCAGGCGTTCTCCTTCCCGGTGGGCGGCGGCCAGGTCATCGCCGGCTGGGACCAGGGCCTGGAGGGCCAGACCGTCGGCAGCCGCGTCGAGCTGGTCATCCCCGCCTCGCTCGGCTACGGCGACAAGGGCCAGGGCGACATCCCGGCCAACGCCACGCTGGTCTTCGTGGTGGACATTCTGGACGCCGGTCAGGGCTGATCCACTTTCGGGTGACAATGGTCTGTGTGTGACCTTCGGGCGGGGCCGCGTGGCCTGAGCCCGGACGGGCGGCGGGCGCCCGTACCGTGGTCCGGGAACGGACCGGGTGCGGGCGCCCGCCGCTTGGTCATGAATGGAAGCAACCGAGAAGAGGCAGTTGTGAGCAACAAGACGAAGCCGGAGATCGACTTCCCGGGCGGCGACGCGCCGACCGAGCTGCAGATCCGCGACATCGAGGTCGGCACCGGTGACGAGGCCAAGCCGGGCCAGGTCGTCGAGGTGCACTACGCCGGTGTGACGTTCGAGACCGGCGAGGAGTTCGACGCCAGCTGGAACCGCGGTTCCACCTTCAAGTTCCCGCTCGGCGCCGGCCGCGTCATCAAGGGCTGGGACCAGGGCGTCGTCGGCATGAAGGTCGGCGGCCGCCGCGAGCTGATCATCCCCGCGCGCCTCGCGTACGGCAACCAGTCGCCGTCGCCGCTCATCCCCGCGGGCTCGACCCTGATCTTCGTGGTCGACCTGATCTCCGTCTGACCGGGACTGATCCTGGTCGGATCCCGGTCGGACCGCCGTCCGGCACCGGTCCGACCCGGTCGTGACCGAGGGCCGCACCCCCGAGCCGGGGGTGCGGCCCCACGCGTTTGCGGACTCGGCTTTTGCACTGCGTACCGCTACCGGTACGGTCGGTCCCGCCGGGTCGACGACCGCCCGGCGGGCGCACCCCGCGCGCGGCGCGGCACACCGGAAGGGTCAGCGATGGCGATCGCCAAGGCAGAGCGGCTGATGAATCTCGCCCTGTGCCTGATGAACACCAGACGTCCGCTCTCCAAGAAGGAGCTGCGGGAGTCCATCGAGGCCTACCGCGAAGCCTGGCAGAACAGCAGCGAGGACGCCTTCAACCGGATGTTCGAGCGGGACAAGGACGACCTGCGCGAACTCGGACTGGTCATCGACGTCGACGAGAACGCCCTCGACGGCGAACTCGGCTACCTCGCCCGCGCCGACCGCAACCGCCTGCCGGAGATCGCCCTCGACGCCGAGGAAGCCGCCGCACTCACCCTCGCCGCCCGCGTCTGGCAGCAGGCCAAGATGTCCGGCGCGGCCAGCGGCGCCCTGCAGAAGCTCCGCGCCGCCGGCGTCCCGTTCAGCGAGACCGAGGGCCGCACCGCCCTCGAACCGCGCATCCCCGCCCGCGAGAGCGCCTTCGAACCGCTGCTCACCGCCGCCCGCGACCGCCGCCCGGTCACCTTCGAGTACCGCAAGGCCGGCGCCGCCGCCGTCGAGCAGCGCACCGTCGAGCCCTGGGCACTGGAGTGCTGGCGAGGCCACTGGTACCTGGCCGGCTGGGACCGGGACCGCAGCGACGCCCGCGTCTTCCGGCTCAGCCGGATCACCGGCAAGGTCCGCGCCCGCTCCGGTGCCTTCCTCGGCACCGTCCCCGAGCACGTCGACGTCCGCGCCACCGTCGCCAAGTTCGCCGGCGAGGGCGCCACCGCCACCGCCGTGGTGCGGGTCCGCCGGGGAGCCGGCTTCCCGCTGCGCACCAAGGCGCTGAGTACCCGGCGGTCCGACGAGACCTGGGACGAGCTGGAGATCCCCTACGGCAACGGGCTCGGCGCCGACCTCGCCGAGTTCGGGCCGGACGTGCTGGTGCTCGGCCCGGAGGAACTGCGCGCGGACGTGATCGACCGCCTGCGCGCGGTCGCCGCGGCCGCTGCTGTTGACGGTATCGAGGGAGTGCGGGCATGAGCAACGCGATCGACCAGACCCGGCGGATGCTCTCGCTGGTCACCTACCTGCGCGAACGCCCCGGCGCCGAGGTGGCCGAGGTGGCCCGCGCCTTCGGCATCACCGAGCGCGAGCTGATCGGCGACCTCAACGTGCTGCCGATGTGCGGCACCAGCTTCCGCGGCGGCGACCTGCTCGACATCGACACCGACGGCGAGCGGATCTGGTGGCACAACGTCGACGACGTCGCCCAGCCGCTGCGGCTGGCCGCCGACGAGGCGACCGCCCTGCTGGTCGCCGCCCGTGCCGTGGCCGGCCTGCCCGGACTGCGGGCCGGTGACCGGGAGGCGCTCACCCGCGCCGTCGCCAAGATCGAGAACGCGGCCGGGGACAGCGCCGAGGGCAGCGCCCGGGTCGGCGTCACCTTCGAGGCCGAGAGCCACGTCTTCGCCGACATCGACCGCGCCCTCAGCGAGGGCCGGCGGGTCTGGCTGCGCTACTACTCGCACGGCCGCGGCGGCATGACCGAGCGCGAGGTCGACCCGATCCGGCTGCTCACCGAGGGCCACACCTACCTCGAGGCCTGGTGCCGGACCTCCGAGGACCACCGGATGTTCCGGCTCGACCGGGTCGCCGAGATCAAGGTGCTGGACATCCCCTCCGACCCGCCCCGGCGCGAGCCGCGCGACCTCTCCGGCGGGCTGGTCAATCCGTCCGCCGACGACCCCGAGGTGGTCGTCGAGGTCACCTCCGGCGGGCGCTGGGTCGCCGAGTACTACACCCACGACCACGCCGAGGAGCTGGCCGACGGCGGCCTGCGGATCACCCTGCGCAGCGCGGACCCCTCCCAGCTGCGCCCGCTGGCGCTGCGGCTCGGCCGGGACGGCCGGATCGTCTCGCCGCCGGAGCTCGCCGAGCAGGCGCGGTCGGCGGCGGCCGAGGCACTGGCCGCCTACGGGGAGAAGGCGGCCACCGGGGAGGGGCTGGTCTGAGCCGTGGAGCCCGGTACCAGATTCAAGGTGTACTGCTCGGAGTGCCGGGAGAAGGTGGAGCTGCCCGCCGAGGAGTTCCGCCTGACCCTCGGCCGGACTCCGGCGCAGGCGCACTACAGCTTCGGCTGCCCGCTCTGCGGGGCCTCGGTGCGCAAGGCGGCCGGGGAGAAGATCGTCGCGGCCCTGACGGGCGCCGGTGTGCGGACGATGCGGCTCGTTCCGGTCGAGGGGCTCGTCCCGGCCGAGGGGTGAGCAGCCCGTACCGCCCCCCGAGCCTCGTGGCCCGGGTCGAGGGGCTGCCGGTCGAGGGGTGAGCAGCCCTGGGCGAGGGGCGGGCCGGCGACTCCGGGCGGGTGGATAGGGTGGTGGCCATGTCCTGGATGCTCGTCGCCGCCGTCCTGCTCGTCACCGCCGGTCTGCTGGTCCTCGGCGTCCTCGCGATCCGGCTCTGGCTGGACGTCCGGGCGCTGGCCAAGGGGGTGGACACCGCCTCGCGCGCGCTGGCCGAGGCGGCCGGCGAACTCGCGGCGGCGGTGCCCGGACGCTGAGTGTCCTTCGGCACGTCCGGCAGCCCGGAGGTACGGGGGCTGCTGCGTGCGGGTGCGGGCGGGTTACGCTCTCAGATGGCTCCTGCATCTTGCGGCCGGGGGCCGCTGTCCTGTTCGGGCGGCCGTCGTCAGGGCGTCACCCGCAGCGGTTACCATCCCCGCAGCGGGCGGCCCACCGGTGCCGCCATGACTGAAGGTGGTCGGGCATGCGGATCTCGATGACCGCGATTCTGGTGATCGTGGTTTTTGCCATCGTGCTGTTCGGGGCCAAGCGGCTGCCCGATCTGGCGCGCTCGCTCGGCCAGTCGATGCGGATCCTGAAGAGCGAGGCCAAGGCGATGAAGTCGGACGGCGTGGACGACGCCGACGGGCCCGCGCCCCAGGCCACGCCCGCGGTCGGCTCCGCTTCGGGTGCCGGCTCGGCGAAGACCATCCAGGCCGCGCCGGGGGCGTCCGCGACCGCCCGGCCGGTCACCGAGCAGCAGCCGGCACAGCCGGGGGCGGAGGGCGGCGGGCCGCGCTGAGCGGTGCGACGCACACGACGCACGCGACCACTGGAGGCCCGTCGACCGGCGGGCCTCGACGCACGAGTTGAGGACCGGGGTTGAGCAAGCTCTCCAAGGCGTCGAAGACGCCCAAGGATCCTGAAGGGCGGATGGCCCTCGCCGACCACCTGCGGGAACTGCGGAACCGCGTGGTCAAGTCGGTCCTGGCGATCGTGCTGTTCACGATCGTCGCGCTGATCTTCCACAAGCAGCTCGAGACGCTTCTGCTGAAGCCGATTCCGCGGTGCGACGAGACGAACTCCTCACAGTTCCACGGTCGGTGCGCGAACGTCTCCGCGGTCGGCCTCACCGCGGGCTTCAACTGGATGCTGCAGGTCGCACTGACGGCCGGTGTGGTGGCCGCCGTCCCGGTCTGGCTCTACCAGCTCTGGGCCTTCGTGGCGCCCGGACTGCACAAGCACGAGCGCAAGTACACGATGATCTTCATGGCCTGTGGTGCACCGCTGTTCCTGGCCGGCGTGGCCTGCGCCTTCCTGGTGATGCCGACCACGGTCGAGGTGCTGATCTCGTTCAACCCGAGTGACACCATCCCGATCCTGCCGCCCAACGACTACTTCGAGATCGCCACCCGGATGGTGCTGGTCTTCGGTCTGGCCTTCGAGTTCCCGTTGCTGCTGGTGATGCTCAACCTGGTCGGCATGGTCACCGGAAAGCGGCTGCTCGGCTGGTGGCGCGGCATGGTGATGGCCATCACCGTGTTCGCCGCCTTCGCCACGCCGAGCGCCGACCCCGTCAGCATGCTGGTGCTGGCCGCGCCGATCTGGGCGCTGTACTTCCTCGCCGTCGGCATCACGCTGTTCAACGACCGGCGCAAGGCCCGCCGCAACCCGGACCTCGGGCTGGACGACGAGGAGGCCTCGCACCTGGACCTCTCGGTGCAGGCGGTGGGCGGGGCCGAGGCCGTGCAGGCGTCGGCCGCCCCGGCGGCGAGCGCGCCGGTGCCGGCCGCGCGGCACGAGCAGATGGACGACATCACGTGACGAGGTGACGCCCGCCTCCTGAGGTGACCCGCGCCTCCTGAGGTGACCCGCGCCTCCTGGGGTGAACCCCGCCTCCTGAGGTGACCCGCCTCGCAGCCCCGGCCCGCCGTTCCCCGGCGGGCCGGGGCTTTTTCCTTGGCGCCGCCGTCCGGCGGGGCGGTCTTGGCAGGCGTGATGGCATGTGACATATTACTGGCGTGTCCCAGCCTCAGAGACCTCCCCTGGACGTCGTCGTGGTCGGCGCCGGCGTCGTCGGAGCCGCCTGCGCCTACTACGCCGCCCGTGCCGGGCTCGCCGTCGCCGTGATCGACCGCGGGCCGGTGGCCGGTGGCACCACCGGCGCCGGCGAGGGCAACCTGCTGGTCTCCGACAAGGAGCCAGGGCCCGAACTCGACCTCGCCCTGCTCTCCACCCGGCTCTGGCAGGAGCTCGCCGAGGAGCTCGGCGCGGCCGTCGAGTACGAGCCCAAGGGCGGCCTGGTCGTCGCCGCCACACCCGCCCGGCAGGACGCCCTGCGCGCCTTCGCCGCCGAGCAGGCGGAGGTCGGCGTCACGGCCGAGGAGATCCCCGGCGAGCGGCTGCGCGAGCTCGAACCGCACCTCGCCGCCGGGCTGGCCGGCGGCTTCCACTACCCACAGGACGCCCAGGTCCAGCCCGCCCTGGCCGCCGCCCACCTGCTGCGGGCCGCCCGCCGCGACGGCGCCGTGCTGTACACCGGCGAGACCGTCCGGGAGGTGACCACCGGGCCGGACGGCGCCGTGCTCGGCGTGGTGACCGACCGGCGGAGGCTGGCGGCGCCCGCGGTGGTCAACGCCGCCGGAACCTGGGGCGGCGAGCTGGCCGCCCTGGCCGGGGTGCACCTGCCGGTGCTGCCACGCCGCGGCTTCGTGCTCGTCACCGAGCCGCTGCCGAGGATCGTCCGGCACAAGGTCTACGCCGCCGACTACGTCGCGGACGTGGCCAGCGGATCGGCCGCGCTGCAGACCTCGGCAGTGGTCGAGGGCACGCCCGGCGGGCCGGTGCTGATCGGCGCCAGCCGGGAGCGGGTCGGCTTCGACCGGACGCTCTCGGTGGAGGTGCTCCAGCGGCTCGCCGCGCAGGCGGCGGCGCTGTTCCCCGTGCTCGCGGACGTCAGCGTGCTGCGCGCCTACCGTGGCTTCCGCCCGTACCTGCCGGACCACCTGCCCGCGATCGGCGCCGACCCGCGGGTGCCCGGGCTCTACCACGCCTGCGGCCACGAGGGTGCGGGCATCGGGCTCGCCCCGGCCACCGGGCTGCTGATCGGCGAGCAGCTCACCGGCAAGCGGCCGGAGCTGGACCTCACGCCGTTCCGGGCCGACCGGTTCGGGGCCGACGGTCCCGCGTGACTTTTGCAAAGTGCGACAGTCGCTTTGCAAAGAGCTCGTACGCCGCCATGGCGCGCGAGCCCGACAGTCGTACCAGCCCACGATCCACGACCGGAACGGAGAACCCCAGTCATGCGCCGAACCCCCGCCGACCTGGTCGGGGCGGTACCCGGCCCCGCCCACACCATCGAGTTCGACGGCCGGGCCGTCCCCGCGCTGCCCGGGCAGACGATCGCGGCCGCGCTCTGGGCCGACGGCGTCCTGGCCTGGCGCACCACCCGGGTCGGCGGCCGGCCGCGCGGGGCGTTCTGCGGGATCGGCGTCTGCTTCGACTGCCTGGCCACCGTCGACGGGCGGCCCAACCAGCGCACCTGTCTGCTGCCGGCCGAGCCCGGCACCACCGTCACCACCCAGGAGGGCAACGGCCGTGCCGATCTCGCCGTCTGAATCCTTCGACCGCTCCGGGCCGTACGACCTTGCGGTGATCGGGGCCGGTCCGGCCGGGCTCGCCGCCGCGGTGGCCGCCGCCGACCTCGGGCTGCGCTGCGCCCTCGTCGACGCCGGCCCGCGGACCGGCGGACAGTACTACCGGCACCCGGCCCCCGGCCTCGGCGCCGCCAGGCCGGACCGGCTGCACCACGGCTGGTCCGTCTACACCGGGTGGGCCGACCGGCTTGCCGCGCACCGGGAGGCGGGCCGGGTCGACCACCTGGCCGGCCATCAGGTCTGGGCGCTGGAGCGGGTCGGCCGCGTGGCCGGTGCGGCCGACGTGCGGCAGGGCGGGGCCGGCGCGTCGGGTGTCCGGCAGGGCGCCGCCGGGGTCTCGGGGGGCGAGGACGACACGGCCTGGGCCGTGCACGCGACCCTCGGGCCGGAGGCCGGCGACCGGGCGACCGTGCGGGCCGCCGCCGTGGTGCTCGCCACCGGTGCGTACGAGCGGCAGCTGCCGTTCCCCGGCTGGACGCTGCCCGGGGTGGTCACCGCCGGCGGCGCGCAGGCCATGCTCAAGACGGGTCTGGTGCTGCCCGGCAAGCGGATCGTGGTCGCGGGCAGCGGGCCGCTGCTGCTCGCCGCGGCGTCCTCGCTGGTCACCGCCGGGGCCCGGGTGCCCGCGGTGGTCGAGGCCACCAACTACCTCGCCTACGCCCGGCGCCCCGGCGTCCTGGCCGCCGTCCCGGCCAAGCTGGTCGAGGGGGCCGGTCACGGCGCCGCGATGCTGCGCCACGGCGTCCGGCTGCGCCGCCGCAGCGCCGTCGTCGAGGCGCACGGCACCGACCGGGTCACCGGCGTCACCGTCGCCCGGCTGGACGCCGACTGGACGCCGGTGCCCGGGAGCGAGCGGCGGATCGCCTGCGACGCGCTCGCCGTCGGCCACGGCCTGCTGCCGCAGATCGAGCTGGCCACCGAGCTGGGTGCCGGGACCCGGACCACCGCCGACGGCGCGGTCGCGCTCGCGGTCGACGCCGAGCTGCGGACCACCGTCCCCGGCCTCTGGGCGGCCGGTGAGACCTGCGGTGTCGGCGGCGCGGACCTGGCGATCGCCGAGGGCGAGATGGCCGCGCACGCGGTGGCCGGCGTGCCGGTCTCCACCGGCCTGCTGCGCCGCCGCGCCCGGCTGCGGGCCTTCGCCGACCTGATGGCCGCGGCGCACCGGCCGGGCCCGGGCTGGCCGCAGTGGCTGCGCCCGGACACCGACGTCTGCCGCTGCGAGGAGGTCCCGGCGGCCGCGATCAGGGAGGCCGTGGACGAGCTGGGCGCCGGCGACGCGCGGACCGTGAAGCTGCTCACCCGGGCCGGGATGGGCTGGTGCCAGGGCCGGATGTGCGGTCCGGCGGTGGCCTGCCTGGCGGCGGGCTCGGGTTCGGCCGCCGGGTCGGGCCCCGCTTCGGTGGCGGGCCCGGGTTCTGGTCCGGCTTCGGTGGCGGGGCCGGTCGAGGTGCGGGCGGACAGCCGTCCGCTCTCCTGCCCGGTGCCGCTGTCGCAGCTCGCGGCGGGTCTGCCCGCCGACGCGCCGCGCGACTGAACCTGCACGGCGGGGACTCTTGTCTCCACCGCGCGCCATCTAATAAAATGTCACACCTCACCAAGGAGTCACCTGTGTCCCACACCCCGCACGACACCACCCGGCCCTGGCGCGGCATCATGGTCGCCACCACGATCCCGCTGCGCCCGGACCTGTCCGTCGACTACGACGCCTACGCCGAGCACGTCCGCTGGCTGATCGCCTCGGGCTGCGACGGCGTCGTCCCCAACGGCTCGCTGGGGGAGTACCAGACCCTCACCGACGAGGAGCGCGCCCGGATCGTCGAGGTCGCCGTCGAGGCCGCCGGCGACGGCTCCCGGGTGATGCCCGGCGTCGCCGCGTACGGCAGCGCCGAGTCCCGCCGCTGGACCGAGCAGGCCGCCGAGGCCGGCGCCGGGTCCGTCCTGCTGCTGCCGCCGAACGCCTACCGCGCCGACCACGCCGCCGTCCGCGCCCACTACGCCGAGGTGGCGAAGGCGGGCGTGCCGATCGTCGCCTACAACAACCCGTACGACACCAAGGTCGACCTCGTCCCCGCGCTGCTCGCCGAGCTGCACGGCGAGGGCTCGATCGTCGCGGTCAAGGAGTTCAGCGGTGACGTCCGCCGGGCCTACGAGATCGCCGAGCTGGCTCCCGGTCTCGACCTGCTGATCGGCGCCGACGACGTGCTGCTGGAGCTGGCCCTGGCCGGCGCCGTCGGCTGGATCGCCGGCTACCCGAACGCGCTGCCGGAGGCCAGTGTCGCCCTCTACCGGGCCGCCGTCGCGCACGAGCTGGAGACCGCGCTGCCGCTCTACAAGGCGCTGCACTCCCTGCTGCGCTGGGACTCCAAGACCGAGTTCGTGCAGGCGATCAAGCTCTCCATGGACATCGCCGGCCGCCAGGGCGGCCCGACCCGGGCGCCGCGCCTGCCGCTCACCCCGGAGATCGAGGCGGCCGTCCGCGCGGCCACCGAGAAGGCGCTCGCCGAGGGCCTGGCGTAGGCGTCGAGAAGCCCCGGGAACGGCGCCGGCTGCGGGGGCAGCCGGCCCGGCCCCGAACCCACCATCCGACCATCCGACGGGAGCCGCAATCACATGCGCAGCCGCCACGTGTTCCACGCCGTCGACTCGCACACCGAGGGCATGCCGACCCGGGTCGTCACCGGCGGGTTCGGCGTCATCCCCGGTGCCACCATGGCCGAGCGCCGGGTCCACTTCCAGCAGCACCTGGACCACTTCCGCACCCTGCTGATGTACGAGCCGCGCGGCCACGCCGCGATGAGCGGGGCGATCCTCCAGCCGCCGACCCGGCCGGACGCCGACTACGGCGTGCTCTACATCGAGGTGTCCGGGCTGCTGCCGATGTGCGGCCACGGCACCATCGGCGTCGCCACCGTGCTGGTCGAGACCGGCATGGTGCCGGTGGTCGAGCCGGTCACCACCGTCCGGCTGGACACCCCCGCCGGGCTGGTCGTCGCCGAGGTGCAGGTCGAGGACGGCGCCGCCACCGCGGTGACCATCCGCAACGTGCCCTCGTACTCGGTGGCGCTGGACCGCAAGATCGAGGTGCCCGGATACGGCACGGTGGGCTACGACCTCGCCTACGGCGGCAACTTCTACGCCATCCTGCCGCTCGCCGAGTTCGGCCTGCCCTTCGAGCGCGAGCGCAAGCAGGAGATCCTGGACGCCGGGCTGGCCCTGATGGACGCGATCAACGGCGGCCCCGGCCGGCCGGTGCACCCGGAGGACCCGTCCATCCACAGCTGCCACCACGTCCAGCTGCTCGCGCCCGGCTCCACCGCCGAGCACTCCCGGCACGCGATGGCCATCCACCCCGGCTGGTTCGACCGCTCGCCGTGCGGCACCGGCACCTCCGCACGGATGGCCCAGCTGCACGCGCGCGGCGAGCTGCCGCTGGGGCGGGACTTCCGCAACGACTCCTTCATCGGGACGACCTTCACCGGCCGCCTGGTCGAGGAGACCGAGGTGGCCGGACGGCCCGCCGTCGTCCCCACCGTGACCGGGCGGGCCTGGATCACCGGCACCGCCCAGTACTTCCTCGACCCGAGCGACCCGTTCCCGGCCGGGTTCCTGCTCTGAGCCATCTGAAGGGCTGTTAGCTGTGACGATCCTTTCGTACAACCCCGCCGACCCCGAGGACCTGGTCACCGAGGCCGAGGCACCCGGTGCCGAGGCCGTCCGGGCCGCCGTCGGACGGGCCCGGGCCGCGCAGGCCGGCTGGCTCGCGGGCGGTGCCGCGGCCCGCTCGGCGGCGCTCACCCGGATCGCCGAGGCGGTCGAGGCGCACGCGGACGAGCTGACCGCGCTGATCGTGCGCGAGGTCGGCAAACCGCTCGCCGAGGCCCGCGGCGAGGTCGCCCGGACCGCCGCGATCTGGCGCTACTACGCGCAGGCGCCGTACGCGCCGTCCGGTGCCGTCCACGAGCCCGCCGCCGGCGAGGGCCTGCTGCTCACCCGCCGCCGCCCGTACGGGGTGGCCGGGCTGATCACGCCCTGGAACTTCCCGCTGGCGATCCCGGCCTGGAAGGCCGCGCCGGCGCTGGCCGTCGGCAACGCCGTGGTGCTCAAGCCGGCCCCGGAGGCGACCGCGTGCGCGCTGCGCCTGGCCGAGCTGGCCGGCCTCCCCGAGGACGTGTTCACCGTGCTGCCCGGCGGGGCCGAGGAGGGCGAGGCGCTGGTCGGCTCGGCGGACGTGGTCTCGTTCACCGGCTCGACCGGCGTCGGCCGGGCCGTGGTGCGGGCCGCCACCGAGCGCGGCATCCCGGTCCAGGCCGAGCTGGGCGGCCTCAACGCCGCGCTCGTCCTGCCGGACGCCGACGTCGAGCAGGCCGCCGCCCACCTGGCCGCCGCCATCGCCGGGTACGCGGGCCAGAAGTGCACCGCCACCAGCCGGGTGATCGCCGTCGGCACGGCGTACGAGCCGCTGCGCGCCGCGCTGGTGAAGGCGCTCGGCCTGGTCGACGACGCGGCCTGCGGTCCCGTCATCTCCTCCGCCGCCCGCGACCGGCTCACCGGCGCCGTCGACTCCGCCCGCGCGGCCGGGGCCACCGTGCTCACCGGAGGGTCGGTCCCCGAGCGGGCCGGCTGGTACGTCGAGCCGACCCTGCTGGCCGACGTGCCCGCCGACCACCCGCTGCGGCGTGAGGAGTTCTTCGGCCCGATCGCCGTCCTGCTGCCCGCCGCCGACCTGGACGAGGCCGTCGCGCTCGCCAACGACACCCCGCACTCGCTGGCCACCTCGGTGCACAGCCGCAGCCTGGACGTGGCCCTGGCCGCCGCCGACCGGCTGGACGCGGGCATGATCCGGATCAACGCGCCGTCCAGCGGCGTCGACTTCCACCTGCCGTTCGGGGGTGCCAAGGGCGCGAGCCACGGCGACCGCGAACAGGGCCAGGCGGTGCTCGACTTCTACACCGCGAGCCGCACCGTCAGCGTGCTGCCGGCCGGGGGTGCGTGATGCTCGTGCGGACGGTGGACTACCACACCGCCGGGGAGCCGTTCCGGATCGTGGTCGGCGGCGCGCCCGGCGCCCCCGGTGACAGCGTCGCCGAGCGCCGGGCCATCGCGCTCGGCGCGGGCGGCACCGCCACCGCGCCCCGGCCCAGCGCCCTCGACCGGGTGCGGCAGCTGCTCACCCGGGAGCCGCGCGGGCACACCGGGATGTACGGCGGGTTCCTGGTGCCGCCGGACGACGACGAGGCGCACCTCGGCGTGCTCTTCTGGCACAAGGACGGCTACTCGACCGCCTGCGGCCACGGCACCATCGCGCTCGGCGCCTGGGCGGTGGACTCCCGGCTCGTCCCCGCCCCGGACGACGGGGTGGCCCGGGTGCGGATCGACGTCCCGTCCGGGCGGGTCACCGCCCTGGTCCACCGCGCGGGCGGCCGGACCACCGGGGTGACCTTCCGCAACGTGCCGGCCGTCGTCACCGCGCTCAAGCTGCCGGTGCCCACCTCGTACGGGGTGGTCGAGGTCGCCGTCGCGCACGCGGGCGCCTGCTACGTCTCGGTGCCGGCCGCCGCGCTGGGCCTCGCCGTCGAACCCGGCCTGCTGCCCGAACTCACCGCCGCCGGGCGGGAGATCCGGGCCGCCCTGGCCGGCTCGCCGGCCGTCGAACACCCGACGGACCGGCTGCTCTCGGGTGTCTACGGGGTCATCCTGTACGACGAACTGCCCGCCGTGGACGGGGGGCTGAGCCAGCGCAACGTCACCGTCTTCGCCGACGGCCAGATCGACCGCTCGCCGTGCGGCTCCGGCACCTCGGCCCGGCTCGCCGTCCTCGCCGCCGAGGGCCGGCTCGCGCCGGGCGGGGAGCTGCGGCACGAGTCGCTGGTCGGAACGGTGTTCGGCGGCCGGGTGCTCCCGGGGGGCGACCCGTTCGACGGGGGCGTGGTCACCGAGGTGACGGGCAGCGCCCACCGCACCGGCGAGCACAGCTTCGTCCTGGAGGCGGACGACGAGCTGGGGACGGGGTTCCTGTTGTGACCGGCGACCGGAGCGAGACCGGGGGAACGCCCGCCCTGACGCTGCCCGGCGAACGGAGCGAGGCGGAGAGGACGCCCGCCCTCACGCTGCCCGGCGCGGCCGCTGCGCCGCTCCGGCGTGTCGCGCCGGGCGCTCATCCGCGGGAGGCCTCGGCGCCGGGCGCCCGGGTACCCGGCGCCGAGGCCCTGGCGGGGGCGGCGGGCCGGCCGGGCGCCGCCGGGCCGGTGCCGGCCCTGACGCCGGTGCAGGCGGCCGATGCGATCGAGCGGGTGCTGTTGGAAGGGCTGGACCCGGAGGCCGCGCCCGCGCGGTCGGCGGTGCCGGTGCCGGCCGGCGAGCTGCTGCTGATGCCGGCCGCCTCCGCCGAGTACGCCGGGGTGAAGATCGCCGGGGTGGCCCCGGCCAACCCGGCCGTCGGCCTGCCCCGGATCACCGGGAGCTACCTGCTGCTGGACGGTCCGACGCTCCAGCCGCTCGCCCTGATGGACGGTGCCGCGCTCACCGCCCTGCGCACACCCGCCGTCACCGCCGTCGCCCTGCGCCGGCTGGCCGCGCCGGACGCCGAGCACCTCGTGCTGTTCGGCGCCGGGCCGCAGGCGTACGGGCACCTGGACGCGCTGATCGCCGTCCGGCCGCTGACCCGGGTCACGGTGGTGGCCCGTAGCGCGGCGCCGGCCGAGGCGCTGGCCGCGTACGCGCGCGGACGCGGGCTGTCGGCGCGGGTGGGGACGCCGGACGCGGTGGCCGGGGCCGACCTGGTGGTCTGCTGCACCACCGCGCGCACCCCGCTGTTCGACGGCGAGCTGGTGCCCGGCCACGCCGTCGTGGTGGCGGTCGGCTCGCACGAGCCGGACGCCTGCGAGGTGGACGCGGCGCTGGTCGGCCGGGCGGAGCTGTACGTCGAGGCGCGGGCCGCCGCGCTGCGGGAGGCGGGGGACCTCCTGATGGCGGGCGTCACCGGTGCCGATGTGCTCTGGAACCTGGCCGAGTTGGTCCGCGGGGAGGTGCCGGTGCCGAGTGACCGGCCGCGGTTCTTCAAGAGCGTCGGGATGGCCTGGGAGGATCTCGCGGTCGCGGCTCAGATGTACCGGTGCGGCGGCTGAGGAGGAGAACTCGGGCACTGGGAAGGGCTCGGTCACGTGAGGCGAGCCCGGTCACGTGGGAAGGGTTCGGCCACTGAGGAGAGCTCGGCCGCCGGGAGAACTCAGTCGCCGATGAAGCAGAGCCAACTGCCGGGTGTCCCCGCGCACTTGGCGAGCACCTCGGCGAGGTCGAGGACGGCCGCCCGCTGGGCCTCGGTGCTGCACCGGGCGAGCGGGGCGGCCGTCTCGGCCAGTGCGGCGCCGGCGTCCTGCTCGTTGAACAGGGTGTCGCCGTACGGGTCGACCCGGCCGAGGCGGTGGTCGGTGGGGTGGGTGTGGGCGGCGAGGGCGGCCGCCAGTGCGTCGCCTTGGCCGAGCGAGAGGTGCAGTTCGGTGGCGGGCCTCTTCCGGTGGCCGGGCGGGCGGCTGTCGTAGAGGGCGAGTTCGATTCCCAAGTCCGTTTCCCCGGGCTGTGGTCGGGCGTTGTGATGGTGGGCCGGAGCTGCGGCCGGAGTGGTGGGAAGGGATCCCCGGCCACGTCGGCCGCTTTCGGCGTTTCCGGCTACCGGTAGGTGGTGATCAGGCGGGCCAGGTGCTTGCCGGTGAGGTGCAGCGGCTCCTCGCTGCGGGCGATCTGGGCGGCCAGCTCGGCGCCCTCCAGGGTGCTGATGACGGTGGCGGCCAGCTCGCGCGAGTCGTCGGCGCCGAGCCCGGCGGTGTGCAGCTTCTCCTCCACGAGGGCGCGCCAGTGGGCGAACGCCTCGACGACGGCCTGTTCGATCGCCGGGGCACGGCCGACGGTCTCCAGGGCGGTGCTGGTGATCGGGCAGCCGTCCTGCCACTCGGACTCGCGCAGAGCCTCGGCCAGAAGCCGGGTGCAGGCGGTGATCGCCTCGGCCGGGTCCTCCGACGTGCCCAGCCCCGCGCGGAGCAGCTCGGCGAACTCCTGGTCGCCGTGGCGGATCGCCTCGGCGGCCAACTCCTGCTTGCCGCCCGGGAAGAAGTGGTAGACGGAGCCGAGGGTGGCCTCCGCCTCGCGCGAGATCTGCTTGATTCCGGTGCCCTCGTACCCCTGGCGCTGCAGCAGCCGGGAGGTGGCCCGGACGATCCGCTCGCGGGTGCCGGTCGTCGTCTTCACGCGGTGAGTCTAGCCGACCTGCTGAATAGAGCGTTCGTTCCAGAGCTGTGTCGGCCCCTCCTGGATAGAGCGTCCGTTCTAGCGGAGGGGAACCCCCGTGTCCGGCTCGCGGCACCCGGAGCGCTCGGAGCACTCGCGGCAGGAGTTCAAGCAGCCCGTCACCGTGATCGGCCTCGGCCCGATGGGCCGGGCGATGGCCGGCCGCCTCGGTGCCCGGCTTCCTCGCGTTCTACGCGCCCCGGATCGCGGCCGGCCACCACGAGGGCGACGTGGACCGGCTCGCCATGGGGCTCGCCGGCATCGAGCACGTCCGGGACACGGTGGAGGCCTCCGGGGTGGACGGCGCGCCGCCCGGGCTGCTGGCCGACGTCTTCCGGAGCGGGGTGGCCGCCGGACACGGGGCGTCCAGCACGGCCAGCCTGATCGGGCTGCTCCGGAAGGCGTAGCGGGATCGTTGCCGCGGAGTGCGCCGCCGGCCGTTGTCACGGCCGGCGGCCACTGCCACGATGGGCTCCGTCGGGCTCGTGGTCTGGTGACGGATCGTCCGAATCACGGAATGTTGCACACTCAACGTAACGTGACATTGTACGCTGGTGTTCTGCAACCACCCGGAGGAACGCCATGTCCGACCTGAAACCCCGCACCCTGATCTCCGTCCAGGAGCGGCTGCGCGACCAGGTCGCCCACGCCCTCCGCGCCGCCCTCATCTCCGGTGAGCTGCGCCCCGGCGTGGTCTACTCCGCACCCGCCCTCGCCGCCGACTTCGGCGTCTCCGCCACCCCCGTCCGCGAGGCCATGCTCGACCTCGCCCGCGAGGGCCTGGTCGAGGCCGTCCGCAACAAGGGCTTCCGGGTCACCGAGCTGACCGAGCGCGACCTCGACGAGTACACCGAGATCCGCGCCCTCATCGAGATCCCCATCATCGGCCGGGTCACCCGCACCGCCACTGCCGAGCAGCTGGAGGCGCTGCGCCCCCAGGCCGAGGCCATCGTCGCCGCCGCCCGCAAGCACGACCTGATCGGCTACCTGGAGGCCGACCGCCAGTTCCACCTCGACCTGCTCGGCCTGGCCGGCAACGCCCACCTGGTCGAGGTCGTCGGCGACCTGCGCAAGCGCTCCCGCCTCTACGGCCTCAACCGCCTCGACCAGCGCGGCGAGCTCGTCTCCTCCGCCGAGGAGCACGTCGAACTGCTCGACCTCATGCTCTCCGGCGACGCCGAGGCCGCCGAGGCCTGCATGTCCCGCCATCTCGGCCACGTCCGGTCGCTCTGGGCGGCGGGGCAGGAGGACACGGAGGACGAGGCCCGCCCGGCCCTGCGGCTGCGGGCCCGGTAGGGGTACCGGCACTCGTTCGGGTCAAGGGCGAAGACCGGCGCCTGAAGGCGGCTCGGTTCTACGACGATGCTCTCGACATCGACATCGACATCGACATCGGCAGCCAGGCGGAATTCCATGTCCGCCGCCGCAGTGGAAGAGCCCATGGAGCACCCGACGCTGCTCGAAGTCGCCGCGCCGGTTTCCCGGCAGTTCGCGGGGCACCGGGTCGAGATCATCGGGAGCCGGATCACCGTGACGCCGCCGCCGGATCGATCGGATCGAGCGGGGCATCGGTGACGCTCTCGGTGGACGACGTGCTCACCGTGGAGAAGTAGTCACGCCGCCGCCGGGACGGTCAGCCTTCCGTCGTGGACCTCGGCGACCTGGTCCACCGCCCTCAGATGGGTGCGGTCGTGGGTGACCAGGACGGTCGCGGTGGCGCGGCGGTGGGTGAGCTCGGTGACGAGGTCGATGACGGCGGCGCCGCGGTCGTGGTCGAGGGCACTGGTGGGCTCGTCGATCAGCAGGACGGTGGGGTCGTTCATCAGGGCACGGGCGATGTTGACGCGCTGGCGCTGACCGCCGGAGAGCTGGTGCGGGCGGCGGGCGGCCTGGTCGCGCAGGCCCACGGCGTCGAGGAGTTCGAGGGCCCGGGGCAGGGCCGCGCGCGGAGAACGGCCGTCGAGGTGGGCCATCACCTGGAGCTGTTCGGCGGCGGTGAGCGAGGGCAGCAGGTTGGCCTGCTGGAAGACGATGCCGATCCGGTGCCGGCGCAGGGCGGTGAGCTCGGCGCGGTTCAGACCGGTGGTCTCGACGCCGTCCACCACGACCCGGCCGGTGTCCGGGGCGATCAGTGTCGCGGCGACCGCCAGCAGGCTGGACTTGCCGGAGCCGGACGGGCCCACCACCGCGGTGATCGAGCCCTTGGGGACGCTGAGCGAGACCTCGTCCAGGGCGGTCAGCCGGCCGTCGCCGTCCGGGTAGGTGAGGGTGATGCGGTCGAGGTGCAGGGTCATCGGGCGCTCCCCAGGGCGGTCAGCGGGTCGACGGAGGTGATCCGGCGGATGGACAGGGCGGCGCCGGCCGCGCCGAGCGCGATCATCACGGCGGCCGGGAGGAGGACGGTCGGGGCGTCCAGCACGAACGGGACCGCGGAGCCGATCAGCACCCCGGCACCGGCCGCGACGGCGGTGCCCACGGCCGTACCGAGCACCAGCAGCAGCACCGCCTGGCCGAGCGCGTCCCGCAGCAGGTAGCGGGTGGAGGCGCCGAGTGCCTTCAGGACGGCGATGTCACCGCTGCGCTGGATCGTCCAGACGGTGAAGAAGGCGCCGATCACCAGCGCCGAGATGGCGAACAGGAAGCCGCGCATCAGCTGCAGCGAGCCGTTCTCCGAGGTGTAGGAGCCGATCGCGGCGAGCGCGTCCTCGCGGCCGAGGGTCTCGGTGCCGAAGCGGGCGTCGCCCGCGGCGAGGCCCGCGCCGGAGGCCGTGGTCAGGGCGATCACGGTGGCGTGCCCGCTGCCGCCCGGGGCGAACTCCTGCCAGTCGGTGAGGCTGGTCCAGACGACCGGGGTGTGGCTGTACGAGGCGTCGCCGGCCACCGCGGCCACCTGGAGCGGGCGGCCCCCCAGGGTGAAGCCCGCGCCCGGGCGCAGACCGCCCAGGCTCTCGGCGGCGGTCTCGGAGAGCACGGCCCGCCCCGGGGCGAGCAGGGAGCCCTGCGGGGCGAGCCCGGAGCCGTCCGGCACGCCGAACGCGGAGAGCGCGGCGGTGCGCTGCCCGGCGGCGGCCTTGGTGGTGGTGATGCCGAGCGGCTGTGCGGCCGTGACGCCCGGCTGCTGCGCCCAGCCCCGCCACTGCTCGGGTGTGACCTGGGAGTCGGTGAAGGAGAGCTTCTGGCCGTCGGCCGGCTTCGAGAAGACCAGGTGGTCGGCGGGCAGGCCGGTGATCGCCGAGACGTTCTGCCGGCCCAGCCCGGCCGTCAGGCCCGACAACAGGCCGACCAGCACGGTGATCAGCACGATCACGGTTCCCATCAGGGCGAACCGCCCCTTGGCGAACCGAAGGTCCCTCCAGGCGACGAACACGTCCGGCCTCTCTCCTCGACTGCTGTGGCAACGCTCACCACGGTCGTGGAGGAGGGGGCGGGCCGGCATCGCCCGGGGGATTGCATCCCCGGCATCGAAGGGCAGAAGCGGAGTTCAACCTTTTGATTGATGCCCGGCCGGCGCCGCGGATCCTAGGCTGGACGGATGGCGACCGAACGACTCCGCACCACCCCCGTCGCCCGCGTACTCCAGGTCTGCCTGCACCTGCTGGTGGCGGGCCTGCTCGCGCTCGCCGTCGCCCGGGCGGTGGCCGGCCGGGACGGTGACCCGGCCGCGGTCACCGCCGCCGCCGCCGCGATGGCCGCCGTCTACACGGCCGGGCCGCTGGTCGGCGCCGTCCGGCGGTCCCGGCGGGCCGCCGCGCTCTGGCTGGTGCTGCTCGGCGTCACCTGGGTGGGCGTGCTGGCCGCCACCCAGGACGGGGTGTGGCTGGCCTTCCCGCTGTACTTCCTGGAGCTGCACCTGCTCGGCCGCCGGGGCGGGCTCGTGGCGGTCGGGCTCACGGCGGGCACGGCGATCGCGGCGTGGTCCTGGCACCAGCACACGTTCAGCCTGGCCTCCGCCATCGGGCCCGCGCTCGGCGCGGCCGTCGCCACCGCCACCGTCCTCGGCTACCAGGCGCTCTACCGGGAGAGCGAGGAGCGGCGCCGGCTCATCGACGAACTCACCGCCGCCCGCGCGGACGCCGCAGCCGCCCACCACGCGGCCGGCGTGCTCGCCGAGCGCGAACGGCTCGCCCGGGAGATCCACGACACCCTCGCGCAGAGCCTCTCCAGCATCCAGCTGCTGCTGCGGGCCGCCCAACGGGCGCTGCCCGAGCGGACCGAGGCCGCCGCCGGCTACGTCGAACAGGCCCGGCAGGCCGCCCAGGACAACCTCGCCGAGGCCCGGCGCTTCGTCCGAGCGCTCACCCCGGCCGACCTGGAGGGCGCTTCGCTGCCGGTCGCGCTGGAGCGGCTCTGCGCCACCACCACGGCGCACAGCGGCCTCTCCGTCCGCCTGCACGTCTCCGGGGACCGGGTGCAGCTGCCGGCGCCGCAGGAGGTGGCGCTGCTGCGGATCGCGCAGTCCGCGCTCGGCAACGCGGTGCGGCACGCCGAGGCCTCGCACGCGGAGGTGACGCTCAGCTACATGGAGGGCGAGGTGGCGCTGGACGTGTTCGACGACGGGACGGGGTTCGACCCGGCGGCGGTCGCCGCGGGCGCGGGTACGGGCGGGGCCGGCGGGGACGGCGGCTTCGGGCTGCCGTCGATGCGGGCCAGGGCGCGGGCGCTGGGCGGTACCTTCACCGTCGAGTCCGCGCCGGGGGAGGGGACGGCGCTCGCCGTGCTGCTGCCGGTGCCCGCCGGGTCGGGCGCCGCGGGTGCGCCGGGTGCGCCGGGCGCCTCGGGGGCGGCAGGTGCGTCGAGCGCTGCGGGTTCGCCGGGTTCGCCGGGTGCTTCGGGCGCCTCGGGTCCTGCGTGTCCTTCCGGGCCTGCGGGTGCGCCGAATGCTTCGAGTGAGGAACCTACGTGATCGAGGAACGTGCGTGAGTGATCAGGTGATCCGGCTGTTGCTGGCCGACGACCACCCGGTGGTCCGGGCCGGACTGCGGGCCGTCCTGGAGAGCGAAGCCGACTTCGCCATCGTCGCCGAGGCCGCCACCGCCGAGCGGGCCGTGCAGCTCGCCGAGGAGGTCGAGGTGGACGTGGTGCTGATGGACCTCCAGTTCGGGCCCGGCTCGGCCATGAACGGCGCCCAGGCCACCGCCGCGATCACCGCCCGGGGTGCCGGGGCGCCGCGGGTGCTCGTCGTCACCACGTACGACACCGACGCCGACACCCTCCCCGCGCTGGAGGCCGGGGCCACCGGGTACCTGCTCAAGGACGCGCCGCCCGAGGAGCTGGCGCGGGCCGTCCGCTCGGCGGCGGCCGGGCGCACGGCGCTGGCCGCGACGGTGGCGGACCGGCTGCTGGAGCGGATGCGCACGCCGTCGGCGGCGCTCAGCGCGCGCGAGACGGAGGTGCTCGGGCTGGTCGCGGACGGGCTGACCAACCAGCAGGTCAGCCAGCGGCTGCACCTGAGCCAGGCGACGGTTAAGTCGCACCTGGTGCACATCTACACGAAGTTGGGCGTGGACTCGCGTACGGCGGCGGTGCGGGAGGCACGGGCGCGGGGGCTGATCCGCCGGGGGGTGTGAGGGACCGCCCGAGGGAAACCCGGCGGGCCGGCGGGCGGACGTAGGGTGGGACGGGTTCGAACCGTTGCGTGGAGTGGAGGAACCCGCATGGCCGCCGTCCGCCTCGACGAGCTCGCCGTTCCCGTCATCGCCGCGCCCATGGCGGGCGGGGCGTCCACACCGGAGCTGGTGGCCGCGGTGAACGGGGCGGGCGGGCTCGGGTTCCTCGCGGCCGGGTACCGGAGCGCCGACACGATGGCCGGACAGATCGAGCGCGTCCGGGAGCTGACGGACCGGCCGTTCGGCGTGAACCTCTTCGTTCCGGCCGGGCCCGCCGGGCCCGGCGACGCGCGGGCCGTCGCCGCGTACCGGGAGCGCCTGCTGCCGGAAGCCGAGCGCCGGGGTGTCCGGCTGCCCGAGGCGATCGCCCCGGACCGCGACGACTGGGAGGCCAAGATCGCCGCGCTGCTGGCCGGGCCGGTGCCCGTCCCCGTGGTGTCGTACACCTTCGGCCTGCCCGCACCCGAGGAGGTGCGGGCCCTGCGGGCGGCCGGCAGTTACCAGATCGGCACCGTCACCACGCCCGAGGAGGCGCGGCGCGCCGGGGCGGCCGGGATGGACGCGCTCTGCGTGCAGGGCCCCGAGGCGGGCGGGCACCGGGCCACCCACCGGGTGGCGGACCGGCCGGGAGACGTCCCGCTGCTCGAACTGCTGCCCGCCGTAAGGGCGGTGACGGCACTGCCGCTGATCGCGGCGGGTGGGCTGGCCGACGGGCCGGCGATCGCGGCCGCGCTGCGGGCCGGGGCGGTGGCCGCCCAGCTGGGGACGGCGCTGCTGCGGGCCGACGAGTCCGGCGCGTCGGTGGCGCACCGGGCGGCGCTGGCCGAACTGTCCGGCACGGTGGTGACCCGCGCCTTCACCGGCCGGCCCGCCCGCGGCCTGGGCAACGCGTTCATCGAGCGGTTCGGGCCGTACGCGCCGGCCGTCTACCCCGAGGTGCACCACCTCACCCAGCCGCTGCGCGCGGCGGCGGCCGCGCGGGCGGACACCGCGGCGATGCACCTGTGGGCCGGCACCGGGCACCGGGCGGCCCGCGGCGGGCCGGCCGCGGAGATCGTCAGGGAGCTGTGGGAGCGGGCTCGTCGCTGAGCACGGAGCGGTAGTGGCCGATCTTCGCCCGGATGTGGTGCTGCTGGCGCCGCAGGTGGGCGATCTGCTCCTCCACCTGCGCGTCGTGCTCCTCCAGCACGGTGAGTCGGTCCGCCACCGTCGCGTCCCCGCCACGGGCCAGCTCGGTGAAGCGCAGCATGGCCGCGATCGGCATCCCGGTGTCCCGCAGGCAGCGCAGCATGGCGAGCCAGGCCAGGTCGTCCTCGCTGAACCGCCGGTGGCCGGTCCGGGCCCGCTGCACCGCGTCCAGCAGCCCGATCTTCTCGTAGTACCGCAGGGTGTCCAGGCTGAACCCGGACCGCTCGACCGCCTCCGCGGGCGTCAGCAACTCGACTCCGGATGCACTCATGCCGATGATCATCCCATCGCCGGGGCGCACACCGCGGGGCGAGCCGGGCGAGGGCGTCGCAGATCGAGCACGGGCAGGCGGACGGCCTGGACGGGACGGCCCGCGGGCCCGCGCCGCCGCGGATCGGCGGCGGGGGCGAGGCCACCGTGCGGCAGGGGATCGGACGATCGAGCTCGCCTGAACCCGACCCCCTGTCGTCGACCCCCCCGCCGCCGATCCGCTGCCGTCGCCCCCAGCCGCTGACCCCCTTGCTGCTGGCCCCCTGTCACCGCACCCCCTGTCACCGCCCCCCGTGGCGGTGGCGGAGGGGCTCAGGCGAGAAGGGCGGACATCCAGGATTCGAGGGCGGGCACGGTGCGGGGCAGGGCGCCGGACATGAGGCGGGCGCCGTCGGAGGTGATCACGAGGTCGTCCTCGATGCGGATGCCGAGGCCGCGGAGTTCCAGCGGGAGGGTCTCGTCGTCGGGCTGGAGGTAGAGGCCGGGTTCCACGGTGAGGACGTGGCCCTCCTCGAGGACGCCGTCGAGGTAGGTCTCGGCGCGGGCCTTGGCGCAGTCGTGGACGTCGAGCCCGAGCATGTGGCCGGTGCCGCAGAGGGTGTAGCGGCGGTAGACCCCGCTGTCCTCGGCGAGCGCCTGTTCGGCGGGGACCCGCAGGACGCCCCAGTCGGCCAGGCCTTCGGCGATGACGCGCATCGCGGCGTGGTGGAAGTCGCGGAACCGGGCGCCCGGGCGCAGGGCGGCGATGCCGGCGTCCTGGGCGGCGAGGACCAGTTCGTAGGCCTGCCGCTGGACGTCGGTGAAGGTGCCGGAGAGCGGGAGGGTGCGGGTGATGTCGGCGGTGTAGAGGGTGTCGGTCTCGACGCCGGCGTCGAGCAGCAGCAGGGCCCCGGGGTCGAGCGCGCCGTCGTTGCGGATCCAGTGCAGGACGCAGGCGTGGGCTCCGGAGGCGGCGATGGTCTCGTAGCCGGTGCCGTTGCCCTCGGCGCGGGCGCGGAGGTTGAACACGCCCTCGATCCAGCGCTCGCCGCGGTGGTGGCGCAGGGCGTCGGGCAGGGCGCGGACGACGTCCTGGAAGCCCAGGACGGTGTGGTCGACGGAGAGTTGGAGCTGGTCGACCTCCCAGGCGTCCTTGACGAGGCGGAGTTCGGAGAGCACCGCGGCGAGTGCGGCGTCGCCCTCGGCGAGCCGCGGGGAGCCGGGGCGGCCGGTGGCGGCGTCGAGGGAGGGGGCGATGCCGGCGAGGACCCGGGTGCCGGCGGGCTGCGGGCCGGTGAGCAGCTTGTCGAGGTCGTCGAGGTGCCCGGTGGCCAGGCCGGTGAGCCGGGAGGCCTCGGCGAGGTCGGGGCGGCGGCCGACCCAGAACTCGCCGTAGCGGCGGTCGCGGTAGAACTCGGCGCCGCGGACGGGGTCGCCGCCGCGGGGGGAGCGCGGGCGCAGGTAGAGGACGGGCTCGTGGCCCTCGGGGCCGGCCGGTTCGAGGACGAGGACGTGGCCGACCTGGTCCTCGCCGGTGAGGCCGGTGAGCCAGGCGTAGGCGCTGTGCGGGCGGAACCGGTAGTCGGTGTCGTTGCTGCGGACCTTGAGTTCGCCGGCGGGGACGATCAGCCGCTCGCCGGGGAAGGCGGCGGAGAGGCGGGCGTGGCGGCCGGGCAGCGCGGCGTACCCGGGGACGCGCTGGTCGGCCGGGAGCGGGGTGCGGGCCCAGGAGGTGCCCATGAAGGCGTCGAGGGCGGGGGAGACGGGCAGGTCGTGACTGCCGGTGTTGAGGCCGGTCTGACGGAGGGTCACCGGGTGTTCTCCTAAGCGGGGCTGGAGGGTTGCACGGACACAGCTCGGTAACGGGGCGCGCCACCTCTTGTGCAGTGCAATTTCACATTACTATGTTACGGGTCACACCGCGGAGCGGCTAGACCCCCTGAGGTCGCCCTCCCCGGCCGGGCCCCGGACCAGCCCCGGGGCCGGACCACGGGCCTACGGCGGGCCCCCCACTGCGGAGTTGCACATGACCAGGCGCACCCACGCCGCCCTCGCGGCGGCCCTCGCGGCCACACTCACCCTCGGCCTCGGGGCCTGCAAGAACGACAAGAGCGACACCGGCGGCGACGCCGCGGCCACGAGCACCAAGGGCCCGGGCGCGGAGTCCGGCTCGATCATCGGCGGCACCCCGGTCAAGGGCGGCACCCTCACCGTCCTCACCAACCAGGACTTCGCCCACCTCGACCCCGCCCGCAACTGGGTCCTGCCGCACATGGACTTCGGCACCCGCCTGATCTACCGCACCCTGGTCACCTTCAAGGCCGAGCCGGGCGCCGCCGGCAGCGAGATCGTCCCGGACCTCGCCACCGACCTCGGCAAGTCCTCCGACGGCGGCAAGACCTGGACCTTCACCCTGCGCGACGGGTTGAAGTACGAGGACGGCAGCCCGATCAAGTCCGCCGACGTCAAGTACAACGTCGAGCGGTCCTTCTCCCCGGACCTCACCGGAGGCCCCGACTACGCGATCCAGTACCTGGCCGGCGGCGAGAACTACAAGGGCCCGCTGACGGGTGAGCACCTGCCCAGCATCGAGACCCCGGACGACAAGACCATCGTCTTCCACCTGAAGCGCCCGGTCGCCGAGTTCTCCTACACCGCCACCCTGCCGACCTTCTCCCCGGTGCCGCAGGCCCAGGAGAAGGGCACCCAGTACGACTCGCGGCCGTTCGCCTCCGGGCCGTACAAGATCGCCTCCTACGACCGCGGCAAGCAGCTCGTCCTGGTCCGCAACATCAACTGGGACCAGTCCACCGACACGGTCCGCAAGGCGTACCCGGACAAGATCGTGGTCACCCAGGGCCTCAAGGGCGGCCAGGCCGACGACCGGATCATCGCCAGCGAGGGTGCGGACGCCTCCACCGTCGAGATGCCGTGGATGCAGCACGAGTCCGTCGCCAAGGTGCTGCCCAAGGCGGACGTCAAGTCCCGCATGGTGGCCGAGCGGACCGGCTGTACCGACATGCTGTACCTGAACACCGCCAAGGCGCCCTTCGACGACCCGAAGGTGCGCGAGGCGATGATGTACGCCGTCGACCGCGAGGCCCAGGTCACCGCGTTCGGCGGCCCGGCGATGGCCGACGTCGCGACCACCTTCCTGCCGCCCGCGCTGACCTCCGGCGTCAAGGCCGACCCGCTGAAGATCCCGCCCGCCGGCGACCCGGCGAAGGCCAAGGACCTGCTCAAGGCGGCCGGCAAGGCCGACCTCAAGGTCTCGCTCACCGTCTCCATCGGCGACAAGAGCCGCGGAGAGGCGCTCCAGCAGTCGCTGGCCAAGGCCGGCGTCCAGGTCACCGTCAACACCGTGGACGCGTCCGCCATCGCCGACGCCGTCGGCGACACCAAGAACGCCCCCGAGCTGACCATCAACGGCTGGTGCCCGGACTACCCGTCCGCCGCGACCTTCCTGCCCTTCCTCTTCGACGGCCGCACCATCAAGGAGAAGGGCAACCAGGGCAACTACAGCCAGTTCCGGGACCAGGCCACGATGGACCGGATGGACCAGATCGCGGCCATGACCGACCTGGCCGAGGCCAACGCCGCCTGGAAGCAGCTGGACGAGGACCTGGTGAAGAAGGCCCCGGCCGTTCCGCTGATGTGGCAGCGCCGCCCGCTGCTGGTCGGCACCAACGTGGCCGGCGCGTTCGGCAACTCCGGTTACGCCGGCATGATCGACATGGCTGTGATCGGCCTCAAGGACCCGTCGAAGAGCCAGGGCTGAGGGACCGTCACCGATGAGTGCAACCACTGAGCCCGCCGCCGTGGAGGTCACGGCGGCGGGCCCCGCGAAGGCCGCCGGGCGCGGGCCCTGGCGGCTGGTCTGGGACCAGCTGTGGGCCAGGGGCTCGGCCCGGTTCGGCCTGATCACCGTCGCCGTGCTGATCCTGGCGGCCGCCCTGGCCGGCCCGTTGAGCTCGCTCGGCGGCTGGACCCCGGAGGAGTTCGACAAGCGCGCCGTCGACCCCTACATCGGCGGCACGCCGATCGGCGACTTCGGCGGGATCGGCACCCGGCACTGGCTCGGCGTCGAACCCGGCTCGGGCCGCGACCTGTTCGCCCGCGTCCTGCACGGCGGCCAGGTGTCGCTGCTGATCGCGTTCATCGCGACCGCCCTGGTCGTGATCGTCGGCACCCTGGCCGGGATCGTGGCCGGCTACTTCGGCGGCCGCATCGACGCGGCGCTCTCCCGGCTGATGGACCTCACGATGTCCTTCCCCTCACTGATCTTCATGATCGCCATGATGTCGGTGGCCAAGGACGTCAACCGGATCCTGCTGATGACCCTGGTGATCGGCCTGTTCGGCTGGCCCGGCATCGCCCGGGTGGTGCGCGGTCAGACCCTCTCGCTCAAGCACCGCGAGTACGTCGAGGCGGCCAAGGTCGGCGGAGCCCGGTCCTGGCGCATCCTCACCCGGGAGATCCTGCCGAACGTCTCCGGCCCGATCATCGCGTACACCACGCTGCTGATCCCCGGCATGATCGCCACCGAGGCCGCCCTGAGCTACCTCGGCGTGGGCGTCCGCCCGCCCACCGCGTCCTGGGGCCAGATGATCGCCGAGAGCATCCTGCACTACGAGACCGATCCGACGTACTTCCTCATCCCGACGGTCTTCCTCTTCATCGCGGTGCTCGCCTTCACCCTGCTCGGTGACGCGCTGCGCGACATCCTCGACCCCCGGGGAGGCCGGTCGTGATCATCTACCTCGGCCGCCGGCTGATCGGCGTCGCGGGCATCCTGCTCGCCATCTGCGCGATCACCTTCACCATCTTCTACCTGCTGCCCAACGACCCGGCCGCGGCCGCCTGCGGCAAGACGTGCAGCCCCGAGCGACTCGACGCCGTCAAGGTGGCGATGGGCCTGGACAAGCCGGTCTGGGACCAGTTCGGCAGCTACCTGCTCGGCATCTTCGCCGGCCGCGACTACGGCAGCGGCCCCAGCGCCGTGCACTGCGGCTTCCCGTGCCTGGGCTACTCCTACGAGTACGGGCTGCCGGTCTGGGACCTGCTCACCGACCGCCTGCCGGTCTCCGTCTCGCTCGCCTTCGGTGCGGCGGTGCTCTGGCTGGTCCTCGGCCTCGGCGCCGGCATCACCTCGGCCCTGCGCAAGGGCGGCCTCACCGACAAGACCCTGATGGTGCTCTCGGTCGGCACCGCGTCGCTGCCGGTCTACTTCACCTCGATCATGCTGATCTGGGGCGTCGTGCGGACCGCCGGCCTGCTGCCCTACCCGTCGTACCACGCGCTCACCGACGACCCCTTCGGCTGGGCCTCCAACCTGCTGCTCCCGTGGATCGCGCTGGCCCTGCTGTACGCGGCCATGTACGCCCGGCAGAGCCGCAACTCGATGATCGAGACGATGGCCGAGCCGTACATCCGGACGGCCCGCGCCAAGGGCCTGCCCGCGCTGACCGTGACGGTCAAGCACGGGCTGCGCTCCGGGATGACCCCCATCCTGACCATCTTCGGCATCGACCTCGGCGGCCTGCTCGCCGGCGCCGTCATCACCGAGTCCATCTTCGGCCTGCCCGGGGTCGGCCGGCTCTTCTACGACGGGCTGATCCGCTCCGACCAGCCGGTCATCCTCGGCGTCACCCTGCTCGCGGCCTTCTTCATCGTCGCGGCGAACCTGCTGGTCGACCTGCTCTACGCGGTGGTCGACCCGAGAGTGAGGTACTGATGGCACTGTTGGAGGTCGAGGATCTCGCAGTCTCCTTCGACACCCCGCGCGGCACCGTCCGGGCCGTCGACGGCATCTCCTTCACCGTGGCGGCCGGGCAGACCCTCGGGCTGGTCGGGGAGTCGGGCAGCGGGAAGTCCGTCACCTCGCTCGCCGTGATGGGCCTGCACCGCGGCGCCGCCGTCACCGGCTCGATCCGGCTCGCCGGGCAGGAGCTGAACGGGCTGGGTGAGCGGCAGCTGGGCACCGTCCGGGGCCGGCGGATCGCCATGATCTTCCAGGACCCGCTCTCCAGCCTGCACCCCTTCTACACCGTCGGCGAGCAGATCGCGGAGCACTACCGGGTGCACTTCAAGGCCTCCCGCAAGGCCGGCCGCGAGCGCGCGGTGGAGATGCTCGGCGAGGTCGGCATCCCCGAACCCGCCCGCCGGGTCGACGAGTACCCGCACCAGTTCTCCGGCGGCATGCGCCAGCGCGTGATGATCGCCATGGCACTCGCCTGCGAACCCGACCTGCTGATCGCCGACGAGCCCACCACCGCCCTCGACGTCACGGTCCAGGCCCAGATCCTCGACCTGATCGCCCGGATCCAGCAGGACCGCGGCCTCGGCGTCGTCATGATCACCCACGACCTGGGCGTGGTCGCCCGGGTCGCCCACGAGGTCCTGGTCATGTACGGCGGCCGGGCCGCCGAACAGGCCCCCGTGGACCGGCTGTTCGGCGCCCCCGCGCACCCGTACACCCGCGGGCTGCTCGACTCGCTGCCCCGCCTCGACGACACCGACGACGCCCCGCTGCGGGCCATCCCCGGCAGCCCGCCGTCGCTGATCGCCCCCGCCCCCGGCTGCTCCTTCGCCCCGCGCTGCGCCCGCACCACCGCGGCCACCGCCGAGGAGCACGCCCGCTGCCTGGCCGAGCGCCCCGCGCTCGGCCCGCTCGCCCCCGGCCACCAGGCCGCCTGCCACCTGCCGCTGGTGCCGCAAGGAGCCCGTTCATGACCGCCCAGCCGTCCCCGGCCGCCACCAAGCCGTTCGAACCGCTGTTGTCGGTGCGGGACTTGGTGAAGACGTTCCCCGGCAAGCGCGGCCGGGCCGGCCGGGCCGGCGCCCCGGTCCGGGCCGTGGACGGGGTCAGCTTCGACGTCGGCAAGGGCGAGACGCTCGGCCTGGTCGGCGAGTCCGGCTGCGGCAAGTCGACCACCGGGCGCATGATCGTCCGTCTGCTCGACCCGACCTCGGGCACCGTCACCTTCGACGGCACCGAGATCGGCGGCCTGTCGCAGGCCCAGCTGCGGCCGCACCGACGGCACCTGCAGATGGTCTTCCAGGACCCGTACTCCTCGCTCAACCCCCGCCAGACGGTGGCCCGGATCATCTCCGAACCGCTGCTGGTCCAGGGCTCGGGCGCGGCCGAGGCGCGGAAGCGGGCCGCCGAGCTGATGGAGCTGGTCGGGCTGATCCCCGAGCACCTCGACCGCTACCCGCACGAGTTCTCCGGCGGCCAGGCCCAGCGGATCGGGATCGCCCGCTCCCTGGCCACCTCGCCCCGGCTGGTGATCGCCGACGAGCCGGTCTCCGCACTGGACGTCTCGATCCAGGCCCAGGTGGTCAACCTGATGGAGCGGCTCCAGGACGAGCTGGGCCTGGCGTACGTGTTCATCGCGCACGACCTCTCGGTGGTCAAGCGGGTCTGCGACCGGGTCGCGGTGATGTACCTCGGCCGGATCGTCGAGATCGGCGACAAGGCGGAGGTGTACGGCAACCCGGCCCACCCGTACACCCGGGCGCTGCTCTCCGCCGTGCCGCTGCCGGACCCGGCGGCCGAGCGGGCGCGCGAGCGGATCGTGCTGCTCGGCGACCCGCCGAGCCCGGCCAATCCGCCGACGGGCTGCACCTTCCACCCGCGCTGCCCGAAGGCGCAGGAGATCTGCCGCACGGAACGGCCGCTGCTGCAGATCGCCGGGCCGGGCGCCCGGCAGGCGGCCTGCCACTTCCCGGAGGCCTAGGCCTCCCCCGACCGCCGTACCGCCCCGTCTCCCCACGCCGGGCGGTACGGCTCCACCCCGGGGCCCGTCGACGGGCCCCTCTCCGACCCCCGGTCGGGCGCGGCGGGGAACCTCTTGAGGGCCGCGCCCGACCGGGTTCCACGACGTCGAAGGCCCGTACCCGGGAGCGAGGGGTACGGGCCTTCTGGGCTGCGGCCGCGGCTGCGGCCGCGCGTGCGAGGGCTGGGGAGTGGGGGCTGGGGGTGGGGCGATGGGGAGGGGACGGGCCCGACGGGCCGGGTGCCGGTGTCCCCGCCCCAACGGCTTCCCGCGGGGGAAGACCGAAGGCCGTGGCCCCCGGACGGATCCGGGGGCCACGGCCGTTGCGCTGCCGGGGGCCGTGCTCAGGAGGCCGGGCCCACCCGGACGGTGGTGATCCGGCCGCCCTGGGCCTCGCGGACCACCTCGATCTTCGTGTTGGTGTCCGGCACCTTCACCGAGAGCTGCGGGGTCGCCGGGTCGGAGTAGACGCCGGAGTGGTCGTTGAACGCCGGGACGGCCGGCTCGGCGCCGATCCGCACCGGGACGCCGCCCTTGTGCAGGGTGAACGCGGTGGTCGGCTTCAGCGAGAAGGTCGCGTCGTAGGTCTGCGCGCGGCCGTTGACCAGCGAGCCGTCGGCGAACCGGATCGGCGTCGGGTGTGCGTCGACCGGCAGGATCAGGCCGCCGCCCGGGTGGTCCTTGGTGTTGTTGTCGCCGTACCCGGTGTCCCAGAGCCAGACCAGCACGCCCTCCTGGTACGGGTAGTTGTCGACGATGTCCTTCTTGTTGTCGACCCCGGTGTACCCGAAGTTGTACGGGCCGGTCTTCAGGAAGGCGCCGTAGCCGGCGTACCGGCGGTTCTCCACCAGGTAGGCGCGCGGGTGCTGCTTGACGGCGGTGCGGCCGGTGACGACGGTGAACCCGGTGGCCGTCCAGCCGGCGGTTCCGTCCTCGGCGCCGTCGGCGAACAGCTCGGTGGCGCCGGCGGCGATCCGGACGGCGTCGACCAGGACGCCCCGGCCGTGCGTGTTGTTGTCGGAGGTGACGTGGAACCGCAGCCGGACCGTCTGTCCGGCGTAGCCGTCCAGCGGGATCGACAGCTGCCGGTACGCGCCCGAAGTGCCGGTCAGACCGGGGGTGTTGGCCGTGGTGTTGCCGATCGGCGCGCCGTCGACGGTGCCGCCGAGCGCCTTCCAGGTCCTGCCCGCGTCGGTGGAGGCCTCGACGGCCAGGAAGTCGTAGTCCTGCTCGATGTCGTACCAGGTGGCGGCGGTCAGCGTGACCGGCCCGCTCACCGTGCGCAGGTCGACGTCGCGCGCCAGTGCGTTGTCCAGGTTGTCGCCGGTGTCGCTCCACCAGTGCCTGCCGCCCTGGTAGGGGTCGGTGAGGTCGGTGTCGGTGGTGCCGTCCGGCAGGTGTACCAGGACGGCCTGGGCCTGGTCGGTGTTGTAGCCGCTGACCCCGAGGGCGTGGCTGGAGCGGGTGGCGGCCTGCGCCTCGTCGTAGTTGAGCCAGCCGAACTGCAGCTTGCTCCAGGCGTCGAGGTCACCGGGGTAGCCGCCGGTGGTGTTCTTGCCCTTGCCCAGGTAGGAGCCGGAGGACATCAGCGACCAGAAGTTGACGCTGTTGTCGCCGCCGCTGGTGCTGTACAGGTCGGGCAGGCCGAGGTTGTGGCCGAACTCGTGGGAGAACAGGCCGACTCCGCTGTTCTCGCCGCCCTGCACGTAGTCGTAGACGTAGAGGCCGGTGTCGCCGACCGGCGCGCCGCCGATCTTGTTGCCCGCCGGGCCGGTCTGGCCGGCCGGGTCCGGGAACGCCCAACTGCGGTGCGCCCACAGCGCGTCGGCGCCCTGCGCGCCGCCGCCCCAGGTCTCGTCGACGCCCGCGTGCACCACGATGACGTTGTCGAGGTAGCCGTCGGGCTGGCTGAACTCGCCGTCCTTGTCGTGGTCGTAGCGGTCGTAGACGTCGTACTGGGCCAGCTCGGCCTTCACGTCCGCGGCCGTCCGGCCCTTGGCGATCTCGCCGTCGTACCAGGCCTTGACGGCGTCCCGGACGAACTCCTGGGCCTGGGTCCAGGCGCCGGACCCCTGCGGGCCCTTGTTGCTGCCGTAACGGGCCTCGTTGTACGGCACGGTGACCCAGTCGCTGACGGTGCCCTCGACGTCGTACCGGCCGGAGGACTGGGTGCGGTAGTAGTTGCGCATCGAGACCGCGCCGGGCGTGTCGTCGAAGAACATCTGCTGGTAGTAGTCGCGGCCGAAGTCGGCGTTCCAGAGCGTGTGGTTGTCGCTCCGGCCGGGCTGCGGGATGGTGTTGTGCCGCGGGCCGGGCGTTCCGCCGTAGCGGGGCTGGCCGTTGTACTGGGTGGTGTTGTCCACCTCGTCGCCGAACTGGGCGAGGATCACGAAGACCTTGTCCTTGCGCTGCTGCGCCAGCTGGACGTAGTCGTTGCCGATCTTCACCTTGGCGGGCGCGCGCTTCTCCGCGGTCTTGGCCACGGAGCCCTTGTTGAGCTGCTCCAGTGCCTTGGTGCGCAGCGACTGGCGCTCGCGCTCCTGCGGGGCGAGCGGGCCGGGCGGGGCTTCGGCGCCGCCCTCGTCGGCGGCCTGGGCGGTGACGGCGGCGGTGGTGGCGGGGGAGGGGGGTGCGGCCTGGGCGGGGGTGCCGAGGAGGGTGGCCGCTATCGCGCTCGTGGTGAGCGCTGCCGCGAGTGCCGCGGACAGTCTGCGCAACTGACCGGTCCTTTCCGGACGGTGGGTGGTCGGGGGCAACGGTCGGGGGGAAGGCCGACGGTCGTGGAGCGCAGGTAATATTTCACATGTCATGGGTCACACGGAAGACGCCGGACGGGGGCGGAACGCAGAGCGCCGCACGACCGTGCGGTCGTGCGGCGCCGGAGGGTTGGCGTTCGGTCAGCCCGTGGTGTACTCCACGGTCACGCTGATCAGTGCCAGGGCCCCGAACACCAGCCCCAGGGCGGGGCGGCCGGCGGCGTTCAGGGCCAGCGCGCCGACCGCGAAGACCGCCAGCTTGAGCGCGATCTCCGCGGCCAGTGGCAGTCGTACGGTGGGGCCGCCCGCGGCCAGGAACAGCCCCCAGGTGACCGCCGCGAGGGCCGGAGCGCCCAGCCCGAGCAGGGCCCGGGTGAGCGGGCCGGAGCCGGTCCTGAAGCCCCAGTAGCAGAGCGCCGCCAGCAGCCCCAGTTCCAGCGCGAAGGCGAGCCCGCCGTTGACGACGGTCAAGGGGGTCCACTGCCGCTGCGAGACCGGGCCCGGTCTGCTGATTCTCATCCGTCTGTTCCTCCCCGTCCGGTCCGGCGCCCGGGTGGACGCCGGTCCCGGCGGGAGTCTGGCAGGCGCCGCCGCCCGCCACAACGGATCACCCCGACAAGGAGGCGCGCAGGAAGGCCAGTTCGGCCTGGGTGACCTGCTCCTGCACGCCGCCCGGGGTCATGTGGGTGACGCCGGGAAGCGGCAGCACGCTGTGCGGTCGGCCGGCCCGGGTCAGCGCCTGGGAGAGCCGCAGGGTGTGCGAGGGGTGCACGTTGTCGTCGGCCAGCCCGTGGATCAGCAGCAGTGGCCTGGTGAGTGACGGTGCGTCGGGTACCAGGTCGTCCGCGGCGTACCCCTCGGGGTTCTGCTGCGGCAGGCCCAGGTAGCGCTCGGTGTAGGCGGTGTCGTACCGGCGGAAGTCGGTGGGCGGGGCGCCCGCGCAGGCGGCGTGGAAGACGTCGGGGCGGCGCAGCACGGCCAGCGCCGCGAAGTAGCCGCCGTAGGACCAGCCGCGGACGCCGACCCGGCCGAGGTCGAGGTCGGGGTGGTCAGCGGCGAGTGCCTGCAGGGCGGCCACCTGGTCATCCAGGGCGACCTGCGAGAACCGGCGGAAGATCGCCCTGGTGAAGGCGGGCGTGACGAACGGGGTGCCCCGGTTGTCGGTCGTGACCACGGCGAAGCCCTGGTCGGCCCACCACTGGCGGAGCTGCCAGCGGCGCGGCTCGTTGGCCACCGCCTGGAAGCCGGGCCCGCCGTAGACGTCCAGCAGGACGGGCAGCCGCCGGCCGGGCACGTGGTCGCGCGGGTACACCACGGCGGTGGGCAGGGCGAGTTCGGTGACCCGGGCGCGTTGCGGGGTCACCCGGTAGGGCAGTGCGGCGGAGAGGTCGGTGAGTTCGAGTTCGCCGTCGTCGTGGCGCACCGTCCGGCGGACGCCGTCCGGCCCGGCGCAGCTGAGCAGCAGGGTCTCGTCGGCGGCGAGCGCGGAGTGGACGCCGGGGCCGGTGCTCAGCCGCTCGGGCCGGCCGCCGTCCGGGTCGACCAGGTGGACGTGCTGGTCGAACGGGTCGCCCTCGCCGGTCTCGCAGAGCAGCCGGCCGCGCAGCCGGCCGACCACGCGGCGGATCTGCAGCCCGGTGGTGTCCAGCGGCTTGCCGTCCAGGGCCAGGCCGCGTGCCTCGGGGGTGTCGTGGACGGTGAGCAGCCGCCCGTCGGCCAGCCGGGCGGGCGTGCCGGGCAGGTCGTCGACCCAGAACGCGTCGCTGGTGCGGGAGAGTTCGGTGGTGTCGCCGGTGGCCGGGTCGGCGCTGAGCAGCAGGACGTGCTGCTGGAGCCGGTCGGCGACGGTGAGCAGCACCTCGCCGGTGCCCGCCCATTCGGCGGCGCAGAGGTACGGGAACCCGGTGTCGTCCCAGCGGAGCCGGACGCGGCCGCCGTCCAGGCCGAGGACCCAGAGCTGGACGTCCGCGTTGGGGCCGCCGGCCTGCGGGTAGGCGAAGTCCTCCGGCTGCTCGTCCGGGCGGGCCGGGTCGGCGAAGTACCGGCGTGGCAGGGTCGATTCGTCCACCCGGGCGGCGAGCAGGGCGCCGCCGTCCGGGCGCCACCAGTGGCCGCGGGAGCGGCCCAGCTCCTCGGCGGCGGCGAACTCGGCGACGCCCCAGCGCGCGCCGTCGGCGGGGCTGAGCGGCACGAGGCCGGGCGTGACGTACAGGGCGTCGTCGGCGACGTAGGCGACGCGGTGGCCGGCCGGGTCGGGACGCGGGTCGAAGGCGGGCCCGGCGGTGGGGAGTTCGGCGCAGGTGCCGGCGGTGGTGTCGGCGCGGAAGAGCCGCCCGTCGAGGGTGAGGACGGCGACGGCGAGGTCGGCGGTGGCGGCGTAGGAGCCGATGCCGGCGGCGGTGAGCCGGATCCGCTCGCGCAGCCGGCGTTCGACGGCCGGGAGGTCCGCCGGGTCGCCGGTGCGGCCGGGGGCGAGTGCGGCGGGGTCGGCGACGAGGCGCTCCTCGCCGGTGGCCAGGTCGAGCAGGTGGAGCCGGTCGACCTGGTCCTCGGCGCCGGTGGAGCGGAGCAGCAGCAGCCGGGTGCCGTCCTCGCTGAGGACGATCGCACGCGGAGCGCCGAAGCCGAAGCGGCCCGTGCGGGCGCTGAGGGAGAGGAAGGGGTCGGTGATGGTCACGGCCCGATGTTCTCCGCGCGGCGCTGCCCGGACCAGTGGTACGACATGTGAAATGTCACACACCACTATGATGTCGCCGCAGAACAGAACCCCTGGAGGCGAAGTGATCGAGGACCCGCGGACCGCCGAACCGCCGGCGCCGCTGCCCGGTACGGACAAGCTGTTCACCCTGGACCCCGGCGCGGCCCACCTCAACCACGGCTCCTACGGCACGGTGCCTCTCCCCGTGCAGCGGGCGCAGGAACGACTCCGGGCCGAGCAGGAGCGCGACCCCGACGGCTTCTTCGCGGACCTGCCCCGGCGGGTCGGCGCCGCCCGCACCGCGCTCGCCACCGAGCTGGACACCGACCCGGCCCGGCTCGCCCTGGTCGCCAACGTCACCGAGGCCGTCGCGGTGGCCCTGGACAGCGTCCCGCTGGCGCCCGGCGACCGGATCCTGGTCACCGACCACGGCTACGGGGCCGTCACCCGGGCCGTCCGCCGGCGGGCGGAGGAGGCCGGCGCCGAGGTCCACACCGTACGGCTGCCGCTGGACACCCCGGACGAGGACGCCGTCCGCGAGGCCGTCCTCGCCGCCGTCACCGGCGGCACGGTGCTCGCCGTGCTCGACCAGCTCAGCTCGCCGACCGCCCGCCGGATCGCCGGCCCGGGCCTGCTCGCCGCCCTGCGCGCACGTGGCGTCACCACCGTGGTGGACGGCGCCCACGCCCCCGGCATGCTGCCCGAGCCGGTCGAACCGGACGCCGACTTCTGGTTCGGCAACCTGCACAAGTGGGCCTTCGCCCCGCGCGCCACCGGTGTCCTCGCCGTCCGCCCCGAGTGGGCCGGGAGGGTCCGCCCGCTGGCCCTCTCCTGGGAGCACCACCGCGGCTTCCCGGCCAGCGTCGAATGGCGCGGCACCTACGACTACACGCCCTGGCTGGCCGCCCCGGCCGGGTTCGGCCTGCTGCGCGAGCTCGGCGCCGGGCAGGTGCGCCGGCACAACGAGGCACTCGCCGCCCACGGCGGGGCGGTGCTGGCCGACCGCCTCGGCCTGGAACCGCTGCCGGCCACCGCGGGCGTGGCGATGCGCGCGCTGCGCCTGCCCCCGGGGCGGGGCGAGGGCGACGAGGCGGCGGTGGCGGTGATGGCGGAGCTGTGGCGGCGCCACGCCGTGCGGACGGTGGTGCGCCCCTGGCCGGGCGGCGGGGTGCTGCGGATCAGCGCGCAGCTGTACAACCGGCCGCACGAGTACGGGAGGCTGGCGGCGGGTCTGGCGGAGCTGCTCTCGCGACGGGGGTGAGGGCGGTCACTCGGAGGCGGCGCGCAGTTCGGCGAGCAGCACGTTCCGGTCGTCGATCAGGCCGGTGAGGATCCGCCGGGCCGTCCTGAGGAGGTCGGCGACCTCGGCACCGGCCAGGGCGTAGACCACCGTGCTGCCCTCGCGGCTGGCGGTGACGATGCCGGACCGGCGCAGGACGGCGAGCTGTTGGGAGAGGCTGGACGGTTCGATCTCCAGCTCGGCCAGCAGGTCCCGGACGGGCGTCGGTCCGGCCTGAAGCAGCTCCAGGACCCGGATCCGGACCGGGTGGCCGAGCATCCGGAAGAACTCGGCCTTGGCCTGGTACAGCGCGACCCCCACGGCGCCCCCTTCTCTGGTGACCGGTCCGTTCAGATCTCCAGCGCGACCTCGATCCGCTTCAGCTGGTGCCGGGCCATCGCCAGGTTGGCGCGGCCGCGGTTGAGCGCGAGGAAGAGGAAGAGGCCCCGGCCGTTCGGCATGGTGAGCGGCCGGAGCAGGTGGTACTGGCTGGTCAGGCTGACCAGGATGTCCTCGATCTCGTTGTCGTGGAGGTTGAGCAGCTCCATGGCCCGCATCTTGGCCCGGACCACGTCGGTGTTGCCGGCGGCGGCGACGTTGAGGTCCAGCTCGCCGCCGTCGCCGAGGGTGCCGAGCGCCATGCCGCTGCCGTAGTCGACCAGGGCGATGCCGATGGCACCGTCGATGGCCATGGCCTCCTTGAGCGAGGTCTCCAGATTCGCCATCGTCTTCTCCTCCTGTAACCGGGGGACTCCCGTGAGTGGTGGCTGTCGAAGCGAATGTAGGGAGGTGGGGCCTGACTTCACCGCAGATGACCGAAGACGTTCGAATCCGTACGCCGAGTGACCACTTCGCAGCTACTTGAAGACATTTGCAACTATGGATGTGAGAGAGAACTGATCCGGGCCCGTGGAAAAACGGTGCTATCGATGTCAGTCCTCCCGGGTAACCTCTCGCTGAGATGCGAGATCACACCAACCACACCCGGACGGCGATGAACACCCCTCTGCCCGAGCACCCCGAAGACCGGGAGCTCAACCCCGCCGAGGCGTACGCGGCCTTCCGCCGCCGGGCCAAGGAGCAGGCCACGGCCCTGTACGGCTTCCAGCAGCTCTACGACTTCCCGCTCGACGACTTCCAGCTGGAGGCCTGCCAGGCCCTGGAGGCCGGCGAAGGCGTCCTGGTCGCCGCGCCCACCGGCTCCGGCAAGACGATCGTCGGCGAGTTCGCCGTCCACCTCGCCCTCCAGGGCGGGCGGAAGTGCTTCTACACGACGCCGATCAAGGCGCTCTCCAACCAGAAGTACGGGGACCTGGTCAAGCGCTACGGCGCCGCCAAGGTCGGCCTGCTCACCGGCGACAACACGGTCAACGGCGACGCGCCCGTGGTGGTGATGACCACCGAGGTGCTGCGCAACATGCTCTACGCGGGCTCCAGCACCCTGAACGGCCTCGGCTACGTGGTCATGGACGAGGTGCACTACCTCGCCGACCGCTTCCGCGGCGCCGTCTGGGAGGAGGTCATCATCCACCTCCCCGAGTCCGTCACCCTCGTCTCGCTCTCCGCCACCGTCTCCAACGCCGAGGAGTTCGGCGACTGGCTGGACACCGTGCGCGGCGGCACCCGCGTGATCGTCTCCGAGAACCGCCCCGTGCCGCTCTGGCAGCACGTGATGGCCGGCAACCGGATGTACGACCTGTTCGCCAACCCGGACCGCGACGGCCGCCCCAAGGACGCCCCGCGCAACCCGGCCAAGGCGGTCAACCCCGAGCTGGTCCGCCTCGCCCGCTCCGAGCTGGACCGCAACCCGCGGGACAAGTTCGGCCGCGGCCGCGGCCGCTCCATGCCCAACGGCCGCCCCGGCCGGGTCTGGACGCCGGGCCGCGTCGACGTCATCGACCGCCTCGACGCCGAGGGCCTGCTCCCCGCGATCACCTTCATCTTCAGCCGGGCCGGCTGCGAGGCCGCCGTCCAGCAGTGCCTCTCCTCCGGCCTGCGGCTCAACAAGGAGGAGGACCGCGCCCGGGTGCGCGACATCGTCCAGGAGCGCTGCGCCGACATCCCCGACGAGGACCTGCACGTCCTCGGCTACTTCGAGTGGCTGGACGGGCTGGAGCGAGGCATCGCCGCCCACCACGCGGGGATGCTGCCCCGGTTCAAGGAGGTGGTCGAGGAGCTCTTCGTGAAGGGCCTGGTCAAGGCCGTCTTCGCGACCGAGACCCTGGCGCTCGGCATCAACATGCCCGCCCGCTCGGTGGTCATGGAGAAGCTCGTCAAGTGGAACGGCGAGCAGCACGCCGACATCACCCCCGGCGAGTACACCCAGCTCACCGGCCGGGCCGGGCGGCGCGGCATCGACATCGAGGGCCACGCCGTGGTGCTCTGGCAGCGCGGCCTCGACCCGGAGGCGCTGGCCGGCCTGGCCGGCACCCGCACCTACCCGCTGAAGTCCTCGTTCCGGCCGTCCTACAACATGGCCGTCAACCTGGTCTCCCAGTTCGGCCGGCACCGCTCCCGCGAACTGCTGGAGACGTCGTTCGCGCAGTTCCAGGCGGACCGCTCGGTGGTCGGCATCGCCCGCCAGGTCCAGCGCAACGAGGAGGGGCTGGAGGGCTACCGCGAGTCGATGACCTGCCACCTCGGCGACTTCGACGAGTACATGAACCTGCGCCGCGAGCTCAAGGACCGCGAGAACGAGCTCGCCCGCGAGGGCAGCAGCCAGCGCCGGGCCGCCGCCGTCGAGTCCATCGAGCAGCTCAAGCCGGGCGACGTCATCCACGTCCCCACCGGCAAGTTCGCCGGCCTCGCCCTCGTCCTCGACCCGGGCCTGCCGCCGGTCAGCCGCAACGGCCGCAACGCCACCCGCCACCCGGACTTCCAGGACGGCCCGCGCCCGGTGGTGCTCACCGCCGAGCGGCAGGTCAAGCGGCTCGCGATGATCGACTTCCCGCACCCGGTCGCCGCGATCGAGCGGCTGCGCATCCCCAAGTCCTTCAACCCGCGCAGCCCGCAGTCCCGCCGCGACCTCGCCTCCGCGCTGCGCACCAAGGCCGGCCACCTGGAGCCCGAGCGGTTCCGCAAGGGCCGGGCGGCCGCCGCCGACGACCCCGAGATCACCCGGCTGCGCGCCACCCTGCGCCAGCACCCCTGCCACGGCTGCGACGAGCGCGAGGACCACGCCCGCTGGTCCGAGCGCTACCACCGGCTGCACCGCGACACCGAGCAGCTGGAGCGCCGGATGCGCTCTCGCACCCACACCATCGCCCGCACCTTCGACCGGGTCTGCGGCCTGCTCACCGACCTCGGCTACCTGAGCGGCGACACCGTCACCGCCGACGGCAAGCGGCTCGGCCGGCTCTACGGCGAGCTGGACCTCCTCGCCTCCGAGTGCATCCGCGAAGGCGTCTGGAGCGGCCTGGCCGCCGCCGAGCTCGCCGCCTGCGCCTCGGCGCTGGTCTACGAGGCCCGGCAGTCCGACGACGCCGCCGCCCCCCGGGTGCCCGAGGGCGCCGCCAAGGAGGCGCTCGGCCAGATGGTCCGGATCTGGGGCCACCTCGACGCCCTGGAGGAGCAGCACCGGATCAACACCGCCGAGGGCGTCGGCCAGCGCGAGCCCGACCTCGGCTTCGCCTGGGCCGCCTACCGCTGGGCGCTCGGCCACGGCCTGGACCAGGTACTGCGCGACGCCGACATGCCGGCCGGCGACTTCGTCCGCTGGACGAAGCAGCTGATCGACGTGCTCGGCCAGATCCAGGACGCCGCCGGCGAGGACGCCGAGCTGCGCAGAACCGCCCGCAAGGCGGTGGAGGGGCTGCGCCGCGGCATCATCGCCTACTCCTCGGTGGGCTGAGCCTCTGACGGGGCCTGGCCCTGAGGACGGAAGGGCCCGCCCGGGCGATCCCGGGCGGGCCCTTCCGTGTACGCGCCTCAGCCGGCGAGGACGGCCAGCACCCGCTCCAGCGAAGTGCCGAGGCCCCAGCGGGTGGAGAGCTCCTCCAGGGTCATCGGGTCCAGCGGCTCGTGCGGCAGTGCCGGGTCGAACGCCGGCATCGGCGCGTCGGAGGCGACCCGGACCACCGTCGGTGCCACGTCCAGGTAGGCCGCGCCCTCGACGATGTTGCGCCGGCGGGCCGGGGTGAGCCGGGAGCCGACCTCCAGTGCGGCGGCCCGGATCGCGGCGAGGTCCCCGTACTCGTTGATCAGCTGGGCCGCCGTCTTCTCGCCGATGCCCTTGACGCCGGGCAGGCCGTCGCTCGGGTCCCCGCGCAGGGCGGCCATGTCGGCGTACTGGGCGCCGCGCACGCCGTACTTCTCCAGCAGCAGCGCGTCGTCGGTGACCTGGAGGTTCCCCATTCCCTTGACGGGGTAGAGCACGGTGATCCCGCGGGCGTCGTCGACCAGTTGGAAGAGGTCGCGGTCGCCGGTGACGATCTGCACCGGGCCCTTCGCCCGTGCGGTGAGGGTGCCGATCACGTCGTCCGCCTCGTAGCCAGGGGAGCCGACCCGGGCGATGCCGAGCGCGTCCAGCACCTGCTCGATCACCGGCACCTGCGGGGCCAGCGTGTCGGGCACCTCCTCCTCGCCGTCCTCGGCAGCCTCGGCCACCCGGTGCGTCTTGTAGGAGGGGACGAGGTCCACCCGCCACTGCGGGCGCCAGTCGGCGTCCATGCAGGCGACCAACTGGTCGGGCCGGTGGTCCTGGACCAGCCGGGCGATGAAGTCCAGCAGGCCCCGGACGGCGTTGACCGGCTCGCCCTGCGGGGAACGCAGGGAGTCCGGCACGCCGTAGTAGGCCCGGAAGTACAGGCTGGCGGAGTCGAGCAGCATCAGTCGCGGTGCGGTCACCCTCCGATCATGCCGTACCGGCCGACAGCCGGGCGCCGCACCGGGCGGTGCTGTGCCGGGCCCGGCGCGGGTGCCGGGGCTCAGTGCTCGTGCGGACCGGCGCGGTGGACCGGACCGTGTGCGTCGGCGCAGTGCTCGGGAGAGAGGTCGCCCCGGGCGGTGATCTGGAGCAGCGCACCCGCCTCGTCCTCGCCGACGTGGTCGACCTGGAGCGTGCTGTGGGTGATCCCGTACTCGCCGGCCAGCCGGCGCTGGAGCTCGCGGCGGACGGCGTGGCAGTCGCCGCCCGGGGTGACGAGGATGTGCGCCGACAGCGCCGGCTGCCCGGAGGTGATCTCCCAGATGTGCAGGTCGTGGATCTCCTCGACCAGCGGCTGGGCGACCAACCGGTCCGCGACGGCGTCCGGGTCGATGCCGGCCGGGGCGGCCTCCAGGAAGATCCGCCCGGAGTCGCGGACGAGGCCGATGCCGGCCTTCAGCATCAGCGCCACGACGATCAGCGAGGCGATCGCGTCGGCCTGGACGAAGCCGGTGGTCAGCATGATCACGCCGGCGATGGCGGTGGCGATGAACGCGTACAGGTCGGTGACCACGTGCTGGAACGCGCCCTCGACGTTGAGCGAGCTGCGGTTGGCCTTGGACATGCACCAGGCGGCGGCCAGGTTGACCACGATCCCCGCCAGGGCGGTGACCAGCACCAGCGAGCCGGTCACCTCCGGCGGGTCGAGCAGCCGGCCGATCGCCTCGTAGCCGAGCCAGGCCGACAGCACCAGCAGAGTGACGCCGTTGGCCTGCGCGGAGAGGATCTCGGCCCGCTTGAGCCCGTAGGTGTACCCGCCGCGGGCGGGCCGGGCGGCCAGCCGCATCGCGACCAGGGCGAGGACGATCGATGCGGCGTCGGTGAGCATGTGCGCGGCGTCGGAGATCAGCGCCAGCGACTGGGCGGCGAAGCCGATCACGACCTCGCCGGCCATGAACACCACGATCAGCGCGAGCGCGCTCACCAGCCAGCGGCGGTCGGCGTCGGCGGCTACGCCGTGCGAGTGGCCGCCGTGGCCGTGGCCTCCGCCCCGGTGGGAGTGCGTGTGGTCATGCGCATGATCATCGCGCGAGTGCTCGTGCCCGGCCATCGAAGTCCTCTCCTGGACATACGGGGGTGGGGGCAGGGCCACAACCGCCCTGCACCCGAAGTGAACCGCAGATCGAACGAAGATCCAAAGGCTGCACTGGAAGCCGTTGTCATTGCCGCGCGGTAACCCCCGTCCGGTATCGTCGCGCCGCCACGGAACAGGGGAGACGCAGCATGCAACGGACCGGACCGGTCGGCCTGGGGGTGATCGCCGGAGAGTGGGCCCGGATCGGGGTGCTCGGCTTCGGCGGGCCGCCCGCGCACATCCTGCTGCTGCGTCGGCTCTGTGTGGAGCGGCGCGGGTGGCTGGAGCCGGACGAGTTCGAGGACGGCATCGCGGCCGCCAACCTGCTCCCCGGTCCGGCCTCCACCCAGCTGGCGATCCTCACCGCGTGGCGGCTGCGCGGCACGCCAGGAGCGCTGGTCGGCGGTGCCTGCTTCATCGCCCCCGGGCTGGTGATGATCCTCCTCCTTTCGGCGCTCTTCCTGGCCGGCGACCCGCCGACCTGGGTGCTCGGCGCGGCGGCGGGCGCCGGTGCGGCCGTCCCGGCGGTCGCGGTGCAGGCCGCCACCACACTGGTCCCCGGCAGCTTCACCCGAGCCGGGCGGGGGCGGGCCGCCCGGGCCCGCTGGACGGGGTACGCGCTGGCGGGCGCGGCCGCCGCGATCCTCACCGGGCCGTGGCTGGTGCTGGTGGTGATCGCCGCCGGGCTGGCCGAGATCGCCGTCCGCGCCGGTACGGACGGCCGCGACCAGGGCCGGAACCAGGACCAGGACCAGGACCGGGACCGGGATCGGCGCCGGGGCCAGGGCAAGGGCCGGGGCCTCCGGCGACGCGGCATGGCGGCCGCAGCCCTGCCCGCCCTGCCCGCGCTCGGCGGGCTCGGCGCACTGGCCTGGGTGGCGTTCAAGGTGGGTGCGCTCTCCTACGGGGGCGGCTTCGTGATCATCCCGCTGATGCAGGACGACGCGGTCCACCGCTACCACTGGATGACGGACGGACAGTTCCTCAACGCCGTCGCCCTCGGCCAGGTCACCCCCGGCCCGGTCGTGCACACCGTCGCGGTCGTCGGCTACGCGGCCGCCGGGGTGGGCGGCGGGCTGCTGGCGGCGGCCGTCGCCTTCGCGCCGTCGTTCCTCTTCGTGATCCTCGGTGGCCGGCACTTCGACCGGCTCCGGGCCGACCGGCGGGTGCAGGACTTCCTCACCGGCGCCGGGCCCGCCGTGATCGGCGCCATCGCCGGCTCGGCGGTGCCGCTCGCCGCCGCGCTCGGGTACGGCTGGCAGTGGGGGGTGCTGGCGGCCGCGCTGCTCTGGCTGGCCGTCGCCCGCCGGGGCGTGGTGCCCGCCCTGCTCGCGGCCGGCGCGGCCGGGGTGCTCGCCACCCTGGCGGGCCTGCCGCCAGCCTGACCCCGCTCCGGCCGCCCGCCCCGGCCGCCCTCGCCGCCGCCCCGCCGCCCCGCCGGCCGTGCGTCGCCCCGCCCGTCGCCCCGCCGCGGGCGCGCGCCGTCCTCCCGGATACGGCCGGGCGGCGTCAGCTCGGCGGCGTGTCTGCCCCGATCGGGTGACGCCGGTTTGCATGATCGCTCACGGTCCCGCAATGATCACCGTCCGTGAAGATCGATACGGTGGAAGCCGTCCGCTGGCTCGCCGAACTCGAGCCGACCGCCCAAGACTTGATGAATCGTCACATCAATACGGCACGCGAGTGGTTCCCGCACCAGTACGTGCCGTGGAGCCTCGGCCGGGACTTCGACGGCCCGCTCGGCGGCGAGCCGTGGCGGCCCGAGCAGTCCACGCTGAGCCCCGCCGTGCGCTCCGCCCTGGTGGTCAACCTGCTCACCGAGGACAACCTGCCCGGCTACCACCGGACGATCGCCGCGCAGACCTCCCGCGACGGCGCCTGGGGTGCCTGGCTGCACCGCTGGACCGCGGAGGAGGACCGGCACGCCGCCTCCATCCGCGCCTACCTGCACGCCGCCCGCGCCGTCGACCCGGTCGCACTGGAGCGCGCCAGGATGGCGCAGGTCGGCACCGGCGCGGTCCCGCAGCCCGTCGGTGTGGTCGAGCTGGTCGCCTACGTCTCCGTGCAGGAGCTGGCCACCCGGGTGAGCCACCGCAACACCGGGCGGCTCAGCGGCGACCCGGTCTGCGAACGGCTGCTCGCCAGGGTCGCCCAGGACGAGAACCTGCACATGGTCTTCTACCGCGAACTGCTGCGCGCCGCCCTGGAGATCGACCCCGACCCCGTCCTCACCGTGCTCGACGCCGCCGTCCGCGACTTCGCGATGCCCGGCCAGGGCATGCCCGGCTTCGCCCGGATGGCGGCCGAGGTCGCGGTGGCCGGCGTCTACGACCTGCGGGTCCACCACGACGAGGTGCTGGTGCCGCTGCTGCGCTCGCTGAAGGTCTTCGAGCTGACCGGCCTCGGCCCCGCCGGCGAGCAGGCCCGGGACCGGCTCGCCGCCCACCTGGCCCGGCTGGACACCCGCGCCGCCCGGTTCGTCGAACGCCGCGACCAGGCCCTCGCCATCCGCGCCCGCCGGGCCGAGCACGCCCCGGCGGGCACCCCCGACACCCCTGGCGCCGCACCCGATCCCATGTGAGCCGTACCCCCGACCGGCCGACCACAGGAGCAGCATGACCCTCACCACCACCGGCACCAGCGCCGCCGACATCGAGTTCCACTACGACCTCGGCAACGACTTCTACGCGCTCTGGCTGGACGAGACGCTGAGCTACTCGGCGGCGGTCTGGGACGGCATCGCCCGCGACGAGGCCGACACCACCGCGCTGCCCCGGGCCCAGCGGGCCAAGCTCGACCTCCACCTCGACCTGGCCGGCGCCGCCCCCGGCGCGGGCCTGCGCCTGCTGGACGTCGGCTGCGGCTGGGGCGGCCTGCTGGCGCACGCGGCCGGCGAGCGGCGGGTGGCCGAGGGCACCGGCCTCACCCTCTCCCGCGCCCAGCACGCCCACGTCGCGGACCTCGGCCTGCCCGGCGTGGAGGTCCGACTGGAGAGCTGGCACGACCACCGCCCCGAGCGGCCGTACGACGGCATCGTCTCCGTGGGTGCGTTCGAGCACTTCGCCACCGCCGGCATGAGCCGCGACGGGCGGGTCGCCGCCTACGGGGCCTACTTCCAGCGCTGCCACGGCTGGCTGCGCCCCGGTGCCCGGATGTCGCTGCAGACCATCGCCTACGACGGCGTGGCCGGCGGGGACGGCCCGGTCGGCTCCTTCGTGGCCGCTGACATCTTCCCCGGCGCGGTGCTGCCCAGGCTGGACGAGATCGCCACCGCCTGCGACCCGTACTTCTCCGTCGCCGTGGTCCGTGCCTCGGCCGAGGACTACGCCCGTACCCTGAGCGCCTGGTCGGCCCGGCTGCTGCGGGCCCGGGCGGAGGCGGAGCGCCTGGTCGGCGAGGAGGGCTTCCGCCGCTACCGCCGCTACCTCCGGGCCTGCGAAGTGACGTTCCTGCGCGGCGCGGCCACCCTCTACCGGTTCGGCTTCGTGCGGCGTGACGAGCCGCTGCGGCTGCCGGTCTGAGGCCGGGCGCGTGCAGCACGAAGCCGCACCGGTGACCAGGCGGCGGGCATGGGCGGCGGTGGCCGTCGTCTGCGCCGCGCTCTTCCTGCTCGGACTGGACTTCACCGTCCTCAACGTGGCCGTCCCCGGCCTGCGGGCCGAACTCGGCCCGACCCTGGCCGAGACCCAGTGGATCGTCGACGGTTACGCGCTCGCGCTCGGCGGCTGCGTGCTCGCCGCGGGCGCGCTCGGCGACCGCTACGGCCGCCGCCGGGCGTTCGCCGCCGGTCTGGCGCTCTGCGCGCTCGCCTCGGTGGCCGGCGCCACCGGCGACGGGCCCGCCCGGCTGGTCGCCGCCCGCTGCGTGATGGGGCTGGGCGCGGCACTCTTCATGCCCGCCACGCTCTCCACCATCGTGCACGTCCTGCCCGACCGGGCCGACCGGCGGCGGGCGATCGGCGTCTGGGCGGCGGTGGCCGGGGTCGGCGCGCTGTTCGGCCCGGTCGCCGGCGGCCGGCTGGTCGAGCAGTACGGCTGGCAGGCCGCGTTCTGGCTCAACGTCCCGGTGGTGGCCGCGATCCTGGCGTCCGTCCCGGTGCTGCCGGAGTCCCGCGACCCCGACCCGCGGCGGCTGGACCGCGTCGGCGCCCTGCTCTCCTGCGGCGGGCTGCTGGCGCTGGTCTGGGCCTTCATCGAGGCGCCCGGGCGCGGCTGGACCAGCGCCGGGGTGCTCGTCGCCTTCGCGGTGGCGGCGCTGCTGCTCGCCGGGTTCACGGCGTGGCAACTGCGCTGCGCGGCGCCGATGGTGCCGGTGCGGCTGCTTCGTGGCGGACCGGTCTGGCCGGCCACGCTCTGCCTGGCGATGATGTCCTTCGCCATGTTCGGCGCGATGTTCCTGCTCACCCTCTACCTCCAGCAGGTTCGCGGCCTCTCCCCCTGGGAGGCCGGGCAGCGGATGGTCCCGCTCTCGCTCGGCCTCGCGGTGGGGGCGGTGCTCGGCCCGGTGGCCGCCCGCCCGCTGGGCGCCCGCGTCCCGGTGGCCGGCGGGCTGCTGCTGATCGCCGCCGGCTTCGTCCAACTGGGCCGGCTCGGCCCCGGGTCGGCGGACGCGCCGGTGCTGGCCTTCGAGGGCGTCTCCGGCCTCGGCGCCGGGCTGCTGGCGCCGGTCGCCACCGAACTGGTGATGAGCGCGGTGCCGGCGGCCATGGCCGGGGTCGGCTCCGCCCTCAACGACGCCACCCGGCAGGTCGGTTCGACACTCGGCGTGGCCGTGCTCGGCTCCGTCCTGGCCACCGCGGTGGGCGACGCGCACGGCGGTCCGGACCCACGTGCCGCGTTCACCGACGGGCTGGCCGACGCCTCCTGGGCCGGCGTGGCCGTCGCGCTGCTCGGCGTGCTGACGGCCTGGCTCCGGCTGCCCGGACGCGTGCCTGCCGCCGCCGCTACCGCGCCACCCGCGCCGCCCGCCGTCCCGGCCCTGGTGCCGGACCTGGACGGCTGACCGGCCGTCCCCCTCCTCCCGTCGCCCCGCCCCGAAAGGACCCTGCGCATGTCTGCCGTCTACGAGACCCTCCGCGACTGCCTGGTCGAGGAGTTCGACGTCCCCGCCGAACTCGTCCGCCCGGACGCCACCCTGGCCGAGCTCCGGCTCGACAGCCTCGCCCTGGTCGAACTCTCGCTGGTGGTGGAGGAGCGGATCGGCGTCACGGTCACCGACATCCGGCCGGACGTCACCCTCGGCGGGCTGGCCGCCTTCGCCGACGCCGACCTTGCGGCGGGTGCGGTCAGTTGAGCGGACGCGCGGTGGCCGTGAGCGGGCTCGGGCTGGTCACGCCGGCCGGGTTCGGGGTGCCGGCCAGCTGGAAGCACTTCCTCGGCGGGGAGCCGACCGCCCGGCCCGACCCCTGGTTGGCGGGGCTGAACGTCGACTTCTCCTGCCCGGTGGACGACTACGACGCCGTCGGGCTGCTCGGCGGCCGGCTGGCCCGCCGGCTCGACCGCTTCGCCCAGCTCGCCGTCCTGGCCGCCCGCGAGGCCGTCGGTGACGCCCGGCTCGACCCGGCGCAGTGGGACGGCGACCGGGTCGGCGTCGTCCTCGGGGTGAGCGCCAACAGTGTGCAGACCTACCGGGTCGAGTACGCCCGGCTGGAGCAGGGCCGGGCCGACCGGGTCTCCCCGCTGATGCTGCCGCGCAGCATCCCCAACATGGCGGCCGGTGAGGTCAGCCTGGACCTCGGCGCGCGCGGCCCCAGCCTGGTCGCCAGTACCGCGTGCGCCTCCGGGACCACCGCCCTCGCCCTGGCCTGCGACCTGATCCGGGCCGGCACCTGCGACCTGGTGCTCGCCGGCGGCACGGACAGCCCGCGCTTCCCGATGGTGGCGACGGCCTTCGACCGGCTGGGCGCGCTCTCCCGGCGCCGGCACGACCCGGCCGGCGCCTCCCGCCCGTTCGACGCCGACCGGGACGGCTTCGTGCTCGGGGAGGGCGCCGGCGTCCTGGTCCTGGAGCGCGTGGACCACGCCCGGGCGCGCGGAGTCCGCCCGCGCGCCTACCTGGCGGGTCACGGCTCCGCCACCGACGCCTACCACTTCACCGCCCCCCACCCGGAGGGCGACGGCCTCGCCCGCGCGATCGACACCGCGCTCGCCGACGCCGGCCTGGCTCCGTACGAGATCGGGCACGTCAACGCGCACGGCACCGGCACCGCGCTGAACGACCCGGCCGAGGCGGCGGCGCTGCGGCGGGTCTTCCACCAGCCGCCGCCGGTCACCGCCAACAAGAGCGTGATCGGCCACACCATGGGCGCGGCCGGCGCGATCGAGGCGGCGCTGACCGTCCTGGTCCTGCAGCACGGGCTGATCCCGCCGACGGCCAATCTCGACCGGATCGACGAGCGGATCGGCCTCGACGTGGTCACCAAGCTGCCCCGGACGGCCGACGCCCAGGCGGCGGTCTCGGTCTCCTGCGGCTTCGGCGGCCACAACGCGGCGGTCGTGCTGACCGCCGCCTGACCGCCACCTGGCTGCCGCCGGGCCACCGGCCGGTGGCCGTTAGCCGTGTCAGCCGGCCGACGCGTCGCCCCGCGGAGGGCCCGTGCCCGGCCGCGGGGCGGCCGTCGCCTGCCGCCCGCCGTCCACCCCCGCTCTCCCGCCCCCGACCTGGAGTACCGCCATGCCCACCGGTTCCGCCCCGACCGCCCCTCCCGCGGCCCGTGCCACCGGCGACACCCGCCCGCGCCGCCCCGGCGGCCCGCTCGGCCGGGCCCGGCTCGCCGCCGCCCGGCTCTACAGCCGCCTGCTGATGCACCGCCCGCCCACCGACTGGTCCGTCCCGACCGCCGACGGCCGGTACGCGCCCACCGCGCCCGCCGACGACCGGCCGCTCACCCTCCTGATGCTCGGCGACTCGCTCGCCCAGAGCCTCGGCGCCGGCCGCCGCGAGGAGACCCTCGGCGCCCGGCTCGCCCAGGGGCTCGGCGAGCACCTCGACCGGCCGGTGGACCTGCGTGTCCTCGCCCGGGTGGGCGCCACCACGACGGACGTCCGGCGCCAGGTGGCCCGGACGGCGCGGCTCAGCCCTGGGATCGCGGTCCTGATCGTCGGCGGCAACGACGTCCTGCTCCCGCTGCCGCTGGGCCGCTCCGCCCGCCGGTTCGCGCACCTGCTGCGGGCGCTGGGCGAGGCCGGCTGGCAGCCGGTCGTGGTGCCCTGCCCCGACCCCGGCCACGGGCCCGGCTTCCGGGCCCCGGCCCGCTGGGCGGGGACCCGGAGGTCCCGCCGGCTGGCCCGGCTGCAGAGCCGCGCCGCCGAGCGGATGGGCGCGGTGCCGGCGCCGTCCTCCGGCGCCGAGTTCCGCGACCGCGCCGACGAACTCCTCGGCCCCGACGGCGTCCACCCCTCGCCGCAGGGCTACGCCGAACACGCCGCCCGGATGCTCCCCAGCCTGGTGACGGCGGCCCGCCGACTGGGCCGGACCGACCCCGTCACCGCCTGAGCGGCACCGCGCCGCCGTCGCCCGCCGGCACGCGACGCCCCCGCCGGCGGCACCGGGCACCGCGCGGCGGAAGGCCGCCGCGACCCCGTCAGCCCAGCGCGACCGCGCCGACCGCCTCCAGCGGCACCGTGCGGGCCGCCGTCGCCGCCCGGACGAGGGCCTGCATCACCCGCAGGTCCTCGCCCTGTTCGGGATGCCACTGCACACCCAGCGTGAACCCCGGCCCCTCCAGCGCCTCCACGGTGCCGTCGGGCGCGTGCGCGCTCACCCGCAGGCCGTCGCCGAGCCGGTCGACGGCCTGGTGGTGGAAGGTCGGCACGGTGAGTTCGCTCTCCGGCAGCAGCCCGCCGAGGAGCGTGCCGGGCACCGGCCGGACCTTGTGCTCGCCGTACCTGCCGGGCGAGCCGGCGTGGACGTTCGGGCAGACCACGTCCGGCAGGTGCTGGACGAGCGTGCCGCCGCAGACCACGTTCAGCACCTGCATGCCCCGGCAGATCCCCAGCAGCGGCATGCCGGCCGCCAGCGCCGCCCGGAGCAGTGCCGACTCCCAGACGTCGCGCTCCGGCGAGTCCACGTCGGTCAGGGGGTGCCGCGGCTGCCCGTAGTACGCGGGGTCGATGTCCGGCCCGCCCGCGATGACGAGGGCGTCCAGCCGGGCGAGCACCTCCGGCGCGCGATCGGGGGCGTCCGGCGGCAGCAGCACCGCGACCCCGCCCGAGTTCCGTACGTACGCGGTGTACCGCTCGGGCACCAGCGCCACCCGGCGGTCCCGCCAGTCGCTCCAACTCGCGTCCACCAGATAGGTGCTGACGCCGATGAAAGGCCTGCGATCCATGGCGCGCATTCTCCTCCCGTCACTCCTGATAACCCGTCAATCCAGACTCTCGGCGCGCCACACCCGCCCGCCCTCTTCCGCCCCGTCCGTGGCAGGCCGTACGGTTCGCTGTGACCGCACGCTCTCGCTGAGTGATCGAACAGGAGGTTTCCCGCATGCCCGACAACGCCGCCGAGGGCGCGCCCCGGCGCGCGCCGCTCACCCTGGAGGAGCTGCGCACGCTGGTCGACGCCGGCGAGATCCACACCGTCGCGCTCGCCTTCACCGACATGCAGGGCCGGTTGCAGGGCAAGCGCTTCGCCGCCCGGTTCTTCCTCGACGAGGTCGCCGAGCACGGCGCCGAGGCCTGCGACTACCTGCTCGCCGTCGACGTCGACCTCAACACCGTCGACGGCTACGCCCTCTCCTCCTGGGAGACCGGCTACGGCGACTTCGCGATGCGCCCCGACCTCTCCACCCTCCGGCTCACCCCGTGGCAGCCCGGTACCGCACAGGCCACCGCCGACCTCGCCCGCCACGGCGGCCGCGCGGTCGACGCCGCGCCGCGGCAGCTGCTGCGCCGCCAGATCGAGCGGCTGGCAGAGTACGGGCTGGCCGCCGACATCGGCACGGAGCTGGAGTTCCTGGTCTTCCGCGACACCTACGAGCAGGCCTGGCTGGGCGGCTACCGCGGCCTGACCCCGGCCAACCAGTACAACGTCGACTACTCCATGCTCGGCACGGCGCGGGTCGAGCCGCTGCTCTCCCGTATCCGGGTCGAGATGGCCGGCGCCGGCCTCGTCGTGGAGTCCGCCAAGGGCGAGGCCAACCTCGGCCAGCACGAGATCGCCTTCCGCTACGCCGACGCCCTCACCACCTGCGACCAGCACAGCGTCTACAAGACGGGCGCCAAGGAGATCGCCGCCCAACAGGGCTGCGCGCTCACCTTCATGGCCAAGTACAACGAGCGCGAGGGCAACAGCTGCCACATCCACCTCTCGCTGCGCGACCTGCGGGACTCCTCGGCCGGCCCGGGCGGTACTCCGGCCTTCGCCGACCGCGACGGGCGGATGACGGACACCATGCGGCACTTCCTCGCCGGGCAGCTCACCGCGCTGCGCGAGTTCAGCCTGCTCTACGCGCCCAACATCAACTCCTACAAGCGGTACCGCCCCGGCTCGTTCGCCCCGACCGCCGTCGCCTGGGGCCGGGACAACCGCACCTGCGCGTACCGGGTGGTGGGGCGCGGTCCGGGCCTGCGGATGGAGAACCGCGTGCCCGGCGGCGACGTCAACCCGTACCTCGCGGTGGCCGGAATGATCGCCGCCGGCCTGCACGGCCTCGAGCAGAAGCTCGACCTGCCCGCGCCCTGCCTCGGCAACGCCTACTCCGTCGACGACTACGCCCGGGTGCCCGGCTCCCTGCGCGAGGCCGCCGACCTCTGGGCGGAGAGCGAGCTGGCCCGGGACGCCTTCGGCCCCGACGTGGCCGAGCACTACCTGCACATGGCCCGGGTCGAGCAGGCCGCCTACGACGGCGCCGTCACCGACTGGGAGCGCTACCGATCCTTCGAGCGGATGTGAGCACGTGAATCCGACCGGCAGCGGCGAGCCCGCCACCAGCACCGTCCGCAACCCCGCCACCGGCGAGCCGATCGCCGACGTCCCCGACACCACCCCCGAGCGGCTCGACGCCGCCGTCCAGTGCGCGGTCAAGGCCCAGCAGGGCTGGGCCGCCCTCGCCCCCGGCGAACGGGCCCGGCTGCTGCGGCGGTTCGCCGACCAGGTCGACGCGCACGTGCACGAGCTGGCCATCCTGGAGGTGACCGAGGCCGGCCACACCGTCGGCAACGCCCGCTGGGAGGCGGGCAACGTCCGCGACCTGCTGGAGTACGCCGCCGGGGGAGTGGAGCGGCTGACCGGCCGGCAGATCCCGGTGGCCGGCGGCCTGGACGTCACCTTCCACGAACCGGTCGGCGTGGTGGGCGTGATCGCCCCGTGGAACTTCCCGATGCCGGTCGCCGCCTGGGGCTTCGCCCCCGCCCTCGCGGCGGGCAACGCGGTACTCCTCAAACCCGCCGAGGCCACCCCGCTCACCGCCCTGCGGCTGGCCGAACTCGCGCTCGCCGCAGGGCTGCCCGAAGGCCTGTTCCAGGTCGTCCCCGGCGCCGGCGGCACCACCGGCCGGGCCCTGGTCGACCACCCCGCCGTCCGCAAGATCGTCTTCACCGGCTCCACCGTGGTCGGCAAGGAGGTGGCCGCCCGCTGCGCCGCCCGTGCCAAGCGAGTCACCCTCGAACTCGGCGGCAAGAGCCCCAACATCGTCTTCGCCGACGCCGACCTCGCCCGCGCCGCCGACCCGATGTCCTTCCTCGACAACAGCGGCCAGGACTGCTGCGCCCGCAGCCGGATCCTGGTGCAGCGCGAGGCCTACGACGACTTCCTGGCCCACCTGCTGCCCGCCGTCGAGTCCGTCCGCACCGGCGATCCGGCCGATCCCCGGACCGAGCTCGGCCCGCTGATCTCCGCCGCCCAGGTCCGCCGGGTCGCCTCCTACGTCACCCCCGACCTGCCGGTGCTGGCGCGCGGCACGGTGCCCGACGGCCCCGGCTTCTGGTACCCGCCGACGGTGCTGGCGCCCGCGGAGCCCGACGCCCCGGTCGTCACGGAGGAGATCTTCGGCCCGGTCGCCGTGGTGCTGCCCTTCGACGGCGAGGCGGACGCCCTGCGCCTTGCCAACGCCACCCGCTACGGCCTCTCCGGCTCCATCTGGACCCGCGACCTCGGCCGGGCGCTGCGGCTGGCCCGGGGCGTCGCGGCGGGCAACCTGTCGGTCAACTCGCACTCCTCGGTGCGGTACTGGACGCCGTTCGGGGGCTTCGGCGAGTCCGGGATCGGCCGCGAGCTGGGGCCGGACGCGCTGAGGCACTTCACCGAGACCAAGAACGTCTTCATCCAGAGCGAGGAGTAGGAGCCGGCATGACCGAGAAGGCCCCGAAGCCGGAGCAGGCCGGCCCGGTCTGCCGCCGCCTGGCCGGCCGCACCGCCGTGATCACCGGCGCGGGCAGCGGCATCGGCCTGGCCGCCGCCCGCCGGCTCGCCGCGGAGGGCGCGAAGGTGGTCTGCGCCGACCTCGACGAGCCGACCGGCAAGGCGGCCGCCAAGGAGGTCGGCGGCCTCTTCGTGCACACCGACGTCACCGACCCGTACATGGTCGAGGCGCTCTTCGACGAGGCCTACGAGACGTACGGCAGTGTGGACGTCGCCTTCAACAACGCGGGCATCTCGCCGCCGGAGGACGACTCCATCCTGACCACCGGGCTGGACGCCTGGCGCAAGGTCCAGGAGGTCAACCTGACCTCCGTCTACCTCTGCTGCAAGGCGGCGCTGCCGTACATGCGGAGGCACGGGCGCGGCTCGATCATCAACACCGCCAGCTTCGTGGCCCGGATGGGCGCGGCCACCTCGCAGATCTCCTACACCGCCTCCAAGGGCGGGGTGCTGGCGATGTCGCGCGAGCTGGGCGTGCAGTTCGCCCGCGAGGGCATCCGGGTCAACGCGCTCTCGCCCGGGCCGGTGGACACCCCGCTGCTGCGGGAGCTCTTCGCGAAGGACCCGGAACGGGCGGCCCGCCGGCTGGTGCACGTCCCGCTCGGCCGCTTCGCCCGCCCGGAGGAGATCGCCGCCGCGGTCGCCTTCCTGGCCAGCGACGACTCCTCCTTCATCACGGCGAGCGAGTTCCTGGTCGACGGCGGTATCTCCGGGGCGTACGTCACACCGCTGTAGACCGCTCCCGGAGTTCTCACCGGAATCTCATCGAAAATGCCGGGAATTCGCGGTCGCGCTGATATCGCGTTTATCCGGCTGCCTTTAGATTCTCTGTCGTGAGTGAGCAGATCCCCGCCGGGTGGTACCCGGACCCGAAGGACATCACCAGCGATCCGCGGCCGCAGCGCTGGTGGGACGGCACGGGCTGGACGGCCAGCACCCGGCCCGCACCCTCGGACGCCCCGCCGCCGGAGCCCCCGGCGGCGCAGGCTCCGGGGCCGGACGAGACCGCCGAGACCCGGGTGCTGGAGGGGGAGGTGCTGGGGAGCGGGCCGAGCGTCCGCTACCCCGAGCCACCCCCCTTCGCCACCGCCTACGGCGCGCCCGTGCCGCCGGCGCCGAAGCGTCCGCGCAGGCCGTCCAAGCTGGTCCTCGCGACGGCCGTGGCCGCGCTGCTCGGGCTGGTCGCCGGCTCCGGCATCACCTACCTGGCGATGGACGACCACGACGGGAAGCAGGCCTCGCACCGCACCGCGAGGCCGGCGCCGTACGGCCAGGACGGCCCCTGGGGCGGCCTGCCCGACTTCAGCGGACCCGACGGCAACGGTGGGAGCAGCGGGGACGGCAAGGGCGGCGGGAACGGCAACAACGGGAACGGCAACGGCAACAACGGGAACGGCGGCAAGGGGAACGGCAAGGGGAACGGCAAGGGCAGCGGCACCGCCGCCGACCTGGTGAACCGGGTCACCCTGCCCGTCCCCGCCGGCTGGGAGGGCGGCACCACCAAGGACGGCTACGCCGCTCTGAGCGTGGGCTCGTACACCTGCGAGGGCGGCGGCACCTGCTCGCTCGGCGGCGCCAACACCGGCCGGATCAGCGGGGGCGGTACCGACGTCCAGGCGGCGGCCAAGGCCGACATCGAGAAGGCGGCCAAGGACTCGTACAACGACCTCAACTCCCACGAGGAGCTGAAGTCGGAGGCGGTCAAGGTCGGCGGCAGGGACGGCTACCTGGTCCGCTGGAAGGTCGACGCGGCCAAGGGTAACGACGGCTACGTGGAGACCGTGGTCTTCCCGTCGGCCGACGGGAAGTCACTGGTCTCCGTCCACCTGGGCTTCGACATCGCCGACAAGGCACCGGACGTCGCCGTGATGGACACCATCGTCAAGGGCATCGCCGACTACACCGGCAAGGTGCCGGCCTTCCCGGGCGGCGGCGCCGGCCCCGACGACGGGACCGGCACCGGTACCACCTGACCGCGCTGATCCGCTCACGCACGGCGGCCCACCCGGAACCCTCCGGGTGGGCCACCGTCGTGTCCGGCTCGCCGGCTCTCCGGTCCGCACCGTGTTCAGCCGGCACGGGGCGGACCGTCACGAGGGTGGGTCGCCGGACCCGGACCGCACGGGGGTTGACGGGCGGTCCGGGTCCGGCCTCCGGCGGTCAGGAGTCGCGTCGAACAGCCTCGAAGCGACGGCGCCGGAGCACCATGCCGGCCCAGCCGACGCCGATCGCCGCGGCCCCGGCGAGCAGCAGCGGGCCGGTGGCCGAGCCGCCGACGGCGGCGCTGGCGGTCGGAACGACGGCGCCGGCCGGCTCGTTGGCGTTGCCGCCGTGTCCGTGGTGGGCGACGGTGGACTTGGACTGGCCCGCGGCGATCTGCTCCTCGCTCGGCGCGGCCGGCGCCTGCGCGGCCAAGGCCTGGGCCGGCTGCCCGGCGGCTGCGGCGGCCTTGCCGAAGTCGACGTCGGAGCAGCTGTAGAAGGCCTCGGGGCTGTCGCTGCGCTGCCAGACCATGTAGAGCAGCTGGCGGCCGGTGCGCTGCGGCAGCGTGCCGCTGTAGCTGTAGTAGCCGTCCGCCGCGGTCCTGCTGGTCGGCACCACCGCGACCGGGGTCGGGTCGAGGTCGGACCACTTCAGGGGCTGGGTCGGGTCCCAGCTCTGCTTGGTGATGTAGACGGTCTGGGTGCCGAGGTGTGGCGCGGTGACGCGGAACTTGAGGTCGAGCCTGCCGGAACTCACCGGGGTGGCGGGCCAGTCGGCCCGCGGCAGGTCCAGCGCCTTGTACTTGTCCCGGTTGGCCGAGCAGAGCTTGCCGTCGGGGATCAGCGCCTGGTGGTGGCCGTCCGCGTTGGCGATGTTGACCTCGTTCCAGTCGTACAGCGGCTGGGTGCCGCTCATCGCCACGAGGTCCTTGCAGATCTGGGACTTGGGGGTCTCCGGGCCTTCGGCGTAGCAGGCGGCGACCCGGCTGACCGGGCCGGTCATCGTGCCGTGGGCGCTAGCGGTGCCGGTGGCGGTGGCCGACACGGCGAGGACCGCGGCGCCTATCACGCCGACGGACAGGGCACTTCGCTTGATGGACATGGGGTGGGGACTCCTTGACCGTGTTCCGGGTCGACCGTGTGGGGGATGGACACGTCTGCCCGGGGGCCGCCGACCCGGCGCGCGGGCCCCCGGCCAGAGCGTATGATTGGACTAGACCAACTGGCAATAGCCCGTTGTGGCACGCTTTTTGACGGACTGTAGCCGTACGTGCAGCACAAAGACCCGACGGGAAGCCTGAGTTAGGCATCCCATCGGGCCTTCTTAAGGTTCGGGAAAGGGTGTGGGCAGGGATCAGCCCTGTGGTCGGCCGTGCTGGTGGAGGGTCGCGTTCACCGTGTACCCCAGCATCACGTTGCCCTGCGTCCCGCCGCTGATCTCGTTGTGCACGGTGACCTGCGCCTGCGCGGGCAGCTGCGGCGTGAACTCGTCCAGGATCGAGCGGAGTTCGGCCGCCGCCTCGGGATCCCGCAGCAGGCGGCGGAGCCGGCCGCGCAGCTCGGCGGTGCAGTCGGCGACCAGCTCGGCCTCGCCCTCGGCCCGCACCACCTCGACCCGGATCTCCTCCAGTTCGGCGGCGACCTCCGCGGCGTCCCGGCCCCGTCCGAACAGCGCCGCCAGGCGTGAACGGGCCTGCGTCCAGGCCTCGGTGGCCATCAGCCCCACCAGCGTGGTCGCCCCCGACGTCGCCAGCTGCACGATCTCGGCTTCCATGCCGCCTCCGTATGGCCTCGTGGTGTACGCACCACGGTAGGGCACGGGCGGACGGCGGGTCAGAGGAACGTCTTCGCCTCGCCCCGGTAGGTCGGGACGGTCCGCACCACCGCGTCGCCCTCGATCAGGTGCAGTTCGGCGAAGCGCTCGCACAGCTCGCCCGCCTTGGCGTGCCGGAACCAGACCCGGTCGCCGATCAGCAGGTCGTCGGCGGCCGAACCGAGCAGCGGGGTCTGCACCTCGCCGGCGCCCTCCATCGGGTCGTAGCGCAGCCCCTGCGGCAGGTACGGGACCGGCGAGCGGTCCGGGCCGGCCACGCCGGAGGCCGGGTAGCCGCCGCCGAGCACCGTCACCACGCCGACGCCGGGCCGGCGCACCACGGGCTGGCCGAACAGGGCGGCCGGCCGTCCCCGGAACGAGCGGTAGTGGTCGAACAGCTGCGGCACGTACAGCCCGGAGCCGGCCGCCACCTCGGTGACCGCCCGCTCGGCGACGGTCGACTCGACGCTGCCGGTGCCGCCGCCGTTGACGAACTCCAGCTCGGCCACCCGCCGCAGCCGCCGGACCGTCTCGGCGCGGCGCTCGGCCAGCTCGGTCCGCGCTTTGGCCTGCAGCAGCCGGATCATCCGCGACCGCACCGGCTTGCCCGGCACGTCGTCCGCGACACCGGCGATGTGCCCCTCGTACGCCATCAGCCCGACCACCCGGAACCCCCGGCGGCGCTGGACCAGTTCGGCGAAGGCGCCCAGGGCCTCGGGTGTGCGCAGCGGCGAGCGCCGGGCGCCGACCCGCACCCGCCCGCCGAGCAGGTGCAGCGCGGTGTCCAGCTCCAGGCAGACCCGCACCTCGGCGGAGCCGCCCCGGGCCGCGTCGATCAGGTCCAGCTGGGCCGGGTCGTCCAGCAGCACGGTGACGGAGGCGGCCAGCTCCGGGTCGGCGGTCAGCTCGGCGAAACCGGCCCGGTCGGCGGAGGGGTAGGCGAGCAGGATGTCGCGCAGTCCGGCGCGGGCCAGCCAGAGCGACTCGGCGAGGGTGTAGCTCATCACCCCGGCGAAGCCGTCCGTGGCCAGCACCCGCTCCAGCAGGGCCCGGCACCGCACCGACTTGCTGGCCACCCGGACCGGCTTGCCCGCCGCGCGGCGCACCAGGTCGGCGGCGTTGGCGTCGAAGGCCGCCAGGTCGACGACGGCCACCGGGCCGTCGAGGTGGGCGGTGGCCCGGTCGTACCGGGCGCGGTCGTACCGGGCGCGGTCGGCCGCCGGCGAGGGGGCGGGCACGGTACGGGCAGCAGCTTCGAGCGTGGCCATGGCCGCACCTTGCCACACCCCCACTACCGACGGGTAGGGGCGCGACGTACCCGATTGCCGCGGGCGGGTGGCGGGTGTGAGGTGGCATAGGGTCGGCCGGGTGGACCGCAAGAACATCCCGAACCCAGGATTCGCCGACGACGACGGCACCGCCGACCCCGCGCTCGCCGCGGCGCTCGCGCGCTGGTCGCAGGACCGCACGGCCGAACCGGAGGTGCTCGCGGCGCTGGCGCCGACCCGCCTGATGGTCCCGATCGTCGCCGTCCTCGGGGAGGTGGAGGTGGACGAGCACGGGCACAGGCACGAGAAGACCAGCGACATGGCCGTCCCGGTGGTGGAGGCCGCCGACGGCCGCCGCGCCCTGCCGGCCTTCACCTCGCTGGAGACGATGACCCGCTGGCGCGCCGACGCCCGCCCGGCGCCGGTCGCCGCGCCGCAGGCCGCGATGGTCGCCTTCTCGGAGCGGGCCGACACCCTGCTGGTCGACCCGGCCGGCCCGGTGACGTACCAGCTGTCCGGCGCCCGGCTGCGCGCGCTGGCCGAGAACCGGCCGTACCTGCCGCCGCTGGCCGACCCCGAGGTGCGGGAGGCCGTCCGGGCGGTGCTGGCGGCCGAGCCGGAGGTGGTGAGCGGTCTGCTGGCGCCGTACCAGGACGGCGACGGGCTGCTCGCGGTGGTGTTCGACCCGGCGCTGGACCAGGCGGGCGTGCAGGCGGCCGCGCAGCGGGTGGGGCGGGCCGTGGCCGCCGACCCGGTGCTGCGGGTCCGGCTCGACCGGGGCCTGAGCCTGGCGGTGCTGCCGGCCGGTGCGGAGCTGCCGGGCGAGCCGCTCCACCGGCGCTGAACGCGAAGGTGCCCCCTCGGATCGGGGATCCGAGGGGGCACCGTCGTGTCCGGGGGCTCAGGCGTAGACCGGCCCGGTGAACTTCTCGCCCGGGCCCGCGCCCGGCGCGTCCGGGACGAGGGAGGCCTCGCGGAAGGCCAGCTGGAGCGACTTGAGGCCGTCGCGCAGCGGGGCGGCGTGGAAGTTGCTGATCTCGGGGGCGCCGGCGGTGACCAGCCCGGCCAGCGCGGTGATCAGCTTGCGCGCCTCGTCGAGGTCCTTGTCGGCCTCGCCGCCCTCGGCCAGGCCGCACTTCACGGCGGCGGCGCTCATCAGGTGCACCGCGACGGTGGTGATCACCTCGACGGCCGGGACCTCGGCGATGTCCCGGGTGAGGTCGTCGAAACCGATCGCCTCGTCGTCCGCGGCGGGGTTCTGGGTGGGCTCGCTGCTCAAGGGGGGCTCGTTCCGTCGTGCCGGTGTCCGTACAGAGGGAGCGTACAAGGGCAGGTGGGGAGGGGCGGAATAGCGTTGGACCCCCGCGCGCTGTATGCTTCGAGACTGACCGGCCAGGAGCCCTTGAGGGCGCCCGGCCAGCAAGTGGAGGCTCCACCCAGGAGGCCCGAGAGGGCAACCGCGAAAGTCTCCCACCTGGTCGACCTCACGGTCGACGGGTCCCGGTCCGCGTTCGGCGCCCAGGCGCCGAGTCGCCCGCAGCGTCCCTCACCGGACGCCGCCCCCGGTTGTGTGGAGCCCCGCTTGTACCGAGCGGGGCTTTTTTCGTGTCGCGGTGCATGCAGTGCCTACCAGCAAGTCAGGCAGCGCAGCACGAATGAAGCCCCGCCCAGTGGTCGAGTCCACTACGTGCGACCGCCGTCCGACGGCCGCATCGCAGAAGGTGCAACCGAGGAGGCCCCATCAGCACCGAGCCCCGCATCAACGACCGGATTCGCGTCCCCGAGGTGCGACTCGTCGGTCCCAGCGGCGAGCAGGTCGGCATCGTGCCGCTTGCCAAGGCGCTGGAGCTCGCGCAGGAGTACGACCTTGACCTGGTCGAGGTCGCGGCGACCGCCCGGCCGCCGGTGTGCAAGCTCATGGACTACGGCAAGTTCAAGTACGAGTCGGCCATGAAGGCCCGTGAGGCGCGCAAGAACCAGGCGCACACGGTCATCAAGGAGATGAAGCTCCGGCCGAAGATCGACCCGCACGACTATGACACCAAGAAGGGTCACGTCGTCCGGTTCCTCAAGCAGGGCGACAAGGTCAAGATCACGATCATGTTCCGCGGTCGTGAGCAGTCCCGCCCCGAGCTGGGCTTCCGACTGCTGCAGCGGCTGGCGAACGACGTCCAGGATCTGGGCTTCGTGGAGTCCTCGGCCAAGCAGGACGGCCGAAACATGATCATGGTTCTCGGCCCGCACAAGAAGAAGACCGAGGCGATGGCCGAGGCCCGCGCGCTCGCCGACGCCCGCAAGGCCGAGCGTCAGGGCCGGACCACCGGTCCCGACGACGCCGCGGTCGACGACGACGCAGCGCTTGAGGCCGAGAACGCCGCGGCCGAGGCGGAGGCCGACGAGGCCGACGTCGAGGACGCCGCCGAGGTCGAGCAGCCGGCCGAGGCCTCCCAGGACGCCTGAGCCTTCACGGCCAGGGCGGCCCGGGAGACCGGCCACCAAGGGTGACGGGGCGTCCCGCCCGGTCACCGCAGATCCATCCTTCACGCCCGCGCGGCCAACACCGCGCGGGCGTGGACGGACCGACGAGGAGATACGGCGAAATGCCGAAGCAGAAGACGCACAGTGGCGCCAGCAAGCGCTTCAAGATCAGTGGCTCTGGCAAGGTGCTGCGCGAGCGCGCCGGCCGCCGCCACCTCCTGGAGCACAAGCCCTCGACGCTGACCCGCAAGCTGGCCGGGACCGTCGTGCTGGCCCCCGCTGACGCCAAGAAGATCAAGAAGCTTCTCGGCAAGTGATCGCCCTCCCGCCCGGCGCGAGCCGCGAGCGGGGCAGCTGATCCTTCCCGACCCATTCGAATGACGGACCGCGTGAAGTAGTCCGTGGTCCAACCCAAGGAGTAATCAAGTGGCACGCGTCAAGCGGGCAGTCAACGCCCACAAGAAGCGCCGGGTCATCCTGGAGCGCGCCAGCGGCTACCGTGGCCAGCGCTCGCGCCTGTACCGCAAGGCCAAGGAGCAGGTCACCCACTCGCTGGTCTACAACTTCAACGACCGCAAGAAGCGCAAGGGCGACTTCCGTCAGCTGTGGATCCAGCGCATCAACGCTGCGGCCCGTGCCAACGGCATCACCTACAACCGCTTCGTGCAGGGCCTGAAGGCCGCCAGCGTCGAGATCGACCGCAAGATGCTGGCCGACCTCGCGGTGAACGACCCGGGCGCCTTCGCGTCGCTGGTCGAGGTCGCGCAGAAGGCGCTGCCGGCCGACGTGAACGCCCCGAAGGCCGCCGCCGACGCCGCCTGATCCTCCTGGATCGGCAGTCGCACCGACCGGACCCGCAGGCACCTCCTGCGGGTCCGGTTTTGCGTTCTCCGCGCCCGCCGTCGTTCTGCCCTCCCCGTCGTTAACTCCCCGGGACCCCTGGTCCCCGCACGCCACCGGCTCCCCGCCACAGAGACGAGACCATGCCGAGCACCGACACCCCCCTGCTCACCTCCCTGCGCTCGCCGCGCGTCGTCGCCGCCCGCCGGCTCGCCAAGCGGAACCAGCGCACCAAGGAGCGCCGCTTCCTCGCCGAGGGCCCGCAGGCCGTCCGCGAGGCCGTCGCGTTCGGGAGGCTGCCGGGCACGGGCGAGCACGCCGTGGTCGAGGTGTACGTCACCCCGGAGGCCGCCGAGCGGCACGCCGGCATCGTCGAGGCCGCCCTGGCCGAGGGCGTCCCGGTGCTCACCGCCACCGACGAGGTCATCGCGGACATCTGCGACACCGTGACCCCGCAGGGCATCGTGGCGCTCTGCCGCTTCATCGACACCCCGTTCGCCGAGGTGCTCAAGGCCCGCCCGAAGCTGGTCGCGGTGCTCGCCCACGTCCGTGACCCCGGCAACGCCGGCACCGTGCTGCGCACCGCCGACGCGGCCGGCGCGGACGCCGTGGTGCTCACCGACGCCTCGGTGGACCTGTACAACCCGAAGGCCGTCCGGGCCTCCGTCGGTAGCCTGTTCCACCTCCCGGTCGCCGTCGGCGTGCCGGTCGAGGAGGCGGTCGGCAGGCTGCGGGAGGCCGGCGTGCGGGTGCTCGCCGCCGACGGCGCGGGGGAGCGCGACCTCGACCAGGAGCTGGACGAGGGCACCCTGGGCGCGCCCGGCGCATGGGTGTTCGGCAACGAGGCCTGGGGGCTCCCGGAGGAGACCCGCGCACTCACCGACGAGGTGGTGCGCGTACCGATCCACGGACACGCCGAGAGCCTCAACCTGGCCACGGCCGCCGCCGTCTGCCTCTATGCGTCCGCGCGGGCGCAGCGCTCGCCCGGAGGGTGTCGCGCACAGGGCCAGGAGCGCTAGGGTCTGCCTCGGTGGGGGGAAAGACACGGTGGGTAATCGGGGAGGACACCCATGGTCGGCAGCGGGCCAGAGCTCGATCCGGACGACCTGCCGGACGGCCTGGTGGTCGCCGACGCGCTGGGCCGGGTGGTCTGCTTCAACCGGGCCGCCGCCCGGCTGACCGGCATCCGCCCGGAGGACGCGCTCGGCAGCGCGCTGGAGGACGTCCTCCCGCTGGAGGACCTCGACGGCCGCCGCTGGTGGCAGCTGACCGACCCGTACGGCGGTCTGGCCGTCCGCACCAGCCAGCCGGAGCGCAACCTGCTGCTGCCCGGCGGCCGTGAGGTGCTGGTCTCCGCCCGGTACGTGCGGCAGGGCCCGCAGGGGCCGCTCCAGCGGCTGGTGATCGCCCTGCGCGGCACCGAGGCCCGCCGCCGCACCGAGCGCAGCCACGCCGAGCTGATCGCCACCGTCGCGCACGAGCTGCGCTCGCCGCTCACGAGCGTCAAGGGATTCACCGCGACCCTGCTCGCCAAGTGGGAGCGGTTCACCGACGGGCAGAAGCGGCTGATGCTGGAGACCGTGGACGCGGACGCCGACCGGGTCACCCGGCTGATCGCCGAGCTGCTGGACATCTCCCGGATCGACGCCGGCCGGCTGGAGCTGCGCAAGCAGGTCGTCGACCTGGCGGCGGCGGTGCGCCGGCACGTGGAGCGGAAGGTCGCCACCGGCATCCCCGAGGACCGCTTCGACATCCGGATCAGCGAGTCGCTCACCGTGCTCTGGGCCGACCCGGACAAGGTCGACCAGGTGCTGGCCAACCTGCTGGAAAATGCGGTGCGTCACGGCGAGGGAACTGTCACGATCGAGGTGGCACCGGCCAAGGAGGTCGTCGAGGCACCCGTCTGGGAGCGCTCCGGCACCCCGCCCCGCACCGTGGAAGGCACCGCAGTCACCGTGAGCGACGAAGGAAGCGGCATCCCCGAGGAGTCGATGCCGCGCGTCTTCACCCGCTTCTGGCGCGGCTCCAAGCGCGGCGGCACCGGCCTGGGCCTCTACATCGTCAAGGGCATCGTGGAGGCCCACGGCGGCTCGATCCGCGTCGACCGCGCGCCCGGCGGCGGCGCCCGGTTCCGATTTATCCTGCCCGCCGGGGTGCCCGACTTCATGATGTGAAGCGGACCCCGGGCGGGCTTCACGACGGTCGCGCTACGCGCTGCGACTACACTCGACCTTTGGCGTTGCGCAACGCCCTGCGCGGCCGTGCCGCGGACAACCTCCCCGAGAACCGAGGCGGGGGCTGCCCGTGCCCCGGCCACGCCGGGCGACGCGCTGGGCCCCTCCTGTCCGTTGGCGGGCAAGGAGGGAGCGAGCCCCCCTTTACCTGAGCACGGACGAGCAGGAGCACGGGAAAGATAGAGATGTCGGCACCCAACAAGTCGTACGACCCGGTCGAGGTCGAGGCCCTCAAGCCCGAGGTGGTGGAGCAGGCCCGGGACGAGGCCGTCCAGGCCTTCGCCGCCGCCACCTCCCTCGACGAGCTGAAGCAGGCCAAGGTCGCCCACACCGGCGACCGCTCCGCGCTCTCCCTCGCCAACCGCGAGATCGGCGCCCTGCCCCCGCACGCCAAGGCCGCCGCCGGCAAGCTGATCGGGCAGGCCCGCGGCGCCGTCAACCAGGCCCTCGCCAAGCGCCAGGCCGAGCTGGAGGCGGAGCGCGACGCCCGCGTCCTGGTCGAGGAGGCGGTGGACGTCACACTGCCCTACGACCGCGCGCCGCGCGGCGCCCGGCACCCGCTGACGACGCTGGCCGAGCGCATCGAGGACACCTTCGTCGCGATGGGCTACGAGATCGCCGAGGGCCCCGAGGTCGAGGCCGAGTGGCTCAACTTCGACGCCCTCAACCTGGGCCCGGACCACCCGGCCCGCTCGATGCAGGACACCTTCTTCGTCCAGGCCCCGGACGGCTCCGCCGACTCCGGCGTCGTGCTGCGCACCCAGACCTCGCCGGTCCAGGCCCGCACCATGCTCGACCGCGAGCCCCCCGTCTACGTCGTCTGCCCCGGCCGGGTCTACCGGACGGACGAGCTGGACGCCACCCACACCCCGGTCTTCCGGCAGGTCGAGGGTCTGGCCGTGGACGAGGGCATCACCTTCGCCGACCTCAAGGGCACCATCGAGCAGCTGGTCTCCAAGCTGATCGGCGACGGCCTGGAGCTGCGCTGGCGCCCCTCGTACTTCCCGTTCACCGAGCCGAGCGCCGAGATCGACCTGCAGTGCTTCGTCTGCCGCGGCGAGTCCGTCGGCAACCCGGACAAGCCCTGCCGGACCTGCTCCTCGGAGGGCTGGATCGAGCTCGGCGGCTGCGGCGTCGTCAACCCGCGGGTGCTGGTCGCCTGCGGCGTCGACCCGAACCGCTACAGCGGGTTCGCCTTCGGCCTGGGCCTGGAGCGGATCCTGATGAACCGTCACAACGTCGCCGACATGCGCGACATGGTCGAGGGTGACGTGCGTTTCACCCTCCCGTTCGGGATGGAGATCTGATGCGCGTCCCGCTTTCCTGGCTGCGCGAGTACGTCGACCTGCCGGCCGGCGAGACCGGCCGTGACGTCGCGGAGCGCCTCGTCCGGGCCGGCCTGGAGGTCGAGACCGTCGAGCAGATCGGCGCCGACCTCAAGGGCCCGCTGGTCGTCGGCCAGGTGCTCTCCATCGAGGAGCTGACCGGCTTCAAGAAGCCGATCCGGCACTGCTTCGTCAACGTCGGCGACGCCAACGGCACCGGCGAGCCGCAGGAGATCGTCTGCGGCGCGACCAACTTCGCGGTCGGCGACAAGGTCGTCGTGGTGCTCCCGGGCGCCGTGCTGCCCGGCCCGTTCCCGATCGCCGCCCGGCAGACCTACGGCCACACCTCGGCCGGCATGATCTGCTCCGCCCGCGAGCTGGGCATGGGCGACGACCACAACGGCATCATCGTGCTCCCGCCCGAGTACGAGCCCGGCACCGACGCGATCGAGCTGCTCCAGCTCGTCGACGAGGTGCTGGACATCGCCGTCACCCCGGACCGCGGCTACTGCCTGTCGATGCGCGGCGTGGCCCGTGAGGCCGCCGCCGCGTACGGGCTGCCGCTGGCCGACCCGGCGCTGCTCGACGTGCCGCCGGCCAACTCCTACGGCTACCTGGTCAAGGTCGCCGACCCGGCCGGCTGCGACCGTTTCGTGGCCCGCACGGTGGTCGGCCTCGACCCGGCCGCCAAGTCGCCGATCTGGCTCCAGCGCCGCCTGCAGAAGTCCGGCATCCGCCCGATCTCGCTGGCCGTGGACATCACCAACTACGTGATGCTGGAGGTCGGCCAGCCGCTGCACGCCTACGACAAGCAGCGCGTCGACGGCCCGATCCTGGTCCGCCGGGCGGAGGAGGGCGAGACCCTCACCACCCTCGACGGCGTCGAGCGCAAGCTCTCCGCCGAGGACCTGCTGATCTGCGACAACAGCGGCCCGATCGGCCTGGCCGGTGTCATGGGCGGCGCCTCCACCGAGATCCTCGACCCGGCCGCCGGCCCGGGCACCACCGAGGTGATCATCGAGGCCGCGCACTTCGACCCGGTCGCCATCGCCCGCGGCGCCAAGCGGCACAAGCTGCCGTCCGAGGCGTCCAAGCGCTTCGAGCGCGGCGTCGACCCGGAGGCCGCCCGCGCCGCCGCGCAGCGCGCCGTCGACCTGCTGGTGCTGATCGCCGGCGGCACCGCCGAGGCGGGCGTCACCGACATCGCCGCCCCGCACCCGGTGCGCACCATCACCATCGCCGCCGACCTGCCCGACCGGGTGGCCGGCACCGCGTACGGCCGCGAGAGCGTGACCCGGCGCCTGCAGGAGATCGGCTGCTCCGTCGCGGGCGCCGACGTCCTGGAGGTCACCCCGCCGACCTGGCGCCCCGACCTCACCGACCCGTACGACCTCGCCGAGGAGGTCATCCGGCTGGAGGGGTACGACAACGTGCCCGCCCGGATGCCCACCGTGCCGCCGGGCAAGGGCCTGACCGAGGCCCAGCGGACGCACCGCCGGGTCGGCGTCGCGCTCGCAGCCGCCGGCTACGTCGAGGTGAACAACTACCCGTTCGTCGGCGAGGCCGCCTTCGAGGCGCTCGGCCTGGAGCGGGACGACCGGCGCCGCCGCACGGTGAAGCTGGTCAACCCGCTCAACGACGAGGAGCCGGCGCTGCGCACCACGCTGCTGCCGGGCCTGCTCGGGGCGCTGCGCCGCAACATCGGCCGCGGCAACACCGACCTGGCCGTCTTCGAGACGGGCACCGTCTTCCTGCCGAAGGACGAGCTGTCCGTCGCGCCGCGCCCGGCCGTCGACCGCCGTCCGAGCGACGAGGAACTGGCCGCGCTGGACGCCGCGCTGCCGCACCAGCCGCGCCGCGTCGCCGTCGCCCTCGCGGGCGAGCGGCTGCCGTCCGGCTGGTGGGGCAAGGGCGCCCAGGCGGGCTGGGCGGACGCCGTCGAGGCGGGCCGCACGGTGGCCCGCGCCGCCGGTATCGAGCTGACCGTGCGCCAGGGCCAGCTGCTGCCCTGGCACCCGGGCCGCTGCGCCGAGCTGGTCGTGGCCGGCACCGACCGGGTGGTCGGCCACGCCGGTGAGCTGCACCCGCGCGTGGTCAAGGCGCTCGGCCTGCCGGAGCGCACCGTCGCGATGGAGCTCGACCTGGACCTGCTGACCGAGGACGGCGCCGGGCGGGTCTCGGGCCCGGCGGTCTCCGGCTTCCCGGTGGCCACCCAGGACGTCGCGCTGATCGTGGACACCGCCGTCCCGGCCGCCCAGGTCGAGGCCGCGCTGCGCACCGGCGCCGGTGACCTGCTGGAGGCCATCCGGCTGTTCGACGTGTTCACCGGCGAGCAGGTCGGCGAGGGCAAGAAGTCGCTGGCGTACGCGCTGCGCTTCCGCGCCACCGACCGCACGCTGACCGCGGACGAGGCCACCGCCGCCCGCGAGGCGGCCGTCGCCGAGGCCATCGCCCGGACGGGTGCGGTGCTGCGCGGCGCCTGACGCGTGGTGCCCGAGGGCCCTGCCGGATCCTGGATCCGGCAGGGCCCTTTGCCATGTCTTGGGTTGACGGCGCGTCGGATCCTTCCTTAACTCATTAACTATGGAAGTAGATAAACCAGAACCGGGGGACCAGCCCTCCCCGATCGAGTTCCGCCTGGACCCGGCCTCCGGCGTCCCGACCTACCTGCAACTGGTGCAGCAGGTCGAACAGGCGCTGCGGATGGGCTGGTTGGCCGAGGGCGACCGGCTGCCCCGGGTCCGCGAGGTGGTGGCGGGGCTGGCGATCAACCCCAACACCGTGCTCAAGGCGTACCGCGAGCTGGAACACCGGGGGCTCGCCGCCGGACGGCGCGGCCAGGGCACCTTCGTCCGCGGGCTGCCCGCCGGCGTCGTGCCGCTGCGCGAACGGGCCGCGCTGCGACGGGGGCTGCTCGACTGGCTGCGCACCGCGCGGGCGGCCGGACTGGACGAGGAGGGGATGGCCGCGGTGTTCGAGGACGCCCTGCGCGACCTGCGCAGCGGAGACAACGGGGGGAACGGGAACGACGGGGTGGTGGCGTGATGGCGTCGGACACGGTGATCGACTGCGGTGGGCTGGGCAAGCGCTACCGCCGCTCCTGGGCCCTGCGGGACTGCCATCTCGCCGTCCCGGCCGGGCACGTGGTCGCCCTGGTCGGCCCGAACGGCGCCGGCAAGACGACCCTGCTCAACCTGGCCGCCGGCCTGACCGCCCCCACCGAGGGCGCCCTGAGCGTGCTCGGCGGCGAACTCCCCGGCTCGCCCGGCGCGTTGGACCGGATCGGCTTCGTGGCCCAGAATGCCGCGCTCTACCCGGGCCTGGCCGTCCGCGACCTGCTGCGGATGGGCCGCGGCCTCAACCGCCGCTGGGACGACGCCCGCGCCCGTACCCACCTGGACGGCCTCGGCATCCCGCTCGACCGCCGCTACGGGCGGCTCTCCGGCGGCCAGCAGGCCCAGGTCTCGCTCGCCCTCGCCCTGGCCAAGCGGCCCGAACTGCTGCTCCTGGACGAGCCCCTGGCCGCCCTCGACCCGCTCGCCCGGCACGACTTCATGGCCGTCCTGCTGACCGCCGTCGCCGACGACGGCCTCTCGGTGCTGTTCTCCTCGCACGCCATCGCCGAACTGGAGCAGAGCTGCGACTACCTGGTGGTGCTCGGCGGCGGCCGGGTCCAGGTCGCCGGGGAGGTGGACGAGCTGGTGGGCGGCCACCGGATGCTCACCGGCCCCACCGTCGAGGCCGACGGGGTCGCCGCGACGGTGCCGGTGGTACGCGACCGCCGGGCCGGCGCGCAGTCCCACCTGCTGGTCCGCACCGGCGGCGTCGACGCCCCGGTAGCCGGCGGCTGGCGCCAACAGCGCGTCGGCCTGGAGGAGTTGGTCCTCGCCTACCTGCGCGAGCCGGCCGCCTCCGCCCTGCCCGGCCCGCGCGGGGCCGTCCGTACGAACGAGAGGGTCCTGCAGTCGTGAGCACGATCACCGCCGTCACCGCTGTCACCACCGGCCTTCCCCGGGGTGGTGTCCTGTCCGCGGCCTGGCTGCGCCACCGCACCGCGCTGCTCACCGTGCTCGGGGTGCTCGCCGTCGGCGCCGTGCTGCTGCTGGTCGACGGCTGGTTCCTGCACGCGGCCTTCGACCGGTCCGGGGCGGCGGGCTGCGACCGGAGCACCCAGTCGTGCAACGAGCTGTGGAAGGTCTTCCTGCGCGAGTACGGCACCCGGCTGACGGTCGGCGCCAACCTCCTCTACTTCCTCGGCGGCTCGGTCGGCGCGTTCGTCGGCGGGCCGTTGCTGGCACGGGAGTTCGAGCACGGCACCTACCGCTACGCCTGGACCCAGGGGGCCGGGCGCGCCCGCTGGACGGCGACCGGGCTGGCCCTGGCGGGCGTGGTCTCGGTGGCGGGGGCGGCGCTGCTGGGCCTGGCGTTCGACTGGTGGAGCGCGCCGCTGGCCGAGGAGACGGGCCGGTTCTCCCCGCTGCTGTTCGTGGGCGCGCCGCTCGCCCTGGCCGGCCGGGTGCTGCTGGTCCTCGCGGTCTCGGCGCTCGCGGGCGCGGTGCTGCGGCGCACGGTGGTCGCGGTCGGGATCGGCGTCGGCGCCTCGGTGGCGACCACCCTGGTCGCCCAGTCCGCGCGGTTCCACTACCGGACGCCGCTGGAGGACACCGTCCACACCCTGGTGCAGCCCGCCGTCGACCACCGCTGGGCGGCCAGTACGTGGTTCACCGACCCGTCGGGGGACCGGATCCCCATGCGCGACTTCTACAACCTCGGCAACGGCTTCTACGACGGGGAGAAGCTGATGCGCGACGGCGGCTACGCCGTCCACGAGATCTACCAGCCGGACGACCGCTACTGGGCGTTCCAGCTGATCGAGTGCGGGTGGATGACGGCGCTGGCGGTGGCGGTCTGCGCCGCCGCGGTCTGGTGGGTGCGGCGCCGGGCGCTCTGACGAGGGTGGCGTGACGTGGGGCGGCGTGACGGCGGGTGGTCCGACGTCGTGCGCTCTGACCTCGGGGTTTGAAGAGTTTCCGTCAAAGCCCTTGCGGCCCCGGGTCCGTGAACGCTATTTCTTAGTTAGGAAAGTTTCCTAACGCCCTTGCGGCGGGTACCCCCTGCCCGCCCCCACGGACACGGAGCGTCAGATGCACCGTCAGCACCGCACCGTACGCATAGCCCTCGCCGCCCTGCTGGTGGCCGCCCCCGCCACCGTCGCGGCCGCCGGCGCCGCCCACGCGGCGGCCCCGGCCGCGGCCGTCGTCCAGGCCAAGGCCGCCGGCCTGGACGACCCGCACAAGAAGGACATCGCGATGCAGCTGGTGTCCAGCGCCGAGAACTCCTCGCTGGACTGGAAGTCGCAGTACAAGTACATCGAGGACATCAAGGACGGCCGCGGCTACACCGCCGGCATCATCGGATTCTGTTCCGGCACCGGCGACATGCTCGACCTGGTCGAGCACTACACCTCCCTCAAGCCCGGCAACGTCCTCGCCAAGTACCTCCCGGCGCTGCGCAAGGTCAACGGCACCGAGTCGCACGCCGGCCTCGGCTCCGCCTTCGAGCGCGACTGGGCCACCGCCGCCAAGGACACCGTCTTCCAGCAGGCCCAGAACGACGAGCGCGACCGCGTCTACTTCAACCCCGCCGTCAACCAGGCCAAGTCCGACGGCCTGCGCGCACTCGGCCAGTTCATGTACTACGACGCCATCGTCATGCACGGCCCCGGCACCGACTCGACCAGCTTCGGCGGTATCCGCAAGACCGCGATGAAGAAGGCCAAGACCCCCGCCCAGGGCGGCGACGAGGCCACCTACCTCAAGGCCTTCCTGGACGCCCGCCGCGCCGCGATGAAGACCGAGGAGGCGCACTCCGACACCAGTCGCGTCGACACCGAGCAGCTGGTCTTCCTCAACGCCAAGAACTTCGACCTGAACCCGCCGCTCAAGTGGAAGGTCTACGGCGACAGTTACAGCATCAACAGCTGACGCCCGAGCATGCCGCAGGGGCGGGGAGGCCCGAGCCTCCCCGCCCCTGCGGCGCGCCGGTCAGGCGCCGGCGGTGTAGTCGTAGAAGCCGCGGCCGGACTTGCGGCCCAGCAGGCCCGCGTCGACCATCCGGGACAGCAGCGGGGGAGCCGCGTACAGGGGCTCCTTGTACTCGTCGTACATCGACTCGGCGATCGAGACGATCGTGTCCAGGCCGATCAGGTCGCACAGCCGCAGCGGGCCCATCGGGTGGGCGCAGCCGGCCTCCATGCCCTTGTCGATGTCGGAGGCGGTCGCCACGCCCGACTCGAACATCCGCACCGCGGAGAGCAGGTACGGCACCAGCAGCGCGTTCACCACGAAGCCGGCCCGGTCACGGGCGCGGATCGGCTCCTTGGCGAGCACCTGGGTGGCGAAGGTCTCCACCCGCTCGGTGGTCGCGGCCGAGGTGGTCAGGGTGGGGATCACCTCGACCAGCTTCTGCACCGGCGCCGGGTTGAAGAAGTGCAGGCCGATCACCTGCTCCGGGCGCGAGGTCGCGGCGGCCAGCTTCACGATCGGGATCGACGAGGTGTTGGAGGCGAGGATGGCGTCCCGGCGCTCGACCACCTGGTCCAGCGTCTGGAAGATCTGGACCTTGATGTCCTCGCGCTCGGCGACCGCCTCGACCACCAGGTCACGGTCGGCGAAGTCGGCGAGGTCGGTGGTGAAGGCCAGCCGGGCCAGCGCGTCGTCGCGCTGCTCGGTGGTCAGCTTGCCCCGCTTGACGGCCGTCTCCAGGGAGTTGGTCAGCCGGGTACGGCCGAACTCCAGGGCCTCCCCGCTCGCCTCCGACACCAGGACGTCCAGCCCCGCCCGGGCGAACACCTCCGCGATGCCCGACCCCATCAGGCCGCAGCCGATCACTCCGACGCGCGCGATGTCACTCACTCAGTTGCCCTTCGGTTGTGCCGGGGGTGCGGCCCCGGCGACAGGTGGCCCAGCAAACTGCTGTTCAGCGGGAGGGCGCACCGGAATGCGTGCACCAGTGCACCGCCCCGACGACGTTACTACTCCGTACCGGCGGGTAGGTCATCCCCTCCCCGGCTGGGCCGGCCCGCCGGGCGGCTGCGCCGGACGGGTGACCCGGCGGACGGAACCCGTGCGCCCGGGGCCGGGCACGCCCGGGAGCCGGACAGAATGCGGGACGGCCGCGGCGGGCGAAGGCTGATGTCAGGGGGACCGGTGGCAGGCGAAGGGAGTCGGGGATGGCAACGGGATCACTCACAGGACAGGTCGCCCTCGTCACCGGAGCCGGCCGGGGCATCGGCCGCGAGATCGCCGTCGGCCTCGCCGCCGAGGGCATGGCCGTCGGCCTGGTCGGCCGCACGCACGAGACCCTCACCGACACCCTCAAGGAGTGCGCCCGGCACGGCGCCCGCGGCGTCGCCGTCACCGCGGACGTCACCCGGCCCGGCTCGGTCCGCGAGGCCGTCCGGGTCGTCGAGCGCGACCTCGGCCCGATCGACCTGCTGGTCAACAACGCCGGCCAGGTCGACCGGGCCGAGGTCCCGCTCTGGGAGACCGACTCCAACCAGTGGTGGCAGGTGATCGAGACCAACCTGCGCGGCCCCTACAACCTGCTGCGCTGCGTCCTGCCCGGCATGGTCGAACGCCGCCGGGGCCGGGTCGTCAACCTCAACTCCGGCTTCGCGCTGCGCCCCGACGGCCACTACACCGCGTACGCCACGTCCAAGGGCGCGCTGCTCCAGCTCTCCGACAACATGGCCGACTCGCTCGCCGAGCACCGGGTGGTGGTGCTCGACATCAGCCCCGGCGCGGTCGCCACCGACATGACCGCCGGCATGCCGATGTTCCAGTCCATGAAGACCTGGGGCTCCATCCCGTACATGGTCGCGGTCACCGTGGACGCCGCCCGCGGCCGCTTCGACGCCCTGCACGGCCGCTTCATCCACGCCGGGCGGGACAACCTGGAGGAACTGGTCAGCCGCGCCGAGGAGATCCGCGCCTCCGACGCCCGCACCCTGCGGCTGCGCACGTACGGGCCCGAGGACCCGATGGGCTGAGCCTCCCCGGGCGCCCGCCGCGCAGGTCAGAAGGCCTGGAGCTCCAGCAGGGCCGCCAGTTCCTCCGCGGTGAGCGAGCCCGGCCGGCGCCCGGTGCGGGCGAACGCGTTGGCGAGCCGTTGCAGCGCCTCGTTGAGCGGGGTCGGCACCCCGTGCAGCCGGCCCAGCAGCACGATCTCGCCGTTGAGGTGGTCCGCCTCGATCGAGCCGGTGCCGCGCGCCAGGCTCTGCCAGGACGAGCTGCCACCGCGCTCGGCCCCCGGTACCGGCTCCAGCTCCAGCAGCTCCCCGACCAGCCGGGCCTGCTCGGCAGGGTCGTGGTGCGCGATGCCGGCGGCGGCCAGCACGGCCGCGCCCTCCGCCATCACCCGCTGCTGGAGGCCGCTGAGCGGTTCGCCCTCGCGCGAGCCGGCCACCGCGTCCAGCGCGTTGCCGGCATTGCCGAGCAGCTTGGCGTACTTCCAGCGCATCACCTCGGGGTCGACCGGCGCGCTGAAGCAGGACTTCGCCAGGTCGGCGGCGATGGCCGCGGCCCGCTCGCCGCCGTCGCCGCGGGGGTACCCGCCGAGGCGCAGCACCCCGCTCAGCGGCGTCCCGGCGGCGGTGACCACACCCGGCTCCAGGTGGCCGGACGGCAGCCAGACGCACATCGCCAGCACCTGCCGGAAGAGCCGCAGCGCGAGCCGTTCGTTCTCCACGCCGTTCTGCGCGCAGACCAACGGCAGCCGTTCGCCCGCCGTGCCGCCGCCGGCCACCGGGTGCGGCGCCCACGCGGCCAGCGCGGCGGGGGTGTCCTGGGTCTTGACGGCGAGCAGCAGCGCGTCGTCCGGGCGCAGTTCGACGTCCCCGGGCCCGGCCGCGACCGGGATCCGCAGGGTGCGGAAACCCTCCGGCGTCCCGAACCGCAGCCCGTCCTCGCGCAGCGCCGCCAGATGGGCGCCGCGCGCCACCAGGACCACGTCGTGTCCGCCCTCGTGCAGCCGGGCACCGATCGTGCCGCCCACCGCACCCGCCCCGATGATGATGTAGCGCATGCCCGCAGCATCGCACGGGCCGCCGCGTGGCTGGGGGGCGTCGCGTGGATGCGGGGCGTCAGGCGCAGAGCTGGCTGGCGGTGACCGGCTTCAGCCCCGCCTTGGCGAGTCCGTCCAGGATGCCCGGCAGCGCGTCCACCGTGCACTGGTGGCCCATGTGCAGGGCGACCACCGAGCCGCCCTTGGCCGAGCCGAGCACCCGGCGCTGCAGCTCGGCGGAGCTCGGGTCGTTGTAGTCGCGCGGGTCGACGTCGAAGGAGAGCACGTGCTCGTAGCCGACCGCCCGGGCCTGCTCGCGGACCATCGGAGTGGCGTACTGGGCGGCGGACGGGCGGAACCAGCGGCCGATCGAGCCGGTGAGCCGCTGGAGCCGCTCCGCGCACTGGGCGATCTCGGCCCGCGCCTGGTCGGGGGTCATGGCGGAGATGTTCTGGTGGTTCTGGGTGTGGTTGCCCAGCTCGTGGCCGCCGTCCAGGATGCGCCGGGCCATCTGCGGCTGCTGGTCGAGCCAGCTGCCGACGGCCATCACGGTCAGCTTGGCGCCGCGCTGCTCGGCGATCTCCAGCAGGGCGGTGGCCAGCTTCGGGTCGCCGCTGCCGTGGAAGGTCAGGGCGACGTTCTTGCCCGTGCGCGGCCCGTAGGCGACCTCGGCCGGGGTACCGGGGGCGAGCGGCGGCAGCACCGGCGGGGCCGGCGGTGCGCTGGCCGCCGCCGGGGCCGCCGCCGGGTCGGGGGAGGGGGTGGCGGGTGCGGCCGGGGCGGGGGAAGCCGGGCCCTCGCCGCCCGCCCAGGCCGGGTCCACGGCGGCCGGGTCGTCGCCGCCCGGGTGGACGGTCCCGGGGTGGACGGCGAGCGCCCCCGGGTCGGCCCGGCGCGGGCCGGTGCTGCCGCAGGCGGTGAGCAGCGCGCTTCCGGCGGCGAGGGCGGCCAGTCGGGCGGCGGCGCGCAGGACGGTGCGGCGGTCGGCGGTCATCCGGTTGGCAGTCATCGGCAGCCAGCATAGGGACGGCGCATCGCCGGGGCGATTCGACGCCGTATCCGAACCGCCCTGGACGTGCGCACGCACCACCCGCAGGGGCCTGCGGAAACCTGAACTCACGCTGTTTCCACGGCGAGTCGTCGGATACGATCACGGCGCACGGCGCGGTGGTACACGCACCGCGACGGGCAGGCATTCCGGCAGTCAGGCATAGGGGGCGGAACACGATGGACGAGGACACCGCTGCGGCGACGACCGGCACGGGCGTCGGCACCGACTGGGACTGGGCACGGGCCGACGACTGGCAGCCGCCGACCGAGCTGGACACGGGCATTCCGCACACCGCCCGGATGTACGACTACTACCTCGGCGGCAAGGACAACTTCGAGGCCGACCGCAAGGCCGCCGAGGCCGCCATCGCCGCCTACCCGGCGCTGCCGCTGCTGGCCCGCACCAACCGCGAATTCCTCGGCCGCGCCGTCGAGTTCGCGGCCGGCCAGGGCATCCGCCAGTTCCTCGACATCGGCACCGGCATCCCCGCCATCGGCTCCACCAGCGAGGTCGCCCAGAGGTTCGCCCCCGACGCCCGCGTGGTGTACGTCGACAACGACCCGATCGTCGCCACCCACGCCCGCGCCCTGCTGGCGAACCACCCGGCCGGCCCCACCTCGGTGATCGAGGCAGACCTGCGCGAACCCGCCACGATCCTCGACCACCCCGGCCTGCACGCCGCCGTCGACCTCGGCGAGCCGGTGGCCCTGATGCTCGTCGCCGTCCTGCACTTCATCCGCGACGAGGACGGCGCCGAGGCGATCGTCCGCACCCTGCGCGACGTACTCGCCCCCGGCAGCATGCTGATCCTGTCGCACGGCAGCCCCGACTTCGCCTCCCGAGAGAGCGCCGCCGAGGGCGCCCGGATATACAAGAGCGCCAGCGCCCCGCTGGTGCTGCGCCCGCGCGCCGGCGTCGAACCGTTCTTCGGGGACTTCGAGTTCGCCGGCCCCGGCCTCGTCCAGCTCCCGCTCTGGCGCCCCGAGGCCGGGCACGTCCCGACCGGCGAGCTGCCCGAGGGCTGGCAGGACGTCTCGGCGTACGCGGGCGTCGCGTTCAAGCGCTGAGCGGTACCGCGTCGCGTCGTGGGCCGTCGAGCCGTGCGCCGTTGGGTCGGGCCTCGTCGGCCGTACGCCCGGTGAGTCGTACGGCTGTCGGGCCGTGCGCCTCGTGAGCGTCCGTCTCCTGTCCGTGGGCCGGCCCCGGCGCCTCCCCTCCAGGCGCCGGGGCCGGCTCGCGTCCCCATCCACCCGGACACTAACTCCCCCCACTGACAATCCGTCAGTCGGCAAGTCTTCACCCGCCCGGGTTACCCTGCGCCCGTGACCGACATCCCGCCGCTGCCCGCGGCCGCCGCCCGCCTGCTGGAGGCCGCCGGCGCGCCACCCCGGCTGGTAGCCCACCTCGGCCTGGTCCACGAGGTCGCGGAGACCCTCGCCGACTGGTGCGCCGCCGCCTGCCCCGGCCTCGCGCTGGACCGTGAGGCAGTGCTGTTCGGCGCCGCCACCCACGACATCGGCAAGGCCGTCCACCGTGAGGAGCTCTCCGGGCCCGGCTCCGCCCACGAACCCGCCGGGTACGAGCTGCTGCTCGCCCACGGCGTTCCCGAGCGGCTGGCCCGGTTCGCCCGCACCCACGCACGCTGGGGCGAGCAGGGCACCACCGTCGAGGACCTGCTGGTGAGCCTGGCCGACAAGGCGTGGAAGAACAGCCGGGTGCGGGACCTGGAGGACCGGGTGGTCGACCGGCTCGCGACCGCCGGCCGCCGTGAGCCCTGGGAGGTCTTCCTGGAGCTGGACGACCTGCTCGCCCGGATCGGCGAGGACGCCCCGCGCCGGCTCGCCCTCCAGGCCGCCCGTCCGGTCCGGTAGCGGGGGCGCTGCGGCGGATGATGGCGCGACAGCCCCCCGTCGGACCGGTGTCGGATTCCGCGGCATGAACCCCCGGGCGAGATCCGAGGGTCCTTCGTCGGCTGCTCCGAGAGCCTGCCCGTCGGCTCGATCTGCGTCGTGGCCTGGCCGAACTCCCCCGGGAGCAGCTGGACTTCCTCGGCCGGCAGCCGGCGCCCGGCCGGCGGGTCCACCACCGGGCGCCCGCTACCGCCGCCGCAGGTCGTCCAGCTCGCGCCGGTCCCGCTTGGTGGGCCGCCCGGCGCCCCGGTCCCGCTCGCCGGCCGCCGCGAGGTGCTCGCGAGGCGGCCGCGGCGGACTGTTGTCCACCAGGCACTCGGCCGCGACACCCGCCCCGACCCGCTTGCGGACCAGCTTCGTCACCACGACGACCCGCTCGTACCCCTCCTGGCGCACCCGGACCTCGTCCCCGGGCTTCAACGCCTGCGCGGGCTTGGCCCGCTCCCCGTTCACCTTCACGTGCCCCGCCCGGCACGCGGCCGCCGCCAGCGCCCGCGTCTTGGTGAGCCGCACGGACCAGATCCAGCTGTCCACCCGGACGCTTCCCTCGTCTTCGACCATCCTCCGAGCCTACCGAGCCCTTCCGGACCTACCGGGCCCCGGACCCACCGGCCCACCGCCGACGAAGCCGCCGGCCGCCCACCGCCGGCGAAGCCGCCAGCCGCCCGCCGGCCGCCCGCGGCCCGGGCTACCAGACGTACGAGCCCGACAGCAGCTCGGCCATCGCGCCCGGCCGGGTCGGGGCCGACCTCGGGGCCGGTCAGTGCCTGGTCGACCGTCTCGACCAGGAGGGCGAGCGCGGCGTGCTCGGCCTCGATCGCCTCCAGCCGGGTCAGCGAGAACGGGCGGCCGTGCAGCGCCCGGCGCAGTGCGGGCCACCGGGCGTCGGCCTCGGCGGTGTGGTGGGCGGGCAGGGCCCGCCGGAACAGGTCCCGGCCCGCGGTGGTGCGCAGCACGTCCCGCAAGGCGGGACGGCCGCGGGCGCGGCTCGGGCCAGGTGGGCGGCTCCCTTCGCAAGGCGTCGGGCATCGCGTACGCCACGGTCATGCCGAACACGTGTGGCCGGCTCCTGGCGGAGGCCCTTGCCGTGCAGCCTGCCCGGGTGCCTCGGGCCTTCCGTGGGGGCGTGGGGATCGACGCGGACTTCGTGCGCCGTTCGATCAACCCGACGGTTGTCGACTCCGGAGGTGGCGGTGCGTCAGAAGTGGTACGGGCCGATCTCGCGCACCGTGGCGGCGAGTGCGCGGATCGCCTCGTTCTCGGCCTCGGTGCGCCAGATCAGGGCGTACGACAGCGTCGCCAGGTCCGGGACGGGGATCCACCGGATGTTCGGCAGGCCCCAGTACCGGGTGACGTGGCTGGGGAAGCCATGGATGATCTCGCCCATGCCGACCCGGTTGATCAGGTCGTCCGCGTTGGTCACCGGCCGGCCGCGCTCGATCGTCCGGTTTCCGCGTACGTGGAAGGGTATGTAGCCGTCCTCCCAGTAGTCCGGCAGGGAGGGCGGCATCGGGTGCGCGAAGCCGGCGAACACCTCCAGGCGCACCGAGGTCCGCCCGGCGAGCTCGTGGTCGGCGGACACCGCGAGGATCCGAGGGTCCGTCAACAGGACAGGTCCGACGGTGAAGTCTGGCTCCTCCACGGGCAACCAGCCGACCAGTACGTCGAAGTCGCCGTCCCGGAGCCTGCCGAACGGATCGGTGTACGCCAGCTGCCGGATCTCCAGCTCCCACTGAGGGTGCCGCGCTCGGAACGCCTTCCAGTAGAAGTGAAGGTCCACCAGGTTGAACGGCAGCATGCCGACCCGGAGCCGGCCGGTGACGCCGCGGGCGGCGAGCCTGGCGCGTTCCAGGGACTCGTGCAGCCCGGCGTAGACCGGCTGCAGGTCCTGGCGCAGCTGGCGGCCGACCTCGGTCAGGCGCACGGTGCGGCTGGTGCGGTCGAACAGCGCGGCGCCGATCCGCCGCTCCTGCTTCTTGATCGCCTGGCTGACCCGGGCCTGGGAGACCCGGAGCCGCTCGGCGGTCCGGCCGAAGTGCAGCTCCTCGGCCAGCACCAGAAAGATCTCGATGTCCCGCAGTTCCACCGCGCCCCCCGCGCTTCTCCCTCGACGCCGCGGAGGCCGTCGAGCCGCAGAAGTATACGGTGATCGGCCGGGGTGGGCCGGTTGGGGCCCGCCGGTGCCCGGTCGACCCGCCCTGACCGCCATGCCGCCATCGGTGCGAAGAGGAGCTGGGGACGTAGCCTGGAAGTCAGGGGATCGATGGGAGCAGTGCCATGGCTGTCGTTTTGTCCTTCCGATGGGCGGGTGCCACGCCCGAGCAGTACGACGCCGTCCGTGACCTGGTGCGCTGGGAGGAACAGACGCCCGACGGCGCCGTCCTCCACGTCGCCTGGTTCGACGAGGGCGGCCTTCGGGTCACCGACGTGTGGGACACGGCGGACGACTTCAACCGCTTCATGCGGGAAAGGCTGACCCCCGCGATCGAGAAGGTCGGCATCGAAGGGGAACCGGAGGTCAGCTTCACCACCCTCCACCGCCGCTTCGTCGCCCCGGGAGTCACCGGAGCCGCCTCCTGACCACGGTTCGTCAGCGAGGCCGCCACAGCGCAGATCACGCCGGTGCCGGACGATCTGCGCGAGGGTACTTCTGATCAGCCGCTGAGAGATCCTGCGCAGGCGTTTCCGCAGGCGGCCGCTTGCTGCGGGGCGTGACGCAGTGCTGCCGAACCGTGGACCGGGGCGCGCCGGCCAGTCCGAGCAGGGCGAACGCGGCCGCTGTCCGGCCGTCGCGACGGCCGCCGTCCGGCCGTCGCGCCGAAAACCGGTAGACAGTCCTCCGGCTCTCGGTGAGTATCACCGCGATGAACAACGATCCACTCTCCGCCCCCAAACGCGTCCGCTTCGTCGAGCTCAGCGCCAAGGCACTGCGGGCGCTCGCCGACGGTGACCTCGCCGGCGGCAGCGCCGAGGCCGGGGTCGCCCTCGACGAACACTTCGTCGGTGAGCGAGCCCGCTGGATCTTCGGCTACCGCGCCGACCAGCTCGCCAAGGACCCCTCTGCCGCGCCCTGGACCACGCGGGCCGCGGTGTCCGAGCCGGACGGGGTCGTCGTCGGCGACGCCGGGTTCCACGGGCCGCCGGACGAGACCGGCACGGTCGAGGTGGGCTATACCGTCGTTCCCGGGTACCGCCGCCAGGGCTATGCCCGTGCCATGCTCAGGGCACTGCTCGCCAGGGCGGCGGCCGAACCCGGTGTCAGGACCGTGCGCGCCAGGATCGGATCCGACAACGCCGCCTCCCTGGCCTGCATCGAGGGCTTCGGCTTCACACGCGTCGGCGAGCAGGGGGACGAGCGCGGCGGACTCACGATCATCTTCGAGGTCCCGGCGGACGCCATCCAGGCCGGGTAGCCGTACGGCCCCGGCGGGCCAGGCCGCACGGCGACCGGCACCGGTCGAACTCGCCGCACCCGGCACCGTGGCGTCCCGAGACCGGCGTCAAGCCGCAGCTCAGCGACGCCGAACTAGGCGGGCGGTGACTCCTGGACCGCCCAGCCGTTGCCGTCCGGATCGCTGAAGAAGACGAACGAGTTCCACTCCCCGCCGTGCCCGTCCACCCGGGCGCCGGCCTCGAAGTGCTGGACCGGGCTCACCTCCACCCCCCGCGCGACCAGCTGGCCGTGCGCCCGGTCGATGTCCGTCACCACCAGCTGGAGTCCCTTCAGCGAGCCCGGCGGTGCGTCCGTCACGCCGGTGCCCAGCACGATCGAGCAGCCCGAGCCCGGCGGCGTCAGCTGGACCACCCGCACGCCGTCCCGGATCCGGGTGTCGTGGTCGACGGTGAAGCCGGCCTGCTCCTCGTAGAAGACCTTGGCCCGGTCCACATCGGACACCGGGACCACCACCACTTCGAGCTTCCAGTCCATGCCCAAGTCCTCTTCCGGTCAGACCCTTCCGGTCGGGCCCCTCCAGTATCGGCCGCCCGGGCGGCCCGCGCCCGGCGGTCGGCTAGCCTGAGACCACGATGAACCGCCTCAGCACGCCTGCCGCCGCCACCCCCTTCACCACCCCGTGGGGCACCTTCGACCTCACCCGCTACCCGGAGGACCCGCGTGAGCGGCTGCGCGCCTGGGACGCCGCCGACGAGTACCTGCTGCGCCACCTCGCCGGCGAGGCCGGCAGCGCGCAGGGCGGGGCCATCGAGCTCACCGGCCGCACCGTCGTCGTCCTCGGCGACCGCTGGGGCGCCCTGACGACGGCGCTCGCCGCCCACGCCCCGGTCCAGATCGGCGACTCGCACCTCGGCCGGCAGGCCACCCTGGCCAACCTCGCCCGGGCCGGTGCCGCCCCCGGTGCCGCCCGGCTGCTCACCACCCGCGACACCCCGCCCGGGCGCATCGACGTCCTGCTGGTCCGCGTCCCGAAGAGCCTCGCGCTGCTGGAGGACCAGCTGCACCGCCTGGCCCCGGCCGTCCACCCCGGCACGGTGGTGGTCGGCACCGGCATGGTCACCGAGATCCACACCTCCACGCTCCAGCTCTTCGAGCGCATCCTCGGCCCGACCCGCACCTCGCTCGCCGTCCGCAAGGCCCGGCTGGTCTTCTGCACCCCCGACCCGGCGCTCGACCCCGGGCCCAACCCGTGGCCGCACTCCTACGCGCTGCCCGCCGACATCGGCCCGGCGGCCGGCCGCACCGTGGTCAACCACGCCGGCACCTTCTGCGCCGAGCGGCTCGACATCGGCACCCGCTTCTTCCTCGGCCACCTCCCCGCGGCCGCCCCCGGCGCCCGGGTCGTCGACCTCGGCTGCGGCAACGGCGTGGTCGGCACCGCCGCGGCGCTGGCGAGCCCCGGCGCCGAGCTGCTCTTCGTGGACGAGTCGCACCAGGCCGTGGCCTCGGCCGAGGCCACGTTCCGCACCAACCTCGGCCCGGACGCACCCGCCGCGTTCCTCACCGCCGACGCCCTCGCCACCGAGGCCGTCCCGCCCGGCTCGGTCGACCTCGTCCTCAACAACCCGCCGTTCCACTCGCACCAGGCCACGACCGACGCCACCGCCTGGCGCATGTTCACCGGCGCCCGCCGCGCCCTGCGCGCCGGCGGCGAACTCTGGGTCGTCGGCAACCGCCATCTCGGCTACCACGTCAAGCTCCGCCGGCTCTTCGGCAACTGCGAACTCGTCGCCGGCAACCCCAAGTTCGTCGTCCTGCGAGCCGTCAAGCGCTGAGCGCCGGCCGGGCCGCTACCCGCAGGTGGCCGGGCGCTTCGGCCGGCGACTGTGCAGCACAGGGCGAACGGCCCGGCCGGTGCCTCACTGCGGGGCGAAGACCGTGCCCGGCTTCTGCTTCAGGCTCTTCAGACAGAGGGTGTACTTGTCGCTGCCCCGCTTGTAGGTGAAGTAGCCGTCGGCGTCGGGGAAGGACTTCCGGCACACGGTCTCGCCGTCGTTGGTGTCGTCCTCGCGGCCCACGACGCGGGCCTCGGCCCTCGGGTCGGAGCAGGGGACCACCTCGACGTCGGCGTTGCTGTCGACGGCACCGGGAAGCACGATCGTGTTGTTGTTGTGGATGCAGTCGCCGGCCTTGGCGAACTCGGGGTCGCCCTTCTCCATGAGGACGATCAGCGACACCAGGATCACCGGGATGAGCACACCGAAGATCGTGGGCCGCAGGTACACCGGCCTGCCGGGGTTCATCGGCGCCCGGGGCGCGCCGGGCTGCGGCTCCGGCAGCTTGTTGACCTTCAGGCGCTGCGGGATGTTGATCAGCATGATGATGGGGTTGACGATCATCGAGGGTATGCCCCACCAGCCCTGCCAGAGGCTGTCGGAGGTCATGTCGCGGTGCGTGGCGATGCCGCAGTTGCGACAGTACGGTCCCCGGCGCTTCAGGTACTTCAAGATCACGATGAGGCCCAGGTGCCCGCGGAAGGTCGCATCCACGGCGGGGACGGAGCCGCACTGCCGGCAGCTGAGTTGTCCCTCACCGTGGACGGGCAGGTCCGGGGCCGTGGCGTCGGAGACGGGCTCGGTGGGCGCGGCGCCGTGTGGCAGCTCGGCGGACTGAATGGAAATGGTGGATCCCCCGTGATGATCAAGAGTGTTTGCCTCCGAAACCTAGCGCCGCCCGAACGTCAGGAGGGGTGATCGGAACCTCGGTGGACGGAAGGTCGCCGAACCGTGATCACAAATCGGCCGATCGATGCCGAAACTCCCCGGGCGCGAGACCCGGACGCGCGAACGCGTCGTGCCCGAGCGCTTCGGTCGGCGGGACGAGCCTCTGACCGGCGGGGCGGCGGCTGCGCCGGGGCGAATCGGGCCCTCGGACACCGTCGGCTCGCCGACCGGGCCGATGCCACGCGCTCAGTCGCCCGGTCGGCCGCTCATCGGCCGACCGAAGCGACCGGTCACACCGCCCCGGGTGGGTTCGCCGGATGCTCCTTGCATGAATGTTCCGTACTGCGTATATTCATGCCACGACAAAGGAGGGAACGCCATGGCATTGCGAGTCGCCGTCGCCGGCGCGAGCGGATACGCGGGCGGTGAGGTGCTGCGCCTGCTGCTCGGCCACCCGGAGGTGGAGATCGGGGCGCTGACGGGCGGCTCGAACGCGGGCGCCAGGCTGGGCGCGTTGCAGCCGCACCTGCTGCCGCTCGCCGACCGGGTCCTGGAGCCCACCACCCCCGAGGTGCTGGCCGACCACGACGTGGTGTTCCTGGCGCTGCCGCACGGCCAGTCCGCCGCGGTCGCCGAGGCGCTCGGCGGCAACGTGCTGGTCGTCGACTGCGGAGCCGACTTCCGGCTCAGGGCCGCGGCCGACTGGGAGCAGTTCTACGGCTCCGCGCACGCCGGCACCTGGCCGTACGGCCTGCCCGAGCTGCCCGGCCACCGCGCCGCGCTCAAGGGCAGCAACCGGATCGCCGTGCCCGGCTGCTACCCGACCGCCGTCTCGCTGGCGCTCTTCCCGGCGTACGCGGCGAAGCTCGCCGAGCCCGAGGCCGTGATCGTCGCCGCCTCGGGTACCTCCGGCGCCGGCAAGGCGGCCAAGACCCACCTGCTCGGCAGCGAGGTCATGGGCAACGTCAGCGCCTACGGCGTGGGCGGCGTACACCGGCACACCCCGGAGATGGCGCAGAACCTGACGCCGGTCGCGGGCGAGCCGGTCACCGTCTCCTTCACCCCGACCCTCGTGCCGATGCCGCGCGGCATCCTCGCCACCTGCTCCGCCAAGGCGAAGCCCGGTGTGACGGGCGAGAGCCTGCGCGCCGCCTACGCCGGGGCGTTCGCCGGCGAGCCCTTCGTCCGCCTGCTGCCCGAGGGCCAGTGGCCGCAGACCAGCAGCGTCTACGGCTCGAACGCCGCCCTGGTCCAGGTCGCCCTGGACGAGACCGCCGGCCGGATCATCGCGATCAGCGCGATCGACAACCTGGTCAAGGGCACCGCCGGCGGCGCGGTGCAGAGCATGAACATCGCCCTCGGCCTTCCCGAGGAGCTCGGCCTCCCCCTGAACGGAGTCGCACCGTGACCGAGAACGTCAACGTCGGCGTGACCGCGGCCAAGGGCTTCCGCGCCGCCGGCGTCACCGCCGGCATCAAGGCCTCCGGTACCCCGGACCTCGCCCTGGTCGTCAACGACGGCCCCTCGCTCGCCGCGGCCGGCGTCTTCACCGCCAACCGGGTCAAGGCCGCCCCCGTGCTCTGGTCCGAGCAGGTCCTCAAGGGCGGCGTGCTCTCCGCGGTCGTCCTCAACTCCGGTGGCGCCAACGCCTGTACCGGCCCGCTCGGCTTCCAGGACACCCACGCCACCGCGGAGAAGGCCGCCGAGGAGCTGAAGGTGAACGCCGGCGAGGTCGCCGTCGCCTCCACCGGCCTGATCGGCGTCCGCCTCCCGATGGACATCCTGCTGCCCGGCGTCGCCCTCGCCGCCCAGGAGCTCAGCGCGACCGGCGGCGAGGCCGCCGCGATCGCCATCAAGACCACCGACACCGTCCACAAGACCGCCCAGGTGACGAAGGACGGCTGGACGGTCGGCGGCATGGCCAAGGGCGCCGGCATGCTCGCCCCGGGCCTGGCCACCATGCTGGTCGTCCTCACCACCGACGCCGACCTCGACGCCGCCGCCCTGGACGCCTCGCTGCGCGGCGCCACCCGCACCACCTTCGACCGGATCGACTCCGACGGCTGCATGTCGACCAACGACACCGTGCTGCTGCTCGCCTCCGGCGCCTCCGGCGTCACCCCCGGGCAGGCCGAGTTCGACGAGGCCGTCCGCACCGTCTGCGCCGACCTCGCCCGCCAGCTGATCGGCGACGCCGAGGGCGCGAGCAAGGACATCCGGATCGACGTGACCGCGGCCGCCAGCGAGGAGGAGGCCGTCGACGTCGCCCGCGTGATCGGCCGCAACAACCTGCTCAAGTGCGCCCTCCACGGCGAGGACCCGAACTGGGGCCGCGTCCTGGCCGCGATCGGCACCACCTCCGCCGCCTTCGACCCGGACCGCCTCGACGTCGCCATCAACGGCGTCTGGGTCTGCCGGGACGGCAGCGTGGGCGAGGACCGCGACCTGGTCGACATGACCGGCCGCGAGGTCGTGATCACCGCCCGCCTGAACGCCGGCGAGGCCGCCGCCACCCTGTGGACCAACGACCTCACCGCCGACTACGTGCACGAGAACAGCGCCTACTCCACCTGACACCTGAGCCGGGGACCACAACAGTGCAGATCGCACCCAAGGGCGAACAGGCCCGCAACAACACGGCGTTGCCCAAGGCCATGACGCTGATCGAGGCGCTGCCCTGGCTGGAGCGCTTCCACGGCAAGACCGTCGTGATCAAGTTCGGCGGCAACGCCATGGTGGACGAGAGCCTCAAGGCGGCCTTCGCCCAGGACGTGGTCTTCCTGCGCTACGCCGGCCTGCACCCCGTGGTGGTGCACGGCGGCGGCCCGCAGATCAGCGCCCAGTTGGACAGGCTCGGCCTGGAGTCCTCCTTCACCAACGGTCTGCGGGTCACCACCCCGGAGACCATGGACGTGGTCCGGATGGTGCTGGCCGGCCAGGTCCAGCGCGAGCTGGTCGGGCTGCTCAACGGCCACGGCCCGTTCGCCGTCGGCATGACCGGCGAGGACGCGCACACCATGACCGCGGTCAAGAGGTACGCGGTGGTGGACGGCGAGCAGGTCGACATCGGCCTGGTCGGGGACATCGTCAACATCGAGGCCGGCGCCGTGAAGGCGCTCATCGCCGACGGCCGCATCCCGGTGATCTCCTCGATCGCCCGCGGCGCGGACGGCCACGTCTACAACATCAACGCCGACACCGCGGCCTCCGCCCTCGCGGTCGCGCTCGGCGCCGAGATGCTCGTCGTCCTCACCGACGTCGAGGGCCTCTACAAGGACTGGCCCGAGTCCGACGACGTGATCAGCCAGCTCAACGCGAGCGAGCTGGAGGAGCTGCTGCCCGGGCTCGCCAGCGGCATGCTCCCCAAGATGGAGGGCTGCCTGCGCGCCGTCCGCTCCGGCGTGGGCACCGCCCGCGTCCTGGACGGCCGGGTGCAGCACAGCCTGCTGCTGGAGATCTTCACCGACGAGGGCATCGGCACGATGGTCGTGCCGGACGACGAAGCGACCGTGACCGGGGGACTGGCATGACGACCGACGAGGCGCAGCCGAGCAGCAGCGCACAGCTCACCGACCGGTGGCAGCACGCGTTCACCGACAACTACGGCACCCCGCGGATCCCGCTGGTCCGCGGCGAGGGCGCCAGGCTGTGGGACGCGGACGGCAAGGAGTACACCGACCTGCTCGGCGGCATTGCCGTCAACGCCCTCGGCACCGCCCACCCGGCCGTCGTCGAGGCGGTCACCCGTCAGATCGGCACCCTCGGCCACGTCTCCAACCTCTTCATGGCCGAGCCGACCATCGCCCTCGCCGAGCGGCTGCTGAGGCTGGACGGCCGGGCGGGCGGCCGGGTCTTCTTCTGCAACTCCGGCGCCGAGGCCAACGAGGCCGCCTTCAAGATCAGCCGGCGGACCGGTCGCACCCACGTCGTGGCGCTCGAAGGCGGGTTCCACGGCCGGACCATGGGCGCCCTCGCGCTCACCGGCCAGCCCGCCAAGCAGGCGCCGTTCCTGCCGCTGCCCGGCGACGTCACGCACGTCCCGTTCGGCGACATCGAGGCGCTGCGGGCGGCCGTCACCACCGAGACCGCCGCCGTCTTCCTGGAGCCCGTCCAGGGCGAGAACGGCGCCGTCCCGCTGCCCGACGGCTACCTGGCCGCCGCCCGCGAGATCACCCGCGCCACCGGCACCCTGCTGATCCTGGACGAGATCCAGACCGGCATCGGCCGCACCGGCCACTGGTACGCCCACCAGGCCTTCGACGGCGTCGAGCCGGACGTCGTCACCCTCGCCAAGGCGCTCGGCGGCGGCCTGCCGATCGGCGCCGTCCTCGCCTTCGGGGACGCCGCCGGGCTGCTCACCCCGGGCCAGCACGGCACGACCTTCGGCGGCAACCCGGTGGTCGCGGCGGCAGCGCTCGCGGTGCTCGACACCATCGAGTCCGAAGGCCTGCTGGAGCACGTGCGCAAGCTCGGCGAGCGGCTGCGGGAGGGCATCGAGGCGATCGGCGACCCGCTGGTCTCGCACGTGCGCGGGGCCGGCCTGCTGCTCGGCATCGTGCTCACCGAACCGGTGTCCGCCAAGGTCCAGGCCGTCGCCCAGGAGGCCGGCTTCCTGGTGAACGCGGCCGTCCCGGACGCCGTCCGGCTGGCGCCGCCGCTGGTGCTCACCGAGCAGGAGGCGGACGCCTTCCTGGCCGCCCTGCCGGAGATCCTCCGGACGGTGCGGGAGAACGCCCCGGCCGATGCGAGCTGAGCGTAGTCCGGGAGAATAATCACATGACCGCACCCAACTCCGGCCAACCCGCCGCCGGCCCGTCGCCGCAGGTCCCGCAGACCCGGACCGCGCGCCACCGGCGGATCGTGGACCTGCTCACCCGCCAGCCCGTGCGCTCGCAGAGCCAGCTCGCCAAGCTGCTCGCCGACGACGGGCTGGTGGTCACCCAGGCCACCCTCTCCCGGGACCTGGACGAGCTGGGCGCGGTGAAGATCCGCAACCGGGACGGCGCGCTCATCTACGCCGTCCCGGCCGAGGGCGGCGACCGCACGCCGCGCGCACCGATGGGGGAGTCGGCCAGCGAGGGCCGGATGGCCCGGCTGGCCGGTGAACTCATGGTCTCCGCCACCGCCTCCGGCAACCTCGTCGTGCTGCGCACCCCGCCGGGCGCCGCCCAGTTCCTGGCCTCCGCGATCGACCAGGCCGAAGTCTTCGAGATCATCGGGACCATCGCCGGCGACGACACCGTCCTGCTGATCAGCCGGGACCCGGCCGGCGGCCAGGCCCTGGCCGACCACCTGATGCAACTGGCCCAGGCCAAGGCGCAGTAGGCACGTCCCGCTCCCGTGGGCCCGGTGATCCGGGCCCACGGCCGGTTCCGGGCCCGGCGGCCCTCTCGGGTCCGGCCGTACCTTTGGGCTCCGCCGTACTTCCGGGCCCAGGTAGGCCTGAACCGGGCCGGTGGCCGGTCCCGCCGGCGGTCCTTCCCCACGTCCCGTCCGGGGTTGTGAGTTTCATACGGTGTAGTGCATACTTATGCCTATCACCGTAAACCTGTTCACCCGGCTGTGAAGGGGAGAGCCGTGACCGAGCGCGTCGCACTCGCCTGAACCGCCCTCCCGGGTCCGGCCGCCCCCACGGCGGGACCCACCCCCTCCTCCCGTAGTCCTGTGTAAGGAGCCCTAGCGATGCCTGCCGACCAGAACGCCGCCAGTAACGGTCCTGAGCTGCGCCTCTGGGGCGCGCGCTTCGCCGACGGCCCGTCCGAGGCGCTGGCCAGGCTCTCCGCCTCCGTGCACTTCGACTGGCGCCTCGCGCCGTACGACATCGCCGGCTCCAAGGCCCACGCCCGCGTCCTGCACAAGGCCGGCCTGCTCGGCGACGCCGAACTCGACGCCATGCTGGCCGGGCTCGACCGGCTCCTCGCCGACGTCGAGGCCGGCACCTTCACCGGCACCGTCGCCGACGAGGACGTCCACACCGCGCTGGAGCGCGGCCTGCTGGAGCGCCTCGGCGCCGAACTCGGCGGCAAGCTGCGGGCCGGCCGCTCGCGCAACGACCAGATCGCCACGCTCTTCCGGATGTACCTCCGGGACCACGCGAAGATCATCGGCGGCCTGGTCCTCGACCTCCAGCACGCCCTGGTCGGCCTGGCCGAGGAGCACCCGGACACCGCCATGCCGGGCCGCACCCACCTCCAGCACGCCCAGCCCGTGCTCTTCGCCCACCACGTCCTCGCGCACGTGCAGGCCCTCGGCCGGGACGCCGAGCGGCTGCGCCAGTGGGACGCCCGCACCGCCGTCTCCCCGTACGGCTCCGGCGCGCTGGCCGGCTCCTCGCTCGGCCTCGACCCGCAGGCGGTCGCCGCCGACCTCGGCTTCGAACGCGGCTCGGTCGGCAACTCCATCGACGGCACCGCTTCGCGCGACTTCGTCGCCGAGTTCGCCTTCGTCACCGCGATGATCGGGATCAACCTCTCCCGGATCGCCGAGGAGGTGATCATCTGGAACACCAAGGAGTTCGGCTTCATCACGCTCCACGACGCCTTCTCCACCGGCTCCTCGATCATGCCGCAGAAGAAGAACCCGGACATCGCCGAGCTGGCCCGCGGCAAGTCCGGCCGCCTGATCGGCAACCTCACCGGCCTGCTCGCCACCCTCAAGGCGCTTCCGCTCGCCTACAACCGGGACCTCCAGGAGGACAAGGAGCCCGTCTTCGACTCCTGCGACACGCTGGAGGTGCTGCTCCCCGCCTTCACCGGCATGATGGCCACCCTCACCGTGCACCGGGAGCGGCTGGAGGAGCTGGCCCCGGCCGGCTTCTCGCTCGCCACCGACATCGCCGAATGGCTGGTCAAGCAGGGCGTGCCGTTCCGGGTCGCGCACGAGGTGGCCGGCTCCTGCGTCAAGGTCTGCGAGCAGCAGGGCATCGAGCTGGGCGACCTGACCGACGAGCAGTTCGCCGCCATCTCCGGGCACCTGACGCCCGAGGTGCGCTCGGTGCTCAGCGTCCACGGCGCGATCGCCTCGCGCAGCGGACGCGGCGGCACTGCCCCCTCGGCGGTCGCCGTACAGCTCGGCGAGGTCAAGGCCGACCTGGCGCGCCAGGCGGAGTGGGTCCAGGGCTGACAGCCGGGAGCCGACGGCAGGGGCGTGGCGGGGCGACCGCCGCGCCCCTTTCGCGTGCACGCGACCGGCCGCCCGTAACCGGGCCCGCCCGTGCCCGGTCATGAACGGTATGTGCGCCAACCTTCCGTCCGTCCCCTCCGCCGAGGCCGTGGTGTTCGCCACGCTCCGGCGCCGCCTCGTCCGCGAGGCGGTGGCCGCCCTGCCCGGCCGCTGCCCCCAGCTGGTCGCGGCCCTCGCCGAGGACCCGCCACCCAGCTACCGCGAACTCTCCGAACGCCTCGGCATGCCCCGCGGCTCCATCGGCCCCACCCGCTCCCGCTGCCTGGCCTGCCTCCGCGCCCTCCTCCACGGCGAGCGCTACGCCTGACCACCCGTCCGCCGCCGGGCGTGACGCGGGCCGGGCCCTGTGCCCCGCCGCCGGGCGTGACCCCGGCGTGTCGGCCCTGCGCCTCCGCCCGTCCGCCGCGCGGACCCGTTCCCCTCCCGCTCGGATCCCCCGTCCCGCGCGGGCCCGTTCCCCCGTCCGCCCCCGGCCCTCCGTCCGGACGTGACCCTCACCACGTCCGGCGGCCGTGAGGTTGAGAGCAACTGACACGCGGGTAGAGCGCTGGCGAACGTAGCTCTTGACGGCCGCGCAATCGCTCGGATACTGAGCGTGAACGCGCCACGGCGTCGCGGGCCCACCCCGGGCATCGCGGTCGGTACGTTCGTGCGCCACCCCCGGTCAGGGCGGATCCCCGGCCGGGACATCTCCGGCAGGGCATCCGGTGCGACACCCTCACGTTTGCGCGCCGGGCACGACATTGGGGAGGCCCCAGCACATGGGCATGAGCGTGATCATCTCGGCGGCGGACGCCGAGGACGCGGAGCAGATCCTCAAGCTCCAGTATCTCGGCTACCAGAGCGAGGCCGAGCTGTACGGCGACTGGACCCTGGAGCCGCTGACGCAGACCCTGGAGAGCCTGCGTGGCGAACTGACCGAACAGCACTTCCTGGTGGCCCGCCTCGGCGACGAGGTGGTCGGCACCGTCCGCGGCCGGACCGGCCCCGACGGCATCGCCCGGATAGGGCGTCTGGTCGTCCACCCCCGGATGCAGCGGCACGGCCTCGGTGGCCGGCTGCTGGAGGCACTGGAGCGCCGCCTCGCGGAGGAGGGCCGCCCGGTGACCGCCTACCGCCTGTTCACCGGCCACCGCAGCCTCGGCAACCTGCGCCTCTACGCCCGCCAGGGCTACCGCCAGACCACCGTCGAGCAGGTCGACGGCCGGCTCAGCCTGATCCACCTGGAGAAGCCCGCCGCGGTCGAGCTCGCCGCCACCGCCTGAGCCCTCCCCGGGCCCCACTCGGCACCACCCGGCCCGGCGCCGCCACCATCCGGACGTTCCGGAGGTAGCGCCGGGCCGTATCGCTGCTGGTCACAGCGATGGGTGTCCGCATTGCGGACGGCTGATCCAAATAATTGGGACCAGGTCCGACCATCTGATTTACTGGCTCACATGACTGCGACGACGAAATGGACCCCCACCGGCACCCTGCCGGCAGGTGAGCGTGCCATGTGCCGTCGAATGTGTCACCGCTGAGGGCCACCGTTCCCGCCCCCCAGGCTCCGCCCGGGGGTGCCCCCCACCTCGCGCCCCGAAGCGAGAACCGGCCGCTCCCGTCCTGAGTGAGCGCGCCCTGCCTGCCGCAGAGCAGTCCCCTCCATCCGCCTGCCCACGCCCGGGCAGGTGGCAGTCCCTGATGACTCGTAAGGGCCACGCCGTCGCGCGGCCCGGCCGCCCACCGGGGACGATCAAGGGGTGGCAGGTCCGGATCCCCCTGGCGTCACGCCGTCCATGTCGCCGACCGCAACCCGGTCCGGCGTCCGCACGCCGTCCGCCCCCGACCCACGGAAGCAGCTGTGATCACCACCACGGACCTCACGAAGGTCTACCGCTCCCGCGGCCGCGAGGTGACCGCCCTCGCCGGCGTCGACCTGCACGTGCGCCCGGGCGAGGTCTACGGAGTCGTCGGCACCAGCGGCGCGGGCAAGTCCACCCTCATCCGCTGCGTCAACATGCTGGAACGCCCCAGCTCCGGAACGGTCACCGTGGACGGCGTCGAGCTCACCGCGCTCGCCGGCGGCGAGAACCGGGCCGGCAGGGAGCTGCGCGAGGCCCGGCGCCGGATCGGCATGGTCTTCCAGCACTTCAACCTGCTGGCCTCGCGCACCGTCCAGCAGAACGTCGAGCTCCCGCTGGAGATCATCGGCCTGGACCGCACCCAGCGCCGCCGCAAGGCCGCCGAACTCCTCGACCTGGTCGGCCTCGCCGACAAGGCCCGCAGCTACCCCGGTCAGCTCTCCGGCGGCCAGAAGCAGCGCGTCGGCATCGCCCGCGCCCTCGCCGGAGACCCCAAGGTGCTGCTCTCCGACGAGGCCACCTCGGCGCTCGACCCCGAGACCACCCGCTCCATCCTCAAGCTGCTGCGCGACCTCAACCAGCAGCTCGGCCTCACCGTCCTGCTGATCACCCACGAGATGGACGTCATCAAGTCCGTCTGCGACTCCGCCGCCCTGATGCGCGGCGGCAAGGTGGTCGAGTCCGGCGAACTGACCGACCTGCTCGCCGAGCCCGGCTCCGAACTCGCCCGCGAGCTCTTCCCGCTCAGCGAGTTCGGCACCGGCCACCCCGGCAGCACCGTGCTGGAGATCACCTTCCAGGGCGACACCTCCGCCCGGCCCTTCGTCTCCCAGCTCGCCCGCACCTACCAGATCGACATCAACATCCTCGGCGCCGCCGTCGAGACCATCGCCGGCCGCATGGTCGGCCGGATGCGGGTCGAACTGCCCGGCAGCCGCACGGACAACGTGGTGCCCATCGGCTTCCTGCGCGAACAGGGCCTGCAGGTGGACGTGATCGAGGCGGCGAACGGAGCGGTGGCATGACCTGGGACCAGATGCAGGAACTGATGTGGCCCGCCACCTGGGAGACCCTCCAGATGGTCGGCGTCGCCACCGTCGGCACCATCCTGTTCGGGCTGCCGCTGGGTGTCCTCCTCGTCGTCACCGACAAGGGCGGCCTGCTGCAGAACCGGCCGGTCAACAAGGTGCTCGGCGCCGTCGTGAACGTCGCCCGCTCGGTGCCGTTCATCATCCTGATGATCGCCCTGATCTCCTTCACCCGCTGGCTGGTCGGCACCTCCATCGGCTGGGAGGCCGCGACCGTGCCGCTCACCATCGGCGCGATCCCCTTCTTCGCCCGGCTGGTCGAGACCTCCGTCCGCGAGGTCGACCGCGGCCTGGTCGAGGCCGTCCAGGCCATGGGCGGCTCCACCTGGACCATCGTGCGCAAGACGCTGCTGCCCGAGGCGCTGCCCGCCCTCGTCGCCTCCGTCACCACCACGATCATCACGCTGATCAGCTACTCCGCGATGGCGGGCGTGGTCGGCGGCGGCGGCCTCGGCACCCTCGCCATCAACTACGGCTACTTCCGCTTCGAGACCGCCTTCATGTGGATCATCGTCGCGGAGCTGGTGATCATCGTCACCGTCGTCCAGCTGCTCGGCGACTGGGCCGTCCGCAGCCTCGCCAACCGCGGACGCACCGGCGGCCGGACCCGCCTGCTCGGCCCGCGCGGCGGCACCCCTGCCGCCCCGGCCGCCCCCGACGAGGACCTCGTCGCCCCCTGACCACCCGCCGTCCGCACCGGACGCGGCTCCCCGCATCACGCAGAAAGGCACTTTTCGTGCGCAACGCCCTGAAGTTCACCAGCGTCCTCGCCACCGCCGGCATCGCCCTCTCCCTCGCCGCCTGCGGCAGCTCCGGCTCGTCCGGGTCCTCCGACCCGAACGCCCCGCTGACCGTCGTCGCCAGCCCCACCCCGCACGGCCAGATCCTCAAGTACGTCAAGGACAACCTGGCGGACAAGGCCGGCCTCAAGCTCAACATCAAGGAGGTCACCGACTACGTGACCCCCAACACCGCGGTGCAGGACGGCTCGGCCGACGCCAACTACTTCCAGCACGTCCCGTACCTGGAGGACTTCAACAAGAAGCACGGCACCCAGATCGTCTCCGTCGAGCCGGTCCACCTGGAGCCGCTGGGCGTGTACTCGAAGAAGGTCAAGGCCATCGGCGACCTCAAGGACGGCGCCACCGTCGGCCTGCCCAACGACGCCACCAACGAGGGCCGCGCGCTCAAGCTGCTCGCCGACAACAACCTGATCACCCTCAAGGCCGGCGCCGGCACCGCCGCCACCCCCGCCGACGTCACCGCCAACCCGAAGAACCTCAAGTGGAAGGAGCTGGAGGCCGCCCAGCTGCCCCGCTCCATCGACGACCTCGACGCCGCCGTCATCAACGGCAACTACGCCCTCGACGCGGGCCTCAAGCCCGCCGGCGACTCCCTGATCCTGGAGAAGGCCGAGGGCAACCCCTACGCCAACATCCTCGCCGTCAAGCAGGGCAAGGAGAACGACCCGCGGGTCAAGAAGCTCGCCGAGCTGCTCCACTCGCCCGAGGTCAAGAAGTACATCGAGGACACCTTCCAGGGCTCCGTCGTCCCGGCCTTCTGACCGACCCCGGCCCGGCACCACGGCCACGCACTCCCACGACCGGGCCCCCGCCGCACCTCGGCGGGGGCCCGGTCGGGCAGTATGCACCAGTGACGCCCTGACAGACCGCGTTCTGACGTACCGTCGTCCGGTCCGTGCACCGCACGGCACCGGGGGCACCGGCGAGGCGTACGGTGTGTCCACGACCCGGCGAGGAGAGACGGCATGGCAGCGAGCTTCCCCGAGACCGCCATCAGCACCGAACGGCTGCTGCTGCGCCCCCTTGCGGAGGACGACGCCCCCGGCCTCGCCGAGATGATGGCCGACGAACTCGTCCTGGCCTGGACCGACGCCCCGCACCCCTTCACCGAGACCTACGCCGCCGAACTCGCCCGCACCCTCGCCCCCGCCCACCGCGCGGCCGGCCGCGGCATCGTCTTCGCCGTCACCGAACACCTCACCCAGCGCCTCGTCGGCCTGGTCGAACTGCGCAACACCGACTGGCGGCTGCGCTCCACCGAGATCTCCTACGTCACCGCCCCCTGGGCACGCGGCGAGGGCTACGCGCCCGAGGCCGTCCTCGGCGTCGCCCAGTGGCTCTTCGAGGACCGCGGCTTCCTGCGGCTGGAAATGCGCACCGCCGCCGGAAACACCGCCGCCCAGCAGGTCGCCCAGAAGGTCGGCTCCATCAGCGAGGGCGTGCTGCGCAGCGCGTGGATAGTGCGCGGCGAGCCCGGCGAGGTCACCGTGGGGGCGGCTCCCGGCCGCCAGGCCGGGGGAGAGAGCCGCAGCGACCTCATCCTGTGGAGCCTGCTGCCCGAGGACATGGAGAACCCGGCCGACCACGGGACGGGCTGGCCCGGCGACCGCTACGTCCTGCGCGACTGAGCCAGCTCGCACCGCCCCGGCCCCGGCGCACCCCTTCCGGCCCCGGCTCCTCCGCCTCCACCCGCGCCCCTCGCCGCCCCTCGCGCCCCTCGGCCCCCGCACCCACGCCGCCCCTCGCCACCTTCCGCACCCGCGCCCCGCAGGCCCCGCGCGCGACGGACATGTGTGCGAGATGTCGGCGCCGATGGGATGGCACCCGGTAACCTCTGACCGGCGCCGCACGCGGGCGCCGCATGTCGGCGCACCGAGGCGAGGGAGAACAGCCGCAGATGGCTGACCGGATCACGGTCATCGGGTGGGACGGCACCCCGCTGACCGAGGCCGCCGGCGCGGCCCTCGCCGCGGCGACCCTGGTGGCCGGCGCCCCCTACCAGCTCAACGCCCTCCCGGTGCCGCCCGGCGCCGAGCGGCTCGCCCTCGGCAACGTCCAGCTCGCCGCCCGCCGGATCGCCGAACACCGCGGCGCCGCCGTCGTCGTGGCCGAGGGCGACCCCGGCTTCTTCGGCGTCGTCCGCACCCTGCGCCGCCCCGAGTACGGCCTCGAACTCGAAGTCCTGCCCGCCGTCTCCTCGGTCGCCGCCGCCTTCGCCCGGGCCGGCATGCCCTGGGAGGACGCCCAGGTGGTCAGCGCACACGGCGGACGGCTGCGCCGCGCCGCCAACATCTGCCGGGCCAACCCCAAGGTCGCCGTCCTCACCGCGCCCGGCGCCGGGCCGAGCGAACTCGCCCTGATGCTGCGCGGGGTGCACCGGACCTTCGTGGTCTGCGAGGCCCTCGGTACCCCCGAGGAGGACGTCACCGTCCTCACCTCCGACCGGGTCGCCGACCACATCTGGCGCGACCCCAACGTCGTGCTGGTCATCGGCGGCAACGGCAGCGGCCCGCAGGCGGGCACGGTCGGCCAGGCCGCCGGCTGGCTGGCCGGACGGCCGGTCGGCTTCCCCGGCCCGGACCGCGGCTGGGCGCTCCCCGTCGACTCCTACGCGAGCGCCGGGAGCGCGGAGGACGCGCCCGGCGCATCCGGGACGCTCCCGGCGCACGTGCGCGCCCTGGTGCTGGCCCGTCTGGGTGCCCGCCCGGGGGACCTCGTCTGGTCGGTCGGCGCGGGCCACGGCGCCCTCGCCGTCGAGGCCGCCCGCTTCGGCGCCGCCGTGGTCGCGATCGAGGCCGACCGCTCGGCCTGCGCCCGGCTCACCGTCAACGCCCGCCGCTACGGCGTCGAGGTGGAGACCGTCCACGGCAGCGGCCCCGAGGTGCTCGGCGGCCTGCCGGAGCCGGACGCCGCCGTCGTCGAGGCCGGCGGCACCGTGGTGGTGCGCGCCGTCCTGGCCCGCCGGCCCGAGCGGTTCGTGGCCGTCGCCCACGGCCTCGCCGAGGCGGACGAGATCCGCCGCGCCATCGCCGAGGCCGGCTACCGGCCGGACGGCGCGTTGCTGCAGGCCACGCCGCTGCAGGCGGACGGGACGGGCGCGCTGCGGCTCGGCACGGGGGAGCCGGGCGTGCTCCTGCTCTGGGGTGAGCAGATCGTGTGAAGACGAAGTGCCTCCGGCGGTGACCCCGGTGGCACATCCGGTGAGGGTTCCGGCGCGGCTCCGGCTCCTGACGGGGTGACGAGGTCGCGCGGCGGGCACGTCCGGGCGGTGATCCAGGTCGCATCCGGACACCGATTCGAGAGGCGGCGGCGCCGGGCCGGTAGTGTGGCGTCCGGGACGGCTGCGGCGTCCGATGGCCCGCCCGATCCGGTCGGTTTGTCGCCTTTTTGACGCGATGCAACCAGCTACGGCTCGGAGTGTGGGCAATTCGACGGGCCGCATGCCGGACCTGGAGAATGCCGTAGGGTCCGGTGCGGTCGTGCCGGTTGCCCCGGCTTGTCGTTGTTTCAGATGGCACGCCACCCCTCCGGGGTGGTGTGCGGGCCGGGGTGCCGCAGCGCGCCGGAAGGACTTCGGCCGCAGCGCCTCGGCGCGGCGGCCGTGTGTGGTTGAGGGGCGGGCCGGTGCTGGCCCGGCCCGTGCGGATGGGCGCTGCGGTCGGTGATCGCGTCGCCAAGGGCGCGGCAGCGGCCTGGAAGGAGCTTTGACATGACCGATGGCGGCCACGTCCCGAACGAGGGACTGCCGGAGCACCTGCTCGCCGGGCCCGACCCGCTCGGCGGCCCGGAGGGCGTCGCGGCTGTCGCACCCGTACAGGGCGTCGCACCCGTGCAGGGCGTCGCGATGGACGGTGGCGTGATCCCGAACGCCGCGATGCCGAACGCCGCGATGCCGGGGAACGGCCTGCCCGGCGCGGTGCCGCCGGGGGCGGTCACGCTGCCGCCGCAGGGCGTGCCCGGCCAGGGCCAGCCGCTCGCCGCGCCCGGTTACGGCATGCCGGTCGCCGGTGGGCCCGGGGCCCCGGTTCCGGGCGCCCCCGTCGCCGGTGCCCACGCCGCCGGGGTGCCGGTCTCCGAGATGTCCGTCCCCGGTGTGCCGGGCGAGGGCTGGGCCGTCGACCCGGGCGCCCCGCGTCCCGCCTTCCACTTCCTCGACCAGCCCGACCAGCCGGACCCGCTCGACGACGAGGACGACGTGCTGCTGATGCCCGGCCCGCAGGGCTCCTGGGGCGAGCCGCTCGCGGCCGTCCCCGCCGAGCCGGCCGCCGACCAGCAGGGCGCCCACGGCACCCCGGTCGAGCCGTCCTGGCCGCCGCTGGAGCCGCCGGTGCTCGGCGCCGCCGACCCGGCCGCGCAGCAGGCCCCGGTCCAGCCGCAGCCGCTGCAGGGCCAGCCCGTCCAGCTCCCGCTCCAGGCACAGGGCCAGGAGGCGCTGACGGCGGCTCAGCAGCAGCGCCGCCCGCTGCACGCCGGCCCGCCGATCCCGGACCCGTCGCTGATGACCGGCCAGGTGCCGGTCCGCTCCCTCGCCGACCGCGGCCCCTCGCAGGGCGGCACGCCCGCCCACGGCATCCCGGTCGTCGTCGGCCAGCCGGAGCCGCCGCAGGCCGTCGCGCCGCTGCAGGCCCAGCCGGTGCCCCAGCAGGCACCGGGCGTCCAGCCGGTCCCGGCGGCCCCGCAGGTCGTCGAGGCAGCGGTGGCGGTCGATCCGGCTGCCACGGAGGCGGTTGTCGTGGAGGCGGTCGTCGCGGAGGTGCCCGCCATGGACGCGGCCGTCGCCGGGCCCGTGGCGGAGCAGGCCGCCGAGGCCGCTGCCGGGCAGCCGGCCGACCAGGCCGTCGCTCCGGCCGCAGAGGCCCTCGCCGGGCAGCCGGTCGAGCCGCCCGTCGAGGCCGCGCCCGTCGAGGCCCCGGAGGCCTCCGTCGAGCCCGCGCCCGTCGAGCCCGCCGCCGAGCCCGTCTCTGTCGAGCCGGCCGCCGTTGAGGTTTCCGCCGAGGCCGCGCCCGTTGCCGAGGCGTCCGCCCCGGCCGCCGTCGAGGAGCAGCCGTCCGAGCCCGCCACCCAGGGCGCCCCGGCCAACCAGCCCCGCCGGATCTCCGCCTTCCTCGCCGCGCCCGCCCCGCACGGCCTCCCGCAGGTCGAGGCGACCGAGCAGGCCGCGGCCGTCGCGGAGGGCGAGGCTCAGCAGGCCGTGCCCATAGCGCCCGCCGAGCAGCCCGAGGCACCGGTCGAGGCCGAGGCGGTCGTCGCCGCCGAGGCCGGCGCCCAGCCCGCGGCTGCCGAGACGGCTGTCGGCACCGGCGAGATGCCGTCCGGCCAGGCCGTCGCCGCGCCGGACGGCGGGCAGCCGCAGGAGGCCGCGCCGGCCGGGGACACCGCCCCCGACGCCGTGGCACCCGACGCCGTGGCACCCGAGGTCGTGGCACCCGAGGTCGTGGCCCCCGACGCCGGGGTACCCGCCGAGGCCGCCGCCGTCGAGCCCGCCGCTGTTGAGCCGGCCGCCGCCGAGCCCGCGGCGCCGACCGGAGAGCCCGAGGGAGCCGCCGAGGCACCGGTCGAGGCCGAGCCGGCCCAGGCCGCTCCGGCCGAAGCCGAGGCCGCAACCGAGGCCGTCGCGGAGCCCGCCGCCGACGCCTCCGCCGAGGAGCCCGCCCCCGGGACGGAGCCCGCCCCCGAGACCGGTGCCGAGCCGGCCGCCGAGGAAGCCGCCCCCGAGGAGCCCGCCGAGCCGCGCGGCCCGGCCGCCCCCGGCTACGACGACGCCGGCCGTGAGGCCGTCCACCAGGTCATCCGCGAGCGCCGCGACATCCGCAACGGCTTCCGCCCGGACGCGATCCCGCACGAGGTGCTGATCCGCGTCCTGGAGGCCGCCCACACCGCGCCCAGCGTCGGCTACTCGCAGCCGTGGGACTTCGTGGTGATCCGCTCGGCCAAGACCCGCCGCAAGATGCACGAACTGGCCGAGCGCCAGCGCGAGGCGTTCGCGGACTCGCTCCCCAAGGGCCGGGCCAAGCAGTTCAAGGAAATCAAGATCGAGGCGATCCTCGAGACGCCCGTCAACATCGTCGTCACCGCCGACCGCACCCGTGGCGGCCGGCACACCCTGGGCCGCCACACCCAGCCCCAGATGGCCCCGTACTCGGCCGCCCTCGCCGTCGAGAACCTCTGGCTCGCCGCCCGCGCCGAGGGCCTCGGCGTCGGCTGGGTGAGCTTCTTCGACGAGGAGGAGATGGTCCGCGAGCTCGGCCTGCCCGAGCACCTGGAGGTCGTCGCCTACCTCTGCGTCGGCTACGTCGACGCCTTCCCGGACGAGCCCGAGCTCCAGCAGCAGGGCTGGGCCAAGAAGCGCCCGCTCTCCTGGGTCGTCCACGAGGAGCAGTACGGCAACCGCGCGCTGCCCGGCGAGGAGCCGCACAGCGTGCTCTCCGAGACCCTGCGCGGCATCCGCCCGCTCGACGCCAAGGCGCTCGGCGAGGCCTGGGACCGCCAGAAGCGGATGACCAAGCCGGCCGGCTCGCTCGGCATGCTGGAGATCATCTCCGCCCAGCTGTCCGGCCTTTCCCGCAAGTGCCCGCCGCCGCTCCCGGAGCCCGCCTGCGTGGCGATCTTCGCGGGCGACCACGGCGTCCACGCCCAGGGCGTCAGCCCCTGGCCGCAGGAGGTCACCGCCCAGATGGTCGGCAACTTCCTGGCCGGGGGAGCGGTGGTCAACGCCTTCGCCAAGCAGATCGGCACCGAGGTCTGCGTGGTGGACGTCGGCGTCGCCGCCGAGCTGCCCGACGCGATCCAGCAGGGCCGCACCACCGGCCTGCTGCCGCGCAAGGTCCGCCCCGGCACCGGCGACATGACCCAGGGTCCGGCGATGACCCGCGAGGAGGCCCTCAAGGCCCTCGAGATCGGCATCGAGACCGCCCGCGACCTCGTCGCCGCCGGCAACAAGGCACTGATCACCGGCGACATGGGCATCGCCAACACCACCGCCTCCGCCGCCCTGATCTCGGTCTTCACCGGCCTGGACCCGGCCGAGGTCACCGGCCGCGGCACCGGCATCGACGACGAGACCCACGCCCGCAAGGTCGACGTCATCCGCGCCGCCCTCACCCTGCACCAGCCGGACCCGGCCGACCCGATCGGCGTCCTCGCCGCCGTCGGCGGCCTGGAGCACGCCGCCATCGCCGGCTTCCTGCTCGGCGCCGCCTCGCTGCGCACCCCGGTCATCCTGGACGGTGTCATCGCCGGTTCGGCCGCGCTGGCAGCCAAGGCGATCGCCCCCGAGGTGCTGGCCGCCTGCATCGCCGGCCACCGCTCCGCCGAACCCGGTCACCAGGCCGCGCTGGCCAAGCTCGGCCTGCGTCCGCTGATCGACCTCGACCTGCGGCTCGGCGAGGGCACCGGTGCCCTGCTGGCCCTGCCGCTGGTGCAGAGTGCGGCCCGCGCGATGCACGATGTAGCCACGTTCGACTCCGCCGGGGTCACCGAGAAGTCCTGACGTCTGCCCGCACCGCTCCGTGTACCGGCCCGAGGGCGCGCCGGCACGCGGAGCGGTGCTGTACCCCCACCACCCTCACCCCGATCCAGGAGCTCCGCCCATGACCGCGCCCAACCCCCACCCCGGTACCGAGGGCCGCACCCCGTACCCGGTCGGCCTGCTGCTCGCCGGCCGCCGCGTCGTCGTGGTCGGCGGCGGCCACGTCGCCCAGCGCCGGCTGCCCGCCCTGATCGCCACCGGTGCGGACCTGCACCTGATATCCCCGGCCACCACGCCCGCCGTCCAGGCCATGGCCGACGCCGGTGAGCTGACCTGGCACGAGCGCCGCTACCAGGACGGCGACCTCGCCGGCACCTGGTACGCGCTGGTCGCCACCGACGACCCGGCGGTCAACGCGGCGGTCAGCGCCGAGGCCGAGCGGGAGCGGGTGTTCTGCGCGCGCAGCGACGACGCGGCCGCGGCCAGCGCCTGGACGCCGGCCAGCGGCCGCGACGGGGGCGCCACCGTCGCCGTCCTCACCGGCGACCCGCGGCACTCCGCCGCCCTGCGCGACGCCATCGTGGACGGCCTGCGGGACGGCTCGCTGGCCGCCCGCCAGTACCGTGCGCACGGTGTCGGGGGTACCTCCCAGCCGTCGGGCCGGGGGAGCGTCGCCCTGGTCGGCGGCGGCCCGGGCGACCCGGACCTCATCACCGTCCGCGGCCGCCGGCTGCTGGCCGACGCGGACGTGGTGGTCGCCGACCGGCTGGCGCCGCGCGAGCTGCTGGCCGAGCTGCCGGAGCACGTCGAGGTGATCGACGCCTCGAAGATCCCGTACGGGCGGTTCATGGCCCAGGAGGCGATCAACCGGACGCTCATCGAGCACGCCAAGGCCGGCAAGTTCGTGGTCCGGCTCAAGGGTGGCGACCCGTACGTCTTCGGGCGTGGCGGCGAGGAGCTGCTGGCCTGCGCGGAGGCCGGGCTGCCGGTCACCGTGGTCCCGGGCATCTCCAGCTCGATCAGTGTCCCGGCCTCGGTCGGTGTGCCGGTCACCCACCGCGGGATGACCCACGAGTTCACGGTGATCTCCGGTCACGTCGGCCCGGATGACGAGCGCTCGCTGACCAACTGGGAGGCCGTCGGGCGGATGAGCGGCACCCTGGTGCTGCTGATGGCCGTGGACAAGATCGGGGCGATCGCGGCCAGGCTGGTCGAGTGCGGCCGCCCGGCCGACACCCCGGTCGCCGTCGTCCAGGAGGGCACCACCGCCGCCCAGCGCCGCGTGGACGCCACCCTCGCCACCGTCGCGGCCGTCGTCCAGGCCGAGCAGATCAAGCCCCCGGCCGTGATCGTGATCGGCGACGTCGTCAATGTCCTCGCCCCCGCCCTCCACTCCTGACCCACCCGCCGCTTTGCAAAGGTGACTTTGCAAAGCACGGCGCCGGGCCGTCCTCCGGGGGCCCGGGGGATGACCCCGGGCCCCCGCACCGGACACCTCCGCGGCCGGCCCTCGGGCTCGCCCGTGCTGTTTGCAAAGCGTGGCCTTTGCAAACACCGCGGGCGTGGGAAGTCGGCCCCGCCGACTTCCCACGCCAAACCACACGCAGCCACATTCACTCCAACGGCTGCTCTGTCCAGATCACCTTCCCGGTGGCCGTGTACCGCGTGCCCCACCGGTCCGCGAACTGGGCGACCAGGAAGAGCCCGCGTCCGCCCTCGTCCGTGGTGGCCGCGTACCTCAGATGCGGCGACGTGCTGCTGCCGTCCGACACCTCGCAGATCAACGTCCGGTCGCGGAGCAGCCGCACCCGGATCGGCCCCGACCCGTACCGGATCGCATTGGTCACCAGCTCGCTGAGGATCAGCTCGGTGACGAACGCCGCCTCGTCCAGCCCCCACAGCGCCAGCTTCTCCGACACCGCCGCCCGCACCTCGCCCACCGCGGCCGGGTCGGACGGCACCTCCCACTCCGCCACCTGCTCCGGCGCCAGCATCCGCGTCCGCGCCACCAGGAGCGCGATGTCGTCCTGCGGATGTGCCGGCAGCATCGCTCCCAGGACGTCCGCACACGTCTGCTCCGGCGTCCGCGGCGGCCCGGACAGCGCGGTCCGGAGCAGCTCCAGCCCCTCGTCGATGTCCCTCTCGCGGTCCTCCACCAAGCCGTCCGTGTAGAGCACCAGCCGGCTGTCCTCGGCCACCTCCAGCTCCACCGTCTCGAACGGCAGCACCGCCAGCCCCAGCGGCGGCCCGGTCGGCAGCTCGGGGAACACCACCCGACCCTCCGGATCGACCAGCGCCGGCGGCGGATGCCCCGCACTGGCCAGCGTGCAACGCCGCGCCACCGGGTCGTAGATCGCGTACAGGCAGGTCGCACCGGTCACCGCCGCCGCACCGCCGGTCGCCGACTCCTCCTGGTCTATCCGGTTCACCAGGTCGTCCAGGTGTCCCAGCAGCTCGTCCGGCGGCAGGTCGAGCGTCGAGAAGTTGTGGATCGCCGTCCGCAGCCGCCCCATCGTGGCCGCCGCGTGCAGTCCGTGCCCCACCACGTCCCCGACCACCAGCGCCACCCGCGCGCCCGGCAGCGGGATCACGTCGAACCAGTCGCCGCCGACCCCCGCCTGCGCCGGCAGGTACCGGTGCGCCACTTCCAGCGCGTTCTGCTCCGGCAGGGTGCGCGGCAGCAGACTGTGCTGCAAGGTCACCGCCATCGTGTGTTCCCGGGTGTACCGGCGCGCGTTGTCGATGCAGACCGCGGCATGCGCGACCAGCTCCTCGGCGAGCGCCAGGTCCTCCTCCTCGAACGGCTCCTCCCGGTCCGCCCGCCAGAACCGCGCCACCCCCAGCAGCACCCCGCGCGCCCGCAGCGGCACCCGCACCAGCGAGTGCACCCCGTAGGCCAGCACCTGCGCCGACCGCTCCGGATCCTGCTCCCGCCAGGCCGATGTCTCCGCCAGCCTCGGCTCCACCCCCGGCAGCCCGCTGTCCAGCGACCCCGCCAGCGGCGTCGACGGCACCACCTCCACCACGGTGCCGACGGGGTAGAACGGCGAGTCCGCCCGGACCCCGCGGAACGCCGCCCTGCGCATCCGCCCCAGTGCGAGGCCCTGCGGCGGCTCCTCACCCTCCAGCACCGGCTCGGCCAGGTCGACGCTGGCGAAGTCCGCGAACCGCGGCACCGTCACCTGCACCAGCTCCTCGGCCGTCCGCGTCACATCCAGCGAACTGCCCACCGTGACACCCGCGTCGTACAGCAGCCGCAGCCGCCGCTGCGCCACCTCGGCCCGTCCGGACAGCGCCAGCAGCTCGGTGGAGTCACGCAGCGTGGCGACACAGCCGGGCGGGCCGCCGTCCCGGTCGGTCAGCCGGACGTTCACCGCCAGCAGCCGCTCGCCGGCCAGCACCACCTCGTCGGTGACCGCCCGGTTGGCGGTCAGCAGCTCCTCGGGTGCCGGGTCCAGACCCAGCTCCGGCACCATCCGCCCCTCGGCGTCGGCGGGCAAGTCCAGCAGTCGGCGCGCCTCGTCGTTGCAGAGCAGCAGCTGGCCGTCGCCCGCGACGATCAGCACCCCCTCGCGCACCGCGTGCAGCACCGCCGCATGGTGCTCGTACATCCGCGTCATCTCGGCCGGGCCGAGCCCGTGCGTCTGCCGCCGCAGCCGCCGGCTGATCAGCGCCGTGCCGCAGGTCGCCAACCCCAGTGCGATCGCCGCGGCGCCCAGCACGACGGGCAGCTGCCGCTCGCTCGCACTGCTCACGTTGGCGATCGTGATGCCCGCCGACACCAAACCGACCACCTGGCTGTCCGGCGCGTGCACCGGAACGATCGCCTGGACCAGCGGTCCGATCGTGCCGTTGACCTCCTCGGTCACCACCTCCCCCTGCAAGGCGGGCTGGTAGTTCCCGACGAACTTCTGGCCGATCCGGGCCGGGTTGGGGTGGGTGTAGCGGATGCCGTTGGTGTCGAGCACGACGATGAAGTCCACGCCGGCGTTGACCGCGGCGGCCTGTGCCTTCGGCTGGAGGATCGCGGTCGGATCGGGGGAGCGCAGCGCCTCGACGATGCCGGGCGAGTTGGCGAAGGTCTGGGCGACCGCCACCGACCGGCTGCGCGCCTCCTCCCGGGCGTCGTTGCGGGACTGCACCACCAGCGCCACCACGGCGGACGCCACGAGCAGCAGCACCACCACCACCTGCAGCGCGAACACCTGCCCAGCCACCGACCGGCGCTTCACCGGCTTCGGCCGCGCCGCTCGTGGCTGCTGTTGCCGACCGTGTGGGCGCCCACCGGAAGAGCCGGCGGTACCAGTGGCACGGGAGGCGACGGAGGAGCCAGAAGCACCAGAGGCCGACGGAGCCCAGGATCGGCCCGGAAAACGGGCCATACGTCATATTTGCACTCTGCGTGCCAACGGGCCAAGGGCAGCCATCTCCGGCCCTTGGGCCGTTTGGCCTTCTCCACCCCGACTTGGCAAGATCGCAGGGTGTCCGAACCCAGCACCATCACCGATCCCGCCGACCCGCGACTCGCCGACTACACCGGCCTGACCGACGTCGAACTTCGCCGTCGGCGCGAGCCCGCCGAGGGCCTGTTCATCGCCGAGGGCGAGAAGGTCATCCGCCGCGCCCTCGCCGCCGGCTACCGGATGCGGTCGATGCTGCTCACGGCCAAGTGGCTGGACGTGATGGCCGACGTGATCGCCGGCGCCGAAGCCCCCGTCCACGTCGTCGAGCCCGCCCTCGCCGAGGCCGTCACCGGCTACCACGTCCACCGCGGCGCACTCGCATCGATGGAGCGCAAGCCGCTGCCGGACGCCGCCGCGGTGCTGGCCGGCGCCCGCCGGGTGGCGGTGCTGGAGGGGCTGGTCGACCACACCAACCTGGGCGCGATCTTCCGCAGCGCCGCCGCGCTCGGCATGGACGCCGTCCTGCTCTCGCCCGACTGCGCGGACCCGCTGTACCGGCGCGCCGTGAAGGTCTCCATGGGCGCGGTCTTCGCCGTCCCCTACGCCCGGCTCGACCCCTGGCCGGACGCCCTGGACACGGTCCGCGCCGCCGGCTTCAGCCTGCTCGCCCTCACCCCCGCCGACGGCGCCGTCGACCTCGCCGCCCTGGCCCCGCACAGCCTCCCCAAGGCCGCCCTCATGCTCGGCGCCGAAGGCGACGGCCTCACCCGCCGGGCCATCGCCGCGGCCGACCACCCCGTCCGGATCCCCATGGCCCACGGCATCGACTCCCTCAACGTCGGCGCCGCCGCAGCGGTGGCTTTCTACGCCGTCACCGCCACCGCCTGACACAGGAAGTCGGCCGGTCCGACCTCCTGTGTGCGGGGCTGCTCTCCGAGCCCGCCCTGCGGCCTCGCGCCCCAGGCCCCACCGTCGGCCCAGCCCCACGGTCGGCCCACGCTGCACCGTCGCCCCAGGCCCACCGGCAAACAGCCCCCCACCGGCGTCCCAGGCCTCCCGGCCTCGTGGCGATGCTCGCGGAGTGTGAAGTCCGGTCCGACCTCCCGTGCCGTGAAGGCGGCGGCCGAGGCGATGCCGGCGCCCGCCGACCCCCCCGCTGCGTGAGCGCTTCAGCCGGTGGGGGAGGTGGGCGGCGCGGGGGCTGCGGCGGGAGGCGGGGTGACGGTGAGGGTGGGGGCGCCGGGCCAGGACTCCTCAAGGGTCCCGTCGGCCCGCACCGAGTAGCGGGTGGAGGCGGTCGCGCCGGTCTGACCGTTGCGTTCCTCGCGGACCAGCGCGCCGTTGTCGAGCCGCCAGGTGGCCGTCGCCTGCGGGTCGGCGGCCGAGGAACGGGACGTGAGCGGCACGGGCGTGTCCCCGTTGAACGAGAAGAGCTGGACCAGGTCGACCGGCACCGAGCCCTCCGCCCGCCGCAGCACCACCAGGGTGGCCGGCGCGCCCTTGTAGCGGGCCGGGAGGACCGCGCTCAGCGCGACCTGCGGCCCGGCCCCCGCCGAACGTCCGTCCCGCAGGGCGACGGCCGGACCGCCCGCCGGGTCGGGGTAGCTGCGGTTCGGCCAGTCGACCGTGGGCCCCGCGCCTTGCGCGGGCGCCAGCGCCCCGTCGCCGCCCGCGGCACCGCCGTGGGCCGCCGCCAGCGGGGTGGGCGCGGCCGACGGCGCCACGCCGTCCACCGACTGCCCGGCCCCGGCCGGCTGAGCGGCGGGTGCGGCGGTGCCCGCCTGGCCGGCCGGCACGGGGGCGGCGCTCATGGTCGTGCCGCCGGCGCCGAGCGGGCCGCGACCCTGGTTGCTGCGGTTCTCGCAGCCCTGTGCCGCCGCGATCGCCAGGGCCACGCCGAGCGTGACGGTGACGAAGACGATCAGTCGCTGCCGCATCAGCCGCCGGCGCGAGCCGCCGGGACGTCCGCCGGGGGCGGGCGTGTGCTGCCGGTCCCGGGCCCGCGGGCGCGGCCGGTCCGCCCACTGCTGTTCCCGCTCGCGCGCTCCCGCCGGCCCGCCGGGACCGCCGGTCCGCCCGGGCGGTGGGGTCTGCTGGCGCTCGCGCATCGGCCGGGTGGTCTGGACGGACTCGGGCCGCGGCATCGGCGTGGTGGCCGGCTGGCCCTGCGGCCGCCGCTGCGCGACACCGGGCCGCGAGCCCGGGTGGACGCCGGCCCGAGCACCGGGGCGAACGCCCGGGTACCCGCCCTGCGGCCCGCCCGGGTGCCCGACGGCTCCACCGGCCTGGACGCCCTGCCCGCCGCCGTGCGGCCCGCCCGGCCGGCTGCCCGCCGCCGCTCGGGCGCGCGCGGCGCCCGCCGGGTCGGGGGCCCGCCCGGGCGCGGGCACCCCGCGCCCGCCGCCGGCCGGTGGCATCGGGGCTGCCGCGCCGCGTCCCGGCACGCCGGGGCGGCCGGGCGCCGCACCGGGCGGCCGCCCGCCCGCCGCACGCTCCGGCCGGTCCGGGCCCGTGCCGTCGGGCGCGGCCGTGCCCCGGGCCGCCAGTTCGCTGAGCCGCTCGTGGAGGGCGGCCGCGCCGGGCCGCTCCGCGGGCTCCTTCGCCAGGCAGGCCCCGATCAGCGGTGCCAGCTGCGGCGGTACGGCCGACAGGTCGGGCTCCTCGTGCACGACCCGGTACAGCATCACTTCGGACGAGGCCCCCGAGCCGAACGGGGTGTCGCCGGTGAGCGCGTACGCGAGCGTGGCACCGAACGCGAAGACGTCGGTCGCGGGGTTCACCGCGGCGCCGCGGACCTGCTCGGGCGCAAGGAAGCCGGGGGAGCCGACCGCCGTGCCGACGTGGGTGAGCGTGCTGGCGCCGCGCGACCAGGCGATGCCGAAGTCGATGATCCGCGGCCCGCGCGGCGAGAGCAGGATGTTGGACGGCTTGAGGTCCCGGTGGACGACGCCGGCCCCGTGCACCTTGACCAGTCCGTCGGCCAGCGCGGCGCCGATCCGGGCCGCCTCCGGCCAGCTCAGCGGGCCCTCGTCGCCGACCCGCTTGTACAGCGACGGGCCGGGGACGTACGCGGTGGCCAGCCACGGGCGGTCGGCCTCGATGTCGGAGCCCACCACGCGCGCCGTGCAGCCGCCGCGGATCCGGGAGGCGGCGGCGATCTCCCGGGCGAAGCGGGTGCGGAACTCCATGTCCTCGGCGAGTTCGGCGCGGATCAGCTTGAGTGCGACCCGCTGCCCGCGGCGGTCGGAGCCGAGGTAGACGACGCCCATGCCGCCGGCCCCCAGCCGCCGGTGCAGGCGGTACGGCCCGACGATGCGGGGGTCCTCACGCCTCAGCCGCATCATCGCCATCTTCGTTCCCCGTCAGCCTGTGGGTGAGGCCCCGTCGGTTGGGGCATCGTCAGTTCCTGTCTGGCACAGCTTACGGACTGCCCGCTGCGGTGTGCTGATACGCAACACCTCAACCCTCCGTGCGATTGTCCGATCTTGCACTGCCTGGCAGGTCAGGGGGGTGCCGAAACGTTTCTCGGGGTCGTCTCTCAGGGTTCCCCCGGGGGCGCGGTCGAGACCGTCTCCCCCTGCGGTAGTAGTCCCCAAGTCGGAGCGTCATCCTCCGGGATGCCCGCAGAACAGTACGACGGCATGACGTCCGACTGCCCCCTCGCGCCATAGCGTTGTCCTCAGCGGTGGACGGGGAGCTCGTCCCCCGAGGTAAGCCGTCCACCGCGTCCACCTCGACCGGCCGTACGACCGGATCGACGGGTACGGGCAGCACACGAATCAGGAGTAGGGGCATGGCACAGCAGCTCACGGGATCCCCCCGCCGCCGTCGGCCGGCCTTCACTCAGCGCCGGTCCGCGGAGCCGACCAGGCACCCGGCGGTGGCGCTCGCCATGGCGCTGCCCTGCGCCGTGCTGCTGGTCATGCTCTTCGGCGGCTGGGAGCAGATGGCGAGCCAGGCCCAGGCCGTCGCCGACCTGATCACCCGCTGACGCCCGACCGCCGAGGCGACGGACCCCACTCGGGCCGCCGGGGCGGCACACGGACCGAGCGCAGACCAACGAGGACCGTCCGGCTGATAACAGCCGGCCACTGAACGGGCACTGAATCCCCTGGGGACGGGGAGCCAGTGCCGCCGGGGAAGGCCCGCGCCCGCGACGACTCGCGGACGGGCGAGAGCGGTGCGCTGGAGCACCCCGGCAGGCGAAGATGCCGCGTACGGACGTCGGTGAGGGCGACCGTACGCGGCTCTTCTTCTTCCGCATCCACTTCCCGCATCAAGCGGGGCCCAGCAGTTCGGGGAGCCCGGCGAGCCTGCCGCCGCCGGGGAACCGGGCGGACCGGGGACAGTCAGCGCATGCAAAAGGGCCGGGGCCGTGACCCTCGCGGATCACGGCCCCGGCCCTTACTGTGCGCGATACTG
>NZ_JBVHHB010000002.1:0-396992 GCF_055561295.1 Kitasatospora sp. NPDC022785 | reverse complement strand
CTGGGATTGAACCAGTGACCCCTACCGTGTCAAGGTAGTGCTCTCCCGCTGAGCTAATCGCGCCTGGTGAGGCGGTCCTGCAGCAGACCCCGAAGGGCCCGACGTGCGCGATACTGGGATTGAACCAGTGACCCCTACCGTGTCAAGGTAGTGCTCTCCCGCTGAGCTAATCGCGCCTGGTGAGGCGGTCCTGCAGCAGACCCCGAAGGATCCGACGTGCGCGATACTGGGATTGAACCAGTGACCCCTACCGTGTCAAGGTAGTGCTCTCCCGCTGAGCTAATCGCGCGGGGAGGTCACCCGGCAGAACCGGGAGCCCTCTCGGAGGTGGAGACGGGATTTGAACCCGTGTAGACGGCTTTGCAGGCCGTTGCCTCGCCTCTCGGCCACTCCACCAGGCAACACACGAAGAACGATCTTACACTGTTCTCCATCGAGCGGACGACGAGATTCGAACTCGCGACCCTCACCTTGGCAAGGTGATGCTCTACCAACTGAGCCACGTCCGCCTGTCTCCCGGGGATCTTCACCGCTTTTCTTCGGCTGCGCTCCCTGGCGACGTGTTGAACTCTAGCGGATTCCTGGGCCAGCTAAAAATCCGTTCCCGCAGCGTGCCGAGGGGGTGCCCGCGGGGAGTCGTCCCGTCGGCCGTTCCGCCGGGTCACCGGCCCCCACCAGCGGCGCTCCCGGACGATCATCCGCAGGCCACCCGGCGCACACCCGTACGACGCTCCCCGGCCTGGCGGCTGGGAGGTGCACCCACCAGCTGCTCGCGCCCCTCCGCGCCTCTGGGCGCGGCCGGCCCACCACGCCGGGCGCGGCCGGGCCGCCGAAACACCCCAGGCCACAGCAGGGACCCCCGACCTACACTTCAGGCACCGCAGCCCAGCCACCCCGTGCAGGAGAACCGTGTCCGGCCACCCCGACCCCCACAGCCCGCTCGCCCGCTTCGGCGGCCGCCTCGCCACCGGGCTGCGCGACGTCACCTCGGACCCGGCCGCGCTCGACTCCTCCGGCTTCTGGGCCGTCGCCTACGACTTCGAGGGCCGGCTCACCTGCGCCCGCTTCGACGACCTCCGCCCCGCCCCCGCGCCCCCGTCCGGCGCCGGCTGGCTCGGACCAGCCGCTGACGGCTGGCACAGCTCCCTCGACCGCGCCGCCTACACCGCGGGCGTGCGCCGCATCCGCGAGCACATCGCGGCCGGCGAGGTCTACCAGGCCAACCTCTGCCGCGTGCTCACCGCGCCGCTGCCCGACCCGTCCCGGACGGACGTCGACGCCCTCACCGGCCTGCTCGCCCACGGCAACCCGGCTCCCTATGCCGGAACGATCCGCCTGCCGCGCCACGGCGTCGAGATCGCCACCGCCTCGCCCGAGCTCTACCTGCGCCGCGACGGCCGCACCGTCTCCTCCGGCCCGATCAAGGGCACCGGCCGCACCGAGGCGGACCTCCTGGAGAAGGACCACGCCGAGAACGTGATGATCGTGGACCTCGTCCGCAACGACCTCGGCCGGGTCTGCGAGACCGGCACGGTCACCGTCCCCGACCTCTGCGCCGTCGAGAAGCACCCGGGCCTGGTCCACCTGGTCTCCACCGTCCAGGGCGCCCTGCGCGCGGACGCCGGCTGGCCCGAACTGCTGGGCGCGACCTTCCCGCCCGGCTCCGTCACCGGCGCCCCCAAGTCCAGCGCACTGCGGATCATCGAGGCCCTGGAGACCGCCCCCCGCGGCCCCTACTGCGGCGCCGTCGGCTGGGTGGACGCCGACCGCGGCGAGGGTGAACTCGCCGTCGGGATCCGCACGTTCTGGATCGACCGGGCCGACCCCGGCGCACCTCTCCTGCGCTTCGGCACGGGCGCCGGCATCACCTGGGGATCCGACCCCGAGCGCGAGTGGGCGGAAACCGAACTGAAGGCCGCCCGCCTGGTCGCGATAGCGTCGGGCACCGAGACCGACTGACGGCGACAAGCCGCCTGAACCGGGACGAACACCGCCGGGCCGGCCATCGGCCCGGGCACACCCCCACCGCACCACCGCCTTGAGGAGCAGCCCTCGATGCAGCACCCGACCAAGAGCTGGGTCAACGGCTCACTTGTCGACTCCGCCGATGCCGCCGTCTCCGTCCTCGACCATGGGCTCACCACCGGTGACGGGGTCTTCGAGACCATGAAGGCCGTGGACGGCCGGGCCTTCGCCGTCACCCGCCACCTCGACCGGCTCACCCGCTCCGCCCGCGGTCTCGGCCTGCCCGACCCCGACCACGACGTGGTCCGCGAGGCCTGCGCCCAGGTCCTCGCCGCCAACCCGATGCCGCTCGGCCGCCTGCGCCTCACCTACACCGGCGGTGCCTCCCCGCTCGGCTCGGAACGCGGCAACGACACCCCCACCCTGGTCGTCTCCCTCGGCGCCGCCACCCACCGCTCCGACACCACCGCCGTCGCGACCGTCCCGTGGCGCCGCAACGAGCACAGCGCCGTCGCCGGCCTCAAGACCACCTCGTACGCCGAGAACGTGGTCGCGCTCGCTGCCGCCCACCGCGCCCGCGCCTCCGAGGCCCTGTTCGCCAACACGGCCGGACGGCTCTGCGAGGGCACCGGCTCCAACGTCTTCGTCGTCCTCGGCGGCCGGCTGCTCACGCCCACCCTCGCGTCGGGCTGCCTGGCCGGTATCACCCGCCGGCTCGTCATCGACTGGTGCGGCGCGGAGGAGACCGACCTGCCGTTCGACGCGCTCCAGGAGGCCGAGGAGATCTTCCTGACCTCCACCCTGCGCGACGTCCAGGCCGTCACCCGCGTCGACGACCGCGAACTCCCCGGCCCCGGACCGGTCACCGCCAAGGCCATGGCGGTCTTCACCGAGCGCAGCGGCGACGACCTCGACCCGTGACCGGGCGAGGCCCGGTGCCACAGCCCGGCCCGCCACCCCGGCCGGGCCCGTAACCCCGCCCGGGCCTGTGACGCCCCGCCCGGGTCCGACCCCGGCGAGCCGGTCGAATCCCCGAGGCGTCGTCGGCGGATAGAACACCCGCGCGGAGGGGAAGGGACCCCGACATGACCACCACGCTGCGCCCCGAGGGGCCGGAGTCACCCACCGCCGCGGGCGGCCGTACCAGACGCTGGCAGATCTGCGCCAACGGCCGCCCGGTCGGCGCACTGCGCACCACCACGGTCCCGCGTGGCCCGCAACTCTGGGGTGAGATATCCGAGTTGGAGGTGAATGAGGGCCGCGGCCGGGGCCGCGGGACGTTCGGCGCGCTGGCCGCCGAGGAGGTGCTGCGCGGCTGGGGCTGCTCTCGGGTGGACGCCGACATCCCGGAGTCGGCGCAGCCTGCGCGCGGCCTCGCCGCGGCCCTCGGCTACAGCGAGCGGATGCGGAACATGGCCAAGCGGCTGGCCGCCCCGCCCGTCCTGCCGGCGGGCGTCGAGGCGCGCCGGATCGGCCCCGAGGAGTTCCCCGGCTGGCTCGCCGAGGCCAAGGAGGGCTACATCGGCGACCTGCTCTCCTCCGGCCTCAGCGAGGAACAGGCGCGCGCCAAGTCGGACGCCGACCACGTGCACCTGCTCCCGCAGGGCGCCGACACCCCCGGCGTGGCACTGCGCCGCCTCTACGGGGACGGGGCGGACCCGCTGGGCGCCCTCTGGCTGGCCCTGCGGGTCCGCGACCTGCCCGACGGCGGTCCGTTGGCCTGGGTGATGGTGGTGGAAGTGGCCGAGGCGCACCGGGGGCACGGACACGGCCGTTCACTGATGCTGCTCGCCGAGCGCGAGTGCCTGGCCGCGGGCGTTCGCGACCTCGGGCTGAACGTCTTCAGCAGCAACCGGGTCGCGATCCGTTTGTACGAGTCGCTCGGCTACCGGGTCACCAACCGGATCTACGGCAAGCCGCTGATCTGACGGGCGGGTTGACGGATGGTCAGGAGGCCTTGGCCGCCTCGATGGCGGCCGTGATCCGGTCCCGCAGGCCGTCCTGGCTCTGCCCGCCGTCCAGCCGCCGGCCGGCGATCACGTACGTCGGGGTGCCGCTGACCCCGATCGCCTTGCCCTCCGCCTGGTCGGCGTCCACGATCAGCGTGTGCCGGCCGTCGACCAGTGCGGTGTCGACCTCCTCGGCGTCCACCCCCACCTCGCGGGCCACCTCCAGCAGCACCTCCTCGCCGCGCGCGTCGAGCTCCTCGACCCGGGCCAGCAGCGCCTCGACGTAGGGCCACCCCAGCCCCTGCGCGAACGCCTCCTCGGCGGCCTGCGCCGCGGCGTACGCGTACTTGTGCTTCTCCAACGGGAAGTGCCGCAGCTCGATCGCGAGCGCGTCGCCGTAGGTGGCACGCAGCGCCCGTACGTCGTCCAGGGCGGTGCGGCAGTCCGGGCACTGGAGCTCGCACCAGAACTCGAGGCGGGGGAGGGAACCTTCGATCATGTCCCCAGTGTTCCACTAGTGGGCCCCGCCCCCGTCCCGGCGGTGTGCCCGGATGCCGGCCCGAGTGACGGGGAGGTCCGATGACCGGAACGACCAGGGTGAGCAGAGTCACCGGCGCGAGCGGGGTGAGGCCGTGCTGACGGCGGCGGTGAGTTTCGCGCTCACCGCGGGCGGGATGGCCGTGGCCGGCCTGCGCGCGTACCGCCGGCGCTTCCTCTCCGCGACCCGCTGGTTCGCCGTGGCGCTGCTGCCGGCCGGGCTCTACCTGACCGGGCTCTTCCCGGTGGCGCGGACGATCGGCAGCGAGCTGGCCGACTGGGCGACCAAGCTGGTCTTCGACCCGCGGGTCTGGACGGGCATCGTGCTGCTCGCGGTGTCGGCGGGTCTGCTGGTCACCACCCGCTGGGTCGGCCGCCGCGGCGTGGATGCCGCCGGGGCCCGCCCGGAGGCGACCGGACCGGCCCCGGCGCGGCCCGCCGTCACCGGGGCGCCCGCACAGCCACCGGCGGGCGCCCCGAGGAGCGGCGCCACGAAGCCTCCGAAGGCCGGCAAGCGGGACGAGGGCCCGGGCGACGACTTCGCCGACATCGAGGAGATCCTCCGCCGCCGCGGCATCTGAAGGCGGCGGGCGGCCGACGGCCCTCAGGCCGAGGGCACGGCCTCCGCCGCGGGCACGGCCTCCGCCGAGCGCTGCCGCGCCCGGTAGGCGGCGACGTGCAGCCGGTTGCCGCAGGTCCGGCTGTCGCAGTAGCGCCGGGAGCGGTTGCGCGAGAGGTCGACGAAGACGCGCGCGCAGTCCGGGGCCTCGCACCGGCGCAGCCGCTCGCGCTCACCCGCGGTGAGGATGAACGCCAGCGCCATGCCCAGCTCGGCCGCCAGGTGGTCGTGCAGGGCGGCGTGCGGTGCGAAGTAGTGGATGTGCCACCCGTGGTGGTCGTGGTTGGTCAGCCGCGGCGTGGTGCCGGCGTCCGCGACCAGGGCGTTGACCAGATCGGCGGCCTCCTCGGTGCCCTCGGTGCCGAACACCTCCCGCAGCCGGGTGCGCAGCTCGTGCACGCTGCGCAGGTCGTTCTCGGTCAGCGAGTCGATCTCGCTGATCTCCTGCCGGATCACGAAGGCGTCCAGCGCGGCCACGTCGGGCAGCAGCTCGGTGCCGCACACCTCGGGCGCGGTGTTGAGCAGCTCGACGAGGATGCTCAGCGCGCACTCGGTGTCGTGGGTGATCAGCACGTGGGGGCTCCTCGCGCGGAGGGGGCCGTCGGCACCCCGCGTCTACGGTCAACCCCAGACCTTACCGGGCCCCGCCGCACAGGGCGGAAGCTTCTTCCGAAGGGCCGTACGGATGTCGAAGGGATGCGTGACGCCGCCGGGTCGCCCAGGCCCCCGAGGGAGCAGGCGCCCGGACGGACACGTGCGCCTGGAAACAGGTGGCGCCCGGCAGCGGAGCCGGCCACCCAGTACGGGTGGCCGGCTCCGCTGCCGGGCGCCTGCGGTGCGGTGGCCCGCTCCGGGTGGGAGCGGACCGTGTCACCGGCCCCGAGACCGCGTCGTGCGCGGCTGAGTCTGCTGCCGTGCCCCCGAGTAGGACGGCTGCGGTGACGGCAGGGGGTGCGGCCCCGCTGACTGCGGGGCTTGACCGCCTCCCGGACGGGGTCAGCTTTCGGCGAGGATGTGGGACAGCTCCCGGTCGAGGTCGAAGTGACGGTGTTCGGTGCCGGGGGGCACGGCGGCGTCCGTCCGCTTGAGGAACGACTCAAGCGCGCGGGCCGGGGCCTCCAGCAGGGCTTCTCCTTCCGGAGAGCTCAGCGCGATGCAGACCACCCCTTGCCCGTGGCTGCGCGAGGGCCACACCCGGACGTCGCCGGTGCCGGTGGGTCGGTGCAGCCCCTCCGCAAGGAGATCTCGGGCGAACACCCACTCCACGGTCTCGTCGGCGCCGGTGTGGAACGTGGCGTGCACGGCATAGGGGTCGGCGGTGTCGTAGCGCAGGCCCGCGGGGACGGGCAGTGAGGACTCGCTGGACACGATGAGGCGCAGGTGCAGCTCGCAGCTGACCGTGGTGTTCATAAGCGCCATGGCCTTTCGCTCAGTGTGCGCTCGGGGAATCGCACGTCGGCGAACGGACCATCCCACCTCCAAGACCGATGTAAACCCCTCTGTCCCGATTCGGGGGCGAGTCGTACCCCTTACGGCGCATTGCGGAATCGGCACAGAGCGCCTGCCTGGGGCATTACCGGGCCACTTCTCGGTTAGTTTCCTGGCATGACTGTGCGAAGCGACAAGGCGGGCGCGAACGCGGCCGGGAACACGAGAGCGGGGGAGGCGGTCGTGCCGGACGAGACGGGGCCGCGGTCGGCGGCGGGAGGGGACGGCCGGGAGCCGGAGGAGACGGACGGCGGGCGGCCGCTGGGCTCGCGTGCGCCGCTGTTCATCCGGCGCTCCCGGCCGCTGCACCTGAGCTGGCAGGTGGCGGTCTTCCTGGTCGGCCTCGCGGTGGTGGTGGCCGGCGTGATCATGCTGCCGCTGCCCGGACCGGGCTGGGTGGTCATCTTCCTGGGCATGGGCATCTGGGCGACCGAGTTCGTCTGGGCCCAGCTGGCCCTGCGCTGGACGCGTCGCAAGGTGGCCGAGGCGGCCCAGAAGGCGATGGATCCGAGGGTGCGGCGGCGCAACGTCACGCTCGTCGCGATCGGCCTGGCGGTGATCGCCGGGATCGGTGGCTGGTACCTGTGGAGGTACGGGCTGGTCATGCCCTGGAAGATCAAGGACAGCTGACCCCGGACGGTCGCAACGGGTGGCACCCGTCCGGGGGACGAGCCGGGCGACGGGCAGCGGGACCGGCCGGGGGCCGGGTGGGGCGGGGGCCGGCACGAGGGGTGTTCGGACCACCCCACGGGATGCGGTAATGTTTTCCCTGCACCCGGGCGATTAGCTCAGCGGGAGAGCACTTCGTTCACACCGAAGGGGTCACTGGTTCGATCCCAGTATCGCCCACCGGAATGCATTGTGATACGTGAGGCCCAGCCGATTATCGGCTGGGCCTCACGTGTATTTCCACAATGTCGTGAACAACTGCTCGGGAGTTGCCCCGGAATCGGGCTGAGGCGCAGTCATCTTCCGCGCGGAGTGCGAGTTCTGCGGATGTGCCAGGTGGTCGCCGGGGGATCCGAGTTGTACGACACCCCCCGAATGGTGCTACTGTTCTTCTCGTTGCCCGGGCGATTAGCTCAGCGGGAGAGCACTTCGTTCACACCGAAGGGGTCACTGGTTCGATCCCAGTATCGCCCACCGGACAGCACGCAGGCCCTGATCGGAAGACCGATCAGGGCCTGCGGCGTTCGCGGACCAACCGTGTCCCGGCCGGGCCGCTACGCCGCCACCTCACAGCTGTGCTGCGGCGAGAGTCGCCGGCCGCAGCCGCACCGGGCCGGCCGCAGCGGCCAGGAGAAGTCCACGCGCTCTGGCGTCCCCGAGCGGTCGAACCAGTTCTGCAGCCCCCGTGCCTGCGCCGCGTGCCAGACCGCCTGCCGCAGGTGCAACTCGGCCGCCGACAGCCCGCCCAGCGCCGCCGGGTAGCGCGCGCCGATCGCCCGGACCAGCTCCAGCGCCGCCGTCGCGTCCGCCGCCGCGTCGTGGGCCCCGGCCAGCTCCACCCCGTAGTGCGCGCACAGGTCGGTCAGAGTGCGCCGGCCCTTGCGGTAGCGGTCCACGTGCTTGTCCAGCACCCGCGGATCGAGCACCAGCAGACCCGCCGGACCGAGGCCGTCCGCCAGCGACACCGACCAGTGCCGGCGCAACTCCCGGTCCAGCAGCGTCAGGTCGTACGGCGCGTTCATCACCACCACCGGGCGGCCGGCGCGGGCCTGCTCGGCCAGGGCGCGGGCGACCTCCGCCACCACCGTCCGGGCCGGGCGGCCGAACGCGCGCACCCGCTCGTCGGTGATGCCGTGCACCGCACGGGCGCCGTCGGGTATCGGGACGCCCGGGTCCGCCAGCCAGGTGGCGGTCCGCGCGGGCGCGCCCGGGGCGGGCTGGACGACCAGGGCGGCCGAGACGATCCGGTCGGTCTCGACGTCCACGCCGGTGGTCTCGGTGTCGAAGGAGGCGAGCGGGCCGGTGTACCAGTGCTGCTGCATGACTGCCCCTCAGGACTGCGTTCCCGAGAGGGTGATACCGCTCCTGACGCCCGCTCAACCGTTTGGCGGCAGCCCGGCCGGGCACCCTGCGTTCAGGTGTCCCGTTCGAATCCGGACGGGCCCGGGTGCCGGGGGAGGCAACGGGGCGATGGCGCTGACACACCCGCAGCCCGAGGGGGCGGCGGCCGTCCTGCGGGGAAATCTGGCGGTGACGGCCTGCATGGAGACGCTGCAGGTCGGCTACCTGCACGCGGTCGCCGCGGCGGCCGGCTGCTCGCTCTCCCAGCCGTTCCCGGACAACGGCATCGACTGGCAGGTCAGCCACGGCTCCCGGGCGCACGAGGTGGACGACGAGGTCACCATCAAGATCCAGCTCAAGGCCACCCAGCAGATCGCGCCCGGACCACGCGGGCCGTTCTTCAGCTTCACCCTGGACAACGACCACCTGCGCAAGCTCGCGCGGGCCCGGGTCGCGGTGCCCCGGATCCTGGTCGTGATGCTGCTGCCGCGCCGGGTCGACCACTGGCTGGAGGCCCGGCCGGACGCACTGGAGCTGAGGCACTGCTGCTACTGGGTCAACCTGGCCGGCCACCCGGTCACCGGGCAGCGCCGGACCAACGTCCGGGTGCCCACCGCGAAGGTCTTCGACGACCGCGCACTGTGCGACATCATGGCGCGGGTCGGGGCGGGCGGCAGCCCGTGACGGCCCGGCCCCCGGCGGGGAGGAGCAGGACAATGACGCTGCCACACGGGCCGCAGGACGGCGCCCCGCCGCTGCCCGACCCGGCCTCCGTCGACCCGGCGGTGCTCGCCACGCTGCTCGCCCGGCACGGCTGGGTCCGCCGCGGCGGCCCGTCCGCCCGGTACGGGCGCTGGACTCCGCCGGACGACGCCGACCCGGGCACCAGCCTGCTGGTGCCCGCCGGGGACGGCTTCGACGACGCCGTCGAGCTGCTCGCCGACGCCGTCACCGCGCTGTCGCACTCCCGCAGCCCGTCCGCCCGCTCCATCCTGCTGGCGCTCACCGTGCCCGGCGACGAGCTGCAGTGGCGGCGCGAGCTGCCCGGACCGGCCGGCACCGCGCCCTGGGACGACGCCGAGCGCCTCCAGCGGGCCGCGCGCGCGATGCTCGCGGCCGGAGCCAAGGCCGGGCGGACCAGGGCCGCCTACTTCGGTGCCCGGCTCGACGCCTGGGCCGGGGACTTCCTCGAACACGTCCTGGTGGTCGAGCAGGGCCTCGTGGTGGACAACGGCGGCGGGCTCACCGCCTACACCCCCGCGCCCGAGGGCCGGGCCGCCGTGACCACGCTGGTCCGCGCCCTGGAGGCGCTGCGGGACGCCGTCGACTACCGGCGGGTGAGCGGCGGGCCGGAGGCCTTCGAGAACGCCGTCCAGGCCGGGGTCAGCCGCGAACTGGTGCAGTCCGTCGAGGAGCTGGTGCGCGGCGCGACCGCCGGCCGGCTCTCCGTCGCGTGGTCGGCCGCCGCCGGGACGCCCGGCGGCTTCGGCGACCGGCGGATCGCCCTGGAGTTCTCGCCCGGGGACCTGCCCGCCCTCGAAGAGGCCGCCGCCCTGCTGGAGCGGATCGAACCGGCGGTCGCCGTCACCGTCGTCGGCATGGTGGTGCGGCTCAAGCGCGCCGACCCGGCCGGCCCCGGCACCGTGCGGCTGCGCGTACTCGGCGGCGCCGAGGTCAGCGAGGTGCGGCTCCGGCTCGCGGACCCGGCGTACCGGCTGGCCGCCGAGGCCCACCTCGCGGGCGCTCCGGTGCGGGTCAGCGGCAGGCTGGAGCGGCGCGGCGGGTTCCGCCGGCTCACCCACCCGCGGCGCCTGGAACTGTGCGGCCTGGAGGAGGCCGAGCGGCAACGGCTGCTGAAGACGCTGGGGGAGGCGGGACAGGGGGCGTAGGTGCACGGCGGGGGTGGTGCTCTCGGTACCATCGTCACGCGCAGCGAAGTGTTGCGTCCTATGAATCCAGCACGTCAGGAGAGACCGGTGACGGACGTCCGGGTAATCATCAACCGCGAACCCGATCGGGAAGAGCGCGTGGTGACCACGGGCACTACGGCCGCCGAGCTCTTCGCCGACGACCGCTCGATCATCGCCGCCCGCGTCGGCGGCCAGCTCAAGGACCTCGCGTACGTCCTGCAGGACGGCGACGAGGCCGAGCCGGTCGCGATCGGCAGCAAGGACGGCCTGGACATCCTGCGCCACTCCACCGCGCACGTCATGGCGCAGGCCGTGCAGCAGCTCTTCCCGGAGGCCAAGCTCGGCATCGGCCCGCCGGTCAAGGACGGCTTCTACTACGACTTCGACGTCGAGAAGCCGTTCCACCCCGATGACCTCAAGGCCATCGAGAAGAAGATGCAGGAGATCATCAAGCGCGGGCAGAAGTTCTCCCGCCGCGTGGTCACCGACGAGGCCGCCCGCGAGGAGCTGACCGCCGAGCCGTACAAGCTGGAGCTGATCGGCCTCAAGGGCTCCGCTGCCACCGCCGGCGAGGGCGCCGACGTCGAGGTCGGCGCCGGCGAGCTGACCATCTACGACAACCTGGACGCCAAGTCCGGCGAGCTCTGCTGGGGCGACCTCTGCCGCGGCCCGCACCTGCCGTCCACCCGGCACATCCCGGCGTTCAAGCTGATGCGCAACGCGGCCGCCTACTGGCGCGGCAGCGAGAAGAACCCGATGCTCCAGCGCATCTACGGCACCGCCTGGCCGACCAAGGACGAGCTGAAGGCGCACCTCGACTTCCTGGTCGAGGCCGAGAAGCGCGACCACCGCAAGCTCGGCAACGAGCTCGACCTCTTCTCCGTCCCCGAGGAGATCGGCTCCGGCCTCGCCGTCTTCCACCCCAGGGGCGGCATCATCCGCCGCGCCATGGAGGACTACTCGCGCAAGCGGCACGAGGAGGAGGGCTACGAGTTCGTCTACACCCCGCACGCCACCAAGGGGAAGCTCTTCGAGAAGAGCGGCCACCTGGACTGGTACGCCGACGGCATGTACCCGCCCATGCAGCTCGACGAGGGCGTGGACTACTACCTGAAGCCCATGAACTGCCCGATGCACAACCTGATCTTCGACGCGCGCGGCCGCTCGTACCGTGAACTGCCGCTGCGCCTCTTCGAGTTCGGAACGGTGTACCGGTACGAGAAGTCGGGTGTGGTGCACGGTCTGACCCGTGCCCGCGGCTTCACCCAGGACGACGCGCACATCTACTGCACCCGCGAGCAGATGGCGGAGGAGCTCGACTCGACGCTGACCTTCGTGCTCAACCTGCTGCGGGACTACGGCCTGACCGACTTCTACCTGGAGCTCTCCACCAAGGACCCGGTGAAGTACGTCGGTTCGGACGAGACCTGGGAGGAGGCCACCGCGGTCCTCGCGGCCGTGGCCGAGAAGCAGGGGCTGCCGCTGGTCCCGGACCCGGGCGGCGCGGCCTTCTACGGTCCCAAGATCTCCGTCCAGGCGCGTGACGCCATCGGCCGTACCTGGCAGATGAGCACCATCCAGCTCGACTTCAACCTGCCGGAGCGATTCGACCTGGAGTACACGGCGGCGGACGGCTCGCGCCAGCGGCCGGTCATGATCCACCGTGCGCTGTTCGGCTCGATCGAGCGCTTCTTCGCGGTGCTGCTGGAGCACTACGCCGGCGCCATGCCGCCGTGGCTGGCCCCGGTCACCGTGACCGGCATCCCGATCACCGACGAGCACGTGCCGTACCTGCTGGAGGTCGCTGCCGAGCTGAAGAAGCGCGGGATCCGGGTCGAGGTGGACACCTCGGACGACCGGATGCAGAAGAAGATCCGCAACGCTCAGCGCAGCAAGGTCCCGTTCATGCTGATCGCGGGCAACGACGACGTCGAGGCCGGCGCGGTCTCCTTCCGCTACCGCAACGGCGAGCAGAAGAACGGCGTGCCGGTGGCCGACGCGGTCGCCGAGATCGTGGACGCCGTGGAGCGCCGCATCCAGGTGTGACGCCGTGGACGGCGGTAGGCGTGGGGCAGGCTCCTCAGGAGTCTGCCCCACTCTGCTTGGCAAGCCCGGCCGGGCGAATATGCTGATCAGCATGACGACTGAGCCGGAACTGCAGCGGGGCGTCGGCGAGCCGGACGGCTTCCGCCGCCTGTGGACCCCCCATCGGATGGCGTACATCCAGGGAGAGAACAAGCCCACCGGCCCGGCCCCGGACGACGGTTGTCCGTTCTGCTCGATCCCGTCGCTGAGCGACGAGGACGGGCTGGTCGTCATGCGCGGGAGCGCGGTGTTCGCGGTGCTCAACCTGTACCCCTACAACGGCGGGCACCTGATGGTCGTCCCGTACCGGCACGTCGCCGACTACACCGAGCTGGACGAGGCGGAGACCGCCGAGCTGGCGGTGTTCACCAAGAAGGCGATGACGGCGCTGCGGGCGGCGTCGGGGGCGCACGGCTTCAACATCGGGATGAACCAGGGCGCGGCGGCCGGCGCCGGGATCGCGGCGCACCTGCACCAGCACGTGGTGCCGCGCTGGGGTGGGGACACCAACTTCATGCCGGTGGTCGGCCACACCAAGGTGCTGCCGCAGCTGCTGGCGGACACCCGGAAGATGCTGGCCGAGGCCTGGCCGCAGGACTGAGCCCGGACACGCGCAGGGGCCCGTCGCCGGGAATCGGCGACGGGCCCCTGCGCGTGGCGTGTGCGCTCAGCCGGCGTCCAACTGGTCGACCTTGTACGGGCGGCTGCCCTGCACCTCGGACTTGATGATCGAGGCGCGGTTCTTGAAGAAGCGCTCGGTGTCGAGGTCGTGCTCCTCCAGGAACTCCAGCGTGGCCGCGTGGACCGCGCTGAGCACCGGCGCGGCGACGTTGAGCGCGTTGTCGGTCATCGACCGGGTGTTCCACGGCGGCGCGGCCCAGGCGTGCCGGAAGCCGAACGGCTCGGGCAGGCCGAGGCCGCCGCCGAGCCAGGCGAGCAGGCCCGGGATCCGGTAGAAGGGCGCGCGGACGGCCTGGCGGACCACCTCGTCGTTGTCGATCAGGGGGAGCTTGACGGTCTGTTCCTCCCAGAACTTCACGGTCTTCGAGACCGTCTTCTCCTTGTCCTTGGGCTTGTCGAAGAAGAGGCCGTTGACCGGTCCGAGCGCGTAGCCGGCCACCGTGATGTTCATGGTGTGGGCGAGCAGGACGACGGTGACGGTGAAGGTGATGACCAGCTTGCCGTCGTGCGTCACGAACTGGGTGGCGAGGTAGTGCCGGGGGCCGCCGGGGAAGGTCTGCTTGTCGGCGATGGTCTGGATGGCGAACTCGCGCATCCGGTCGCCGTCCATGTCGGCGCCGCCCGGGCGGCTGATCTCGTCGGCGCCCTCGCCGACCTCCAGCACCACCCACTGCTTCACGGCGACGCCGGGGATCCCGCTGTTCGCGACGTCGCTGATGCCGAGGGCCTTGAGGTGGCCGGAGATCTTGCGGATGAGGTCCCAGGGGTGGAAGGCGCGGTAGTCGAGGTGGCCCTCGGCCGGGCGGAGGTTGTCCACGAGGCGCCACTCGCCCCAGCGCTTTCCGACGCCGAGGATGCCCTTGCGGCCGGCGTAGTGCTGGATGTTGGTCTCCTGCTCGGACTCCAGCCGGCCGAGTTTGGCGCGCAGGTCGGCGGCCTTCTTGTCCAGGTCGTCGCGGGGGACGGCCTTGGGGACGGTGGCGGCGACGGCGTTGCCCTCGACGAGGGCCTGCCAGCGGGCGCGCAGGTCCAGGGCGGAGCTGAGCACGATGCGCTTGGCGAGGTACCAGCCGACGATCGGGGCGAGCATGACCAGGCGCAGGTAGATGCCGAGCAGGCCGCCGGTGGGCGGCTTGATCGCGAGGAGCAGGGCGACGGCGACCGCGGCGGCGAGGACGACGCCGCCGTAGACCGCGGCGTTCTTGGGGTTGTCCCGTTTGAGCCAGGCGCGGAGCTGGAAGGCACCGAGCCAGATCAGGGTGCCGGGCAGGAAGAGCACGCCGGTGACGACGGTGACGCCGGTGAGCCTGCGGTCGCGGACGGCCCTGAGGTCGTCGGCGGCGAGGCAGTGCTCGACGATCTGGCGGGTGTCGATGCCGAACGACGGGACGAGCGGCTTGCGGTCCCCGCCGAGGGCGCGCCCGATGACGGCGCGGCTGAAGGCCTCGCCGAGGTTGGGGCGGAAGAGCGCGAAGCGGCCCTTCTTCGCGGTGGCGTCGGTGACCGCCGCGACGAACTCGTGGACCTCGCCGTCGCGGTAGGCGGTCGAGGAGAGCGCCTGGGTGACGGCGGTCTGCGGGCCGGCGTCCGTCCGGGGTATCTGCGCACCCGGGGTCATGTCGAGTGTGGTCACGGTGGCGTCCCCTCCTCCCCTTGTCAGCGGCAGGTTACCGTGCCCCGGTACCGGTGCGCGGATGATCGTCTGAAGTGCCGTCACGTTCGGGCCATACCGCGTCTGTCGGGCATGATGCCCACCTTCGGGGGCCGCGACGCCCCCGGTGGCGGACGGGGGGGCGTAATGGGGCACGATGGGCGCATGGAGCGACCCGAGGGAGCTGCGGTGAAGGATCCGGTGCTGGTCTTCGACGGTGACTGCGCCTTCTGCACGACGTGCAAGGGGTGGGCCGAGCGGTATCTGCGGCAGACGCTGGCCTCGGGGGGCTGGGAGGCGGTGCCGTTCCAGTTCGCGGACCTGGCGGAGCTGGACGCGCTGGCCGGCGGGCACGGCGAGGTCTCCTGGGAGCGGGCCGAGCGCGAGGTGCTCTGGGTGACGCCGGCGGGCCGGGTGTACGGCGGCGCGCAGGCGGTGGCGCGGCTCCTGATGCGTTCGGGCGGGGCGTGGGCGTACCTGGGCGGGTTGCTGGCGTTGGCGCCGGTGCGGCCGCTCGCGGCCGTGGTGTACCGCTGGGTGGCGAAGAACCGGCACCGGATGCCCGGCGGTACGCCGGCCTGCGCGCTGCCGCAGCGCTAGGCGGGGTCCGACCTAGGACTTCTCCCCGGTGTGGCGGGCGGCGAGGGCGGCGGGCATGGGTTCGTGGCGCAGGTGGGCGCGGGAGAACTCGGCCGTTCCGTGGGTGAGTGAGCGCAGGTCGACGGGGTAGCGGATGAGTTCGAGTTCGGGGACTTCGGCGCGCAGCAGGGTGAGCGCGGGGCCGCCGGTCTCGGTGCCGAGGACGCGGCCGCGGCGGGCGCCGAGGTCGGTGAGGACGGCGCCGAGGTAGTCGTCGGGCAGCAGGACGCTGACGGCGGCGACGGGTTCGAGCAGCCGGATGACGGCGTGTTCGGCGGCGTCGCGCAGGGCGAGGGCGGCGGCGGTCTGGAAGGCCGAGTCGGAGGAGTCGACGGAGTGCGCCTTGCCGTCGGTGAGGGTGACCCGGACGTCGACGAGCGGGTAGCCGGTGGAGACGCCCTTGGCGAGTTGGGCGCGGATGCCCTTCTCGACGGAGGGGATGAAGTGCCGGGGGACGGCGCCGCCGACGACGTGCTCCTGGAATTCGAAGCCCGCACCGGCCGGGAGGGGTTCGACCTCCAGGTCGCAGATGGCGTACTGGCCGTGCCCGCCGGACTGCTTGACCAGGCGGCCGTGGCCGGCGGCGGCGGTGCCGAAGGTCTCGCGCAGGGCGACCCTGGGTTCGACGGTGTCGACGTGGACGCCGTGCCGGCCCCGGAGGCGGTCGAGGACGACCTCGGCGTGGGCCTCGCCGGTGCACCAGAGGACCAGCTGGTGGGTGTCGGGGTTCTGTTCCAGGCGCAGGGCCGGGTCTTCGGCGACGAGCCGTGCGAGGGCCTGGGAGAGCTTGTCGTCGTCGGCCTTGCTGTGGGCCTCGATGGCGATGGGCAGCAGCGCTTCGGGCACGGTCCAGCCGTCGAGCTTCACCGGGTGGCCGGGGTCGTGGACGGTGTCGCCGGCGCGGGCGGTGGTGAGTTTGGCGGCGCAGACGAGGTCGCCGGCGACGGCGTGCGGGACGGGGCGCTGGAGTTTGCCGAAGGGGCTGGTGAGGCCGGTGACGCGTTCGTCGCCGTCCTGGTCGGCGGGGTGGTCGGGGCCGGCGAGGTGGATCCGGGTGTCGGGGCGCAGGGTGCCGGCGTAGATGCGCAGCAGGCTGATCCGGCCGACGTAGGCGTCGCCGGTGACGCGGACGACCTGGGCGGCGAGCGGGGCTTCGGGGTCGCACTCGGGTCCGGGGCGGGTGCGTTCGGTGGGGTCGGGGAACGAGGTGGTGATGAGGTCGAGGAGTTCGGTGGCGCCGAGGCCGCTGTCGTCGGTGGGGACGGCGGGGTGGAGGGTGCAGGCGAGGATCTCGCGGCGCAGGCCGGCTTCGAGGGCGTCGGTGTCGAGGGGTTCGCCGGCGAGGTAGCGCTCCATGAGGGTGTCGTCCTGGCCGGAGATGGCCTCGACGAGGCTGTCCCGGGCGGGGCCGGTGTCGGGGAGCGGGTCGGCCTGGCCGTAGGTGTGCCCGGTGAGCAGGTCGACGCTGCCGTCGGGGCGGCCGTCGTGCCGGACGGGGAGGAAGAGCGGGCGCAGGGTGTCCGGTCCGAGGCCGAAGGCGTCGTGGCAGGCGGCGAGGATCTCGTCGAAGCCGCTGCGGGCGACGTCGAGTTTGGCGACGGCGATGGCGCGCGGGATGCCTTCTGCGGCGCACTCCCGCCAGAGTGCGCGGGTGGGGGCGGTGACGGGGTCGGTGGCGGAGACGACGAAGACGGCCCCGTCGGCGGCGTGCAGGGCGGCGCGCAGGTCGGCGGTGAAGTCGGGGTGGCCGGGTGGGTCGAGCAGGTTGACCTTGATGCCGTGCCATTCGAGGGGGAGCACGGAGAGCTGGACGGAGCGCTGCTGCTGGTGCTCGATCTCCTCGTGGTCGGAGACGGTGTTGCCGTCGGTGACGCGGCCGGCGCGGTTGACGGCGCCGGCGGCGAGGGCGAGGGATTCGGCGAGGGTGGTCTTGCCCACGCCGCTGCAGCCGATGAGGACGACGTTGCGCAGGTGGCCTGGGCCGGTGACGGTGGGCGCCTGGCCGGCTCGTGCGGTGCTGCGGTCGGGCATCGGGGTCTCCTCCCGTCGCGCCGAGACTGTCGTTGAAAGTCTAGGTGCGGGTCCGGCGATCCGCGCCGCATGCGCGCGCCCGTGGTGACCGTTCGTGTGGGGCCGCGCACCCGGGGTGACGGGCCGAGGGGGTGCGGGGGCGGGAGGACGGTGGCGTGCGCCGGAGGGTGTCGTCGGCGTGGCTACGATGGGTGCGCCGGATGGGCTGATCCGTCCGGCCGTCTGCCGCGCACTCTGCCGCAGGCGGGTACCAGGGAGATCGGAGCGGTCGGGAAGGCCATGCTCAACAAATACGCGCGTGCCTTCTTCACACGTGTCCTGACCCCGTTCGCCGCGTTCCTGATCCGGCTGGGTGTGAGCCCGGACGCCGTGACGCTGATCGGTACCGCCGGTTCGGTGGCCGGTGCGCTGGTGTTCTTCCCGCGCGGGGAGTTCTTCTGGGGCACCATCACGATCACGCTGTTCATCTTCTCGGACCTGGTGGACGGGAACATGGCCCGGCAGCTGGGCCGGACCAGCAAGTGGGGGGCGTTCCTGGACTCCACGCTGGACCGGGTGGCGGATTCGGCGATCTTCGGCGGCCTGGCCATGTGGTACGCGGGCAAGGGCGACAACAATCTGCTCTGCGCGGTGGCGATCTTCTCGCTGGCGAGCGGTCTGGTGGTGTCGTACACCAAGGCCCGGGCGGAGAGCCAGGGGCTGCCGTGTGACGTGTCGGGGCTGGTGGAGCGGGCCGAGCGGCTGGTGATCAGCCTGGTCGGGGCCGGGATCGCGGGTCTGCACACGTTCGGTGTGCCGTACGTGGAGTGGCTGCTGCCGGTGGCGTTGTGGCTGGTGGCGGCGGGCAGCCTGGTGACGGTGTTCCAGCGGATGCTGACGGTGCGCCGGGAGGCGTTCGAGGCCGACCGAGTGGCGGCCGGGAGCTGAAGGGGAGCGGGCCTGCGGTGAAGGACCGACTGGTGTACTCGGCGTACGCGCTGGGCTGGGCGGTGCTCAAGCACCTGCCCGAGCCGGCCGCGTCCGGCCTGTTCGACAGGCTGGCCGATTTCGCGTGGCGCAAGCGCGGCAAGCGGGTGCTGCAGCTGGAGGCCAACCTGCGGCGGGTGCGCCCGGGGCTGGACGAGGCCGGGTTGCGGGAGCTGTCGCGGGCCGGCATGCGCTCGTACATGCGGTACTGGATGGAGTCCTTCCGGCTGCCGGTGTGGAGCCGGCAGCGGGTGGCCCGGGACGTGCAGGTCGAGGGCTTCGAGCAGCTGCGGGAGGCGATGGAGTCCGGGCGCGGCGCGGTGATAGCGCTGCCGCACATGGGCAACTGGGACCTCGCGGGAGCCTGGGTGGCGCTGGAGGGGTACCCGTTCACGACGGTCGCGGAGCGGCTGAAGCCGGAGAAGCTGTTCGACCGCTTCGTGGCGTTCCGGGAGAGCCTGGGCATGGAGGTCCTCGCGCTGACCGGCGGCGGGGGCAATGTGATCGGCACGCTGGCCCGGAGGCTGCGCGAGGGGCGGCTGGTCTGCCTGGTCGGTGACCGGGACCTCTCGGAGGCCGGCATAGGGGTGTCCTTCTTCGGCGAGGCGACCAGGATGCCGGCCGGGCCGGCGGCGCTCTGCCAGCGGACGGGGGCGGCGCTGCTGCCGGTGTCGCTCTGGTACGACGGCCCGGTGATGCGGGCGCGGATCCACCCCGAGGTGCCCGTGCCGGCGCAGGGGGACCGCCAGGAGAAGACCCGGCTGATGGTGCAGGCGATGGCGGAGGTCTGGGAGCAGGCGATCCGCGAGCACCCCGAGGACTGGCACATGCTGCAGCGGTTCTGGCTGGCCGACCTCCCGGTCCGTGCGACGGTGGAGGCACCCGCGGCCAGCCCGGCCGTCCAGCCCGTCGCGGAGCCGGCCGGCGAGCCCGCCGCCGAGGCCTCCGGGCCCTGACGGCGAACCTAGAGGAACACGAGGAATCAGTGAAGATCGGCATCGTCTGCCCGTACGACTGGGACGTCCCCGGCGGGGTGCAGTTCCACATCCGGGACCTGGCGGAGCACCTGATCGGCCTCGGCCACGAGGTGTCGGTGCTGGCGCCCGCCGAGGACGACGAGGCGCTGCCGCCGTACGTGGTCTCGGCCGGGCGGTCGGTGGCCGTTCCGTACAACGGGTCGGTGGCGCGGCTGAGCTTCGGCCCGCTGTCCGCGGCCCGGGTGCGGCGGTGGCTGCACGACGGCGCGTTCGACATCCTGCACGTCCACGAGCCGGTCGCACCGAGCCTGTCGATACTGGCTGCCTGGTCGGCGACCGGGCCGATGGTCGGCACCTTCCACACCTCCAACCCGCGGTCGCGGTTCATGATCGCTGCTTCGCCGATCCTGCAGCCGGGCCTGGAGAAGATCCGGGCCCGGATCGCGGTGAGCGAGTACGCCCGCCGCACCCTGGTCGAGCACCTGGGCGGGGACCCGGTGGTGATCCCCAACGGCGTGGACGTCGGCTTCTTCGCGGAGGCAGAGCCGGACCCGCGCTGGACGGGCGGCGCGGCGGTGGGCGAGCCCGGCACGATCGGGTTCGTCGGGCGGATCAACGAGCCGCGCAAGGGCCTGCCGACCCTGCTGGCCGCACTGCCGAAGATCCTGGCCGAGCGGCCGGGCGTGCGGCTGCTGGTGGCGGGCAAGGGCGACGAGGAGGAGGCGGTCGCCGGGCTGGCACCGGAGGTCCGCAAGCAGGTGGAGTTCCTCGGCATGGTCAGCGACCGGGAGAAGGCCCGGCTGCTGAGCAGCGTCGACCTGTACGTGGCGCCGAACACCGGTGGCGAGAGCTTCGGGATCATCCTGGTCGAGGCGATGTCGGCGGGTGCGCCGGTGCTGGCGAGCGACCTGGACGCGTTCAAGCAGGTGCTGGACGGCGGGGACGCGGGCGAGATGTTCCCGGTGGAGGACGCGGACGCGCTGGCCCGGTCGGCGCTGCGGCTGCTGGGGGACCCGGGCCGGCTGGCGGAGCTGAGCAAGGCGGCGTCCCGGTACGTCCGGCGGTTCGACTGGTCGACGGTGGCCGCGGACATCCTGGCGGTGTACGAGACGGTGGCGGCGGGTGCGGCGGCCGTGGTCGAGGAGGACGAGCGCGGCGGCCGGCGCGGCCGGTTCGGGCTGGCCCGGGACTGATCCCGCCGGCGCGGGAAGCAACCGCGGGCCGCGGTGGTTGTGGTCTGCCGGACCGTAGTGATCACCGTGACTCCTGGAGGCACCGATGCCGCAGATCTCCGTCGACTACTCGCCCGAGCTGGCCGGCGCGTTCGACCGCCGTGAGCTGGGCCTGGCCATCAACCGGCTCGCCGTGAAGACCATCAACGCGACCCCGGAGGCCTGCAAGACCGTCTTCCGCGAGGTGCAGGGCTTCGTGGTGGGCGAGAGCGAGGGCCCGGACGCCCAGGTGTACGTGGAGTTCCAGATCTTCCCCGGGCGCACCGCGGAGGCCAAGGCGGCGCTCAGCGACGCCGTGCTGGCGCTGCTGGCGGAGCGGGTCGTCCCGGCGGCCGGCACCCGGCTGTTCACGGCGGTGAACATCTCGGACATCGACCGGGACAGCTACCGCAGCGCGACCGTCGGCGGCTGAGCCGCGGCCACCCGGCGGCGCGGCCGGGCCGCGGGCACCCGGTAGCGTAGCGCCCCGTGACTACCTGGATCTGGGCCGGCGTGGCCGTGGTGCTGTTCGGCATGTACCTGAGTTGGACGGCCGGCCGGCTGGACCGGTTGCACGCCCGCATCGACGCCGCCCGCGCGGCGCTGGACGCGCAGCTGGTCCGCCGGGCGTCGGTCGCGATCGAGCTGGCCACCTCCTCGCTGCTGGACCCGGCGGCCTCGCTGCTGCTGCTGGACGCCGCGCACGTGGCCCGGCAGGCCGACGACGAGCAGCGCGAGGTGGCGGAGAGCCAGCTCAGCATGGCGCTGCGGGCGGTGCTGGCCGAGCCGGAGCAGGTCGCCGTGCTGGTGGCCGAGCCGGGCGGCGAGGAGGCGGTGAAGGAGCTCACCGCCGCGGTGCGCCGGGTACCGATGGCCCGGCGGTTCCACAACGACGCGGTGCGGGCGGCCCGGGCGGTGCGGGAGCACCGGCTGGTGCGCTACTTCCGGCTGGCCGGACGTGCGCCGTTCCCGATGGCGTTCGAGATGGACGACGCGCCGCCGCCGGCGCTGACCCCCGAGGGCGCTCCGGCCTGAGCCGGGTGGCGCACGGCCTGCTTTCGGTGTGCGAACGGTCGGCGTCCGGCCCCGGGCCGCTTCTCCCACGGGGTGCGGCGGGACGGTCCGGATCCGGCCTGTTTGTCGTATCCCGTCGGCCTGCCTGGACTTGATGGCGCATGGAGTGACGGTTTCTTCCGCCTACCATAGGGCGATAGCACTGGTTCATCTTCGAGTGAGGTCTCACGTGTCCACCACCCCCACCACCGCAGACCAGCCGCAGATCGGCACCGCCCGGGTGAAGCGCGGCATGGCCGAGCAGCTCAAGGGCGGTGTGATCATGGACGTGGTCAACGCCGAGCAGGCCAAGATCGCCGAGGACGCCGGCGCTGTCGCCGTCATGGCGCTGGAGCGGGTTCCGGCCGACATCCGCAAGGACGGCGGCGTCGCGCGCATGTCGGACCCGAACATGATCGAGGAGATCATCGCGGCGGTCTCGATCCCGGTCATGGCGAAGTCCCGCATCGGCCACTTCGTCGAGGCCCAGGTCCTGCAGTCGCTCGGTGTCGACTACATCGACGAGTCCGAGGTGCTGACCCCGGCCGACGAGGTCAACCACTCCGACAAGTGGGCGTTCACCACCCCCTTCGTCTGCGGTGCCACCAACCTGGGCGAGGCCCTGCGCCGCATCGCCGAGGGCGCGGCCATGATCCGCTCCAAGGGCGAGGCCGGCACCGGCAACGTGGTCGAGGCCGTGCGCCACCTGCGTCAGATCAAGAACGAGATCGCCAAGCTGCGCGGCTTCGACAACAACGAGCTGTACGCCGCCGCCAAGGAGCTCCGCGCCCCGTACGAGCTGGTCAAGGAGGTCGCCGAGCTCGGCAAGCTGCCGGTCGTGCTGTTCTCCGCCGGTGGTGTGGCCACTCCGGCCGACGCCGCGCTGATGCGCCAGCTGGGCGCCGAGGGCGTCTTCGTCGGCTCCGGCATCTTCAAGTCGGGCGACCCGGCCAAGCGTGCCGCCGCGATCGTCAAGGCCACCACCTTCTTCGACGACCCGAAGATCATCGCGGACGCCTCCCGCAACCTGGGCGAGGCCATGGTCGGCATCAACTGCGACACCCTGCCCGAGACCGAGCGCTACGCCAACCGCGGCTGGTAGTCCAACCCCGCGTCCGGTGTCGGCCCGCCGCAGCGCCTCGGCGCGCGGCGGGCCGCGCCGCGCCGGGCCCCGGACGACGACGGCCGAAGAAGACGATCGCCCGGAGCGGAGCAACGTCCGCCCGGGGCAGCGATCACACGAAGTACCGATCGAAGAAGGTTTGAGACCGTGAGCACTCCAGTCATCGGCGTCCTCGCCCTGCAGGGCGACGTCCGCGAGCACCTCGTCGCGCTGGCCGAGGCCGACGCGCTGGCCCGCCCGGTGCGCCGCGTCGAGGAGCTGGCCGAGGTCGACGCGCTGGTGATCCCCGGCGGGGAGTCCACCACCATGTCCAAGCTGGCGCTGCTGTTCGGCGTGATGGACCCGCTGCGCGAGCGCGTCGCCGCCGGGATGCCGGTGTACGGCACCTGCGCCGGCATGATCATGCTGGCCGACAAGATCCTGGACGGCCGCGACGACCAGGAGACCGTCGGCGGCATCGACATGACGGTGCGCCGCAACGCCTTCGGCCGCCAGAACGAGTCCTTCGAGTCCGGTATCGCCTTCGAGGGCCTCGGCGACGCGCCGGTGCACGGCGTCTTCATCCGCGCCCCCTGGGTCGAGGCGGTCGGCGCGGGCGTCGAGGTGCTGGCCGAGCTGCCGGCGGCCGACGGCCCGGACAGCCGGATCGTCGCCGTCCGCCAGGGGAACCTGCTGGCCACGTCGTTCCACCCCGAGCTGACCGGCGACCACCGGGTCCACGGCTACTTCGTGCGGATGGTCGAGGAGCACCTCGCCGCGGCCGCGCGGTAGCGGCCCGTCGGCACCGCGCGGTAGCGCCTCGCCGCCGCATGCTGACCGTGTGCTGTCCACCGGTGGCGGCACCGGTAAGATCTCTTCTGTTCATTTCCCTTTGGCGACGTAAAGGAGCTGGCGATGTCCGGCCACTCTAAGTGGGCTACCACCAAGCACAAGAAGGCCGTGATCGACGCCAAGCGCGGCAAGCTCTTCGCCAAGATGATCAAGAACATCGAGGTGGCGGCGCGCACCGGAGGCGGCGACCCGGCCGGCAACCCGACCCTCTACGACGCCATCCAGAAGGCGAAGAAGAGCTCGGTCCCGATCGACAACATCAACCGCGCCGTCAAGCGCGGCTCGGGCGCCGAGGCCGGCGGGGCCGACTACTCGACGATCATGTACGAGGGCTACGGTCCGAACGGCGTCGCGGTGCTCATCGAGTGCCTCACCGACAACCGCAACCGCGCCGCCTCGGACGTGCGCGTCGCGATGACCCGCAACGGCGGCTCGATGGCCGACCCGGGCTCGGTCTCGTACCTGTTCAACCGCAAGGGCGTCGTGATCGTCCCCAAGGCCGACGGCGTGGACGAGGACAAGCTCTTCGAGGTCGTCCTCGACCAGGAGCCCGAGGAGATCAACGACCTCGGCGAGTCCTTCGAGATCGTCTCCGAGGCCTCCAAGATGGTCGACGTCCGCACCGCCCTGGTGGACGCCGGCATCGACTACGACTCGGCCGAGGCCAACTTCCTCCCGAGCATGCAGGTCGAGCTGGACGTCGACGGCGCCCGCAAGATCCTCAAGCTGATCGACGCCCTGGAGGACAGCGACGACGTGCAGAACGTCTTCGCCAACTTCGACATCAGCGACGAGGTCGGTGCGCAGCTCGACGCCGAGTGATCGTTCCCACTGTCCGGCCCGGTGGTCCCTGGGACCACCGGGCCGGTGTCGTCGGTGGGTCTGTCGTACCCGGGCGGTAGCCTTCGCAGGTCGCTCGGCGAGCGGGCGGCCCGCCGCTAGCCCAAGGGCGCGCCGATGCCGCGAGCGACGGGCGACAGGAGCCGGAGGAGCGCCGGCGCGAGTCGTGTCGGCATCGGGTCCGGGCGCCCGGAGGCGAGCGGCGAATCAGGAGAGGCGGGGCACGACGTGCGGGTACTGGGTGTGGACCCGGGTCTGACCAGGTGCGGGATCGGCGTGGTGGACGGTGCGCCGGGCCGGCCGCTGAAGATGGTCGGGGTCGGTGTGGTGCGCACCCCCGCCGACGCGGAGATCGGGCCCCGGCTGCTGCTGGTCGAGCAGGGCGTGGAGAGCTGGCTCGACGAGCACCGGCCGGACCTCGTCGCCGTCGAGCGGGTCTTCGCCCAGCACAACGTCCGCACCGTGATGGGCACCGCGCAGGCCAGCGCGGTCGCGATGCTCTGCGCCACCCGGCGCGGCATCCCCGTCACCCTGCACACCCCCAGCGAGGTCAAGGCCGCCGTCACCGGCTCCGGCCGGGCCGACAAGGCCCAGGTCACCGCCATGGTGCAGCGGCTGCTGCGGCTGGACGCCCCGCCCAAGCCGGCCGACGCCGCCGACGCGCTGGCGCTGGCCATCTGCCACATCTGGCGCGGCGGCGCGACGGACCGGATCGCCGCCGCCGTGGCCAAGGCGGCGCCCGCCCGTCCGTCCGCCCGCCCGTCCTCCTACCGAGCCCCCCGAGGAGCCGCCCGATGATCGCCTTCGTCCAGGGCCCGGTGGCCGCCGTCTCCGGCGGCACCGTCGTCGTCGAGGTCGGCGGCGTCGGGATGGCCGTCCAGTGCACGCCGAACACCGCGGCCGGCCTGCGCCTCGGCGAGCCCGTCCGGCTGGCCACCTCGCTCGTCGTCCGGGAGGACTCGCTCACCCTGTACGGCTTCGCCGACGACGACGAGCGGGCGGTCTTCGAGATCCTCCAGGCCGCGCCCGGGGTCGGCCCGCGCCTGGCCCAGGCGATGCTCGGGGTGCACCGCCCGGACGAACTGCGCGCCGCCGTCGCCGCGGGGAACGAGAAGGCTCTGATCGCCGTCCCCGGTATCGGCAAGGCCAAGGCCGCCAAGCTGCTGCTGGAGTACAAGGACAAGCTGGGCGCCCCGCACGGCAGTGTCCCCGCCCAGAAGCCGATCGCGGCCGGCCCGGCGCCGTGGAGCGACCAGCTGCACGCGGCCCTGGTGGGCCTCGGCTATGCGCCGCGCGAGGCGGACGAGGCGGTCACCGCCGTCACTCCGGAGGCCGAGGCGCAGACCGTGACCGACGTCGGCGCCCTGCTCAAGGCGGCCCTGCGGACTCTCAACCGGGCCCGCTGAGCACCTCTTTACCGATCTGACCACCTGTCATCTTGTCGACATTGGAGCCCGCAGCAGTGAGCGGACGAAGCGAGGAGGGGGCATGAGCTCCTACGACTGCGGCCCGGCCGACCGGCTGGTCACGGCCGCCGCCGACGGTGAGGACCAGGCGGTCGAGGCGGCGCTGCGCCCCAAGCAGCTGGACGAGTTCATCGGCCAGGAGCGGGTCCGCGAGCAGCTGTCCCTGGTGCTCCAAGCGGCCCGCAAGCGCGGCACCGCGCCCGACCACGTGCTGCTCAGCGGCCCGCCCGGGCTCGGTAAGACCACCCTCTCGATGATCATCGCGGCCGAGCTGGGCGCCCCGATCCGGATCACCTCGGGCCCCGCGATCCAGCACGCGGGGGATCTGGCGGCGATCCTCTCCTCGCTCACCGAGGGTGAGGTGCTCTTCCTCGACGAGATCCACCGGATGTCCCGGCCCGCCGAGGAGATGCTCTACATGGCGATGGAGGACTTCCGGGTCGACGTGATCGTCGGCAAGGGCCCGGGCGCCACCGCCATCCCGCTGGAGCTGCCGCCGTTCACCCTGGTCGGCGCGACCACCCGGGCCGGCCTGCTGCCGCCGCCGCTGCGCGACCGCTTCGGCTTCACCGGCCACATGGAGTTCTACGCGCCCGCCGAGCTCCAGCGGGTGGTGCACCGCTCGGCCGCGCTGCTGGACGTCGAGATCGACCCGGCCGGCGCGGCGGAGATCGCCGGGCGCTCCCGCGGCACGCCCCGTATCGCCAACCGGCTGCTGCGCCGGGTCCGCGACTTCGCGCAGGTCCGCCACGACGGCGTGGTGACGCCGGAGATCGCCGCCCAGGCGCTGGACGTCTACGAGGTGGACGCCCGCGGGCTGGACCGGCTGGACCGCGCGGTGCTGGACGCGCTGCTCCGGCTGTTCGGCGGCGGCCCGGTCGGCCTGTCCACCCTGGCGGTCGCGGTGGGGGAGGAGTCCGAGACGGTCGAGGAGGTCGCCGAGCCCTTCCTGGTCCGCGAGGGCCTGCTCGCCCGCACCCCGCGGGGCCGGATCGCCACCGCCGCCGCGTGGCAGCACCTCGGCCTGACTCCGCCGTTCCAGACCCCTCCGGTCCAGACCAATCGGGGTGTGCTGCCGGCCCAGTCGGAGCTTTTCCCGGCCGACGAGGGCTGAACGGGTGACACCGGGACGATAGGGGCGTACCAGGGCCCGGCGCAGGTCCGCGGGGAGAAGCCGGGGGAGAAGCCCGGGGAAACTGTGCAGGCCGAGGCTCGCCACTTTCGGCGGCAGGATGCGATGCTTGGCGTTGTCCGATCAGTTCGGGGTCGCCTAGACTCCGCCGGACCGCCCCTCTCACCTGACGGGCCGACCAATACCACACAGGCCGCCGGCCGGCGGCCCGTAAAGGACCCTGGCTGCAGTGAACCTCATCATCCTTCTCCTCCCGATCATCGCGATCGTGCTCATGTTCCGGTCGCAGAAGAAGCGCCAGTCGCAGATGCAGCAGATGCAGACGGCGCTGGAGCCCGGGGCTGGAGTGCGTACCATCGGCGGCCTGTACGCCCAGGTGAAGGCGGTGAACGACGAGACCATCGAGCTCGAGATCGCGCCGGGCGTGGTGACCCACTTCACCAAGAGCGCGATCGCGGCGGTCCTGGAGCCGGCGGAGTACGACGCGATCATCAACGGCCGCCCGGCCGACGACGAGCTTCCGGAGCCGGAGGCCGAGGACGCCGACGCCGAGCCGGTCGACGAGAAGCCGCTGACGCTCACCAAGGACGGCGCCGACAAGGGCGAGGCCGAGGGCGGGGCTCCCGCGAGCAAGTAGTACGGCCGGGCACCCGCCCGGTCGCGCGGCGCAGTGCCGCGAGTCCACAGGATCTCAGGGCCGCAGATCCGCCACGCCCCCGTCCAGCCACGAGCCGGACGGGGGTCCGGTAGGGGAGGTGGCATGGACAGGGAGAAACGAGCAAGGTGGCAACACCCAAGTCGCGCCCGCGCGACGGTTACCCGGGGCGGGCGCTGGCCCTCATCCTGGTGGTCACCGTCGGACTGGTCGCCCTCATGTTCGGGACGGGCAACACCAAGCCCCGCCTGGGGATCGACCTCGCAGGCGGCACCAGTATCACGCTGAGCGCGAAGTCGACCGATCCCAAGGCGATCAACAAGTCCAACATGGACATCGCCACCGGGATCATCGAGCAGCGCGTCAACGGGATGGGTGTCTCCGAGGCGGAGGTCCAGACCCAGGGCGACCGGAACATCATCGTCAACATCCCCAAGGGCGGTGACAAGCAGAACGCGGCCGACCAGGTCGGCACCACCGCGAAGCTGTACTTCCGCCCGGTCCTCGCCCTCGCCCCGACCGGCGTCCAGGCGCAGACCCCGAGTGCGGCCCCCTCGGCGAGCGGCAGTGCCGCCCCGAGCGCGAGCCCCTCGGCGTCGGCCTCCGCTTCGGCGGGTGCCGCGACCGGCAGCGCCAGCCCCACCAAGCAGGGCCGCGCCGTCGGTGAGGCCCTCGCCGCCGACGCCAGCCCGTCCGCGGCCGCCACCGGCAGCGCGAGCGCCACCCCGAGCGCCGCCGCGTCCGGTTCGCCCGCCGCGACCCCGAGCGCCGCCGCGACCGCCCCGACCACGCCGGACCTCTCCGCCGCGATGACCCAGGGCACCGTGCCGCCGGAGCTGGCCGCCCAGTTCGCCGCCCTGGACTGCTCCAAGCAGGAGCAGCGCCAGAACCTGCAGAAGTCCGAGGAACAGTCGACCGTCGCCTGCACCCAGAAGGACGAGGACGGCGTCTTCTACAAGCTGGCCCTCGGCCCGGTCGCGGTGAAGGGCTCCGACATCTCCAAGGCGCAGGCCAGCATCGACACCCAGCAGGGTGCCGGCTGGCAGGTCCAGCTGCAGTTCAACGGTGCCGGCACCGACGCCTTCACCAAGATCACCGGCCAGCTGGCGCCCCAGGCCGCTCCGGCCAACCAGTTCGCCATCGTGCTGGACGGCCAGGTCGTCTCCCACCCGTACGTGCGCGGCGCCATCCCCGGCGGCTCGGGCGTGATCTCGGGCAACTTCACCCAGGCCGAGGCGCAGAACCTCGCCAACGTGCTGAGCTTCGGCGCCCTGCCGCTGGAGTTCACCACGGACGACGTCACCACCGTCTCCCCGCAGCTCGGCGGCGACCAGCTGCAGGCCGGTCTGATCGCCGGCGCCATCGGCATGCTGCTGGTGGTCCTCTACTCGCTGGTGTACTACCGCGGCCTCGGCCTGGTCTCCATCGCCGGTCTGGTCGTCTCGGCGATCCTGACCTACTCGATCATGAGCCTGCTCGGCGCGGGGATCGGCTTCGCGCTGAACCTGCCGGCCGTCTGTGGCGCGATCGTCGCGATCGGTATCACCGCGGACTCCTTCATCGTGTACTTCGAGCGCATCCGCGACGAGGTCCGCGAGGGTGCCCCGCTGCGCCCGGCGGTCCAGCGGGCCTGGCCGCGTGCCCGGCGCACCATCCTGGTGTCGGACTTCGTGTCCTTCCTCTGTGCCGCGGTGCTCTACCTGGTCTCGGTCGGCAAGGTGCAGGGCTTCGCGTTCACGCTGGGCCTGACCACCGCGCTCGACGTCGTCGTGATCTTCCTCTTCACCAAGCCGCTGATCACGCTGCTGGCCCGCCGGAAGTTCTTCTCCGACGGCCACCCGTGGTCCGGTCTGGACCCGAAGCGCCTGGGCGCCCGCCCGCCGCTGCGCAGCAGCCGTCGCCGTACCCCCTCGTCCGCCGCCGTGAAGGGGGCCTGACACCGTGTCACGCTTCTCCAATCTGGGCCACCGGCTCTACCAGGGCGAGGTCAGCTTCGACTTCGTCGGTCGCCGCAAGCTCTGGTACAGCATCTCCGGCGTGATCGTGCTGGTCGCGGCGGTCGGTCTGGCCCTGGGCCTGAAACTCGGCATCGAGTTCAAGGGCGGTTCGGTCTACACCGTCTCCAAGCCCGGGCTGAGCATCTCGCAGACGCAGGAGGCGGTGGACAAGATCGTCCACTCGCACCCGCTGGTGCAGTCCGTGGACAACGGCAAGAAGTTCCGCATCCAGGTCTCCTCCGAGGAGAACGTCAGCTCGTCGGTCTTCACCGACAAGCTGTCCAAGGAGCTCGGCGTTCCGCTCCAGGAGATCGACACCCAGGTGATCGGTCCCAGCTGGGGTGAGCAGATCTCCAGCAAGGCCCTCACCGGCCTGATCATCTTCATGGTCCTGGTGACGGTCTACCTGGCGATCGCCTTCGAGTGGAGGATGGCGGTGGCGGCCCTGGTCGCCCTCATCCACGACCTCCTGATCACCATCGGGGTCTACGCCCTGGTGGGCTTCGAGGTCACCCCCGGTACGGTGATCGGCTTCCTGACCATCCTCGGGTACTCGCTCTACGACACGGTCGTCGTCTTCGACACCGTGAAGGAGAACACCAAGGGGCTCACCAAGCAGAACAGGCTCACCTACAGCGAGGCGGCCAACGCGGGCCTCAACCAGACCCTGGTGCGCTCGCTCAACACCACGGTGGTCGCCCTGCTCCCGGTGGCGGCGCTGCTCTTCATCGGTGGCGGCATCCTGGGCGCCGGCACGCTGAACGACATCTCGCTCGCGCTGTTCATCGGCCTCGCCGCCGGTGCCTACTCCTCGATCTGCGTCGCCACCCCGCTGCTGGCGCAGCTCAAGGAGGAGCAGTCCGACATGAAGGCGCTGGCCAAGCGGGTCGCCCAGCGGCGCGCCGCGGACGCCAAGGCCGCGGCCGAGGGCCGGGACGGTACGCCGGAGGGCGAGGAGTTCGCCGACGGCGACCTGCCGGCGGGTATGGTCGGTCAGCGCGGCCGGGCGGGCGGCGCCCGTGCCAAGGGCCGTCCGTCCACCAAGCGCTGACCTCCGACCGACCGTAAGGACACTTCGTGACCACCGCCGACACCGCACTGGCCGAGCTGCTGAACAGCCGGATCCGGGATGTCCCGGACTACCCGAAGCCGGGTGTGCTGTTCAAGGACATCGCGCCGCTGCTCGCCGACGCCGAGGCCTTCGCGGCCCTCACCCGGGCGCTGGCGGAGCGGGCGACGGCCCTCGGTGCGACCAAGGTGGTGGGCCTGGAGGCGCGCGGCTTCGTGCTGGCGGCCCCGGCGGCCTTCGCGGCCGGGCTCGGCTTCGTGCCGATCCGCAAGCAGGGCAAGCTGCCCGGCGAGGTGTTCCGCCGCTCGTACGAGCTGGAGTACGGCCAGGCGACGCTGGAGGTGCAGTGCGACGCCTTCGCGCCCGGTGAGCGGGTGCTGGTGGTGGACGACGTGCTGGCCACGGGCGGGACCATCGGGGCCTCGCTGGACCTGGTGAAGGAGGCCGGCGCCGAGCTGGTGGGCGTCGTGGTGCTGATGGAGCTGGGCTTCCTGGACGGCCGCGAGAGGCTCTCCGGGCACCTGGGCACCGCCCCGCTGGAGACGCTGGTCACCGTCTGAGAAGCGGTCCGGAGAACGGGCCGGGGAACGGCCCGGGAACCGGGCCGGGAGACGGGCCGAGGCACGGACGAGGGCGGCGGTCGGATCATCCGACCGCCGCCCTTCGCGTGCCCGGAGCGTGTCCGGGCCCGGGCGGCTGAACACCGGAGCGCCCGGCTCGGTACCATGAAGATTCATCCCCTCCCGGTTGTCCGTGTTGATGGCAGCCGTACGGGGGGTCGGCCCGGTGCCCCGAGGAGTGTCCTTGCCCGACGAGGTTGTGCCCACGGCCGCAGCGGCCGCCCCCGAAGACCGTCCCACGCCCTCGGGGGCCACCCCGGCACGTCCGGCGCCGACCTCCTCGCGTCCGGTGGCTCCCGCGAGCCGCCCGTCCTCCACCGGCGGCATGCGCGCCCGCCTGGCCCGCCTCGGCGGCCAGCGCTCCAGCGTGCTCAACCCCGTTCTGGAGCCGTTGTTCCGCTCGATCCGGGCCAACGACCCCAAGGCCGACCCGGCGCTGCTGCGGGACATCGAGAAGGCGTACGCGGTCGCCGAGAAGTGGCACCGCGGGCAGAAGCGCAAGAGTGGCGACCCGTACATCACCCACCCGCTCGCGGTCGCGACCATCCTGGCCGAGCTGGGTATGGACGCCCCGACCCTGATGGCCGGGCTGCTGCACGACACCGTCGAGGACACCGACTACGGCCTGGAGACCCTGCGCAGGGACTTCGGCGACTCGGTGGCCCTGCTGGTCGACGGCGTCACCAAGCTGGACCGGGTGAAGTTCGGCGAGGCCGCGCAGGCCGAGACCGTCCGCAAGATGGTCGTCGCGATGGCCAAGGACCCGCGCGTCCTGGTGATCAAGCTGGCCGACCGCCTGCACAACATGCGCACCATGCGCTACCTCAAGCGGGAGAAGCAGGAGAAGAAGGCCCGCGAGACGCTGGAGATCTACGCTCCGCTGGCGCACCGGCTGGGCATGAACACCATCAAGTGGGAGCTGGAGGACCTCGCCTTCGCGATCCTCTACCCCAAGATGTACGACGAGATCGTCCGCCTGGTCGCCGAGCGCGCGCCCAAGCGGGACGAGTACCTGGCGACCGTGATCGACCAGGTCCAGGGCGACCTGCGCGGCGCCCGGATCACCGCGTCCGTCACGGGACGGCCGAAGCACTACTACTCGGTCTACCAGAAGATGATCGTCCGGGGCCGGGACTTCGCCGAGATCTACGACCTGGTGGGCATCCGGGTCCTGGTCGACACCGTCCGCGACTGCTACGCGGCGCTGGGCACCATCCACGCACGGTGGAACCCGGTGCCGGGGCGGTTCAAGGACTACATCGCGATGCCCAAGTTCAACATGTACCAGTCGCTGCACACGACGGTGATCGGCCCCGGCGGCAAGCCCGTCGAACTCCAGATCCGCACCTTCGACATGCACCGCCGGGCCGAGTACGGCATCGCCGCGCACTGGAAGTACAAGCAGCGCGCGGTGGCCGGCGCCTCCAAGGTCCGCACCGACACCCCCACCCAGGCCCGCAAGGACGACAAGGCCGGCGCCGTCAACGAGATGGCCTGGCTGCGGCAGCTGCTGGACTGGCAGAAGGAGACCGAGGACCCGAGCGAGTTCCTGGAGTCGCTGCGCTTCGACCTCTCCAACAACGAGGTCTTCGTCTTCACGCCCAAGGGCGACGTGATAGCGCTGCCGGCCGGCGCCACCCCGGTGGACTTCGCCTTCGCCGTCCACACCGAGGTCGGGTACCGCTGCATAGGGGCCCGGGTCAACGGGCGGCTGGTGCCGCTGGAATCGACCCTGGAGAACGGCGACAGCGTCGAGGTCTTCACCTCCAAGGCGGAGAACGCCGGCCCCTCCCGGGACTGGCTGGGCTTCGTCAAGTCCCCGCGCGCCCGCAACAAGATCCGCGCCTGGTTCTCCAAGGAGCGCCGCGAGGAGGCGATCGAGCACGGCAAGGAGGCCATCGCCCGGGCGATGCGCAAGCAGGGCCTGCCGATCCAGCGGATCCTGACCGGCGACTCGCTGGTCACCCTGGCCCACGAGATGCGCTACCCCGACATCTCCTCGCTGTACGCCGCGATCGGCGAGGGCCACGTCGCCGCGCAGAACATCGTGCAGAAGCTGGTGCAGGCGCTCGGCGGCGAGGAGGGTGCCACCGAGGACCTCGCCGAGACGGCCACCCCGACCCACGACACCCGCCGTGCCGTCCGCCGCCGGGCCAAGGGCGACCCCGGCGTCATCGTCAAGGGCGTCGAGGACGTCTGGGTCAAGCTGTCGCGCTGCTGCACGCCGGTGCCGGGCGACCCGATCGTCGGCTTCGTCACCCGCGGCAACGGCGTCTCGGTGCACCGCGCCGACTGCGTCAACGTGGAGGCGCTCAGCCAGCAGCCCGAGCGGATGATCGACGTCGAGTGGGCGGCCACCCAGTCGTCCGTCTTCCTGGTCGCCATCCAGGTCGAGGCGCTGGACCGCTCGCGGCTGCTCTCGGACGTCACCCGGGTCCTCTCCGACCAGCACGTCAACATCCTCTCGGCGGCGGTGCAGACCTCCCGCGACCGGGTGGCGATGAGCCGCTTCACCTTCGAGATGGGCGACCCGAAGCACCTCGGGCACGTGCTCAAGGCGGTCCGCGGCGTCGAGGGCGTGTACGACGTCTACCGGGTCACCTCGGCCCGCAAGTAGCGGACGGCGGGACACGACGAAGGGCCCCGGGTTCGCCCGGGGCCCTTCGTCGTGTCCTGCGGCGGGGGACTCAGCCGCTGAACTCGTCCTGGCTCTTGTGCGCCTGCTCCAGCAGGGTCTGGACGCCGGCCAGCTCGGACTCCAGCTTGGCGACGCGGCTCGCGTTGCCGGCCGCGCGGGCCTTGTCCAGGTCGGCCTGGATCTTCTCGGCCTTGGCCTCGAAGAGGCCGACCATGCCGGCGGCACGGGCCTTGGCCTCCGGGTTGGAGCGCTTCCACTCGGCGTCCTCGGCCTCGCGGATCGCCCGCTCGACCGTGTTCAGCCGGCCGTCCAGCTTCGGCCGGACGTCGCGCGGCACGTGCCCGATCGCCTCCCAGCGCTCGTTGATGTCGCGCAGCGCCGCCTTGGCGGCCTTGAGGTCGGTGATCGGCAGGATCGTCTCGGCCTCGGCCGCCAGCACCTCCTTGAGCTTCTGGTTGGCGACCTGCTCGGCGTCGCGCTCGCTGAACACGGCGGACCGGGCCTGGAAGAAGACGTCCTGGGCGCCGCGGAACCGCGCCCACAGCTCGTCCTCGATGTCGCGCTGGGCGCGCCCGGCGGCCTTCCAGCGCGCCATCAGGTCCCGGTAGCGGGCCGCGGTGTCGCCCCACTCGGTGGACGAGGAGAGCGCCTCCGCCTCGGTGACCAGGCGCTCCTTGACCGCCCGGGCCTGGTCGCGCTCGGCGTCGAGGGTGGCGAAGTGCGCCTTGCGGTGCTTGGAGAAGACCGAGCGGGCGTGCGAGAAGCGGTGCCACAGCTCGTCGTCGCTCTTACGGTCCAGCCGCGGCAGGCCCTTCCAGATGTCCACCAGGGCGCGCAGCCGGTCGCCGGCCTCCCGCCACTGGGTCGACTCGGCGAGCCGCTCGGCCTCGGCGACCAGCTCCTCCTTGGCCGTCCGGGTCTCGTCCTGGGCCTTGGCGCGGGCCGCCTTGCGCTGCTCGCGGCGGCTCTCGATCTCACCGGCGAGCGTGTCCAGCCGCTTGGCCAGCGCGTCCAGGTCGCCGACCGCGTGCCCCTCGGTCACCTGCGCGCGCAGGTGCTCCAGCGCCGTCTGGGCGTCCTTGGCGGCCAGGTCGGTGGTGCGCACCCGCTTCTCCAGCAGGCCGATCTCCACCTCGATGCCCTGGTACTTGCGCTCGAAGTAGGCGAGAGCCTCTTCGGGCGAGCCGGCCTGCCAGGAACCCACGACGCGTTCGCCGTCGGCCGTCCTGACGTAGACCGTGCCCTGCTCGTCGACACGGCCCCACGGGTCGCTGCTCATAGCGCGTCCTCCACATGACGTCGCGCCCGCGCCGGGGCGGTACGCGTACGTCGTCCACAGTTGATGTGCGGCGGACCGATGAGTCCGCCGTCCCGTCCGCCGTGTCTTGCTGCCGAGGGTGACGGCCGGCGGGTCTGGGCACCCTACATAACGCCAACATAGGCGACCAGGACCGGTGCTGTCCGCATCCGGGCCGGGCGATTTCGGGCCGGGGCCGCGCCCGCACGCCTCCCGGGCGTGCGCGGCGCGGCCCCGGTACGGGTCAACCCTTCGCGGTGGTCACCGAGTTGAGGGTGACGTCCGCCATCGGGTGGCCATCCGCCCCACCCTCCAGGGTGCCCGCGGCGGCGATCTTCTGAAGCACGTCCAGACCGCCGGTGATCTTGCCGAACGGGGTGTAGTTCGGGTCCAGCTTGGTGTCCTTGTAGACCAGGAAGAACTGGCTGCCGTTGGTGCCCGGGCCGGAGTTGGCCATCGCCACCGTGCCTGCCGGGTAGGTCGCGCCGGTCAGGTTCTCGTCGGCGAACTTGTAGCCCGGGCCGCCGGTGCCGCCCGGGGCGGTGGCGCTGGCCGTCGGGTCGCCGCACTGCAGCACGAAGATGCCGCCCGTGGTCAGCCGGTGGCACTTGGTGTGGTCGAAGAACTGCTGGCCCGAGAGGAAGGCGAAGGAGTTGACCGTGTGCGGCGCCTTGGCCGCGTCCAGGGTGAGCGTCACCTTGCCGCAGTTGGTGTCCAGCGTCGACGTGTAGGTGCCGGAGGCGTCGATGCTCATCGCCGGCTCGGTCTGCCACTGCTTGCCGTTCGGCGCGCCCGGCGCCGGGTCGGTGCAGCCCTCGACCGGCTTGCGGGTCGGGGTGGTGGGCTCCCCGGTGGCGGTCGGCGCGGCCTGCGCGGTGGGGGACGAGTCCTTCTTGTCCTCGGAGTCGAACGCACCCGTGCCCACCAGGGCGCCGCCGCCCGCCAGCACCACCACGGCGAGCGAGGCCCCGATGATGGTGTTGCGGCGCCTGCGCGCGGCGTGGGCCTCGGCCCGGCGCTGCGCCTGGCGCTCGTACTTCTCGCGGGCGAGCTGCCGCCGCCGCTGTTCGCTGGTGACCACAGGCCGTGTCTCCTACATATGCGCTGGACTTGTGTACGGATGCTGGAGCGGATCATCGCATCCATCGATGGCCAAGTGTAGGTACCGCGGCTGTAAGAACGCGGTGAACCTGTCAGGACGAGTGGTCCTGTCACCCCTATCTGGTTCGCAACCGGACCCGGACCGCCGGTAGGCTGCGCTTACACCACCTCGTGTAGCCGCATCCCGTAGCCGCCACTGCCGACCGAGTCACGAAGGACGCGCGTGTTCATCGCCGGATTCCCCGCTGGAGCCTGGGGCACCAACTGCTACCTGGTCGCTCCGGCGCCGGGCGAGGAGTGCGTCATCGTCGACCCCGGCCACCAGGCCGCCCACGGCGTCGACGAGCTGATCCGCGAGCACCGGCTCAAGCCCGTCGCGGTCGTGCTCACCCACGGCCACATCGACCACATCGCCTCGGTCGTCCCGGTCTGCGGCGCCAAGGGCGTCCCGGCGTGGATCCACCCCGAGGACCGCTACATGATGGCCGACCCGGAGAAGGCGCTCGGCCGCTCGCTCGGCACCCAGCTGATGGGCGAGCTCACCGTCGGCGAGCCCGACGACGTGCGCGAGCTCACCGACGGCAGCGTGCTCGACCTGGCCGGCCTGAAGCTCACCGTCGACCACGCGCCCGGCCATACCAAGGGGTCGGTGACGTTCCGGACGCCCGGCGCCGAGGATCTGCCCCCGGTGCTCTTCTCGGGCGACCTGCTCTTCGCCGGCTCCATCGGGCGTACGGATCTCCCGGGCGGGGACAGCGAGGCGATCATGCAGTCGCTGGCCCGGGTGTGCCTGCCCCTCGACGACGCGACCGTGGTCCTCTCCGGCCACGGCGGACAGACCACCATCGGCCGTGAGCGCGCCACCAACCCCTACCTCAGGCAGGCGGCGGGAGCGCAGGGCGCTCCGGCCTTCCCGCGACGAGGAATGTGACGGAAGAGAAGTTGAGCACCTTCACCGCCCCCAAGGGCACCTACGACCTGCTGCCCCCCAGCTCCGCGACCTTCCTGGCGATCCGCGAGCGCCTCAGCGCGCCGCTGCGCCGGGCCGGCTACGGCTACATCGAGACCCCGGTCTTCGAGGACGTCAAGCTGTTCTCCCGCGGTGTCGGCGAGTCGACGGACATCGTCACCAAGGAGATGTTCTCGCTCACCAAGCGCGGCAAGGAGGACCTCGCGCTGCGCCCCGAGGGCACCGCGTCGGTGGTCCGCGCCACCCTGCAGGCCAACCTGCACAAGCTGGGCAACCTGCCGGTCAAGCTCTGGTACTCCGGCTCCTTCTACCGCTACGAGCGCCCGCAGGCCGGCCGCTACCGCCAGTTCGCCCAGGTCGGCGCCGAGGCGATCGGCGCGGAGGACCCGGCGCTGGACGCCGAGCTGATCATCCTGGCCGACGACGCCTTCCGCTCGCTGGGCCTCGCCGACTACTCGCTGCTGATCAACAGCCTCGGCGACAAGCAGTGCCGGCCGCTCTACCGCGCCGCGCTGATCGAGTTCCTGGCCGGCCTGGACCTCGACGAGGACACCCGCCGCCGCGCCGAGATCAACCCGCTGCGGGTGCTGGACGACAAGCGCGACTCCGTCCAGGCTCAGCTGACCGACGCCCCCAGGCTGCGCGACTACCTCTGCGAGGAGTGCAAGGCCTACGACGAGAAGGTCCGCGAGCTGCTCACCGCCGCCGGCGTGCCCTTCACCGACGACCCCAAGCTGGTCCGCGGGCTGGACTACTACACCCGCACCACCTTCGAGTTCGTGCACAACGGCCTCGGCGCGCAGTCCGCGATCGGCGGCGGCGGCCGCTACGACGGCCTCTCCGAGATGCTCGGCGGCCCGGCGCTGCCGTCCGTCGGCTGGGGCCTGGGCGTCGACCGCACCTACCTGGCGATGGAGGCCGAGGGCGTCGTCCTCGACCTGCCCTCCACCACCTCCGTCTACGCCGTCGCCCTGAGCGACGAAGCGAAGAACGTCCTCTTCGCCAAGGTGGTCGAGCTGCGCCGCGAGGGCGTCGCCACCGACCTCGCCTTCGGCGTCAAGGGCATCAAGAACGCGATGAAGTCCGCGGACCGTTCCGGCGCCCGCTTCGCCATGCTCGCCGGTGACCGGGACCTCGCCGACGGCGTCGTCCAGCTCAAGGACCTGACCACCGGCGAGCAGAACCCCGTCGCCCTCGACGCACTCGTCACCACCCTGAAGGAGAAGCAGCTGTGATCCGCACGCACGACGCGGGCACGCTCCGCCCGGAGCACGCAGGCACCACCGTCACCCTGGCCGGCTGGGTCGCCCGCCGCCGCGACCACGGCGGCGTGGCCTTCATCGACCTGCGCGACGCCTCCGGCACCGTGCAGATCGTGGTCCGCGACCTCGACTCGGTGCACGGCCTGCGCGCCGAGTACTGCGTCAAGGTCGTCGGCGACGTCCGGGTGCGCCCCGAGGGCAACGAGAACCCGGACATCCCGACCGGCGCCGTCGAGGTCGTCGTCAGCGAGATCGAGGTGCTCTCCGAGGCCGCCCCGCTGCCCTTCCCGGTCGCCGAGTACGAGCCCGGCACGGTCAACGAGGAGGTCCGGCTCCGCTACCGCTACCTGGACCTGCGCCGTGAGGGCCCGGCCAAGGGCCTGCGGCTGCGCTCGAAGGTCAACAACATCATCCGCCGGGTGATGGAGGAGAACGACTACCTCGACATCGAGACGCCGTACCTCACCCGCTCCACCCCCGAGGGCGCCCGCGACTTCCTCGTCCCGGTCCGCCTCCAGCCCGGCCACTGGTACGCGCTGCCGCAGTCGCCCCAGCTGTTCAAGCAGCTGCTGATGGTGGCCGGCATGGAGCGGTACTACCAGATCGCCCGCTGCTTCCGCGACGAGGACTTCCGCGCCGACCGGCAGCCGGAGTTCACCCAGCTGGACATCGAGGCCTCGTTCGTCGACCAGGAGGACGTCCTGGCCCTCGGCGAGAAGATCGTCGGCTCGATCTGGCGCGAGGTGCACGGGTACGAGATCCCGAACCCGCTGCCCCGGATGACCTACGCGGACGCCATGGCCCGCTACGGCTCCGACAAGCCGGACGTCCGCTTCGGCCAGGAACTCACCGACCTCACCGAGTACTTCAAGGGCACCGAGTTCCGCGTCTTCCAGGCCCCGTACGTCGGCGCCGTGGTCATGCCCGGCGGCGCCTCGCAGCCGCGCAAGGCGCTCGACGCCTGGCAGGACTGGGCCAAGGCGCGCGGCGCCCGCGGCCTCGCCTACGTCGTCATCGACGCCGAGACCGGCGAGCTGCGCGGCCCCGTCGCCAAGAACCTCTCCGCCGAGCACCTGGCCGGCCTGGCCGCCGCCGCCGGCGCCAAGAACGGTGACGCGATCTTCTTCGCGGCCGGCAAGCAGCGCCCCTCGCAGGAGCTGCTCGGCGCCGCCCGCCTGGAGATCGGCCGCCGCTGCGAGCTGATCGACGAGTCCCAGTGGGCCTTCCTCTGGGTCGTCGACTTCCCGATGTTCGAGCCGATCGAGGACGACAAGGGCGAGTTCCAGGGCTGGCACGCGGTGCACCACCCCTTCACCGCCCCGACCGCCGAGTCGCTCGCCACCTTCGACACCGACCCGGGCTCGGCGCTCTCCAACGCCTACGACCTGGTCCTCAACGGCTCGGAGCTGGGCGGCGGTTCGATCCGTATCCACCAGCGGGACGTGCAGAAGCGGGCGTTCGACGCGATCGGCCTCTCCGAGGAGGAGGCGGCCTCGCAGTTCGGCTTCCTGCTGGACGCCTTCAACTACGGCCCGCCGCCGCACGGTGGCGTCGCCTTCGGCCTCGACCGGATCGTCACGCTGCTCGGCGGGTACGACACCATCCGGGACGTCATCGCGTTCCCGAAGACGTCCACCGGCGGCGACCCGCTGACCGGCGCCCCCACGCCGATCACCCCGGCGCAGCGCCGCGAGGCCGGCGTCGACGCCCAGCCGAAGGTCCGCGAGGACGCGAAGGCCGACGCCAAGTCCGAGGCCCAGCCCAAGGCCTGACGTCCCATCGGCTAACCTTTCACGGCCCCGGACGGCGCACCTGCCGTCCGGGGCCGGTCCACAACGGTGTGCGACGGAGAGAGGCTTCCCCCCATGAAGGTCAGCACCAGAGTCGAGTGTCCGGACGACGCGCCCGCCACCAGACGGGTCCACATGGCCGCGTTCCCCGGCCCTGACGAGGCCGACCTGGTGGACGCGCTGCGCCGCGACCCCGCCTGGCTGCCCGGCCTGTCGCTGGTCGCGGTGGACGAGGCCGGCCTGGTCGTCGGCCATGCGCTGCTCACCCGGCTGTGGGTCGGCGACGGCCCGGGCCTGGCGCTCGCGCCGGTCGCGGTCGCGCCGGAGTGGCAGCGCAAGGGCGTCGGCGAGCTGGTCGTCCGGGCCGCGCTGGCCGCCGCCGAGGTGGCGGGCGAGAAGCTCGTCGTGGTGCTCGGCGACCCGGGCTACTACGGCCGGTTCGGCTTCCTGCCGGCCCGGCAGCACGAGGTCACCGGCCCGTTCGAGGTGCCGGAGGCCTACTTCCAGGCGCTCGCCCTGCCCGCGTACGACGACGGCCCGCGTGGGCTCTGCCGCTACCCGGAGCCGTTCGAGGCCGTCTAGGGCGCCCGGTCGGCGCCGTTCCTGCGGGCGGGACTCCCGCCCGGCGGGGGGCCGACCGTCGCCCGGCAGCTCTGCACGAACGCGGCCATCGCCTGGGTCAGTTCCCGCTCCTTCGGCCAGTACAGCCCGACCAGGCTGGGGCTCAGTCCCCGCACCGGCCGGTACGCGACGTCCTCCCGCGCCGCCAGCCGGCTCATCGTCTCCGGGGCGAAGCCGATGCCCTGGCCGCACACCACCGCGGCCAGCCATTCGTCGGTGTTGTGCGCCACCGCGCCGATCCGCACCGGCCGCCCGTCCCGCTCCCGGACCGCGAGCCAGTAGTCGCGCCAGTGCCCGGCCTCGTGCGGTATCGCCACGAAGGGCTCGTCCAGCAGCTCCTCGAAGTCGATCACTGCCCGCCCGGCCAGCCGGTGTCCGGCCGGCAGCGCCGCGCACCGCGGCTCCTCGCCCAGCACCGCGACGTTGTAGTGCTCGGACATCGACGGCGGGGCGTGCCAGAGCGTCAGGTCGATCTCCCCGGTGGCCAGCCCCGAGGTGGGGTCGAACCAGTTGTTCTGCCGCAGCTCCACCTGCCAGCCGGGCATCCGCCGGGTGAAGTCCGCCACGGTGCTCCGGGTCATCACGTTGATCGTGCCGCCCTCGAAGCCCACCCGCAGCGTCGAGCCCTGCTCGGCCGCCGCCGCCCTGGTGGCGCGCAGCGCGTCGTCCCAGTCCGCCAGCATCGGGCCAGCGCGCTCGGCCAGGGCCCGGCCCGCCGGGGTCGGTGCCATGCCCCGGCGGGACCGCTCGAACAGCTCCACCCCGAGCAGCGCCTCCAGCTGGCGGATCTGCTTGGTCAGCGTCGGCTGGGAGACGAACAGCCGGGCCGCGGCGGCGGTCAGCTGCCCCTCCTCGCAGACCGCGGCGAAGCTGCGCAGCAGTCGGGTGTCCACATCCATGCCCCAAGGTTATGGAACGGGATATTGGACCGGCCCGGCAGGTCTGGGACAAGGTTGATCACTCGGCCCTCGGGCCGGCCCACGGGGGAGTCCGGCAGCGGCGGTTCAGGGGGCCGCCGCTGCCGCTGCCGTTTTGCCCCCGGCCTGCGGACACGGGGCGCAGCGCCTACGGTGAGTGGTCATCAGCACTCTCCGGACGGAGGCACCCAGGTGGCAGCCAGGCCCGAGCGTGACCGAGCCCGCCCTCCGGAGCGACTGCCGAGGAAGCCGTACGAGCGGGAGCTGCTGCGGCTCCAGAACGAACTCGTGAAGCTCCAGGAGTGGGTGCGCGCCGAGGGCGCCCGGCTGGTGGTCGTCTTCGAGGGGCGCGACGCGGCCGGCAAGGGCGGCGCGATCAAGCGGGTGACGGAGTATCTGAACCCGCGCATCGCCCGGGTCGTGGCGCTGCCCGCCCCCACCGAACGCCAGCGCGGCCAGTGGTACTTCCAGCGGTACGTCGAGCAGCTGCCGGCCGCCGGGGAGATCGTGCTGTTCGACCGCAGCTGGTACAACCGGGCCGGGGTCGAGCGGGTGATGGGCTTCTGCACGGACGAGGAGTACTGGCAGTTCCTGCACCAGTGCCCGATGTTCGAGCGGATGCTGACCGAGGCCGGCATCCTGCTGCGAAAGTACTGGTTCTCGGTCAGCGACACGGAGCAGCAACTGCGCTTCCGGGGCCGGCTGGAGGACCCGATGAAGCGCTGGAAGCTCTCACCGATGGACGTCGAGTCGATCACCCGCTGGGAGGACTACTCGCGGGCCAAGGACGAGATGTTCGTCCACACCGACATCCCGGACTCGCCGTGGAACGTCGTGGAGAGCGACGACAAGCGGCGGGCCCGGATCAACATGATCGCCCACCTGCTCTCCACCCTCCCGTACCGCGAGGTGACCCCGCCCCGGATCGAGCTGCCGCTCCGCCCGCGCCCCCGGGGCTACCAGCGGCCGCCGCGCGACCTGCAGAAGTACGTGCCGGACCACGCGGCGGGGATCGGATAGCGCCTCCTCCGAACGGCCCCGCGGCGTTGCCGTCGGCGGTCCCGGAGCGTGCGATGGACGTGCCCGTGAACGCGCGGACGCCCGCCGCGGCGCCCGCCGGACGTCAGGAGACCCGCCCATGTTCGTTCGCACCGTCTACGCGACCGGTGACCCGGCCAGGCTCGACCGGACCCTCGAGGGGCTGCGCGCCGAGGCGGTCGGCCTGCTGTCCGCGCAGCCCGGCTACCGGGGCTACGGCCTGTTCGCCAACCGGGAACTCGGCATCATCACCATGGGTTCCTGGTGGGAGAGCGAGCAGGCGGAACGGGACAGCGACGCGCAGCTGCGCGGGCGGCGCGCGGAGCTGCTGGCGCCGTTCGGGGGGACGGCCACCCAGGAGCACTGGGAGGCCGTGGTCGCCGCCCGGCCCGCCCAGGCCGCCCCGGGCGCCTGGTTCCGGCTGACCAAGTTCGACCTCGGCCGGGCGCAGGCCGACCAGGTGGCCGCCGCGTTCCGCGAGGGGGCGCTGCCCGCGATGCAGCGCATCGACGGGTTCCTCGGCGGCTCCATGCTGATCAACTCCGAGGACGAGCGCGGTGCGGTCGGTCTTCTCTTCGCCGACAAGGCCGCCCTGGTGGCCTCCCGCGGCCCGGTCGCGGAGGCCCGGACGCGGGCCGTGGCCGCCGGCGGCGCCGTCCTGCAGTCACTGGAGGAGTTCGAGGCCATCCTGCTGGACCTTCCGCAGCAGCCGTAGCGGTCACGGCCGGGCGGGCCTGTCGGCGCCCTCGCATAGGCTTCCGGTGTGGACGAACCGGACCTCTTCACCGCCGCCGCCGAGGAACGCCAGGCCAAGGAGCCCGGACGGGCCCCGCTCGCCGTACGGATGCGTCCGCGCACCCTGGACGAGGTGGCCGGGCAGCGGCAGCTGCTGAAGCCCGGCTCACCGCTGCGCCGCCTCGTGGCCGGCTCGCGCGGGCCGGCGGCCACCAGCTCGGTGATCCTCTGGGGCCCGCCCGGCACCGGCAAGACCACGCTCGCGCACGTGATCAGCCAGGCCGTCGAGGGGCGTTTCGTCGAGCTGTCGGCGATCACCGCGGGCGTCAAGGAGGTCCGCGCGGTCATCGAGGGCGCACGCCGGGCGGTCGGCATGAGCGGCAAGGAGACGGTGCTCTTCCTGGACGAGATCCACCGCTTCTCCAAGGCCCAGCAGGACTCGCTGCTGCCCGCGGTGGAGAACCGCTGGGTCACCCTGATCGCCGCGACCACGGAGAACCCGTACTTCTCGGTGATCTCCCCGCTGCTGTCGCGCTCGCTGCTGCTCACCCTGGAGTCGCTGACCGACGAGGACATCCGCGCCCTGCTGCGCCGCGCGGTGACCGACGAGCGTGGCCTGGAGGGCGCGCTGGAGCTGTCCGGGGAGGCGGAGGACCACCTCGTCCGCCTGGCCGGCGGGGACGCCCGGCGGGCGCTGACCACGCTGGAGGCGGCGGCGGGGGCGGCGCTGGAGAAGGGCGAGGCGACCATCACCCTGGCCACCACCGAGACGGCGGTCAACCAGGCGGCCGTCCGGTACGACAAGGACGGCGACCAGCACTACGACGTCGCCAGCGCGCTGATCAAGTCGATCCGGGGCAGCGACGTCGACGCCACCCTGCACTACCTGGCCCGGATGATCGAGGCGGGGGAGGACCCGAGGTTCATCGCCCGGCGGCTGATGATCTCGGCCAGCGAGGACGTCGGCCTGGCCGACCCGACCGCGCTGACCACGGCGGTGGCGGCGGCCCAGGCGGTGGCGCTGATCGGCTTCCCGGAGGCGCGGATCATCCTCTCCCAGGCGGCGATCGCACTGGCGCTCGCGCCCAAGTCCAACGCGGCCTACCTGGCGATCGACGCGGCGCTGACGGACGTCCGGCAGGGCCTGGCCGGCGCGGTGCCGCCGCACCTGCGGGACGCGCACTACGGCGGCGCCGGCAAGCTCGGGCACGGCCAGGGCTACCAGTACCCGCACGATCTTCCGGAGGGCATCGCGGCGCAGCAGTACGCGCCGGACGCGGTGCACGGCAAGGCGTACTACCAGCCGACCCGGCACGGCGGGGAGGCCCGGTACGCGGACATCGTGGAGTGGACCAGGGGCCGGCTCAGGGGCGAGTGACGGGTGGGGAACCCGCCGCGAAAGCTGCGGGTATACTCGTGCGGAGTGCCGTGTCCCGGGACGGCGGCAGGGGAGACCCTGACCGACCGGCCGCACCAGCGGGGCACCGGCGGTAGACCCCTCGCGGGGTCTTCAGGAGCGTCGCGCACCGTTTCGGTGTCGCGTGCAGCCCACCAACCCCGGTTCGGTGGGCCACTCGTGTGCAAGCACTTCCGTGCCCGGCCTCGGAGAACGGCTGACCACACTGCCCGTGGGCGGTGCGGTTTTCCTCCGGACCGCGACGAGCGACCTCCGTCAACACCTGGTGAAGCCGTATTCGTAAGCAAGGAAGGTTTGGTTCATGGCGAACCAGAAGCGTCCCAAGGTCAAGATCGCGCGTGCGCTCGGCGTGCCGCTGACCCCGAAGTCCGTCAAGTACTTCGAGGCCCGCCCGTACCCGCCCGGCCAGCACGGCCGTGGCCGCAAGCAGAACTCGGACTACAAGGTCCGTCTGCTCGAGAAGCAGCGTCTGCGCGCCCAGTACGACCTGAGCGAGAAGCAGATGGCGCGCGCGTTCGACCGCGCCAAGAAGGCCGAGGGCAAGACCGGTGAGGCGCTCGTCGCCGAGCTGGAGACCCGTCTGGACTCCCTGGTGCTGCGTTCGGGCATTGCCCGCACCATCTACCAGGCCCGCCAGATGGTCGTCCACGGCCACATCGAGGTCAACGGCGGCAAGGTCAACAAGCCGTCGTACCAGATGAAGCCGGGCTTCGTGGTGACTGTGCGCGAGCGCAGCAAGGAGAAGGTCCCGTTCCAGGTCGCCCGTGAGGGTGGCTACGCGGGCGAGGGCCAGACCCCGAAGTACCTCGAGGTCAACCTGAAGGCCCTGGCCTTCCGCCTGGACCGTGCGCCGCAGCGCAAGGAGGTCCCGGTGATCTGTGACGAGCAGCTCGTCGTCGAGTACTACTCGCGCTGACCCGCGAGCGGTACGCCTGCCGTACCCAGCGAGCCCCCGCCGCCTTTCGAGGCGGCGGGGGCTCGCCCCTTTGCTGTGACTCGCCCGCTCGCCTCCGGGTGCTCGGACCCGGCGCCGACGCTCATCGCTCCCGCGCTCCCTCCCGCGTCGGTCGCTTCCTCGGCCTCTCGCTTTCGGCACCGGTGCGCCCCTTGGCCCGGGGCGGGACCGGGCTGCTCAGATGTCCTCTCAGATGTCCTCGCCGGTCATCGCGGCGGCCAGCCGCAGGTGCGGGCGGGCCTCCTCGGGACGGCCCTGGCGCTCCAGCGTCCGGCCGAGCATCAGCCGGGCGTAGTCCTCGGCCGGGGCGGCGTCGAGGATGCGCCGCAGCTCCGCCTCGGCCCGGGAGAGCTGGGCCGAGTGGTAGTAGCTGCGGGCCAGCAGCAGCCGGACCGCGAGGTTGGCCGGCTCCTCGGCGAGGACGCCCTCCAGCATGCGGGCGGCGTCGGAGTAGGCCTTGGACTCGAAGTGGAACTTCGCGAGGCGGTACTCGTCGGCGGCGGTGTGGATGGCCACGACTGCTCCTTCCGGGTCTGCTCGGCGCCGGTACCGGTGCGCCGGTGCCGAGTGGTGCTGCCCGGTTGAGCAATGGACAAGTTTCAACTATTCCTGACCGGTGACGGGCGGGGCGCCGGCGGCACCGGGAAGGGGCCGGGCAGCGGCCCCGGGCCGTCCGTCCGGCCGTCGCCGCCGAGGGCGAGGTGGACGGCGGCGTCGAGGTCCAGCCGGGTGCCGCAGTCGAACCAGTCGGTGAACTCCTGCGCGGTCAGGCCGGCCCTGGCCCGCTCCTCGCACTCCCGGTGCGGGCCGTTGAAGGTGCGCGAGCCGAAGAACGGCTTGCCCACGGCCTGCCAGATGCGGTGCGCGGCGCCCTGCAGCACCCGGGCCTCGCGCAGGTCGCCCGGCTCACCCGGGCCGGCCGGCTCGGTCTCCAGCAGCGCCAGCAGGTCGATCGCCAGCACGATGCCGAGCAGGTCGCGGAAGAGGTGGTTGAGCCGGACGCTCTCCCGGGCCTGCGCGCGGGCCGGCCGGATCTCGCCGTTCAGCCAGTGCGAGTACGCCAGCGCGTACAGCCCGTACGCGTACGCCCACTGCTCGCCGTGCTCCTCGCAGTGCTCGCGAACCTGGCCGAGCCAGAGGTCGCCGCTCTCCTGGTCGCCCTGGAAGAGGTACGCGATGCCCAGCTCGAACATGGCCATCAGGACGTTGCTGTTCAGCTCGCCGATGGTCCGGTAGTGCCAGAGCGCCTCCTCGAACAGCTCGGCGGCGCGGGCCGGTTCGTCGCCGATCAGCGCCGCGCAGCCCTGCCGGTGGACGGCGTAGGCGAGCGCCCGGTCGTCGCCGGTGTCCAGCGCCTGACGGCGGCACTCCTCCAGGGCGGGGCGGGCGGAGGCCAGGTCGCCCTGGAGGGTGGCCATGTAGCCGGTGACCCAGAGCGCCTTGGCGCGGGCCTCGGTCGGCTGGGGGGCGAGGGCGAGCGCGCGGTCCAGCCAGTGCCGGCCTTCGCCGAGGTGGCCGCAGCCGACCCAGTAGAACCAGAGCGTGCCGGCCAGCAGGAGGGCGAGCTGCTCCTCGCCCGGTTCGGCGAGGCAGAACTCCAGCGCCGCACGGAGGTTGGGGTGGGCGAGCCCGGTCCGCTCGGCGGTCTCGGCCTGCCGGGGGCCGAACCACTCGACCTCGCCCCAGGTGGCCACGCCCAGGTACCAGTCGCGGTGGCGGCGCAGCAGCCGCTGCTCCTCGCCGGCGGCGCGCAGCCAGTGCCCGCCGTACTCGCGCAGCGTGTCCAGCAGCCGGAAGCGGACGCCGACGGCGCTCTCCGCGCCGGTCCGGCCGGGAGGTGCCCCCAGTCGCATGACCACCGACTTGTTGATCAGCTCGGTCAGCAGGTCGAGCAGCCCGTCCGGTTCGAGGCCCTCGCCGGCGCAGACGTACTCGGCGGCCTCCAGGTCGAAGCTGCCGGCGAAGACCGAGAGGCGGGCCCAGAGTAAACGTTCCTGCACCGTGCAGAGCTCGTGGCTCCAGCCGATCGTCGTCCGCAGCGTCTGATGGCGCGGCAGCGCCGTTCTGGACCCGCCGGTGAGCAGCCGGAAGCGGTCGTCCAGCCGGGCGCTGATCTGCTCCACCGACAGCGCGCGCAGCCGGCCGGCCGCCAGCTCCACGGCCAGCGGGATGCCGTCCAGCCGGCGGCAGAGCTGGGCGATCCCCTCGGCGGTGGCCGGGGTGATCTCGAAGGACGGCAGCACCGCCCGCGCCCGGTCGGCGAACAGCCGCACCGCGTCCGGCAGCACGCCGGGGCGGACGGCGCCGACCGGCAGCGGCGCCAGCGTCAGCAGGTGCTCGCCCGAGGCGCGCAGCGCCTCCCGGCTGGTGGCCAGCACCCGCAGGCCCGGCACCGCCCGCAGCAGCGTGTCGGCCAGCTCGGCGCAGGGCTGCACCAGGTGCTCGCAGCCGTCCAGCACGATCAGCAGCCGACGCCCGGCCAGCTGCTCGGTCAGGACGTCCAGGGGCGCCCGAGCGGTGCCGTCGGTCAGCCGCAGCGCCTCCAGCACCGCGTGGCCGAGCAGCAGCGGGTCCTGCACCGAGGCCACCTCCACCAGCCAGGTGCCGTCCGGGAAGGCGCCGGCCGCCCGGGCCGCCGCGCGCACCGCCAGCCGGCTCTTGCCCACCCCGCCCGGCCCGGTCACCGTCACCAGCCGGGAGGCGGTCAGCAGCCCGGCCAGGGCGGTCAGCTCCTCCTGCCGCCCGACGAAACTGGTCACCTCCGCGGGCAGCCGGCCGGGTGCCGGTGTCCGCCGCGCCGCCGTCCCTCTCGGCTCCGCTGTCGAGTCGCCGGCCAACCGATGCTCCCGGGTCCGGGCCCGGACCCTCACGGCCCGGACGTCGCTCGGACCGCCCTGGCGACGGCCCGCCCGGTGGAACGAGGTGACCAGCCGGAGGTTACGCGGACGGCTCGCACACCCGACCGGATCGCGGGAGCCCGACGGGCGACAACCCGGTCGGGAAACCCGGCGTCGGCGCGATAGGGTTCCCTCGGAGAACAGCAAGGCGAGGGAGCGCACAAGGTGTCCGTGGGAGAGCTGGCCGGGTTGCTCGTCGCCGTCTTCTGGGCGGTCCTGGTCACCCTGCTCGCCGTCGTCCTCGTCCGGCTCTCGCGGGTGCTCAAGGAGGCCACCGTCCTGGTCTCCGCCGTCACCGAACAGGCCGTGCCGCTGCTGACCGACGCGGGCGCCGCCGTGCGCAGCGCCAACGAGCAGCTGGAGCGGGTGGACGAGATCACCGCCAACGTGCAGGACGCCGCCGCCAACGCCAATGCGCTCTCCTCCACCGTCGCGGCCACCCTGGGCGGGCCGCTGGTCAAGGTCGCGGCCTTCAGCTACGGCGTCCGCAAGGCCGTCGCCAAGCAGAACGGCACCCTGACGCTGCCCACCCAGCCGGGCGAGCGCGAGGAGCTGGCCCGGCTGATCCGGGCCGAGGTGCGCGCCGCGACGGCGCCCAGGAGCGGCCTGCTCGCCCGGGTCCGGCGTGCGGTGAGGGGCTGACGGCATGGTGCGACGCATCTTCTGGATGGCGGTCGGCGCCGGCGCCACCGTCTGGGCCATGAACAAGGCCAACGAGGCCGTCCACCGGCTCACCCCGGACAGCCTCTCCGGCACCGCCGCGCGCGGTGCGCTGCACCTGGGCGACGCGGCGAAGCGCTTCGCGCAGGACGTGAAGGCCGGCATGGCCGAGCGCGAGGAGCAGCTGCGCGAGGACCTCGGACTGGACGGCACCGCCGTCGTCGAGCCCCGCCGCCGCGGGGCCGCCGGGCTTCCCGGGAAGCGCTCCGGGCTGCCCCCCTCGCGCGAGCCCCAGTACCGAGCTATCTCGGCGGCGCCCGGCAGCCCGGCCGCCGCCCTGCCTCCGTCCAGCAGTGCCCGCAACACCCCCGAAGCCGTCGAAAAGACGCCCCGCCGCGCGCTGCCGCAGCCGGGCGGTACCCCGAACCGGAAGGACCACTAATGGAGTCGGCAGAGATCCGCCGCCGCTGGCTGCGCTTCTTCGAGGAGCGCGGCCACACCGTCGTTCCGTCGGCGTCCCTGGTCGCCGACGACCCCACCCTGCTGCTGGTCAACGCCGGCATGGTGCCCTTCAAGCCGTACTTCCTGGGCGAGGTCAAGCCGCAGTTCTCGCGCGCCACCAGCGTCCAGAAGTGCGTGCGCACCCTGGACATCGAGGAGGTCGGGAAGACCACCCGGCACGGCTCCTTCTTCCAGATGTGCGGCAACTTCTCCTTCGGTGACTACTTCAAGGAAGGAGCCATCAAGTTCGCCTGGGAGCTGCTCACCACCCCCGTCGCGGACGGTGGCTACGGCCTGGAGAAGGAGAAGCTCTGGATCACCGTCTACAAGGACGACGACGAGGCCGAGCAGATCTGGCGGGACGTCATCGGCGTGCCGTCCGAGCGCATCCAGCGCCTCGGCATGAAGGACAACTTCTGGTCGATGGGCGTCCCCGGCCCGTGCGGCCCGTGCTCGGAGATCAACTACGACCGCGGCCCCGCGTACGGCGAGGAGGGCGGCCCGGCCGTCAACGGCGAGCGCTACCTGGAGATCTGGAACCTGGTCTTCATGCAGTACGAGCGCGGCCACGGTGACGGCAAGGACGGTTTCGAGATCCTCGGCGACCTGCCGAGCAAGAACATCGACACCGGCCTCGGCCTGGAGCGCCTCGCCGCCATCCTCCAGGGCGTCGACAACCTCTTCGAGATCGACACCAGCCGGATGATCCTCGACCGCGCCGCCGAGCTGACCGGCCACACCTACGGCGCCGACCACAAGTCGGACGTCTCGCTGCGCGTGGTCACCGACCACATCCGCACCGCGCTGATGCTCATCGGCGACGGCGTCACCCCCGGCAACGAGGGCCGCGGCTACGTGCTGCGCCGCATCCTGCGCCGCGCCATCCGCAACATGCGCCTGCTGGGCGCCACCGGCGTGGTCGCCAAGGACCTGACGGACACCGCCATCAAGGCGATGGCCCCGCAGTACCCGGAGCTGGAGACCGACCGCAAGCGGATCGAGACGGTCGTCGCCGGCGAGGAGGCGGCCTTCCTGCAGACCCTGAAGGCCGGCACCAGCCTGCTGGACACCGCCGTCACCGAGACCAAGCAGGCCGGCGGCGCGGTGCTCTCCGGCGAGCAGGCGTTCAAGCTGCACGACACCTACGGCTTCCCGATCGACCTCACCCTGGAGATGGCCGAGGAGCAGGGCCTCCAGGTGGACGAGGCCGGCTTCCGCCGGCTCATGCAAGAGCAGCGGGACCGCGCCAAGGCGGACGCCAAGGCCAAGAAGATGGGCCACGCCGACGTCGCCGCGTACCGCGAGGTCGCCGACAAGTCCGGCGCCAGCGTCTTCACCGGCTACAAGCTCACCGAGGGTGAGGCCACCGTCGTCGGCCTGCTGGTGGACGGCCTCCCGGCGCCGGCCGCGAGCGAGGGCGACGAGGTCGAGATCATCCTCGACCGCACCCCGTTCTACGCCGAGGGCGGCGGCCAGCTCGCCGACCACGGCCGGATCCGGCTGGACTCCGGCGCCGTGGTGGAGATCCGCGACGTGCAGCAGCCCGTTCCGGGCGTCATCGTGCACTCCGGCGGCGTGCTGTTCGGCGAGGTCGTGCTCGGCGCCTCCGCGTACGCCACCATCGACGTGGACCGCCGCCGGGCGATCGCCCGCGCCCACTCGGCCACCCACCTGACCCACCAGGCGCTGCGCGACGCGCTCGGCCCGACGGCCGCCCAGGCCGGCTCCGAGAACGCCCCCGGCCGCTTCCGCTTCGACTTCGGCTCGCCCGCCGCCGTGCCCGGCACCGTGCTGGTCGACGTCGAGCAGAAGATCAACGACGTGCTCACCCGCGAGCTGGACGTCACCGCCGAGGTCATGACGATGGACCAGGCCCGCAAGGCCGGCGCCATCGCCATGTTCGGCGAGAAGTACGGCGACGAGGTCCGGGTCGTCACCATCGGCGACTTCTCCAAGGAGCTCTGCGGCGGCACGCACGTCGGCAACACCGCCCAGCTGGGCCTGGTGAAGCTGCTCGGCGAGTCCTCGATCGGCTCCGGCGTGCGCCGTGTCGAGGCGCTGGTCGGCGTGGACGCGTACAAGTTCCTGGCCCGTGAGCACACCGTGGTCTCCCAGCTGACCGAGCTGGTCAAGGGCCGCCCGGAGGAGCTGCCGGAGAAGATCTCGGGCATGCTCGCCAAGCTCAAGGACGCCGAGAAGGAGATCGAGCGCTTCCGTGCGGAGAAGGTCCTTGCCGCCGCGGCGGGCCTGGCCGACGCGGCCGAGGACGTGCAGGGCATCGCCGTGGTGGCCGCCCAGGTCGCCGACGGCACCGGCGCGGACGAGCTGCGCAAGCTGGTCCTGGACGTGCGCGGCCGCCTCGGCGCGCGCCCGGCCGTCGTCGCCGCCTTCACCGTGGCCAACGACCGCCCGCTGACCGTGATCGCGACCAACGAGGACGCCCGCGGGCGCGGCATCAAGGCCGGCGAGCTGGTCCGGGTCGCCGCCAAGACCCTCGGCGGCGGCGGTGGTGGCAAGGACGACGTCGCCCAGGGCGGCGGCTCCAACCCGGGCGCGGTCGGCGAGGCCATCGCCGCGGTGCGCGGCCTGGTCGCGGAGCGCGCCAACTGATGGTCGACGAACCCCAGGCGGAACGGCCCCCCTTCCGGCGGGGGCGGCGGATCGCCGTCGACGTCGGTGACGCCCGGATCGGGGTCGCGTCCTGCGACCCCGACGGGGTGCTCGCCACGCCGGTGGAGACCGTCCCCGCCGGGGTGAAGTCGCAGGCCAGGATCGCCGCGATCGCCGAGGAGTACGACGCGATCGAGGTGATCGTCGGGCTGCCGCGCTCGCTCAGCGGCAAGGAGGGCCCGGCGGCCGAGAAGGTCCGGGCCTACGCCACCCGGCTGGCCAACCGGCTCTACCCGGTGCCGGTGCGGCTGGTCGACGAGCGGATGTCCACCGTCGCCGCGACCCACGGCCTGCGGGCCTCCGGGGTCAAGGCGAAGAAGGGCCGCTCGGTGGTCGACCAGGCCGCCGCGGTGGTGATCCTGCAGACCGCCCTTGAGTCCGAACGGGTGAGCGGGCGGCCGCCGGGCGAGAGCGTCGAGGCGGTCGGCTGATCGGTCTGGTCTAACGTCCCGGTGAGGGGCCCGTGCGGACGCGTCCGCACGGGCCCCTCGCTCCGTTTCCGGGACCGCCGAGGGGGCGCAATGACCGACCTGGACTTCACCCCGGGGCTCACGCCCGGCCACCTCGGTGCGCCGGTGATGGAACCGGAGGGCCGCGCGCCGGGCACGCCCCGGCCCCGCCCCGATGCACCCGATCCACACCGCCGGCGCAACGGCCTGGCGTGCGGGCTGACCGCGCTCGCCCTCGTCGCCGTCTTCGGCGGCATCGGCCTGACCGGTTACACCTGGCTGCGGGGGCAGCAGAAGCCGCCGGCCGCAGCCGACTTCGCGGGGGCGGGCAGCGGCCAGGTCCAGGTCTCGGTGCCCGAGGGCGCCGGGCTCTCCCAGATCGCCGCCGCGCTGGTGCGCAACGGCGTGGTGGCCAGCTCGCTCGCCTTCACTCGGGCGGCGAAGGGGAGCGCGGCCGCCGCGGGGCGGATCCAGCCGGGCACGTACACGCTGAAGCAGAAGATGTCGGCGGCCGCGGCGCTGGCGATCCTGGTCGACCCCGCCAACGCCAACGGCCTGACCATCCCCGAGGGGTGGCGCGGCAACCAGATCTACGCGGCGATCGACAAGAAGCTGGACCTGCCCGCGGGCACCGCCCAGAAGGCGGCCCAGGAGCAGGCCGGCGAGCTGGGCCTGCCGGAGTTCGCCAAGGGCAGCCCCGAGGGGTACCTCTTCCCCGCGACCTACAGCGTGACCGACGGCACCACTGCGGTGGACCTGCTGAAACAGATGGTCGAGCGGGCCGGCAAGGAGTTCGCCAGGGACGACGCGGACGTCGTCGCGCAGAATCTCGGGCAGAGCCTGTACGGGCTGGTCACCATCGCCAGCATGGTCCAGGGCGAGGCGGACAACACCGAGGACATGGCCAAGGTGGCCCGGGTCATCTACAACCGGCTGGCCAAGAACATGCCGCTGCAGCTGGACTCCACGATCAACTACGCGCTCGGCCGCTCGACCCTGAACACCACGGTCGGCGAGACCAAGCTGGACTCGCCGTACAACACCTACCTGCACGCCGGCCTGCCGCCGACGCCGATCGGCAACCCGGGGCGGCAGGCGATCATGGCGGCCGTCGATCCGGCGCAGGGGGACTGGCTCTACTTCGTCACCGTGAAGCCGGGGGACACCCGGTTCACCGACAGCTTCGAGGTGCAGCAGCGGAACGTGGCGGAGTTCAATGCCAACAACGCGGCCAAGGCGAGCGGGTCGGCGTCTGCGTCGGCCTCCCCGGGGAGTGCGTCCGCGGAGGCTTCGGGGGCATCGGGGAGTGCGTCTGCGGAGGCTTCGGGGGCATCGGGGAGTGGTTCTGCGGAGGCCTCGCCGGTTGCGCCGGGCGGGCACTGACCGAGGCGTCGACCCTGCCGGTGACCGGTCTGCGGTACGGTAACGTCTCCCTCCAGGCGATGCAGTAGCACGCCGGTTCGAGAAACAACCGGGACGCCGTCCCGGGACGGCCGGTCCGATCCTCCGGCCGTCTCCGTCGGTGTAAGGGGATCAATGACCGATCTGGGTCGGGGCTACGGCCCCCAGGGCTCCGAGCCGTGGCACCCCGGTGATCCCGCGTACGGAGGCCAGCAGCCGGTCCCCGGCCAGCAGGACGGCCAGTGGCAGCAGCAGCCGCAGGCTCAGCAGCCCCAGCAGTACGGCGGTGGCCAGCAGGGGTACCCGCAGCAGATGCAGCAGCCGGCTCAGCAGGGGTACCCGCAGCAGGGCTACCCGGCCGAGTACGCGCAGCAGCAGCCGCAGCAGCAGTACGGCGGGCAGCAGTTCCCGCAGGGGCAGCAGCAGCCGCAGTACGGCGGCGGCCAGCAGGGCTACCCGCAGCAGGGCGGCCAGGTGCCGGGCGGCGGCCAGGGCTTCCCCGGGCCGCAGGGCTACCAGGACCAGCAGGGCTACCAGGACCAGCACGGGTACCAGGGTCAGCAGGGATTCCCGGGCCAGGCGGGCCAGCAGGGTCAGCAGGGATTCCCGGGGCAGCAGCAGAACCCCCAGGGGTTCCAGGGCCAGCAGCAGGGCTACCCGCAGCAGGTGCCCCAGCCGGGCGCGGGTCAGCAGGGCATGCCCCAGCAGCAGATGCCCGGTCAGCCCGGCGCCGGTCAGCCCGGTCAGCCCGGCGTCGGCGGGCCTGGTGTCGGCCGGCCCGGTGCGGGTCAGCCCGGTGGGCCCGGTGCGGGTCAGCCCGGTGCGGTCTCGCAGCCGGGTGGGCGCGCGGCCCGGCGGCAGCAGCAGGCTGCGGCCCCGGCCGGCCCCGGTGCCGACGGCATCGACTGGGAGGCCGAGGCCGCCGCACTGGAGGCCGGCGGCCACCCGGCCGAGGCGGAGCCCGAGGCGGCCGAAGACGAGTGGGACGGCCACCAGGACGACTACGCCGGCAGCGGCGAGGACGAGAACGGCGGCTTCCTCGGCGAGGAGGACAACTCCCGCGAGGGCAAGAAGAAGCGCAAGGAGAAGGGCAAGAAGTCCGGGCGCCGTAACGGTGGCGCCTGCCTGGTGGTCGCGCTGGTGCTGCTCGGCGTGGCCGGCGGCGCCGGCTGGTGGGGCTACGGCTTCTACCAGGACCACTTCGGCCCGCCCCCGGACTTCCAGGGCGAGGGCACCAGCAGCGTGCAGGTCGAGATCAAGAAGGGCTCGACCGGTGGTCAGATGGGCATGACCCTGAAGGCCGCCGGCGTGGTCAAGAGCGTCGAGGCGTACACCCAGGCCTGCGACAAAGAGCCCAAGTGCACGACCATTCCGTACGGCTTCTACGCGCTGAAGAAGGAGATGTCGGCCTCGGCCGCCCTCCAGGCCCTGCTCGAGCAGAACGGTGGCGCCGCGCTGGTGCTGCCCGAGGGCCTGAACTCCACCGAGGTCTACACCAAGATCGACGACAAGCTGAAGCTGCCGAAGGGCACCACGGCGGACGTCGCCAAGGCGCAGGTGGCCAACCTCGGCCTGCCGGCGTACGCGAACGGCAACATCGAGGGCTTCCTCTGGCCGACCCGGTACAACATCGCCGAGGGCATGAAGCCCGAGGACCTCCTCAAGCAGATGGTGAAGAACGCCACCGAGAAGTACCAGGGCCTGGACGCCCAGGCTTCCGCCGCAGGGCTGAAGAACGGCTACGAGGTGGTCATCGAGGCGAGCATCCTGCAGCGCGAGGGCAACAATCCGCCCGACTTCGCCAAGATGGCCAGGACCATCCAGAACCGTCTCGCGGCCGACGGCGAGATCAAGCACCGCCTGGGCATGGACACCACGCTCCAGTACTCGCTCGGCCGCAAGGTACTCGACAAGAAGGACATCGACGACGCGTCCAACAAGTACAACACCTACATCAACCCGGGTCTCCCGCCCGGGCCGATCTCCAACCCCGGCGAGGACGCGATCAACGCGGTGACCCACCCGGCGGACGGAAAGTGGTTGTACTTCATCGCGATGGACGCGACGCACACCCTCTTCGCGGAGACGGACAAGGAGCACGCGGCCAACGTCGAGCAGTACTGCAAGGCGGCCGGCCAGGGCTTCGACAAGGTGCGCGTCCACTGCACCACCGCCAAGTAACCCGCGCGGGTAACTCGCCTACGGAGAAGCAGCGTTGACCAGCAAGCACCGGGCAGCCGTTCTCGGCTCGCCGATCGCCCACTCGCTCTCGCCGGACCTGCACCGGGCCGCCTTCGCGGCGCTCGGGCTGGACGGCTGGCGCTACGACCGGTTCGAGGTGGACGAGGCCGGGCTGCCCGGCTTCCTCGCCGGGCTGGACGAGGCGGAGTGGACGGGCCTGTCGCTCACCATGCCGCTGAAGCGGGCGGTCATCCCGCTGCTCGACGAGGTGAGCGCGACGGCTCGCTCGGTCGAGGCGGTGAACACGGTGGTGTTCACCGCCGACGGGCGGCGCACCGGGGACAACACCGACATTCCCGGGCTGGTCAACGCGCTGCGCGAGCGCGGCATCACCGAGGTGCCGGGCGCGGCGGTGCTCGGGGCCGGGGCGACCGCCTCCTCGGCGCTGGCAGCACTGGCCCAGATCTGCACCGGTGAGGTGACCGTCTACGTGCGCAGCCCCGAGCGGGCCCGGGAGATGGCCGAGCTGGGCGAGCGGCTGGGCGTCGCCGTCCGGACGGCCGACTGGGAGCGCGGCGCCGAGGCGCTGGCCCAGCCGCTCACCGTCTCCACCACGCCGGTCGGCGCGACCGACGCCTTCGCCGCCGGGCTGCCGGCCGCGCCCGGTGCGCTGTTCGACGTGTTGTACCACCCGTGGCCGACCGCGCTGGCCGCCGCCTGCGCCGAGCGCGGTGCGACCGTGCTGGGCGGGCTGGACCTGCTGGTGCACCAGGCGGTGCTGCAGAGCGAGCGCTTCACCGGCCGGACGCCCGGCCCGCTGGCCGCCGTCCGGGCGGCGGGCGAGGCGGCGCTCGCCGCGCGCTGACGCGGGCGGGGTGGTCCGGGCGGGCGCTGCTGGAGGCGGGGTGGTCCGGGCGGGCGCCGACGCGGGCGGGGTGGCCCGGCGGGTGCTGTTGCGGCGCGTCCTGCCGCGCCGGCACGACGTGCCGTGGCGCGGGATGCACGTGTGGCATTTCGTGCCACTGCGGCAGGTCCGGCCACCGGTCGCGGGTCGTTGCGTCCGTCGGTTGGCCGGTTGCTGTCCGTCACCCGGACTCTGCTCCCGGGTGCGCCCGGGGCATGAAAGGATTCAGGGACAAAGGCACGCCCGGGCGGGTCACGGCTGCACCCGTGGCCGGTCCGCTGATGAAGGAGCTCCGTTGGGTACGTTGCGCTGGCTGACGGCGGGGGAGTCGCACGGCCCCGCACTCGTCGCGACGCTGGAGGGCCTGCCCGCCGGTGTACCGGTCACCACCGCCGTGGTGGCCGACGCGCTGGCGCGCCGCCGGCTCGGCTACGGTCGCGGCGCACGGATGAAGTTCGAGCAGGACGAGGTCACCTTCCTCGGCGGTGTGCGCCACGGCGAGACCATGGGCAGCCCGGTGGCGATCATGGTCGGCAACACCGAGTGGCCGAAGTGGGAGCAGGTCATGTCGGCCGACCCGGTCGACCCCGAGGTGTTGGCCGGCCTCGCCCGCAACGAGGCGCTGACCCGCCCGCGCCCCGGCCACGCCGACCTCGCCGGCATGCAGAAGTACTCGATCGACGAGGCCCGCCCGATCCTCGAGCGCGCCAGCGCCCGTGAGACGGCCGCCCGGGTCGCGCTCGGCGCCGTCGCCCGCGCGTACCTGAAGGAGACCTGCGGCATCGAGATCGTCAGCCACGTGGTCGAGCTGGCCGCCGCCAAGGCCCCGGCCGGCGTGCTGCCGCTGCCCTCCGACGAGGCGCGCCTCGACGAGGACCCGGTGCGCTGCCTGGACGCCGACGCGTCGAAGGCGATGGTCGCCGAGATCGACCAGGCCCACAAGGACGGCGACACCCTGGGCGGTGTGGTCGAGGTGCTGGCCTACGGCGTGCCGGTCGGCCTCGGCTCGCACGTGCACTGGGACCGCCGGCTGGACGCCCGCCTCGCCGCCGCGCTGATGGGCATTCAGGCGATCAAGGGCGTCGAGGTCGGCGACGGCTTCGACCTGGCCCGGGTGCCCGGCTCCCAGGCCCACGACGAGATCGTGCCGACCGCCGACGGCATCAAGCGCACCTCCGGCCGCTCGGGCGGCACCGAGGGCGGCCTGACCACCGGCGAGCTGCTGCGCGTGCGCGCCGCGATGAAGCCGATCGCGACCGTCCCGCGCGCCCTGCAGACCCTGGACGTGCGCACCGGCGAGCCGGCCAAGGCCCACCACCAGCGCTCCGACGTCTGTGCCGTGCCGGCCGCGGGCATCGTCGCCGAGGCGATGGTCGCCCTGGTGCTGGCCGACGCGGTGAGCGAGAAGTTCGGCGGCGACCACGTCTCCGAGACCCGCCGCAACGTCCAGGGCTACCTGGACAACCTGATCGTCCGATGACCACGCCACTGGTGGTGCTGGTCGGCCCGCCCGGCAGTGGCAAGTCCACGGTCGGGCGGGCGCTCGCCGAGCGCCTCGGCGTCGGGTTCCGGGACACCGACGCCGACATCGAGCAGCTGGCCGGCAAGCCGATCCCGGAGATCTTCATCGACGAGGGCGAGCCGCACTTCCGCGAGCTGGAGGCGAGCGCCGTGCGCGCCGCCACCGGGACCCACGACGGCGTGCTCGCGCTCGGCGGCGGCGCCGTCATGGCCGAGGCCACCCGCGCGCTCCTGCACGAGCTGCCGGTGGTCTTCCTGGAGGTCCCGCTGGCCGACGCGGTCAAGCGGGTCGGCCTGGACGCCCCCCGCCCGCTGCTGGCCGTCAACCCGCGGGCCCGCTGGCGCGAGCTGATGGAGGCCCGCCGCCCCCTCTACCTGGAGGTGGCCACCGCCGTCGTCGACACCGCCGGCCGTACGCCCGGACAGGTCGCGGACGCCGTACTGGAAGCACTGGAGCTGAAGACCCCTCATGAGTGACACCGTCACGATCCACGTCGGCGGCAGCGCCGGCCACGACCCGTACGACGTGCTGGTCGGGCACCAGCTGCTGGGCGAGCTGGCGCCGCTGATCGGACCCCCCGGTATCGGGACAAGGGGGGCCAAGCGGGTCGCGCTCATCCACCCGGAGGCGCTGGCCGCCACCGCCGACGCGATCCGCGAGGACCTGCTCGGCGAGGGCTACGAGGCGATCGTCCTGCAGGTGCCCAACGCCGAGGACGCGAAGAGCGTCGAGGTCGCCGCGTACTGCTGGTCGGTGCTCGGCCAGACCGGGTTCACCCGCAGCGACGTGATCGTCGGCCTCGGTGGCGGCGCCACCACCGACCTGGCCGGCTTCGTGGCCGCGACCTGGCTGCGCGGGGTCCGCTGGATCTCGATGCCCACCACGCTGCTCGGCATGGTCGACGCGGCCGTCGGCGGCAAGACCGGCATCAACATCGCCGAGGGCAAGAACATGGTCGGCGCCTTCCATCCGCCGGTGGGCGTGCTGGCCGACCTCGACACCCTGGAGACGGTGCCGAAGCACGACTACGTCTCCGGCCTCGCCGAGGTCGTCAAGTGCGGCTTCATCGCCGACCCGGCCATCCTCGACCTGATCGAGGCCGACCCGGAGGGCGCCAAGACCCCGGCCGGGCCGCACACCGTCGAGCTGATCCGCCGCGCCATCCAGGTCAAGGCCGACGTGGTCTCCGGGGACCTCAAGGAGGCCGGCAAGCGCGAGATCCTCAACTACGGCCACACCCTCGGCCACGCCATCGAGCGCAACGAGCGGTACAAGTGGCGGCACGGCGCCGCGATCTCCATCGGCATGGTCTTCGCCGCCGAACTCGGCCGCCTGGCCGGCCGGCTGGACGACGAGACGGCCGACCGGCACCGCACCGTGCTGGCCTCGGTCGGCCTGCCGCTGAGCTACCGCGCGGACGCCTGGCCGAAGCTGCTGGACGCCATGAAGATCGACAAGAAGTCGCGCGGCGACCTGATCCGCTTCATCGTCCTGGACGGTCTCGGCAAGACCTCCGTCCTGGAGGGCCCTGACCCGTCGCTGCTGGTCGCCGCCTACGCGGAGGTCTCCTCGTGACCCGGGTGATGGTGCTCAACGGCCCCAACCTCGGCCGGCTCGGCAGCCGCGAACCGGACGTCTACGGCGCCACCTCGTACGCCGGGCTGGTCGAGCGCTGCACCGTGCTCGGCAAGGAGTTCGGCTTCGAGGTCGAAGTCCACGAGACCAACTCCGAGCAGCAGATGGTGGAGTGGCTGCACGAGGCGGCCGACGGCCGGGTGCCCGTGGTCATCAACCCGGGCGCCTTCACCCACTACTCGTACGCGATGCGCGACGCCGCCGCCCAGCGGACCGCGCCGCTGATCGAGGTGCACATCTCCAACCCGTACGCCCGGGAGGTCTTCCGGCACACCTCGGTGATCGCCGCGGTCGCCTCCGGGACGATCGCCGGGTTCGGCCTCGGCTCGTACGAACTGGCGCTGCGCGCGCTCGCGGAGCAGCTCACCACACGTTGAGGCGGGGGCGGCCGCCCTCGTCAGCGGCCCGGCGGCGGACTGTGCCCGCTGCCGGGCCGACGTGTAGTGTCCCGCTGGAGGAAGTCGGGAGGTGACCGTGACGCAGTACGCCGGGGGTGGGCACGTCCCCCCACGTCCCGTCGCCCCACCGGTCCCGCCGTACCCCGGCACCGCGACCGCCGCGGCGTCGCCGGCCCCGCCGCAACCGGCAGGCGCGGTGGCGCAGGGCGCGCCCCGGGCGCCCCAGGCCGTGTCTGGACCATCGGTGGCCCCGCAGCCTTCGCCGGTGGCTCCTCAGTCTTCGCCGGCCGGGGTGCAGTCTGCGCCGGTGGCTCCGCAGTCGGTGGTGCCCTTGCCGGTCGCACCGCAGGCCGCGGGCCGGCCCCCGTACGGTGGGCATCCGGCCGTCCCGCCGACCGGTCCGGCGCCGGTGCCGCCGGGCGCGCCCGTGCCGCCGCCCGGTCCGATGGCACCCGCGGCACCGGTCGTCCCCGCAGCCCCTGCTCATTCCGCCTCTCAGCCCCCGGCGCCCGTGCCCGCCGGGTCCACCGGGCACTTCCTGCTGCCCTCCGGCGCGCCCGTCCAGCTCCCGGCGCACCCGCAGCCGCACGCGCCCACCGGGCCGCTCGCCGTGCTGCTGATCGGCCCCGCCGGTGCCGGCAAGACGACCGTCGCCCGGCACTGGGCCGAGCGCCGGCCCACGCCGACCGCGCACATCAGCCTGGACGACGTGCGCGAGTGGGTGCAGTCCGGCTTCGCCAACCCGCAGTCCGGCTGGAACAACGCCTCCGAGGCGCAGTACCGGCTGGCCCGCCGCACCTGTGGCTTCGCCTGCCGCAACTACCTCGCCAACGGCATCTCGTGCATCATCGACGACGCCGTCTTCCCGGACCGCCCGGCGATCGGCCTCGGCGGCTGGAAGCGCCACATCGGGCCCGGCATGATCCCGGTCGTGCTGCTGCCCAGCCTGGACTCGGTGCTCAGCCGCAACGCCCGGCGCAGCGGCAACCGGCGGCTCAGCGACGAGGAGGTGGCCCGGATCCACGGGCGGATGGCCGGCTGGTACAACTCCGGGCTGCCGATCATCGACAACTCGCACCTGGACGTCGCCGCCACCGCCGCCGAGCTGGACCGGGTGATCCTGGCACGGCTGATGGGCATCCCGGTCCGCTGAGCCGCCTGGCCCCGGGCCCGCGCCCGGCCGGGCTGTCGGTGCCGGCTGCGATGATGGACGCGTCCTGTCGAACCACCCGGGGGAGCTGACGCCCGTGCCGGAAGGCCACATCATCCACCGCCTCGCCGCCGAGAACGCCAGGGCCTTCGGCGGCCGACCCGTCCGGGCCAGCAGCCCGCAGGGCCGGTTCGCCGACAGCGCCAACCTGGTCGACGGCCAGGTGCTGACGGGTGCCGAGGCCACCGGCAAGCACCTCTTCCTCGGCTTCGAGGGCGGCTCCTGGGTGCACATCCACCTCGGCCTGTACGGCGGGTTCACCTTCGGCGAGGGCCCGGCGCCCGAGCCGGTCGGCCTGGTCCGGCTGCGCCTGGAGAACGACGACTCCTATGCGGACCTGCGCGGCCCCAACACCTGCGCGCTGATCACCGGCGCCGAGAAGGCCGCCGTCGCGAACCGGCTCGGGCCCGACCCGCTGCGCGCGGACGCCGACCCGGAGCCGGCCTGGCGGCGGATATCCGGCAGCCGGACGACGGTCGCCGCGCTGCTGATGGACCAGAAGGTGCTGGCCGGCGTGGGCAACGTCTACCGTGCCGAGGTGCTGTTCCGGCACGGCATCAACCCGCACCGGGCCGGTCGCGACCTCACCCGCGCCGAGTGGGACGCGATCTGGGCCGACCTCGTCGCCCTGATGCACGAGGGCGTCGGCGCGGGCCGGATCGACACCGTCCGCCCCGAGCACACCCCCGAGGCGATGGGCCGTCCGCCCCGGGTGGACGACCACGGCGGCGAGGTCTACGTGTACCGCCGCGCCGCGATGCCCTGCCTGGTCTGCGGCACCGACGTCCGGACCGAGGAGCACGCCGCCCGGAACCTCTTCTGGTGCCCGACCTGCCAGCAGGCCTGAGGACCGCCCGGCCGGCGGGCCGACCAGGTCCGGGCGGTCCCCCGGCCGGCCGATCCGAGCCGCGCCGAGCCGAACAGCCCCGAACCGACCCGGCCTGAGGCTCGGTGGGTCGGCCGAGCCGGTCCGGGCAGGAGCCGTCAGCCGTCCGCCGGACAAGCCGTGTCAGCCGTCCGCCCGCTCGCGGGCGACCGACCAGGCGGCGGCTGCGCCGGCCAGGCAGAGCGGCGTGTAGAGCGCCAGGTTGAGCGCGTAGAAGACCGAGCCGGTGTCGGCTCCGATCCCGGCCGCCCAGACCAGCCCGGCCAGCCCGCGGGCGAGCATCCCGCCGGCCACCGCGCGAGGGCCCCAACGCAGCGCCACCGCGGGCACCCGGTGGGCCAGACCGTCCAGTACGCCGCCCCGGGCGAGTACCAGGGCCGCCCCCGTGAACAGCGCAGCGGCGAGCGGGAGGACGACCGGTGGGGTGAACGGCACGTCGGCGTTGAGCACGGCCTGGGAGAGCGACGCCCGCCCGGCCGCCGGCCAGGTGCTGCCGGTGGCCCAGTAGACGTGCAGCAGACCGTCGGTGGCGAGCACGGCGGCGACGGCGAGGGCGGCGGTACGGCGGCGGTTCATGGTGGTCCCCCAGGGGATGCGACGGTGTGTCACCCGCAGGAGCGGCCCCGCCCGCCGGACGTTCCCGTGGCGAGCGTCACACCGGGAAGTCGCCCGGGCGAGGGAACGTCCGGGCCTCCCGCCGCCTCTGATGCGGATGTGGATGGTCCCGACACCCGAACCGCGAGCGACCTCGCCGCCCTGGTCCGCGCCGCCCAGCGCGGCGACCAGCTGGCGGTGAGCGGACTGCTGGAGCTGGTCACGCCCTATGTCCGCCGGCTCTGCGGCCCGATCGCCCTGGACGACGGCCCCGACGCGACCCAGGAGGCGCTGATCGCCGTCTTCCGCAAGCTGGGCCAGCTCCAGGACCCGGCCGCGCTGTTCGGCTGGGTCCGCTCGATCGCCGTCCGGGAGGCCGTCCGGCACGTGAAGCGGGTCGCCCGCTGCGTCCCGGCCGACCTCTCCGAACTGCCCCGCCCCGGTGATCCGCAGCTGGCCACCGACATCGAGGACGTCCTCGCCCGGCTCAGCCCCGAGCACCGTGCCGTCCTGGTCCTGCGAGACCTGGAGGGCCTGGACGAGCGGTCCACCGCCGACCTGCTGGGCGTGGCGGCCGGCACCGTGAAGTCCCGGCTCTCCCGGGCCCGACTCAGCTTCCGAAGGGCGTGGCAGCAGTGAGCGCGCAGAACCCCTGGCCGGTGGCGGCCTTCGACCCGGTGCGCCGACTGCACGTCATCGCCGCCGTCACCCCCGGCGCCGACGTCCGCGAGACGGTGATCGACGCGCCGTTCGACCAGGTCTGGGCCGTCGCGGCGGACCTGGAGGACGGGCTGCCGCGCTGGCTGCCGGACCTCCGCTCCGTCCGCCTCACCGCGGGCCCGGCGGACGGCCGCGCCGAGGCCCTGGTGGTGGGCCACAGCCGGCTGCGGGCCCGTTTCGACGTCGAGCTGACGCCCGGCTGGTGCCTGATGCGCAGCCGCTTCCTGCTCGGCGGTATGGCCGCCCGCCCCGAGCCGGACGGCACCCGGTTCGCCTTCCTCGGCGCCTTCCGTCTCCCCGCCGCCGGCCTGGTCACCCGCGCCCTGCGGCCCGCCACCGACCCGCTGGCCCGGCGCTCGCTCCGCCGCTTCGAGCGCCTGGTGCGGGAGGTGTGACCCCGGTCGCGGGAGGGGTGACCCCGGTCGCCCGGAACGGTTGATGCCGGCTCAGGAGCCCCCGCCGGCCGGACACGCCCGGAGCGGCCGGTGGCCTCGCCCGGGGTGGTTTCCGGGCGGGTCGGCCGACGGGTGGGTCGGCCGACAGCTGGGTCAGCCGCGGCGGGTGGGTCAGCCGGCCGCAGCGGTGGGCCCGTGCCGGTCGGCCGCGGAGCCGTCGGCGCTGTCGGGCGCCGGCTCGTGGTGCTCGGCGGCGGCGCATTCGTCCAGCAGGGGGCGCATGGCATCGTCCACGAGCCGGTAGCGCACCACGCGTCCGTCCTTGTCCCCGGTGACCACGCCGGCCGTGCGGAGCAGTCGCAGCGCCTGTGAGACGGCGGGGTCGCGCATGCCGGTGGCGACGCCGAGGTCGGTGACGGCGAGCGGACCGGCGCGGTGCAGGGCGAGCAGCAGGGAGAGCCGCCCCGGGTCGGCGAGCAGTGAGAACCGCTCGGCCCAGGACCGGACGTGCCCGGTGTCGCCGATGGCGGCGATGGCCTCGCAGACCCGGTGCCCGTCGATGGTGCGCTGACCCGCGCGGTCGGCCGGTACGAGATGCATGAGGACATTCTCGCAGGCCCCGGTCTGTGATCCTGGACACCTGCGCAGGTGCGCAGCCTTGCAAGGGTGATGCGGGGACCCCTACCGTGTTGCCCGCCGTGGTGCTCGGGAAGACCGGTGACGAACCCTCAGGGGTTCAAGTCCGGAGCGGCCCTCGCCACTGTGATCGGGGGAGTCGTCCGTACCCACGACGCCACTGGGTGCCTCGCGCGCCTGGGAAGGCGGGTACGGAAGCCCCGTCAGCCAGGAGACCGGCCACGGCATCTCACGAACGACTTTCCACGAGGTGCTGGAGCGTGATCTGCAGATGACCGTGCCCGAAACCGCCGCTGCTCCGGCGGCGCCGTCCGTCCTGCCCACTTTCCGCTGGAGGCGGGAGGACACCGTCCGCACGGCCGGGTTGGTCGGTGTGATCCTGGCCATGCACGTGGTGGCGTTCGGGACGCTCATATTCCTGGTCGCCCCGGAGAAGTACGAGGTCGGCACCCAGGTCTTCGGGGTGGGCCTGGGCATCACCGCGTACACCCTCGGGATGCGGCACGCCTTCGACGCCGACCACATCGCGGTGATCGACAACACCACCCGCAAGCTGATGGCGGACGGCAAGCGCCCGGTCTCGGTGGGCTTCTGGTTCGCCCTCGGCCACTCCTCGATGGTGGTCATCATGGCCACCCTGGTGGCGGGCGGCGCGCAGCTGGCCAACACGCTGATGGACGACGAGTCGGCCACCCACCAGTGGCTCGGCGTGGTCGGCACCTCCGCCTCCGGCGCCTTTCTCTACCTGATCGGCGCGCTCAACCTGGCCGCCCTGTTCGGCATCCTGAAGGTGTTCCGCTCGATGCGGGCCGGGCAGTTCGACGAGGCCGAGCTGGAGGAGCACCTCAACTCGCGCGGCTTCCTGGCCCGGGTGCTGAACCGGGCGACCCGCTCGATCACCCGGCCCGGCCAGATGTTCCCGGTCGGCATGGTCCTCGGCCTCGGCTTCGACACCGCGACCGAGGTGACCCTGATGGTGATGGCCGGCTCCGGCGCGGCCTCCGGGCTGCCCTGGTACGCGATTGCCTGCCTGCCGCTGCTGTTCGCGGCGGGGATGAGCCTGTTCGACACGCTGGACGGGACGTTCATGAACTTCGCGTACCAGTGGGCGTTCTCCAACCCGGTGCGCAAGGTGTACTACAACCTGACCATCACCGGGCTGTCGATCGCGGTGGCGTTCATCATCGGCACCATCGAGCTGGTCGGGGTCCTGCACGAGAAGCTGGACCTCACCGACCCGGTCAGCGGCTGGATCGCGGACATCTCGCTGGACAACGTCGGCTACGCGATCGTCGGGCTGTTCGTGGTGGTCTGGGCGGCGGCGATCGCCTACTGGCGGGTCGCGGGGGTCGAGCAGCGCTGGAGCCCCCAGGCGGTGACGCCGGGCGCGGAGCCGGCCGCCTCGGATGCGGCCGCCCCGCAGGCCGCCGCGTCGGGCGTGGCAGCGTCGAAGGGCACCGCGTCGGAGGTCGCAGCGTCGAGGGCCACCGCGTCGGAGCCGGCCGCCTCGGAGGCGGCGAAGTAGCCCGTGAACCAGCCGGCGTCCGTCAGGCCGCCGCGAGCAGCAGTGTCCCGGCCACGGCGAGCCCGGCGCCGACCACCTGGACGGGGCGCAGCCGCTCCTTCAGTACCCCGCGGGCCATCAGCGCGGTGACCACCGGATAGAGCGAGGCCAGCACGGCGGCCACCGCGGCCGAGCCGCTGTGCGAGGCCATCGCGTACGTGCCGTTGGCGGCGACGTCGGCCACGCCGACCGCGGTGAGCGCGGGGAGCCTGTCCCGCAGGCCGGGCAGGAGCCGGCCACCGCGCCCGCCTTCGCTGTCGCGCCCGCCCTCGCTGTGGCCCCCGCTCTTGCTGCCGCGCAGGCTGAGCAGCAGCGCACCGCCGCCGACGGCGACGTTGCAGAGCCGCTGGACGCAGAGCACCAGCAGCAGCCCGCCGCCGGCGGAGGCGTGCGCGATCAGGGCCATCACCGCGCCGAAGCCGAAGGCGGCGGCGAGGGTGAGTGCCAGCACCCGCCGGGCGGCGGCCGGTCCGCCCCGCTCCGGCCCGCCGGCCAGCACGACGCCGACCACGGCGACCGCGATCCCGGCGGCCTGGCCGAGCCCGGGGCGCTCGCCCAACGCCAGACCGACGCCGACCGGTACCGCGACGCCTAGGGTGGCCAGCGGCGAGACCACGCCCATCGGGCCGAGCGCGAGCGCCCGGTAGAAGGCGAGCATGGCGAACGGGCCGATCACCCCGGCGGCGACGGCGTACCAGAGGGCGGGGGAGGCGTCCGTCCAGCCGCCGGTGGCCAGGACGGCGGCGAGCAGCAGCACGGTGGCGGTCAGCTGGGAGGCGACCACCACGGCCAGCGCCGGCAGCCGGCGGGTCAGCGCGCCGCCGCCGAAGTCGGCCAGGCCCCAGAGCAGGCTGGCGGAGAGGGCGAGCAGGGCGCTCACGGGGCGACCCGGAGGGCTCGCAGAACGTAGGACAGCACAATGCACCCCGCAGTACAGTCGAATGGACTCGTTGCCGAGTGGGCAGCGTAGTCCACTCAACTGAACTATTCGAATCAATATATTGAACTGGACTGACCGCGTGCCGGACCCCGACCTCGTCTCCCAGGCCCTCGCCCGGAACCTCAAGCGTGTACGTGCCGAGCGCGGCCACACCCTCGATGCGCTCGCCGCCCGCTCCGGCGTCAGCCGGGGCATGATCGTCCAGATCGAGCAGGACCGCACCAACCCGAGCGTGGCCACCGTGGTCCGGCTCGCCGACGCGCTCGGCGTCTCGATCGCCCGGCTGCTCGACTACGACGAGGGTGCGGGCGTCCGGATCGTCCCGGGCGACCAGGCCGTCCCGCTCTGGACCGGGCCGTCCGGCGGCACCGGCACGCTGCTCAACGGTGTCGAGGCGCCCGGACCGCTGGAACTGTGGGCCTGGCGGCTGGAGCCGGGCGAGGGCTACGGCTCGGAGCCGCACCCGGCGGGCACGGTGGAGATCATCCGGGTCGAGGAGGGCGAGCTGACCCTCGTCCACGGCGAGCGCGAACACCTGGTGCCGGCCGGCAGCACCGCCTCCTTCGACGCCTCCTACGCCCACGCCTACCGCAACGCGGGGACCGCCGCCGTGCGGCTGACCATGGTGGTCTCCGTCCCGCCACCGCGCTGAGCCGCCCGCGGGCGTGAGGCGCGGACGTGAAGCGGCGCCCGACCGGCCCTCGAGGGGTCGGCCGGACGCCGCTTCGGCGTTTCGCGAGGACGAGCTCAGTTGTGCCGGTCGCCGTACCGCCGACGGAACTGCTCGACGCGGCCGGCGGTGTCCATCGCGCGGGACTGGCCGGTGTGGAACGGGTGGCTCGCCGAGGAGATCTCGACGTCGACCACCGGGTAGGCGTTGCCGTCCTCCCACTCGACCGTCCGGTCGCCGGTCGGGGTCGAGCGGGTCGGGGTCGAGCGGGTCAGGGTCGAGCGGGTCAGGAACGCCAGGCCGCCGACCTTGTCGCGGAAGACGACCGGGCGGTAGGCGGGGTGGATGCCGGGCTTCATGGCGGGGCTCCTCTCGGGTGTGCGGGCGGGGTCCGGAGTCAGCGCTCTTCGCGGAAGTCGACGTGCTGCCGGGCGGCCGGGTCGTACTTGCGCAGCACCATGCGGTCCGGATCGTTGCGGCGGTTCTTGCGGCTCACGTACGTGTAGCCCGTCCCCGCCGTGGACCTGAGCTTGATGATCGGGCGAAGTTCGCTGCGGGCCATGACTGTCCTCCTGGTGGGTTCTCGGGGCGGTTCGGCGTCGGCCCGAACCGCACTCCGCAATGGGAGTCATTTTCATGTGGTCCAACACGGCCTCCCCCCTGCCCATTCCCGGCCCCCGCCGCGGCCCGTTCCAGGGCCTGAATTCCGGACCACCACGGAGCCCCTCCCCATGGCACTCCCCGACCGTATGCTCTCCCGCAGCAACGCCCTCCCCCTGCTCGTCACCGGGCCGGCCACCACCTCGCCCCTGGTCTCCCATCTCTGCCAACGGCCCGAGACTCCTCGGCCCGCCTACCGCCCGGGCCTGACCACGTCGCGAGCCCCCGCGCAGGAAGTCGGCCGGCCCGACTTCCTGCGCGGGCGTGGTCAGCCTCCGGCGAGCTCGCGAAGCTTCTGGCGTGTCTCCTTGTCCGTCGACGTGATGACCGTGCCGATCATGCCGCGGGTGAGAAGCACCTTGTAGGTGTTACGGATCAGCCGGCCGACCTCCGCGTCGGACGTTGCTTTGGTGAAGATCGGATCCTTGGACGCCGTCCGGTTCGTGACCCACTGGTCGTCGCGCCAGACGAGGTCGGGGCCGAGGATGACGCCATTCCAGTCGTACTCGAAGCCCTGGGCCGTGTACACGCAGCCGACCTGGCCGAAGCCGCCCGGGTCGGTGGCCCAGAGGGTCGCCGGCGGTGCGCCGTCGACCGACCGGTCGCCATACACGTTCCAGGGACGGGACCAGTCAGCGATGACCACGTCCTCGGGAAGGGGCTCGCCGGGCTTCGGCTTCTTGGTCCACTTCCAGCAGTATCCGGCGGACATCCGGGCGCCGAAGCCCTCGTCCCGCTGCAGCTGGAGCAGGGCCTCCAGCTCGAACGGAGAGTCGACGACTCGGAGTTGCATCCGGTCATCCGGCTCCCAGGTCGTCGGCCCGTCGCCCTCCAGCCCGAGAAGCCGCACCACCCACTGCAAGTACGCCTCGCTCCCACCGCAGCGGAACTGGCCGTCCAACGGAACGACCTGGCAGGACAGGCCCTTGGCGGCGGCCGCCTTCCGGATCTCCTCGACGGTGCCCATCTCGCCGGGGCGCACGACCTGGTGTTCGTCCAGCAGGAAGACCGGGACACGGGCGGCATCGATGAGCTCGTCGACCTGAGGTGTGTCGCTGCGGTCGACCGCGCGGGTGTAGCGGTTGGCCGACGTTTTCCGGAGCCGGTGCGCCTCGTCGCAGATCAGCACGTCGAGGCCGTTCCGCTCCGCCGTCATGAAGCTGTTGAAGTACTTGAACAACTGCTTCACCTCGGGCTTTCGCGCCCCGGCGACCTTGCGCATGGTCGTGGTGAACGACTGGGAGCCCGTCGCGTGCAGGGCCCGGTGCCCGTCCCGGTACAACTCGCCGAGCAGAGAGAGTGCAATGACGCTCTTCCCGCTCCCAGGCCCGCCGGTGATCACCACGACTTCCTTGTGATCGGACTGACGAGCCCTGCGCACGGCGCGCATCACCAGCTCGAAAGCCTCGCGCTGCTCGGCCAGGAGGACGAACTGCTCGCGGTCCCGCACCTCCGCGGCGGCCACGGACATCAGCTGCCGCGAGGGCTGGATCCTGCCGGCGAGCAGGGCATCGGCTGCGGCGGCGCCCGATTCGGGAGCGAGCAGGGTGTTCAGGTACTCGATCAGCTTGCCCCGACTGCTGCCGGTGAACAGGCTCCCGCTCCGGTCCTGCTCAACCTCGTGCAGGCCGGACACGCCGAAGGCGGTGGCGTTGTGAAGGTAGGCGATTCCCGAGACCAAGCGCTCGTGGCCCTCAAGCGCGCCGTTGAAGTCACAGAGGTAGCGCACGTAGGAGCGGACCTGCTCGACGGGGTTGAGCACTGCGCGGGGGTAGGCGTCGACCCGGCAGAGCAACGGCGCGCCGTCCTCTGGTTCGGCACTCGACCACTGCTTGAGTTCCACCACGACGTAGGAGGGCTCGCCTGACGCTGGGTGCACCCCGGCGAGAACGGCGTCGGCACGCTTGCTGCTGAGCGGAAGTGCGTACTCGATCAGCATCTCGACGGCGCCTAGGCCCGCGTCCTTCAACGCGGTGGCGAGGACGGGCAGGCTGCGCTCCCAGGACCGGACCTCGGACGAGCTCGCCCGATGGCCGTAGGCGTGGACGAACTGTTCCGCCAGGCGCGAGGACAGCGTCCCGGCAAGGTGCTCGGTGGCTACCGCGTCGGCGGTGGCACGAAACAGCAAGACTTCCCCCAGGCAGCACGAAGTAGACGTGGCGCGGGTGGGGGCATGTCCTCAGTGACTCCAGCGGTGTGAGGAGGCTGGAGCGGAAGCCCGGCGGGCCGCGGCAAAGGCGTGATCAACACTATCGCGCAGGAGTGTCAGCCCCGGGGGGTACTGAACGGTCTCGGGCGGCAGCGGAGTTCCGTCCACCGGTTCGACCGCGTACCATGACGCCGTCCAATGCGGCCCGACGGGCTTCCGAGCCGGATATGCCCCCACCCGCGCGAGTCCCTCGTGTTTCGGTGGCCATCCGTGCTCCTGCTCCAGCTTCCTGCCCACGATCTTCTGCGCCTGCATGAGCGGGGGCTGCTGATCAGCCACCTCTCACAGCGGCACGTACTGTTCAAGAACAGGCCGGTCGGCTCGGGCGAGCAAGGAGCGTGGGAGGCAAGCCTGATCGAACTCGCCAAGGACCTTGAGGCGGTGGGGCGGGGCGAGGTACGGATGTTCGTCGAGTACGAGCCGACCACCACGGACGGATCCGAGGCGCCACCCATCGACGTCGTACTGGTCGGACGCTACCCGGGTACCGACAGGGACTCGGTGCTGATCGTGGAACTCAAGCGCTGGAGTGCGGCGACGCGAAGTGCCGCTGATCCCGAGAAGGTGGACGTTCCAGGAATCGGCGGCCCGAAGAAGCACCCTGTGGATCAGGTCAGGAGGGCATACACGTACCTCATGGAGCCCGGCGGCGCACTGCACGGTCTTCCGATCGAGGTGGCCGGCTTCTCCTACCTGCACAACGCCGATGACTCGGACGTGGAGGATCTCCTGGGTTCCCCCCGTGCCACCGGCGGCGACGGACTCTACTTCACCGCGGACAGCCGTGAGGACCTGCGCAGGCTTCTGCTTCAGCGATTCGGGGAGGGTGACACCGAGGCCGCCGCGGACCGGATGCTCCAGCGCATCGGTATCCGTAACACGCCGCTGCTGGAGGTGATGACGAAGTCTCGCGGAGAAGACACGGTGTTCACTCTGCGCGGTGTCCAGCAGACCGTGGCGGACCACGTGTTCCGGGACCTGAAACGCATGTACGAGGACGGTTCGCGCGGGAAGTCGGTCATCGTCGTTACGGGCGGGGCCGGGACGGGGAAGAGCGCGATCGCCCTGGAACTGCGCAATCGACTGCTGAACGACCTGTACCGCGTCGGTTACGCCACCGGAGCCAGGGCGTTCGACGCGAACCTGCAGGAGTACCTGGGCATGTCCGATGCGCGGTTCAGGCGTGAGTTCCACTTCTTCAACAGTTTCGTGCAAAAGCCTGTGCCGCTTCTGGACGTACTGCTCTGTGACGAGGCACATCGGCTGCGAAAGACCTCGACCTTCGACGGTCCGTTCGGCCGTCGGCGGCCGGCGGGAGTTCGTCCGCAGGTGGAAGAACTCATCGACGCCGCTCGTGTCACCGTGTTCTTCCTTGACGAGGCGCAGAGCCTGCGTCAGGACGAGGTGGGGAGCCGCCGGCTGATCATCGACGCTGCGGCGGGCCTGGGGATAGCCGCGCGGACTTACGACCTTCAGGACTACTACCGGTGCGGAGGGAGCACGCTGTACCGCACCTGGGTATGGGACCTGCTGGGCATCGCCGGAGGAACCCCGAGGCCCTGGGTGCCGGACGGGCTCATGCATGTGGAGGTGGCGGAGAGTCCGTCGGCGCTGGAGGAGATCATCCGGACCGAGGCGGCGGCCGGAGCGAGCGCCCGGATGGTCGCGGGATTCTGCTGGAAATGGAGCGAGGCGCGCGAGGACGGCACGTTGGTGGCCGATGTGCGGATCGGTGACTGGCACCGCCCGTGGAACGCCAAGGGTGAGCAGAAGGAGTTTGCGGACAAGGTGCCGCCGGCGAAGCTGTGGGCCACCCGAACCGAAGGCCTGGGCCAGATCGGCTGCGTGTATTCGGCCCAGGGGCTGGAGTGGGACTGGTGCGGAGTGATCATGGGAGACGATCTCCTGCGCCGGGGCGATCACTGGGTGATGAGGCGCGGGAGGTTCGAGCAGCGTCTGGACGGGGAGGGCTACGAGACCCTGGAGCCGGGTTCAGCCGACTCCCGGATCATTGCGAAGGCCGGAATCGGTTTCGAGCAGCGGGTACGCCACGCCTACCACGTCCTGCTGACCAGGGCCAGCCGGGCAACTGTGCTGTACTCGACCGACCCCGAGACCCAGGAGTTCCTGCGGACCATGGTGCCGTCCGTGGACCTCGATGGGCTCCGGCCGTCGTGGGCGGCATCGCAGGAGGCGCGTCCCGCGCGGGTGCAGCCTCCTCGACGGCGGGAGAGGGCGAGGCGGCGAGCCGCCGTGGTGGCTCAGGACGCAGGGGAGCAACTGTCGTTCGGAGGTTTGGGCGGCTGAGCTTGATTAGCGGATGGCCCGGCGCTTGAATAGGTGCGAGGAGTCCTCGGGTGGGCTGCCGGGACAAGCCAGATGCAGGCGACTGGATCCTTCCACAGCGGCTGTTGTGGTTGCGGCCCCCGGAGCCCTCCCGAGGGCTCCTCCTCGTAGCTACCGGCGACCGGTCGGCTCCGGCCACCAGTGGCGCTTGGTGAGGTACGAATCCTCGCCGATCAGGGTGATTCCGTGACCGAGGAGTTCGCCGGAATCGTGCCGACGGACCAGCTGATGCTTGCAACGCAGCAGGTAGGAGGCGCAGGCGGGGTCATCGGGGGGACCGGTGAGCGCCGTGTTGAGGAAGCCCGCGTGCAGGTCTGCCAGCTGCACGCCGTCGTAGCCTGCCGTGCTCGTCCACGCGGGCGGCCAGCGCAGGAGATGCCAGGGGGTGCTGGTGGCCGACGTGCGGACCTCGTTCAGGTAGGCGACCGAGTCTGCGTGGTCCATCCCGCGGACGTGCCCGAGTCGTACCACGGCCTCGCGGGGGCCTCCGGGCCAGCCGGCCGCAGCGTGTGCGGTCCGCTCCAGCAGCAGTCGGCAGCAGTAGTTGTAGAAGGTGTCCCCGTCCTCGCACAGTCCGGGATCGAGGAAGGCGCTGTCCTTGTGCACCACCACGTGGACGACCTGGACGTCCGGGATCCGCGAGAGCAGCTCGGCGGCGAGTTCTCGTCGGTCCGCCCGCTTGGCCTTGAAGTGCTCGACCCAGTGAAGTGGCTTTTCGGTTCGGATGTCGGCGCGCAGCCCGGCGGCGATGACGCGCATGTGACGCTCCTGCTCCCGGGGGACGAGGAAACCTGTCATGGCGAAGAAATCCGACGCCCTCGGACCGAACCCCCGGTCGCCGGTCTCGTCGACGTAGACGGACAGACCTGCCAGGGCTCCTCTCGCCGTCAGGACGCCCTCCCCGTTCCCCGCCATCCGAGCCCCTTGTGCCCTCGTGGGCCCTGGTCACGGGCCCGCCCTCCGCGCTGTGGCTGTGAACCGGTGCTCCACCCCGGCGCAACGAGATCGTACTGGCCCGAGGACGGGTGGGCGCCCACGCCGACCCCCGGGGCGACACGTGCTCGGGTGGGGGTGCTCGGCGGGCGGAACGGGGTGGGGCTCCGTAGGCTCGACGCATGTCTGATGCGTACGCGGGCCGGCGGGAGCGGCTGAGGGAGCACTGCAGTGCGACCGGGGCCGATGCGGCGCTGATCACCCGGGCGGCGAACGTGCGGTACCTGACCGGGTGCCCGCCGTGCGGGGCGACGCTGCTGCTGACCCGGGAGCGGGTGCTGCTGGCGCTGCCGGACGACCTGCCGCCGGACGACACCGGGGAGCACCTGATCGCGGAGGACGTGACCCAGGTGCCCGTGGCGGCGGGGGCGGACACCGCGCTGGCGGCCGCCGCGGCTGCGGCGCGGCTGCGGGTGTCGGACCTCGCGGTGGAGGAGCACGATCTGACCGTGAGCCGGCACCGGGCGGTGGCGGGCCTGGCCGAGGGGGTCCGGCTGGCGGATCTCGCGCAGGCGGTCGAGCGGCTGCGGGTGGTCAAGGACGAGCACGAGATCGCCGACCTGCGGATCGCGGCCGAGATCGCCGACCAGGCGCTCGGCGAGCTGCTGGAGTCGATCCTGGTCGGCCGGACCGAGCGGCACCTGGCGATGGAGCTGGAGCGCCGGATGATCGACCACGGCGCGGACCGGGCGGCCTTCCCGGTCTCGGTCGGCACCGGCAGCCACTCGGGCCAGCAGGCGCACCAGCCGACCGACCGGCGGGTGGAGGAGGGCGACTTCCTCACCGTGGTGCTCGGCGCGCAGTACCGGGGGTACGGGGTCTCCACGGCGCGGACCTTCGTGATCGGTGCCGCCCCCGCGCCCTGGCAGGTCGAGCTGCACCGGCTGGTCTTCCGGGCGCAGCGGGCCGGGCGGGAGGCGCTCGGGCCCGGGGTCGAGCAGTACGTACCCGACCAGGCGGCGCGGGAGATCCTCCAGGCGGCCGGGCACACCGAGAGCTCGCCGCACCCGGTCGGCCACGGTATCGGGCTGGAGATCCGGGAGGCGCCGCGCCTCGGTCCGTCGGACATGGGTAAACTGGACAGCCGCGTACCGGTCACCGTCGGCCCGGGGGTCCACCTCCCTGGCAAGGGCGGGGTCCGGATCGAGGACACGCTCGTCGTGCGCCCCCTCGAAGAGGGCGGACCCGAGCTGCTCACCATCACCACCAAGGAGCTCCTCGCCCTGTAGACCCGCGGCTGCCCGGGAGGCTGCCGCAGGCGGCAGGACGCACCCCTTGGTTCCTTGACAGCTATATCCAGGAGTAAGTGCGCCCGTGGCTTCCACGAACGATCTCAAGAACGGCATGGTCCTCAAGCTGGAGGGCGGCAAGCTCTGGTCCGTCGTCGAGTTCCAGCACGTCAAGCCCGGCAAGGGCCCGGCCTTCGTGCGGACCAAGCTCAAGGAGGTCCTGACGGGCAAGGTCGTCGACAAGACCTTCAACGCCGGCACCAAGGTCGAGACCGCCAACGTCGACAAGCGCGGCATGCAGTTCTCGTACAAGGACGGCGAGAACTTCGTGTTCATGGACACGGACACCTACGACCAGACCACGGTCGAGCCGGCCGTCGTCGGCGACGCCGCCAAGTACCTGCTGGAGGGCTTCGAGGCCCTGGTCGCCATGTACGAGGGCGCCCCGCTGTACATCGAGCTCCCGGCCTCGGTCGAGCTGACGATCTCCCACACCGAGCCGGGTGTGCAGGGCGACCGCTCCACCGGTGGCTCCAAGCCGGCCACCCTGGAGACCGGCGCCGAGATCGCCGTCCCGCTGTTCATCGTGACCGGCGAGAAGATCAAGGTCGACACCCGCGACGGCAGCTACCTCGGCCGGGTGAAGTAAGTCCGTGTCGGCCGCACGCAGCAAGGCCCGTACCAGGGCCTTCCAGATCCTCTTCGAGGCCGACCACCGCAACGTCGACCCGCTGACCGTCCTCGCGGACTGGGTGGCCCGTGCCCGGGAGCCCAAGCCGGACGAGGGCACCCCGCAGGTCGGCGAGTACACGATGGAGCTGGTCGAGGGTTATGTCCAGCACGCCCGCCGGATCGACGACCTGATCTCGGAGTACGCGGTGGGCTGGACGCTCGACCGGATGCCGATCGTGGACCGCAACGTCCTGCGGCTCGGTGCGTACGAGCTGATCTGGGAGGACGGCGTCCCGGACGCGGTCGTCCTGGACGAGGCCGTCGAGATCGCCAAGGAGTTCTCCACGGATGACTCCCCGGCCTTCGTCAACGGCCTGCTCGCCCGCTTCCTGGAGCTGAAGCCGAGCATCCGCCGGTAGCAGCACCCGACGTTCGGCCGCCGGATCCCCCTCCGAAGGGATCCGGCGGCCGTCGTGCGTTGCGCCCGGGTGGCCTGACGTGGAACCCTACTCGCCAGTAACCTGGTGCGCCGGCGGCCCCGCTCGCCGGCGACCCCGCAGCGAAGGGCAGGCCACTCCCATGACCACGGCGATCCGCAGCGAGTTCGACCAGGGCATCGCCCTGACCCGCCACCCGGACGAACCCGGCCGCTACGACGGCGAACTGGGCTCCGGCTGGCAGATCGGCGGCGGCGTCAACGGCGGGCTGCTGCTCGCCATGGCCGGCCACGCGCTCTCCCTGGAGCACGGCGCGCAGGAGCCGGGCGGCCACGCCGACCCGGTCTCGATCAGCGGCTACTACCTCTCCGCCTCCACCCCCGGCCCGGCCACCGTCCGCACCGAGGTGCTCCGTGCCGGCCGCTCGCTCTCCACCGGCACCGCCTCGCTGAGCCAGGACGGTGTCGAGCGGCTCCGCGTCGTCGCCAGCCACGGCGACCTCGCCGCCGCCGACGGCGAGGTGCGCACCACCGCGCAGCCGCCGCAGCTGCCGCCGCCGGACCAGTGCATCGGCGTCGAGCACGCCCCCAAGGAGCTGATCGCGCAGGCCGCCCTGCTGGAGCGGTTCGACCTGCGGCTCGACCCGGCCACCATCGGCTGGGCGCTCGGGCAGCCCTCCGGCAACGGGCGGATCCAGGGCTGGTTCCGGCTCGCCGACGGCCGCGAGCCCGACCCGCTGCTGCTCCTGCTGGTCGCCGACGCGCTGCCCCCGGTCACCTTCGACCTCGGCCTGCCCGGCTGGGCGCCCACCATCGAGCTGACCGTCCACCTGCGGGCCCGGCCGGTGCCCGGCTGGCTGCGCGTCACCCACGCGACCCGCAACGTGGCCGGCGGCTATTTCGAGGAGGACGCCGAGGTCTGGGACGAGGCCGGCCGGCTGGTCGCGCAGTCCCGCCAGCTGGCCCGGGTGCCGCGCCCGGCGTGACGCGTGACGGCCGTGCCGGGCGTGACGCGTGACGGGCGCGGCGGGGTGGCCGGGGCGGGCCGAAACACCCGCCTCACGTTCGGTTACATTCCTGTGACACGCCGTACGTGTGCGACACGCGGGGTTGGGGAGGACAACGGTCAGCGGTACTACCCGCCGCTGACCTTGATCCGCCCGTCCGCCCCCAGGAGCCCACGATGAGTCGCAACGGCCGCGCCCGCCGCACCCCCGACTGCACCGCCGCCGGCCCGCGCCCCCGCGCGCGGTCGCGGCACGAGCGGGCCGAGCGGCGCCCGGCCGGCGGCGACCAGGCCTTCGTCATCGGTGTCCTGACCAGCGCCGCCGACTTCGAGCGGGCCCGCGCCTGGCGCCTCTCCGACGCGCCCGACTACGCGTCCTACCTGCGGGACACCGCCGAGCTGCTGACGGAGGCCCAGCGCGGCTTCGACACCGTCCGGGCCCGGATGTTCCACCCCCAGGACTTCGAGGAGTTCTGCCTGTTGAACGGCCTCGACCCGGCCGAGCCGGGCGCCCGCGACCGCTACCTCGTCAACCCGCCGCTGCAGACCCAGCTGCTCGCCTACCAGGGCGAGGAGCTGGCCGGCGACTTCGTGCCCCGGCTGGTCCGGGCCCGGGAGAACGGGCTGACCCTGCGCCACGCCGACCTGCTGCTGGACGGCGGGCTGTACGAGGAGCGTGGCCGCGCGGTGCGGGAGGCGTACCAGCGCGGTGCCGAGGTGTTCCGCCGGATGCTGGTGGGCGCCGGTGCCGGGGTGTACGAGCTGCGGCTCGCGGTGGACGCGCCCGGCGGGCGGCTGACGGCGGCCGCCCGGGTGCTGCAGTGGGAGGACGGCGTCGTGCGGATCAACGACGAGGACCTGGAGCTGGTCTGCGCGGTGCTCTGTGCCGGGCTGGCGCGGGAGCTGCCGGGCCTGGCGGTGCTGCACGGCGCGCAGGGCTCGGCGGCCTCCTGCGGGGAGTACCGGCAGACGGCGTGGGCCTGGGCCAGCGGCGGGCAGGACTGGGCCCCGGCCGAGGGTGCGGTGCGGCTGGACGGGGTGGCGGCGGAGCCGGGCTACTCGCTCGGCACGGTCTGCTGAGCCGTCGGCGGGGCCAGGTGGGGTCTCCGGCGGGCCCGTGGCCGTACGGCGGTGCCGGGGTTCGGGGCCGTCGGGCGGTGCCGCGGTTCGGGGCCGTGGCCGTACGGCGGTGCCGCGGTGCGGTCCCCTGGCGCACGGACGCGCGACGGCGCGGGCCCCGGTCCGGGGCGCCGCGCCGTGACGTTTCTGCTGAGCTCCGCCCGTTTCTGAAGGTGAGGGCGGGGCGGAGCCGGTGTGGCGAGCGGTCAGCTCGCCTCCTCCTCGCGCACCGCACGGCGCGCGTCAGGGTTGAGTACACCCCAGGAGATCAGCTGCTCGGTGAGGATCGACGGCGACTGGTCGTAGATCACGGCCAGCGTGCGCAGGTCATCCTGGCGGATCGAGAGCACCTTGCCGTTGTAGTCGCCGCGCTGGCTCTGGATGGTGGCCGCGTAGCGCTGCAGCGGGCCGGCCTTCTCGGACGGGACCTGGGTCAGTCTTTCGAGGTCCAGCACCAGGCGCGGCGGCGGCTCGGCCGCACCACCGGGCGTACCGCCGGGCAGCAGCTCCTGCACCGGCACGCCGTAGAACTCGGCCAGCTCGGCCAGCCGCTGCACGGTGACCGCACGGTCGCCGCGCTCGTACGAGCCGACGACGACTGCCTTCCAGCGCCCCTGGGACTTCTCCTCGACACCGTGCAGGGAGAGCCCCTGCTGAGTGCGGATCGCTCGGAGCTTGCCTCCGAGTTGCTTCGCGTAGTCGCTGGACATTGGTCTCCCCGGACGAGATTGCTTCGCGTTCAGTGGTGGGTCACGGGCGATCGCCGACGTCGTTACCGGTGGGTTCGACGCCCGTCTCGTAACTCACTGTGAGGTTACGTAGAGTGAGGTAGTTGCGTCAAGCCGAATGGGGCAGTCGTGCGAATGGCCCGCATCGGCGGAACGTCCGGGGCGTTAACCCGATGAAGCGGAATGGTGTCGGTCCGTTTGCCGGTGGCCGCGCTGGTACGATGGCCGGAGCCCGCGCCACGTCGGCGGGGGCCATCCCAGACATCCTTTAAGGCCCGTCCCGTGAGGCGGGGAAGGAGGTCCGCTTCGGCATGACCGCAGACCACGAAACCACGCCGCGGCCGCCGCACCAGGTGCTGGACGGCACGGACATCGCCCGGGTGATCACCCGGATAGCGCACGAGATCGTCGAGCGCGCCAAGGGCGCGGAGGACGTCGTGCTGCTCGGCATCCACACCAGGGGCGTCCACCTGGCCCGCCGCCTGCACGCCAGGCTGGCCCAGATCACCGGCCGCGACATCCCGCTCGGCACCCTGGACATCACCATGTACCGGGACGACCTGCGGCTCAAGCCCGCCCGCGCGCTGGAGCACACCGAGATCCCGGGTGACGGCATCGACGGCCGGCTGGTGATCCTCGTCGACGACGTGCTCTTCTCCGGCCGCACCATCCGCGCCGCGCTCGACGCGCTCAGCGACATCGGCCGCCCGCGCGCCGTCCAGCTCGCCGTCCTGGTCGACCGCGGGCACCGCGAGCTGCCGATCCGGGCCGACTACGTGGGCAAGAACCTCCCCACCTCGCTGCGCGAGGCCGTGCAGGTCCGACTCGCCGACACCGACGGCGTGGACGCCGTGCTGGTCGGCGACCGCGACTACGCGGCCCGCTCCTCGCAGGCCCTGGCCTCCCGGCCGTCCGAACCGCACCTCCCGGAGTAACCCGCGTGAAGCGCCACCTCGTCTCCGCCGCCGACCTCACCCGCGACGACGCGCTGCTGATCCTGGACACCGCCGAGGAGCTGGCCCAGCTCTCCGGACGGGCCGTCAAGAAGCTGCCCACGCTCCGTGGCCGAACCGTCGTCAACCTCTTCTTCGAGGACTCGACCCGCACCAAGACCTCCTTCGAGGTCGCCGAGAAGCGGCTCTCCGCCGACGTCATCAACTTCTCCGCCAAGGGCTCCTCGGTCTCCAAGGGGGAGAGCCTCAAGGACACCGCGCTCACCCTGCAGGCCATGGGCGCCGACGCGGTCGTCATCCGGCACCACGCCTCGGGTGCGCCGGCCAGGCTCGCCCAGTCCGACTGGCTGCGCGGCAGCGTCATCAACGCCGGTGACGGCACCCACGAGCACCCCACCCAGGCGCTGCTCGACGCCTTCACCATGCGCCGCCACCTCAACCCCGGCGCCGGCCACGATCTCGCGGGCCGCCGGGTGACCATCGTCGGCGACATCCTGCACAGCCGGGTCGCCCGCTCCAACGTGCACCTGCTCACCACCCTCGGCGCCCACGTCACCTTCGTCGCCCCGCCGACGCTGCTGCCGATCGGCATCGAGAACTGGCCCTGCGAGATCAGCTACGACCTGGAGAGCGTGCTCCCCAAGACGGACGCGCTGATGATGCTCAGGGTCCAGCGCGAGCGGATGAACGCCGCCTTCTTCCCGACCGAGCGCGAGTACAGCCGCCGCTACGGCCTGGACGGCAGCCGGATGGCCCAGCTGCCCGAGCACGCCATCGTGATGCACCCCGGCCCGATGGTCCGCGGCATGGAGATCACCGCCGACGTCGCCGACTCGCCGCGCTGCACCGTGGTCGAGCAGGTCGCCAACGGCGTCTCCGTCCGGATGGCCGTCCTCTACCTGCTGCTCGGCGGCGCCGTCTTCGCCGACGGGCCCGCCGACGCAGCCCCCCGCACCGACTCCGTGGAGACCGCTCAGTGACCACCTACCTGATCCGCAACGCCCAGCTCCTCGGCGGCGCCCCGCAGGACCTCCACCTCGCCGACGGCGTCATCAAGGAGATCGGCACCGGCCTCACCGTCGAGGCCGACATCGACATCGACGCCAGCGGCCTGATCGTCCTGCCCGGCCTGGTCGACCTGCACACCCACCTGCGCGAGCCCGGCCGCGAGGACGCCGAGACGGTGCTCACCGGCACCCAGGCCGCCGCCAAGGGCGGCTTCACCGCCGTACACGCGATGGCCAACACCTTCCCAGTGGCCGACACCGCCGGCGTGGTCGAGCAGGTCTGGCGGCTCGGCCAGGAGTCCGGCTACTGCGACGTGCAGCCGGTCGGCGCCGTCACCGTCGGCCTGGAGGGCAAGAAGCTCGCCGAGCTCGGCGCGATGCACGAGTCCGCGGCCGGCGTCCGGGTCTTCTCCGACGACGGCAAGTGCGTGGACGACGCGGTCATCATGCGCCGCGCGCTGGAGTACGTGAAGGCCTTCGACGGGGTCGTCGCCCAGCACGCCCAGGAGCCGCGGCTCACCGAGGGCGCCCAGATGAACGAGGGCCAGGTCTCCGGCGAGCTCGGGCTCGGCGGCTGGCCGGCCGTCGCCGAGGAGGCGATCATCGCCCGCGACGTGCTGCTCGCCGCGCACGTCGGCTCCCGCCTGCACGTCTGCCACGTCTCCACGGCCGGCTCGGTCGAGATCATCCGCTGGGCCAAGGCCAAGGGCTGGGACGTCACCGCAGAGGTCACGCCGCACCACCTGCTGCTGACCGACGAGCTGGTCCGCTCCTACGACCCGGTCTACAAGGTGAACCCGCCGCTGCGCACCGCCGCCGACGTGCAGGCGCTGCGCAAGGCGCTCGCCGACGGCACCATCGACGCCGTCGCCACCGACCACGCGCCGCACCCGGCCGAGGACAAGGACTGCGAGTGGGCCGTCGCCGCGATGGGCATGGTCGGCCTGGAGACCGCGCTCTCGGTGGTCCAGCAGACGATGGTCGACACCGGCCTGCTGAACTGGGAGGGCGTCGCCGACCGGATGTCGCACCGCCCGGCCCGGATCGGCCGTCTCAGCGGCCACGGACGGCCCGTCTCGGTCGGTGAGCCGGCCAACCTGGTGCTGTTCGATCCCGCGTACCGTGGTGCCGTGAACCCCGACAGCTTCGCCACGCGCTCCCGCAACACCCCCTACCGGGGCCTCGACCTGCCCGGACGGGTGCACGCCACCTTCCTGCGCGGCAACGCCACCGTGCTGGCCGGCGAGCTGGTCGAGCAGGGCGGGCTCGCGTGAGCTCGGTCGCCCTGCTCGCCCAGGAGCAGGCCAGGGTCACCAACTGGCCCGGGTACATCGGCTGGGCCGTCGGCCTGCTGGTCGTCATCGGCCTGGTCTACTGGCTGATGCGCCAGGGCTGGAACTGGCGCCGCACCCTGCAGTCCGGCATCCCGGCGCTCCCCGCCGTGCCGGAGCGTGCCGGGCGGACCATCCTGGAGACCAGCGGCCGGTACCACGGCACCACCACCGCCGGGAACTGGCTGGACCGGGTCGTCGCGCACGGCCTGGGCACCCGCAGCCGCGCCGATCTGACCCTCGGCGACAACGGCCTGCTGGTACGGCGCCCCGGTGACGTCGACCTCTGGATCCCGGCCGAGTACCTGACCGGTGCCCGGACGGACTCCGGGATCGCCGGAAAGGTCGTCCCGTCCGGACTGCTCGTCGTCACCTGGACGCTCCCCCAGCCTTCGGCCGGGGGGACCCCCACGGGCATCGCCCTGGACTCCGGCTTCCGGGCCGACCACCCCGACGAGCACACCGCCTGGGTCGAGGCGATCGCTCAACTCGCAACACGTACGAAGACGAAGACGGAAGAGGCCGCTCCATGACCGCACCTGCCCCCACCACGCAGCGCCAACGGCGGGAGCGTGTCCCTGCCGTGCTCGTCCTGGAGGACGGCCGGACCTTCCGCGGCCAGGCCTACGGCGCCACCGGCGAGACCTTCGGCGAGGCGGTCTTCAACACCGGCATGTCCGGCTACCAGGAGACCCTGACCGACCCGTCGTACCACCGCCAGATCGTCGTGATGACCGCCCCGCAGATCGGCAACACCGGCTGGAACGACGAGGACGACGAGTCCCGGCGGATCTGGGTCGCCGGCTACGTCGTGCGTGACCCCGCCCGCGTGGCGTCCAACTGGCGCTCGCGCCGGTCGCTGGACGAGGAGCTGGCCAACCAGGGCGTCGTCGGCATCAGCGGCATCGACACCCGGGCGCTCACCCGCCACCTGCGCGAGCGCGGCGCCATGCGCTGCGGCATCTTCTCCGGCCAGGGGCTGGCGGACGACGCCGCGCTGCTGGCCAAGGTGCAGCAGTCGCCCGAGATGAAGGGCGCCGACCTCTGCGCCGAGGTCGCCACCACCGAGCCGTACGTGGTGCCCGCGATCGGCGAGAAGAAGTTCACCGTCGCCGCGCTGGACCTCGGCATCAAGGCGATGACCCCGCAGCGGATGGCCGAGCGCGGCATCGAGGTGCACGTGCTGCCGGCCAACGCCACGCTGGAGGACGTCTACGCCGTCCAGCCGGACGGCGTCTTCTTCTCCAACGGACCGGGCGACCCGGCCACCGCCGACCACCAGGTCGCCGTGGCGAAGGGCGTGCTGGAGCGCAGGACCCCGTTCTTCGGGATCTGCTTCGGCAACCAGATCCTCGGCCGCGCGCTGGGCTTCGGCACCTACAAGCTCAAGTACGGTCACCGCGGCATCAACCAGCCGGTCCAGGACCGCACCACCGGCAAGGTCGAGGTCACCGCGCACAACCACGGCTTCGCCGTGAACGCACCGCTGGACAAGGTGAGCGACACGCCCTACGGCCGCGTCGAGGTCTCCCACGTCTGCCTGAACGACGACGTGGTCGAGGGCCTCCAGGCGCTGGACGTGCCCGCCTTCAGCGTGCAGTACCACCCCGAAGCGGCGGCCGGCCCGCACGACGCGGCCTACCTCTTCGACCGGTTCGTCGCGCTCATGCGAGGCGACGACAAGCACAGTGTTGAGCTCATGGAGGGCCAGCGTGCCTAAGCGCACTGACATCAAGTCCGTCCTGGTGATCGGGTCCGGCCCGATCGTGATCGGCCAGGCCGCCGAGTTCGACTACTCGGGCACGCAGGCCTGCCGGGTGCTCAAGGCCGAGGGCCTGCGGGTCATCCTGGTCAACTCCAACCCGGCCACGATCATGACCGACCCGGAGATCGCCGACGCCACCTACGTCGAGCCGATCACCCCGGAGTTCGTCGAGAAGATCATCGCCAAGGAGCGCCCCGACGCACTCCTGCCGACCCTCGGCGGCCAGACCGCGCTCAACACCGCGATCTCGCTGGACGCCAACGGCGTGCTCGCCAAGTACAACGTCGAGCTGATCGGCGCCAAGGTCGAGTCGATCCACAAGGGCGAGGACCGCGAGCTCTTCAAGGGCGTGGTCGAGGCGGTCAACGCCAAGATCGGCCATGGCGAGTCCGCCCGCTCGGTCATCTGCCACACCATGGACGACGTGCTGGCCGGCGTCGACACCCTCGGCGGCTACCCGGTCGTGGTCCGCCCCTCCTTCACCATGGGCGGCGCCGGCTCCGGCTTCGCCCACAACGAGGAGGACCTGCGCCGCATCGCCGGCCAGGGCCTGACCCTCTCGCCGACCACCGAGGTGCTCCTGGAGGAGTCCATCCTCGGCTGGAAGGAGTACGAGCTGGAGCTGATGCGCGACAAGAACGACAACTGCGTCGTGGTCTGCTCCATCGAGAACTTCGACCCGATGGGCGTCCACACCGGTGACTCCATCACCGTCGCCCCGGCGATGACCCTCACCGACCGCGAGTACCAGATCCTGCGCGACATCGGCATCGCCGTCATCCGCGAGGTCGGCGTCGACACCGGCGGCTGCAACATCCAGTTCGCGGTCAACCCCGAGGACGGCCGGGTCATCGTCATCGAGATGAACCCGCGCGTCTCGCGCTCCTCGGCGCTGGCCTCCAAGGCGACCGGCTTCCCGATCGCCAAGATCGCCGCCAAGCTGGCGGTCGGCTACACGCTGGACGAGATCCCCAACGACATCACCGAGCAGACCCCGGCCTCCTTCGAGCCGACCCTCGACTACGTCGTGGTGAAGGTCCCGCGCTTCGCGTTCGAGAAGTTCCCGAGCGCGGACGCCACGCTGACCACCACCATGAAGTCGGTCGGCGAGGCCATGGCCATGGGCCGCAACTTCCCCGAGGCGCTCAACAAGGCGCTGCGGTCGCTGGAGAAGAAGGGCTCGCAGTTCTCCTGGGCCGGCGAGATCGGCGACAAGGACGAGCTGCTGGCCAAGGCGGTCGTGCCCACCGACGGCCGGATCAACACCGTGATGGACGCCATCCGGGCCGGCGCCACCCAGGAGGAGGTGTTCGAGGCCACCAAGATCGACCCGTGGTTCGTCGACCAGCTCTTCCTGCTGGACGAGATCGCCGCCGAGCTGGCCGAGGCCGAGCGCCTCACCCCCGAGCTGCTGCGCCACGCCAAGCGGCACGGCTTCTCCGACCAGCAGATCGGCGAGATCCGCGGCCTGCGCCCCGACATCGTCCGCGAGGTCCGGCACGCGCTCGGCATCCGCCCGGTGTTCAAGACCGTCGACACCTGCGCCGCCGAGTTCGCCGCCAAGACCCCGTACTTCTACTCGTCCTACGACGAGGAGAACGAGGTCGCCCCGCGCACCAAGCCCGCCGTGATCATCCTCGGCTCCGGCCCGAACCGCATCGGCCAGGGCATCGAGTTCGACTACTCCTGCGTGCACGCCTCCTTCGCGCTGGCCGACGCCGGGTACGAGACCGTGATGGTCAACTGCAACCCGGAGACCGTCTCCACCGACTACGACACCTCCGACCGGCTCTACTTCGAGCCGCTCACCCTGGAGGACGTCCTGGAGATCGTCCACGCCGAGCAGCAGGCCGGCCCGCTGGCGGGCGTCATCGTCCAGCTCGGCGGCCAGACCCCGCTCGGCCTGGCCCAGGCGCTCAAGGACAACGGCGTGCCGATCGTCGGCACCCAGCCCGAGGCGATCGACCTCGCCGAGGAGCGCGGCGCCTTCGGCCGCGTGCTGCGCGACGCGGGCCTGCCCGCCCCCAAGCACGGCACCGCCTTCTCCTTCGAGGAGGCCAAGGCGATCGCCGACGAGATCGGCTACCCCGTCCTGGCCCGCCCGTCCTACGTGCTCGGCGGCCGCGGCATGGAGATCGTCTACGACGAGGCCTCCCTCGCCTCCTACCTGGAGCGGCACGCCGGCCTCATCTCCGAGCACCCGGTGCTGATCGACCGCTTCCTCGACGACGCGGTCGAGATCGACGTCGACGCGCTCTACGACGGCACCGAGCTCTACCTCGGCGGCGTCATGGAGCACATCGAGGAGGCCGGCATCCACTCCGGCGACTCCGCCTGCGCGCTGCCCCCGATCACCCTCGGCGGCTACGACATCAAGCGGCTGCGCGCCTCCACCGAGGCGATCGCCCGCGGCGTCGGCGTCCGCGGCCTGATCAACATCCAGTTCGCGCTCTCCGGCGACATCCTCTACGTGCTGGAGGCCAACCCGCGCGCCTCCCGCACCGTGCCGTTCACCTCCAAGGCGACGGCGGTGCCGCTGGCCAAGGCCGCCGCCCGGATCTCGCTCGGCGCCACCATCGCCGAGCTGCGCGCCGAGGGCCTGCTCCCGGCCGACGGCGACGGCGGCACGCTGCCCGCCGACTGCCCGATCTCCGTCAAGGAGGCCGTGATGCCGTGGAGCCGCTTCCGCGACGTGCACGGCCGCGGCGTGGACACCGTCCTCGGCCCGGAGATGCGCTCCACCGGCGAGGTCATGGGCATCGACAAGGTCTTCGGCACCGCGTACGCCAAGGCCCAGTCCGGTGCGTACGGCGCGCTGCCGACCCGGGGCAAGGTCTTCGTGTCGGTCGCCAACCGGGACAAGCGCAACCTGGTCTTCCCGGCCCGCGCGCTGGTCGGCCTCGGCTTCGAGGTGCTCGCCACCGCCGGCACCGCAGAGGTGCTCCAGCGCGGCGGCATCCCGTCCACGCTGGTGCGCAAGCACAGCGAGGGCGAGGGCCCGAACGGTGAGAAGACCATCGTCCAGCTGATCCACGACGGTGAGGTCGACCTCATCATCAACACGCCGTACGGCACCGGCGGCCGCCTCGACGGCTACGAGATCCGCACCGCCGCCGTCGCCCGCGCCGTGCCCTGCCTGACCACCGTCCAGGCCATGGGCGCCGCCGTCCAGGGCATCGACGCGCTGCTGCGCGACGAGGTCGGGGTGATGTCGCTCCAGGAGCACGCCGAGCTGATCAACGCCGGCCGCAGCAAGTAGCACCACCGCAGTGGGGGGCACCGAACCGCCGGGTGCCCCCCACTGCCATGCCCACCCTCCCCAGCCTTCGGCCGGGGGGACACCCAGGCCCGCCACCGCCACCCTGCCGACGGGCTGCGCCCGCCCCCGATGGGAGCCCTGTTTTGTACAAGCTGCTGTTCGACCTCGTGTTCAAGAAGATGGACCCGGAGAAGGCCCACCACCTCGCCTTCTTCTGGATCCGGCTGGCCGCCTCGGTGCCCGGGCTGCGCACCGTGGTCAAGCTGGTGCTCGCCCCGCGCGACCGGGCGCTGCGCACCACCGCCCTCGGCCTCGACCTGCCCGGCCCGTTCGGCCTCGCTGCCGGCTTCGACAAGAACGGCGTCGGCATCGACGGCCTGTCGATGATCGGCTTCGACTACGTCGAGATCGGCACCATCACCGGCGAGCCGCAGCCCGGCAACCCGGCCCCGCGGCTGTTCCGCCTGGTCGAGGACCGCGCGCTGATCAACCGGATGGGCTTCAACAACCAGGGCTCGGCCCGGGTCGCCGCCCGCCTCGCCCAGCGCCCGCACACCACCTCCACCCCGGTCGTCGGCATCAACATCGGCAAGACCAAGGTGGTCGAGGAGGCCGACGCGATCGGCGACTACGTCAAGTCCACCGAGCGGCTCGCCAAGTACGCCGACTACCTGGTGGTCAACGTCAGCTCCCCGAACACCCCCGGGCTGCGCAACCTCCAGGCCGTCTCGCACCTCGGGCCGCTGCTCGAGGCCGTCCGTGAGGCCGCCGACCGCTCCACCGCGCACCACGTGCCGCTGCTGGTCAAGATCGCCCCCGACCTGGCCGACGAGGACGTCGACGCGGTCGCCGACCTCGCCCTGGAGCTGGGCCTCGACGGCATCATCGCCACCAACACCACCATCGGCCGCGAGGGCCTGCGCACCCCCGCCGCCCGGGTCGAGGACATCGGCATGGGCGGCCTGTCCGGCGCCCCGCTCAAGGAGCGCGCGCTGGAGGTGCTCCAGCGCCTTCGCGCCCGCACCGAGGGCCGGCTGACGCTGGTCTCGGTCGGCGGCATCGAGACCGCCGAGGACGCCTGGCAGCGCATCGTCCACGGCGCCGACCTCGTCCAGGGCTACAGCGCCTTCATCTACCAGGGCCCGTTCTGGTGCCGAGGCATCCACAAGGGCCTCTCCGCCCGCGTCCGGGCCGGCGGCTTCCGCGACCTGGCCGCCGCCGTCGGCAGCGCCGTCCCCGCCCGCAAGGCCTCCTGAACCCCCCACGCTCTCCCGCCCCTCCGGAAAGGACGTCATGACCCTCGCCCCCTTCGGCGCCCGCCTGCGCCAGGCCCTCGACACCCGCGGCCAGCTCTGCGTCGGCATCGACCCGCACGCCTCCCTGCTCGCCGCCTGGGGGCTGGAGGACTCCGTCGCGGGCCTGGAGACCTTCAGCCGGACCGTCGTCGAGGCCCTGGCCGACCGGGTGGCCGTGCTCAAGCCGCAGGCCGCCTTCTTCGAGCGCTTCGGCTCCAAGGGCGTCGCGGTGCTGGAGAAGTCCGTCGAGGAGGCCCGCGCGGCCGGCGCCCTCGTCCTGATGGACGCCAAGCGCGGCGACATCGGCTCCACCATGGCCGCCTACGCGGAGGCCTTCCTCGCCGCGGGCAGCCCGCTCTTCTCCGACGCCGTCACCGTGAGCCCCTACCTCGGCTTCGGCTCGCTGCGCCCGGCGCTCGACCTGGCCGCCGCCAACGGCGCGGGCGTCTTCGCGCTGGCGCTCACCTCGAACCCCGAGGGCGCCGAGGTGCAGCGCGCCGTCGGCGCCGGCGGCGAGACGGTGGCCGCCTCGGTGCTGCGGCAGCTGGCCGCCGAGAACGCCGGCGCCGAGCCGCTCGGCTCCTTCGGCGCGGTGGTCGGCGCGACCCTGGCCGACGCGGGCGTGGACCTGGCGATCAACGGCCCGCTGCTGGCCCCCGGCATCGGCGCCCAGGGCGCCACCATGGCGGACCTGCCGCGCGTCTTCGGCGCCTCGGTGCGCAACGTGGTGCCGAGCGTCAGCCGGGATGTGCTGAAGCACGGCCCGTCGGTGCCGGCCCTGCGGGAGGCGGCGGACCGCTTCGTCCAGGAGTACGCGGACGCGGTGAAGTGAGTCCGCGAGGCGGAGAAGTGAGCCCGCGGAGGCGGTGAAGCGCGTCCGCGGAGGCGGGGCGGCGGACCGCGACGAGGCGGTGGGACGAGCCGCGCGGACGCGGTGAAGCGGCCCGATGACCCTGCGCAGTGGCGCGACGGGGTGGCGCGGCGTCTCACGGCCTGACGTGAGCGCGGTCACATCGGCACCGCCAAAGGTCCGCAATCGCGGTCATTTTGCCCGGGAAAGTCCTGGTCGGCCTTGGCTGACCAGGACTTTTCGTGTTCTTTTCCTGACGTGGCGCCGCAATCCGGGTAGTGTCCGGCGATAGGTCATCGAAGAGCGGCGATTCCCGTTGCTCTCGCAGGTCAGAGCCGTGAGGTTCCACTGCGGCCGGTGTCCTGGGAACCAAACCAGTCATAGCTCAATCCCTTCCTTCCACACCCTGAGGTGAACGGCGTGGCTCTTCCGCCCCTTACCCCTGAACAGCGCACCGCCGCGCTCGCCAAGGCCGCCGAGGCTCGCCGGGAGCGCGCCGAGGTCAAGAACCGGCTCAAGCACTCCGGCGCCTCCCTGCACGAGGTGATCAAGGCCGGCAAGGCCGACAACGACGTGATCGGCAAGATGAAGGTCTCCGCTCTGCTGGAGTCCCTTCCGGGTGTCGGCAAGGTCCGCGCCAAGCAGATCATGGAGCGCCTCGGCATCAGTGAGAGCCGTCGCGTCCGTGGCCTCGGTACGAACCAGATCGCCTCCCTGGAGCGGGAGTTCGGCGGCGGTGCCGCCTGACCGTGCCCCGTGGTCCCGGGATCGTCCGCGATCCGGGATAATCGGTGCATGAGTGAGCGTCCGCGGCTGACCGTGCTCTCCGGCCCTTCGGGGGTCGGCAAGAGCACGGTCGTCGCTCATATGAGGAAGCAGCACCCCGAGGTCTGGCTCTCGGTGTCGGCGACGACCCGCCACCCGAGGCCGGGCGAGCAGAACGGGGTCCAGTACCACTTCGTCGACAACGACGAGTTCGACAAGCTGATCGCCAACGGCGAGCTGCTGGAGTGGGCCGTCTTCGCCGGCAACCGCTACGGCACCCCGCGTTCGGCGGTGCTGGAGAAGCTGGAGCGCGGCGAGCCCGTCCTGCTGGAGATCGATCTGCAGGGCGCCCGCCAGGTGCGCGAGTCGATGCCCGAGGCGCAGCTGGTCTTCCTGGCTCCGCCGAGCTGGGACGAGCTGGTCCGCCGGCTCACCGGCCGGGGCACCGAGCCGCAGGACGTGATCGAGAAGCGGCTGGAGGCAGCCAAGGTCGAGCTGGCCGCCGAGACGGAGTTCGACACGACCCTTGTCAACACCTCCGTCGAGCAGGTAGCGACCGAACTGCTAGCCTTGCTCGGTGTAGCCTGACCTGTCTGTCTTTTCCACCCTTTCGGAAGGTTTTCGCGTGTCCTCTTCCATGACCGCGCCCGAGGGCATCATCAACCCGCCGATCGACGAGCTGCTTGAGGCCACCGACTCCAAGTACAGCCTCGTGATCTACGCCGCCAAGCGCGCGCGTCAGATCAACGCGTACTACTCGCAGCTCGGTGAGGGCCTGCTGGAGTACGTCGGCCCGCTGGTCGACACCCACGTGCACGAGAAGCCGCTGTCGATCGCGCTGCGCGAGATCAACGCGGGCATGCTGACCGCCGAGGCGATCGAGGCGGCCTGAGCCTTCTCCCGAAGGGCCCGTCGGACTTGTTCCGGCGGGCCCTTCGGCGTTTCCGGGGGCTGTGGGATCCGCCACAGGACGGGCACTGTGCGGGTGCTCGCCGGGGGGCCGTAGGGTGAGCACGCTCCAGATGTGGAGGAAGGCGCCGAGGTGGAGGAGACCGGGAGAATGAGCGCGACTTCGGACCGGACGGACGCCCCGCGCGTCGTCCTCGGCGTCAGCGGCGGGATCGCCGCGTACAAGGCGTGCGAGCTGCTGCGACGGTTCACCGAGTCCGGCCACCAGGTCACCGTGGTGCCCACCGAGGCCGCGCTGCACTTCGTCGGCGAGGCCACCTGGGCCGCGCTCTCCGGCCGGCCGGCCGCCACCGAGACCTGGGAGCGCGTCCACGAGGTGCCGCACGTGCGGATCGGGCAGACCGCCGACCTGGTGGTGGTCGCCCCCGCCACCGCGGACCTGATGGCCAAGGCCGCCCACGGGCTCGCCGACGACCTGCTCACCAACACGCTGCTCACCGCGCGCTGCCCGGTGGTGCTGGCGCCCGCGATGCACACCGAGATGTGGGAGCACCCGGCCACCTGGGAGAACGTCGCCACGCTGCGCCGCCGGGGCGTGATCGTGCTGGAGCCCGCCATCGGGCGGCTGACCGGCAAGGACACCGGCAAGGGACGGCTGCCCGAGCCGTCCGCGATCTTCGACGCCTGCCGGGCCGTGCTGCGGCACGGCGGCGTCCGCTCCGACCTGGCCGGCCGGCACGTGGTGGTCTCGGCCGGCGGCACCCGGGAGCCGCTCGACCCGGTGCGCTTCCTCGGCAACCGCTCCTCCGGCAAGCAGGGCTACGCGCTGGCCGTGACCGCCGCCGCGCGCGGCGCCCGGGTGACGCTGCTCTCGGCCAACGCCGAGCTGCCCGACCCGGCCGGCGTCGACGTGGTGCACGTCTCGACCGCGCTGGAGCTGCGGGACGCCGCGCTGAAGGCGGCGGCCGACGCGGATGCGGTGGTGATGGCCGCGGCGGTCGCCGACTTCCGGCCGGCCGAGTACGCCACTGGCAAGATCAAGAAGGTCGAGGGGGTCGAGCCGGCGCCGGTCGCACTGGTGCGGAACCCGGACATCCTGGCCGAGATCTCCGCCCACCGGCCCCGTTCGGCTCAACTGGTCGTGGGTTTCGCGGCGGAGACCGACGACGTGCTCGCCAACGGCCGGGCCAAGCTCGCCCGCAAGGGCTGTGACCTGCTGGTCGTCAACGAGGTGGGCAACGGAAAGGCCTTCGGCCAGGACGTCAACGAGGCCGTTGTCCTGGGTTCGGACGGCACCGAGACGGCGGTGCCGGTGGGCCCCAAGGAGGCGCTCGCCGACGTGGTCTGGGACCTGGTCGCCGAGCGGCTGGAAACGATCGCCGACTGATCCCGACCGGTGATCGTCCGATCTCAAAATTTCGGATTGGAGTGACGCGTGCCGGTAGCTGACCGTTACACTCCAGGAATCAAGTCTTTCCGGATGTCCCCGGTTCGCCGGGGGCCTTCAGTCAGCAGCCGCTGCAACCCCAGGGAGCGCTGTGTCTCGCCGCCTGTTCACCTCGGAGTCCGTGACCGAGGGACACCCCGACAAGATCGCTGACCAGATCAGCGACACCATCCTCGACGCTCTGCTGCGGGAGGACCCGACCTCGCGGGTCGCCGTGGAGACGCTGATCACCACCGGCCAGGTGCACGTGGCCGGCGAGGTGACGACCAAGGCGTACGCGCCGATCGCGCAGCTCGTCCGGGACAAGATCCTGGAGATCGGCTACGACAGCTCGAAGAAGGGCTTCGACGGCGCCTCCTGCGGCGTGTCGGTGTCCATCGGTGCCCAGTCGCCCGACATCGCACAGGGTGTCGACACGGCGTACGAGGCCCGGGTCGAGGGCTCCGCCCAGGGGGACGACGCAGACGACCTGGACAAGCAGGGCGCCGGTGACCAGGGCCTGATGTTCGGCTACGCCTCGGACGAGACGCCGGAGCTGATGCCGCTGCCGATCACCCTGGCGCACCGCCTGTCGCGCCGCCTGTCCGAGGTGCGCAAGAACGGGACGATCCCGTACCTGCGCCCGGACGGCAAGACCCAGGTCACCATCGAGTACGACGGCGACAAGGCCGTCCGCCTGGACACCGTGGTCGTGTCCTCGCAGCACGCCAGTGACATCGACCTGGACTCGCTGCTGACCCCGGACATCCGCGAGTTCGTCGTCGAGCCGGAGCTGAAGGCGCTCGCCGAGCAGGGCATCAAGCTGGTGACCGACGGCTACCGCCTCCTGGTCAACCCGACCGGCCGCTTCGAGATCGGCGGCCCGATGGGCGACGCCGGCCTGACCGGCCGCAAGATCATCATCGACACCTACGGCGGCATGGCCCGTCACGGCGGTGGCGCCTTCTCGGGCAAGGACCCGTCCAAGGTGGACCGCTCGGCCGCGTACGCGATGCGCTGGGTGGCCAAGAACATCGTCGCCGCCGGCCTCGCCCGCCGCGCCGAGGTTCAGGTCGCGTACGCGATCGGCAAGGCCGAGCCCGTCGGCCTGTTCGTGGAGACCTTCGGAACCGAGACCGTTCCGGTGCTGGCGATCCAGAAGGCCGTGACCGAGGTGTTCGACCTCCGCCCGGCCGCGATCATCCGTGACCTCGACCTGCTGCGGCCCATCTACGCCCAGACCGCCGCGTACGGCCACTTCGGCCGTGAGCTGGCGGACTTCACCTGGGAGCGGACCGACCGGGTCGAGCAGCTGAAGAAGGCTGTGCAGGACTGATCATCTGATCGGCTCACCGCAGGCGGCGGCCCCCCGGGTACCGGGGAGCCGCCGCCTGCGGCGTTGTGCGGGGGTTGTTGGGGTTCTGTCGGTGTGACCTGGTAGTACTGGGAGCGATGAGCAGCGCGCAGGGGAGTGACGACGAGGGCGGGGGCCCGGAGCAGCTGGCGTTCATCCGCGAGACGGTCCGCCGGGCCAAGCCCCGGACGTGGCGTGGCGCCAAGCGGGCCGAGCACCTGCCGGTCGCCCGGGTGGTGGTCGACAAGGGCGTGCTGACCATCGACAAGTTCTTCGACTACGAGGTGCCCGCCGCGATGGCGGAGGAGGCGCTCCCCGGGGTCCGGGTCCGGGTGCGGTTCGGGGCCCGGGTGGTGAAGGGCCAGCGCGAGGGCGGGGAGCTGCACGACGGGTTCATCGTCGCCCGGCTGGAGAAGAGCGACTTCGCCGGCCCGCTGGCGCCGCTCGCCCAGGTGCTCTCGCCCGAGCCGGTGCTCACCCCGCACCTCCTGCGGCTCTGCCGGACCGTCGCCGACCGGTACGCCGGCACCCTGGCCGACGTCCTCCAGCTCGCCGTGCCGCCCCGGCACGCCAAGGCCGAGGCCGAGCCGTCGCCGGCCCCCCGGCCGCGGCCCGCCGCTCCGGCGCCGGGCGGCTGGTCGCGGTACCCCGCCGGACCGGACTTCCTCGCCTCGCTGGCCGGCGGCGGCTCGCCGCGCGCGGTCTGGACGGCGCTGCCCGGCCCCGGCTGGCCGTACGAGATCGCCCGGGCCGTCGCCGCAACCCTGGCGAGCGGGCGCGGCGCGCTGGTCGTGTTGCCGGAGGGCCGCTCGGTGGCCCGGGTGGACCAGGCGCTGACCGAACTGCTGGGCGAGGGCATGCACGCCACCCTGGCCGCCGACCTCGGCCCCCAGGAGCGGTACCGGCGATGGCTGCTGGTCAGCCGCGGTTCGGTGCACGCCGCCGTCGGCACCCGCGCCGCGATGTTCGCGCCGGTGCGTGACCTCGGGCTGGTGGTCGTCTGGTCCGACGGCGACGGCAGCCACAGCGACCCGCGCGCCCCGCACCCGCACGTGCGCGAGGTGGCGCTGCTGCGCGCCGCCGAGGAGGGTGCGGGCGTCCTGCTCGGCGGGCACGCCGTGACGGTCGAGGGCGCGCAGCTGGTCCGCACCGGGTGGGCCCGGCCGCTGGCCGCCGACCGGGAGACCGTCCGGCAGGTGGCGCCGCGGGTCCGCACCGTCACCGACCAGGACCAGCACCGGGACGCCGCCGCCCAGGCCGCCCGGCTGCCCTCGGTGGCCTGGGAGGTCGCCCGGGAGGCGCTGGCGAGCGGCGGGCCGGTGCTGATCCAGGTGCCCCGGCGGGGCTACGTCCCCCGGCTGTCCTGCGGCCGCTGCCGGACGCCCGCCCGGTGCCGGCGGTGCGAGGGGCCGCTGGAGGCGTCCTCCGCCGATGCGCCGCTGCGCTGCGCGTGGTGCGGGGAGGCGGAGAACGACTGGCACTGCCAGGAGTGCGGTTCGTTCCGGCTGCGGGCCCAGGTGGTCGGCGCGCGGCGGACGGCGGAGGAGCTGGGCAAGGCGTTCCCGCGCGTCCCGGTGCGAACCTCCGGACGGGACGCCGTGCTGGCGACCGTCCCCGACGAGCCTGCGCTGGTGATCTCCACCCCGGGCGCCGAGCCGGTGGTGGAGGGCGGCGGGTACGCGGCCGCGCTGCTGCTGGACGGATGGGCCCTGCTCAGCCGCCCCGACCTGCGGGCCGGGGAGGAGACGCTGCGGCTCTGGCTGGCCGCCGCCGCCCTGGTCAAGCCCTCGACGGAGGGCGGCACGGTGGTCGTCGTCGCCGAGCCGACCGCGCGGCCGGTGCAGGCGCTGGTCCGCTGGGACCCGCTCGGCCACGCCGGGCTGGAGCTGGACGAACGGGCGCAGCTGCACTTCCCGCCGGTGTCGCGGATGGCCTCGGTGGCAGGCAGCCCGGCGGCGGTCGCGGACCTCCTCGGGCTGATCCGGCTGCCGTCGGAGGCCGATGTGCTCGGGCCGGTGCCGGCGCCGGCGCTGCGGGGGGAGGAGCAGGAGCGGGCGCTGCTGAGGGTGCCGCCCGGGCAGGGCGCGGCGCTGGCGGCGGCGCTCAAGGCGGCGCAGATCGCGCGGATCGCGCTGCGGACGCCGGAGGCGGTGAAGGTGCGGATCGATCCGACCGACATCGGGTGAGGGACGGCGGGATGCTCCGTCCCCCACCCGGGGCGTGCTGCCGCTCAGCCGCGTAGGGGGACGCCGGTGCGGTCGAGGCTGCCGCGGTCGAGGCCGCCGCGGTCGTGGGGGGAGCGCTCGTGGGTGGAGCGGTCCAGCGCGGCGCGGTCCAGGCCGCCCTGGCGGGCCGCCGGGACGGTCGCGGCCAGCCCGGTCGGGGCGGGCGCGGCGGCCGGCAGCTCCTCGGAGCGGTCCGGCCGGCTCGGGCCCGGCACGCCGGAGGCCGGCACCCCGCCGGCCGCCAGCAGCTCGCTGGTCGGCCGGCGCATCCCGTACCGCCGGTGCACCGCCTGCTTGGTGACCCCGAGGGCCGAGCCCACCGAGTCCCAGGAGAAGCCCAGCGCCCGGTCGAACTCGACCGCCGCCGCCACCAGCGTCTCCACGCTCTCGCGCAGCTCCTGCGCGAGACGTACCGTCGGCGCCGGCGCCCGTCCGTACACCACGAACCCCGCAGAGGTGCTGGGGCGGCGCGGACGGTAGACGTTGCCCAACTGGGCGGTGAGCGTCCGCAGAGCGTCGACCTGCCGCCTCACCCGCTCGATGTCCCGCACCAGCAGGTGCAGGCTCGCCCGCGCCCGGGCGTCGTGATTGATCTGCTCGGCCATGGCCTACGTGCCACCTTCCGTACGGTTCAGCTCGGCCGGAACGCGGTGTCCCGCGCGTTCCGGCCCTGGTCAATCTCACTTGACCAACGCCCGACCGGGGGCCGGGGTCACGCAGCCCGGCGAGTCGGGATATGCCAGATGCCCGGGCGCGGCCGGAGGAGGGCGGGTGGGATTGCATAGACTGGCCGGTGGCCGGCCCAACTTCGGCAGCCCCGCCAGCCCCGACCTCCCGACGGACAGGAGCCCGTAGCCCGTGGCGATCCAGCCGATCCGCATCTTCGGAGACCCCGTCCTCCGGGCCACCGCGCAGCCGGTGATCACCTTCGACAAGGAGCTGCGCACCCTCGTCCGGGACCTCACCGACACCATGCTCGACGCCCCCGGCGCCGGCCTGGCCGCGCCTCAACTCGGCATCTCCCTGCGGGTGTTCACCTACCATGTGGACGGCGTCACCGGGCACCTGATCAACCCCGACCTGTCGCTCACCGAGGAGGAGCAGGACGGCCCCGAGGGCTGCCTCTCGCTGCCGGGCCTGCGCTACGACACCAAGCGCGCGTACGGCGTCGTCGCCAAGGGCTTCAACATGTACGGCGACCCGGTCACCGTCGAGGGCACCCACCTGCTCGCCCGCTGCATCCAGCACGAGACCGACCACCTCGACGGCATCATCTTCATCGACCGCCTCGACCGCGAGCAGCGCAAGGCCGCGTTGAAGGCGATCCGCGAGACCGACTGGGGCGGCGCCCCCGCGCCCGTCGTCAAGGTCTCGCCGCACAGCACGTTCGGGTCGGCGCGCTGACGCCCGGCCGGGCCCCAGCCGCTTTCCTTCAGTTCTGACTGTTTGAACTCCCGCCACCAGAAAGGCACTTGATGCGCCTCGTGTTCGCCGGCACCCCCGAGGTCGCCGTTCCCGCCCTGGACGCCCTGCTCGCCTCCGACCGGCACGAGGTGGTCGCGGTGGTCACCCGCCCCGACGCCCCCGCCGGACGCGGCCGCAAGCTGGTCGCCAGCCCCGTCGCCCAGCGCGCCGAGGAGGCCGGGATCGAGGTCCTCAAGCCGGCGAAGCCCAGCGACCCGGAGTTCGTCGCCCGCCTCACCGAACTCGCCCCCGACTGCTGCCCGGTGGTCGCCTACGGTGCGCTGCTGCGCCCCGGCACGCTGGAGATCCCCAAGTACGGCTGGGTCAACCTGCACTTCTCGCTGCTCCCCGCCTGGCGCGGCGCCGCCCCCGTCCAGCACGCGGTGCTGGCCGGCGACGAGGTCACCGGCGCGTCGACCTTCCTGATCGAACAGGGCCTGGACTCCGGCCCGGTCTTCGGCGTCCTCACCGAGGAGATCCGCGCCACCGACACCAGCGGTGAACTGCTCGACCGGCTCGCCCGCTCCGGCGCCCACCTGCTCACCGCCACCATGGACGGCATCGCCGACGGCAGCCTGCACGCCGTCCCGCAGCCCGCCGAGGGCATCACGCTCGCGCCGAAGATCACCGTCGAGGACGCCCGGATCGACTGGACCCACCCCGCGCTCCGCGTCGACCGGGTGGTGCGCGGCTGCGCCCCCGCCCCCGGCGCCTGGACCACGTTCCGCGGCGAGCGGCTCAAGGTCACCGGCCCCGTCAAGCTGGTGACGGAGTCGTCGGCGCTCGCACCCGGGGAGCTGGCCGTCGGCAAGAACAGCGTCCGGGTCGGCACCGGCAGCCACGAGGTGGAGCTGGGCGAGGTGCGGCCGCAGGGCAAGAAGGCGATGCGGGCCGCGGACTGGGCACGGGGGGCGCGGATCGAGTCGGGGGAGCGGTTCGGCCTCGTCGGCGAGGACTGACCGGGTGGCGGGCCGGCCGCGCCGGGCCGCCACCCGTGCGGGAGTCAGCCGGTGGCGGGGTAGGCGGTGAGGACCTGGCCGGTGCCCTCGGCCGGGGCGAGGCCGACGTACTCGTTGACGGCGACCGGCGCGAGCTGGGGGCTGCCGGCCCGGTCCTGGCCGGTGGAGGCGTCCAGCATGACCGGGCCGTTCTTTGTGGTCCCGTAGACGACGCCGTGCCGGACCGCGGTGACCCTCGGTGCGACGCGGGTGTTCGCGTCGTCCGGGAGCTTCCAGAGCACCTTGCCGGTGGCGGGCTCGACCGCGAAGGCCGTGGAGTCGGTGGCGCAGACGGTCACCGAGCGGCCGTCGTAGGTGCAGACGTGCGTGAACCCGCCGGAGAAGTCGAGCGTCCGCTTGCCGGTCGTGCCGTCCACCAGCCAGGCGAAGTTCTTGGCCGAGCCGTAGTCCCGGCCCTGGACGACCACGGTGGCCGGCCCGCCCGGGCGCACAGTCGTCTGGTACGAGTCGGCCTCCGCGCTCCACGCGGTCTTGCCGTCGGCGAGGTTGAGCGCCGACAGCTTCTGCCTGACGCCGTCCTGGGTGACGATGCCGACGATCTGACCCTCGGTGAGTGCGGCGCCGAAGAAGCCGTCCTGGGCCCAGAGGGTCTTCCTGGTGGCGAGGTCCACGGCGAGGACGGCGCCGTGGTCGGAGTCCGAGACGGCGACCACGGCCGTGTTGCCGCGCACGCCGAGCAGGGTCGCGTACTTGGACTCGGCGAAGCCCTGGGGCAGGTCGAGCGGCAGCGACCAGGCGGGCGCGCGGGTGCCGGCGTCCATGGCCACCAGCTCTGCGACCGCGTGGTCCACGGCGGTGCCCTGGCCGTGGACGAGCTCCGGGAAGGAACCGATCACCAGGCGCTTGCCGCCCACCTCGGCGAGTACCGGGACCTCGGCGAGACCGGAGGGCTGCTGGGTGGCGGCCGTGCCGACCACCTGGCCGGTGGTCAGGTCGACCGCCTGGAGGCCCTCCCTGGCCGGGAAGTAGGCGGTCAGGCCGTCGAGGAGGACCGCGGAGGCCTTGGCCTGGACGGGCAACGGCACGCCCTTGGCCCGGTCGAACGCGGACGGCGGGTCGAAGCTCTTGCGGGGCGTGGCCGAGGCGGTGGGCGTTGCTGTCGCCGTGGCCGTTCCCGTGGTGCCGCCGGTGCCGCCCTGGCTGTTGCCGCCGCTCTGGCCGCCGCCCCCGCTGCTGCAGGCGCCGGCCAGCAGCAGCGCCGCGGCGGCGGCCGCGATCCGTCCCGGAACTCCCGAAACCCGTCCCGAAACCAGGCGTGAACTCATTCCCGTCGAACCCCCTTGTCGTCGGCCCGCCTCCCCGGCGGGCAGATGATCACCCTACTTGGACGAACGGGCGGCGGAGAGCGCCGGAAGCCGGGCCTGGGAGCCCGGGCGCGGGTTTCGCGTTACTGTTCCCTTGATAACCCCGCAGCACTTTGAGGCACACAGGTATGAGCACGCCCAGCAGCACCCCCGGCGCCAAGCGCGCGCCCCGGCCGCACCGCCGTCCGAAGAAGGACCCGGCCCGGATCGTCGCGTTCCGCGCCCTGCGCGCCGTCGACGAGCGCGACGCCTACGCGAACCTGATCCTGCCCTCCCTGCTCCGTGAGGCCGAGCAGAAGGGCATGGACCGGCGCGACGCCGCGCTCGCCACCGAACTCGTCTACGGCACCCTGCGCCTGCAGGGCACCTACGACGCGGTCATCGCCGCCTGCATCGACCGCCCGCTCAGCAAGGTCGACCCGCCGGTGCTCGACGTGCTCTCGCTCGGCGCGCACCAGCTCCTCACCACCCGCATCCCCAGCCACGCGGCGGTCTCGGCCACCGTCGAACTGGCCCGGGTGGTCCTCGGCGACGGCAAGGCCAAGTTCGTCAACGCCGTGCTGCGCCGGATCAGCGCCCACGACCTCGACACCTGGATCGGGCAGGTCGCCCCGCCGTACGACCAGGACGCCGAGGACCACCTCGCCGTCGTCCACTCCCACCCCCGCTGGGTCGTCGCCGCCCTCTGGGACTCGCTCGGCCGCTGGCAGCCCGACGCCTCCGGGCGCGCCGCCGTGGAGGAGCTGCTGCGCGCCGACAACGAGCGGCCCGAGGTCACCCTGGTGGCGCGCCCCGGCCGGGCCACCGTCGGCGAACTCGCCGACGCCCTCCCCGAGGCCGAGCCCGGCCGTTGGTCCCCGTACGCGCTGCGGCTCGCCGAGGGCGGCGACCCGGGCTCGGTGGAGGCCGTGCAGCAGAACCGGGCCGGCGTCCAGGACGAGGGCAGCCAGCTGGTCGCGCTCGCACTCGCCGCGGCACCGCTCGACGGCCCCGACCGGCTCTGGCTGGACGGCTGCGCCGGCCCCGGCGGCAAGGCCGCGCTGCTCGGCGCACTGGCCGCCGAGCGGGGCGCCGCGCTGGTCGCCAGCGAGAGGCAGCCGCACCGCGCCCGGCTGGTCGCCCGCGCACTCGACGGCAACCCCGGCCCGTACACCGTGATCGCCGCCGACGGCACCCGGCCGGCGTGGAAGTCCGGCGGCTTCGACCGGGTCCTGGTGGACGTCCCCTGCTCCGGCCTCGGCGCGCTGCGCCGCCGCCCGGAGGCCCGCTGGCGCCGCCGCCCGCAGGACGTCGCCGCCGTCGGCCCGCTCCAGCGGGACCTGCTGCGCTCGGCCATCGAGGCCACCCGTGTCGGCGGCGTCGTCGGCTACGCGACCTGCTCGCCGCACCTCGCGGAGACGCGCGCGGTCGTGGACGACGTGCTGCGCGAGCAGGGCGGCCGGGTCGAGTGGATCGACGCGCGCCCGCTGCTGCCGGGCGTCCCGTCGCTGGGCGAGGGGCCGGACGTGCAGCTCTGGCCGCACCTGCACGGGACGGACGCGATGTACCTGGCGCTGCTGCGGCGGACCGCGTAGGCGGTCGGGGCAGGGGCAGGGGCAGGGGCGTCAGGGGCGCCGAGGGCCGGTCGCGTGGCGACCGGTGCTCGGCGCCCTCGCCTTTGGGCGGCGTCCCGGTCGGGGCGGCGGGCTTGCATCTTCCCTGGGGGGAGACGCGAGGGTGGGGGCATGAACGGCGACACGCTCTATTCGATCGGTGATCTGGCGCGGCGGACGGCGCTCACGGTGAAGACCGTCCGGTTCTACTCCGACCGGGGTCTGGTGGTGCCGGCCGGCCGCAACCCGGCCGGTCACCGGCGGCAGGCGTCGATGCGTTCGCCCGCCTGGACCTGATCCGGACACTGCGCGAGCTGGGGATCGGGCTGCCGGAGATCCGGCAGGTGGTGGAGCGGGAACGCGCGCTGCCGGAGGTGGCCGCTGCACACGCCGAGGCCCTGGAGGTCCAGATCCGGGTGCTACGGCTGCGGCGGGCGGTGCTGACGGCGGTGGCGCGGTACGGATCGACCGAGGACGAGACTAATCTGATGCACCGGTTGGCGCGCCTCTCGGAGGACGAACGGCACCGGCTGACGGGGGAGTTCCTGGATGCGGTGTTCGGCGGGAGTGTGGGAACGGTGGGCCTGGTGGGGCCGGTGGGTTCGGTGGGTTCGGTGGGTTCGGTGGGTTCGACGGGGTCCGGCGGTCGCTGACGCCCGAGCTGCCGGACGAGCCGACGGCGGAACAGGTGGAGGCGTGGCTGGAGTTGGCCGAGCTGTCCCGGGACGCGGGGTTCCGGTCCGCGCTGCGGCGGCTGGTCGAGGACGAGGCGGCAGAGCGGGCGCGGGTGGGCGCTGTGGGCGTGCGGCGTGATCTGGCCGCCGTCGTCAAGGAGTCGGCCGGTCCGGCGGTGGCGGCCGGGGTCGAACCGGACTCTCCGCAGGCCGGTGAGGTGGCCGCGGCGATCGTCCTGAGGTGCGCGCAACTCGTGGACGGGGCCGGCGAGTTGGTGGTGCGCCTGGTGCGGATGAACGACCCGCGGCGGGAGCGCTACCTGGAGTTGCTCGCGGTGGTCAACGGTTGGTCGGTGCCGGAGAGTTCGGCCGCCGTGCTGGACTGGGCGGTCAGGGCGCTGCGAGCGCGGTGAGAAGAGCGGCGCCCGGGGTGCGGCCCGGGGTGCGTTCGCCGCCGGCAGGTTGCGGCGGATCAGGGGCGGGGTCGACGCTTGTCGCGTTTCGCACGGGCCTGGGCGAGGTACCTGCGGCTGGTCAGGGTGTCGGGGTGGGTGTCGCCGAGGACCTGTTCGCGTTGGGCGAGGGTGGCTTCGTAGAGGGCGATGGCGCGGTCGTAGTCGCCGGCGACCTCGTAGGCGAAGGCGAGGTGGTTTCGGCTGGTCAGGGTGTCGGGGTAGGTGTCGCCGAAGAGCTGCTCGTGCTGGGTGAGGGTGGTCTCGAAGAGGGCGATGGCGCCTTGGAGGTCGCCCGCGGTCTGGTACGCGGAGGCGAGGTCGGTGCGGCTGTTCAGGGTGTGGGGGTGCGTGCTGCCGAGGACCTGTTCGCGTTGGGCGAGGGTGGATTCGTGCAGGGCGATGGCGCGTTCGAGGTCGCCCGCCCTCCGGTAGGCGTAGGCGAGGTCGCTGCGGCTGGCGAGGGTGTCGGGGTGCATGTCACCGAGGACCTGCTCGCGTTGGGCGAGGATGGTTTCGTGCAGGGCGATGGCGCGTTCGAGGTCGCCCGCCCTCCGGTAGGCGTAGGCGAGGTCGGTGCGGCTGTTCAGGGTCTCGGGGTGGGTCTCGCCGAAGAGCTGCTCGTGCTGGGTGAGGGTGGTCTCGAAGAGGGCGACGGCGCGTTCGAAGTCGCCGGCCGCCTGGTAGGCGTAGGCGAGGTCGCCGCGGCTGCGCAGGGTGTGGGCGTGGGTCTCGCCGAAGAGCTGTTCGCGTTGGGCGAGGGTGGTCTCGTAGAGGGCGACGGCGCGTTCGAGGTCGCCCGCCCTGCGGTAGGCGTAGGCGAGGTCGGTGCGGCTGCGCAGGGTGTCGGGGTGGGTGTCGCCGAGGACCTGTTCGCGTTGGGCGAGGGTGGATTCGTAGAGAGGGATGGCGCGTTGGATGTCGCCTGCGACCTCGTGGGCGTAGGCGAGGTCGCCGCGGCTGCGCAGGGTGTGGGCGTGGGCGCTCCCGAGGGTCCGCTCGCGGTGCGCGAGCAGGGCTTCGCGCAAGGCGATGGTGCGGGCGTTGTGGCGGCGGAGTTGGAGGTAGCGGGCAGCGGTGTCGTAGTGCTCGATCGCCAGGTCGTCCTGGTGGCCGGGCGGGGTGCCGGCGGCGAGGGCGATGAGGTGGGGGATGAGAGCGTCCCAGGCCGGGTCCGGGAGGTGCTCGGGTGGTTCGGTGAGGGCGTCGAAGGCGGTGGTGAGGGCGTGTTCGGCGTGGGCGCGGCCCGGGTGCCCGTGGGCGGTGCGCAGCACGGTCTGGAGGAGGCGGTGGATGGAGACGGTCTCGGGGGTGAGGGCGATCATGCTGTAGCTGCTGAGGGCGCCGAGCGCTTCGGCGAGTGAGTCGTCCTCGTCGTCCAGGTGCCGGAGCAGGGTGACGGGGATGTCGTCGGGGGCCAGCCAGGCGAGCGTGTGGAGGACCTCGATCGCGAGCGGCGCGCGGGTGGTGAGAGCGGAGAGGGTCTGGGTCCAGAGGCGCGCGATGGTGCGTTCGGCGTCGGTGCCCTCGGCGGCCCGGTCGAGCTTGCCGGCCAGCTTGCGGCGGTAGGCGCCGATGGAGATCGTGCGGTTCTGTGCCAGGTAGGCGCCGGCCTGGTCGAGGGCGAGCGGGAGGTGCCCGAGGTCGGCGGCGAGGGCCCGGGCGTCGAGGAGTTGGCGCGGGGTGGGCGGGGCGCCGTGGAGAGCGTGGTCGCAGAGGAGGGCGGCGGCTTCATCGGGGGTGAGGGTGCCCAGGGCCCGGGTGACGACGGCGCGTGGCCAGCCGGTGGCGCGGCGGGTGGTGATGAGGAGGTGCCCGCCGGTGAGGGAGCCCAGGTAGGGGACCAGGTCGCGCGGGTCCTCCGCGTTGTCGAGGACGAGGAGCCACCCCGGGTGCCAGTGGAGCCAGTTGAGCGCCCAGCTGATCCGCTCCTGATCGGCGGCGTGTGCGGCCCAGGTGGGGGCGAGCCGTGCGGCCAGCGCGGCGAGGGACTGTTCCAGCCGGGCCGGGGACTCGGCGTTGATCCACCAGATGAGGGTGTGGTCGTCGCGCCGGCAGTGGGCGTAGTACAGCGCGAGGGTCGTCTTGCCGATGCCGCCGAGCCCGTGGACGGCCGGCACCGGTGTGACGGCGGAGCCGCCGTCGGCGGTCAGAACGCGCTGAAGCCAGGTGAGTTCGTCCTCGCGGCCGACACAGAGCGGGCGCGGGCCGAGGTTGTTGGTGCCGGGCGGGGCGGGGGTGTCGCGGGCCGACGCGAGCGCGTCGGTGGTCAGGATGACGTTGCCGGTGATGACGTCGCCGGTGATGGCGGTGCCGATCGAGCCTGCGGCGATCGAGCGCGGGCCCGCGGCGGTGGTCGACGTGGCGGCGGGGTCGGTCACGAGTCGGTGCGGTGCCCGTCGCCGGTGATGGCGGTGCGGATGGTGTGGGCCGCGATCGAACGCTCGCCGGCCGCGGTGACGGTGATCGAGGGCGCCGGCCGGGCGGCGAGGAACTCGGCTAGCTCGCTGCGGAGTTCGGGGTCCTCGCGCAGGGCACGCCGCAGGTGCAGGCGCAGTGCCGATGCGACGGCGTCCGGGTCCTCGTCCGCGTCCGCGACCGTCGCCTCCAGTTCGGCGCGCCGCGTGGCGTCGCCGCGGCGCCAGACGCGCTGGAGCAGACGGCGGCCGGCATTGGCGGTGGCGTCGGCTGCGGCGTCCTCGGCGCGGGTGAGGACGGCGGTGCCGTAGGCGCCCAGGGCGCCCGTCAGGTAGGGGCCGGCCTGGGTCAGGAGTTCGGCGATCTCTGCGCTCAACGGATCCGCCCCGGGGAGTGGTTGACTCGGTGTCAACGGTCATTCTGGCACTACCGGACGGCTTCGGGCAGCGGGTGGGAGCGGTAGGGCTTCGGTCGGTTCGGGAGGGTGGGGCGTGGGTCGGTACGGAGGGTGGGGGTTCGGTCGGTTCGGGAGGGTGGGGCATGGGTCGGTACGGAGGGCGGGGCCTCGGCCGGTTCGGAGGAGGTGCCTCAGCCGCGGGCGCGGAGGCGGCGGAGCATGCGCGCGTCCTGGAAGCCGACGGCCCGGGCGGCGGACTCGGCGGTCGCGCCGTGGGAGATGAGGTGTTCGGCGCGCTCGACCCGGAGTTCCTGCTGGTAGCGGAGCGGGGTGAGTCCGGTGGCCTCGGTGAAGTGGCGGGTCAGGGTCCGTTCGCTGACGCCGGAGGCCGCGGCGAGGCCTGCGAGGCCGAGACGGGTGGTGAAGCGGGCGTCGATGAGGTCCTGTGCGCGGTGGACGGCGTCGACCAGGTGGGCGCGGTGCCGGAGCATGGCGCTGGTCTGCTGCTCGTCGCCGTTGCGCCGGGCGTAGACGACCATCTCGCGGGCGATCCGGGCAGCCGCAGCGGGTCCGTGGCGCACGGCGACGAGATGCAGGGCGAGGTCGATGCCACTGGCGATGCCGGCGGAGGTGACCACGCGGTCGTCCACCACGTAGAGCACGTCGCGGACGACGGTCGCCCGAGGGTGGCGCAGGGCGAGTTCGTCCTGCACGTCGTGGTGGGTGGTGCAGCGGCGGCCGTCCAGCAGGCCGGCACGGCCGAGGGCGTCGGCGCCCGCGCAGACGCTGGCGATGGTGCCGCCCGCCGCGTGGTGCGCGGCCAGCCGGCTCAGGGTGGCCGGCAGCAGCTCGCCGTGGGCCCGCAGCACGGGGGCGCGCCAGCCGGGGACGACGAGCAGGTCGTCGGCGGTCAGCTCCGGCCACGCGGTGGCTGCCCGGAGGGTGAGGCCCTGGGCGGTCGGGACGTCCTCCTGCTCGGCCACGTAGCCGATCTCGTACCCGAGGCCGTGGTCGGCCGCGGTGGAGAACACCTGGGCGGGCCCGGCGAGGTCGAGCAGGTGCAGCTGCGGCACGAGCAGGAAGACGACACGTGTCACGATCCGGTCAGCTCCTCGACGGTGGCGATCCGGGCGAACCGCCCGGCGAGAGCGTACTCGGTGCGGGCGATGACCTCGTCGGTGGAGAGGGTGAGCGGGTCGGCGAGGATCTCGTCCAGGCTGCGCCCGGGCGGGGCGTCGCGGTGCTCGATGGGGTGGGTCGCGGTGGCGTCGGTGACGAAGGTGACCCGGTACCCGAGGTCGGCGGCGATCCGGGTGGTGGTCTCGCAGCACTGCTCGGTGCGGATGCCGCTGACGACAAGTTCGCGGATGCCGCGCTCGGTGAGCAGCTGCTGCAGGTTGGTGGTGGTGAAGGCGTTGTGCGAGGTCTTGGTGATGACGGGCTCGCCGGCGGCGGGGGTGAGGCCCTCGATCGGGCGGACGTGGCCGAGGGCGGGGTCGAAGACGTTGCCGGTGCCGGGCTCGGCGTGCAGGACCCAGACGACGAGGTCACCGTTGGCGCGGGTGTGCTCGACGAGGCGGTTCACCTGGCTGACGATGCCGGGGTTGGAGACGGCCGCCCAGTTGGTCCGCTGCCGGAAGGACTCCTGGACGTCGATGACGACGAGTGCGCTGTTCATGCCTCGATCATGGTGGGTGCGGGCACGCGCCTGAAGGCATCATCGGGGCCGGGTGCGGAACGATCCGGTCAGGGTGAACGGGCCGGTGGCTACGGGCGGCGGGTGCCGTCGAGGCCGGTGCCGCCGAGGCGGGTGGTCAGCTCGGAGAGCAGGCCGACGTCCTGAGGGCTCCAGTGCGGTGCGGCGAACACCTCGTCGGCGACGTGCCGGGCGGTGACCAGCATGTCGGTGAGCCGCTCGCGGCCGGTGTCGGTGAGCGAGGCGTAGGCGACCCGGGCGTCGCGCGCGTCCGACTCGCGGGTCACCAGGCCGATGCGCTCCAGTGGTGCCAGCCCGCGGGTGACGCCGGAGGCGGTCAGGCCGAGCGCCTCGGCGAGGTCCACCCGGCGCAGCCGGCCGCCGGGCGCCTGCCCCAGGCGGAGCAGCAGAGTGAAGTCGGCCAGGCTGACGCCGTGCAGGCCGCTCAGGCTCGCGTCGAACCGCTTCACCAGTGCCGCCTGTGCGCGCAGCAGACGCAGGGACGCGTCCAGGGTCTCACTCATTGCCGCCTCCTTGACTGCTCAAGCATATCAGCGGACTGAGCAGTCAAGGACGGGCGGAAGGGGGGAGGGGGTTGGGTCGGAGGGGGCGGGGTCAGTCGGTGCGGCCGGCGGCGGCGCGGCGCTGCCGCTTGCCGAGGGCGGCCTGGGAGAGGTCCTCGGCCTGGGAACGCAGGTTCTTGTAGCCGAAGCCGCCTTCGGCGAGCCAGGCCTTCGCCGCCTCCTCGGCGCGTTCGGTCGCGTCCAGGATGTCCTCCTCCGCCTCGCCGGAGTCGAGGAAGCGGAAGGTGAAGGCGGTACGGGCGGTGAGGTCGTAGCTGAGGTGGCCCTCGGGGGTGAAGGCCGCGCGGAGGATGCTGTGCTCGGCGGCGTCGGCGAGGAGTCGGGCGCGCTGGTCGGCGGTGAGTTCGTCGAATACGCCGCGGACCATGATGCGGAAGGTGCGAGTGGTCATCCCTCGACCCTAGCCAGCGGGGCGGGGCCGGTTCCACCGCGTTTCGGCCGGGGGACGTCGGGGCGCCGCTGGGGAGGCTGGGGCGTCGGGGCGTCGGGACGCCACCTGGGGATCCGGGGCGTTGCCTGGGGATGTCGGGGCGTCGAGGGCCCCCGCCCGGTGAGGGGCGGGGGCTGCGGGACGGGCCTGGGCGGAGGGACCCTGGTGTGGCTCAGGCCTCCGTGAGGGCCGCCGGGCCCGGGGCGGTGCCGCCCGTGGGGTCCTCCTGTGCTGCGGGCTTCGATGCCGCGGGTTCCCTGAGTGCGGGCCAGCGGATCCGGGTGGCGCAGAGCGAGACGATCCCCGCCGAGGCGGCGACCGCTCCCATACCCCAGGTCAGGCTGCCCGCGTTGGCGATGAAGCCGATCACGGCCGGGCCCGCCAGCAGGCCGGTCGTGCCCATGGCGGCGACCAGCGAGAGCGCGTCCGAGCCCTGCCGGGCCGCCGCCACGTACACGCAGGGGGTCACGGCTGCGACGCCTACGCCGACCAAGGCGAAGCCGATGAGCGTCGGTACCAGGCCGCCGACCAGCAGGGCCATCGCCAGGCCGGACCCGGCCAGCACGCCGCCGGCCCGGACGATCCGGCCGTCGCCGATGCGGCGGCGCCAGCCGTCGGCGAAGATCCGGGCCAGCACCATCATCACCGAGACGACCGCGATGCCCATCGGCGCCAGCGACGGCGCCGCGTGCACGACGTCCTTGATGTAGAGCGCCGACCAGTCGTTCATCGCGCCCTCGGTGACGGTGCCGAAGACCATGGCGAGGCCCATCCAGATCGTCACCCGGGAGGGGAGGGAGAGCTTGCGGCGCTTCTCCGTCGCGGGCTCGTTCGGGACGGCCTCCTCGGCGGGCCCGTCCTCACGGAGCAGGCCCGGCCGGGCGAGGCCGAGAACGAGTACGAGCAGTGCGGTCGCCACGCCGAAGTGGACGGCGAGGGTGGTGGTGAAGGCGTTGATGCCGGAGGCGAGCAGCGCGGCCAGCAGCGAGCCGCCGCTGAACGTCGCGTGCAGCCGGGACATGGCGGTCCGCTCGTACCTGACCTCCAGCGCCGCGCCCTGGGCGTTCATCGCGACGTTCAGGCAGCCGACGGCGACGCCGTCGCAGAACACGACCAGCAGGGTGACCGGGTAGTTGGGCACCACGGAGAGGGCGAGCAGGACGGCGCCCAGCGCCAGTGCCGAGACGGACGCCAGCACGCGCGAGCCCAGGCGCCTCATCAGGACCGCGACGAGCGGGAAGGAGACGGCGGCGCCGACGCCGCAGACCATCAGCAGCAGGCCGATCTCGGCTTCGCCCAGGTCGAGCCGGGTGCGGAGCGCGGGGAGCCGCGAGACCCAGGTCGCGTACTGGAAGCCGAGGAAGAGGAACAGTGCCGCGATGGCCAGGTGTGCCCGGCGGTAGTCATCGCGAACGCGGAACATGTGCATCAGCCCACTTCGACTCTCGGTGGTGACCCGGCCAGCGGGCCGTTGGTGTGCGCGGTGGCCCCGGCCCCGGCGCTCGCCGTGACGGTGGTGGTGGCCGGGACGGGCTTCAGGGGTGACAGGGCCATCGACATGTAGAGCGCGCGGTCGCCGTAGCTCTCCGGGAGCGCGACCTCCGGGTCGGCCCGGTAGCCGAGCGGCGCCCAGAGGACCTCGCTGCCGCGGACGGCCACCAGCGAGATGGTGGCGTACCCTCGGGCCCGGGCGGTCTCGGCGAGATGGCCGAGCATCAGCGGCGCCAGCCCGCGGCCGCGCAGCTCCTCGGAGATGACGAGGTCGTGGGCGTGCATGTTCGTCGGCCTGTCGGTCGTCCTCCCGGTCGGCCTCCCCGGAAGGCCGTCGGACGCTTCCGCGAGGTCGTCGGACGTTTCCGCCAGGCCGTCGGACGATTCCAGGTCGTCGGACGCCTCCGCCAGGCTCAGGTCAGGGCACCGGAACAGCGGGTACGGCAGGGCGAGCAGGTAGCCGCCGAACCGGCCCCGGTACTCCAGCGCGAAGCAGGAGCCGGGCGAGGCGCGGCCCCGGGACTCCAGGGCGGCCCGGCCCTCGGACAGGCCGCTCGCGGCGTAGGCGCGCTCCTCCAGCGCGACCACGTCGTCCCAGTCACCGGCGGCCAGCCGGCGGATGCGGATGTCGTCGGACATCACTCGGAACCTCCCATGGAGACGTCGCCCCTGCCGATGCAGGTGTACGGGAGCGGCTGGAATCCGTTGAAGCCCTGCGTCATGTAGGCGGTGGCGTACGCGCCGCAGGAGAAGATCCAGACCGGGTCCCCCGAGGCGGCGGCGAGCGGTACCCGGACCAGGCCGTCCTCGTGGGCGTACGCGTCGTCGCTGTCGCAGGTCGGGCCCGCGACGACGGCGGGCACGACCCGGACGGGCTCGCCGTCCCGGCCGTCCCGGCCGGCGCCGCGGTTCTTGCCGTTCGCTCCGGAGGCGTGGGTGGGGAACTCCAGCCGGTACTGCAACTCGTCCATCTCATAGAGGCCGTTGAACTTGCCGCAGCTCAGGTAGAGCCAGTGCTGCCGCTCGCCGGAGGGCTGCTGCCGCGCCGACAGGCGGGCGACGTGGGCCCGGATGGCACCGTGGTCGGCGACCAGGTGACGGCCCGGCTCCAGCAGGAACTCCAGCGGCGAGGCCGACACCTCCCGCAGGCGCTGCATGCCCTCCCGGATCACGGCGAACATCTTGTCCACCGGCGGGTCGAGCGGCCGCCCCCGCTTGTCGAGGACGCCGAGGGCGGGCAGCCCGCCGCCGAGGTTGACGTGGTCCAGCCGGATGCCCCGGCCGTTCAACGTCTCGACCAGGGCGGCCAGTTCGTCCAGGGCACCCCGCCAGGCGCCGGAGGTCATCTGCTGCGAACCGACGTGGACGGAGAGACCGGACGGGGTCAGCCCCGCCGCCCGCGCCGCCTCCAGGACCAGGACGGCGTCCTCGGGCGAGCAGCCGAACTTCCGGCTGAGGCCCCAGAGCGCCCCCTCCCCGGTGGTCGCGAGTCGGCAGAACACCCGGGCGCCCGGGGCGTGAACGGCCAGCGCGGCGACGTCCGCCAGGCTGTCCGTCGCGAAGTCGCGGACGCCGAGCCGGTACGCCTCGGCGATGTTCCGGTCGGACTTGACGGTGTTGCCGTAGTGGATCCGCCCGACCGGGACGCCGGCCCGCAGCGCCTGTCCGATCTCGTGCGGGCTGGCCGCGTCGCAGCCGGCGCCCAGCTGCGCCAGGATGGCGAGCACCTCGTCGACCGGACACGCCTTCATGGCGAACCGGACGGTGATGCCGGGCAGTTCCCGCAGCAGCGCCGCGTACTGGCCCGCGATGCCGTCGAGGTCGTAGATGATCCGGTCGTCGGTGGCCGCGGCCAGGGCGGCGCGCAGGGCCGCGCTGGGGAGGGCTCTGGCGGGAAGGGGCATGTCGGGAAGGGGCGTGTTGGGAATGGCCGGGTCGTGTAGGGGTGTGCCGGGAACGGCGGCACCGGGAGGGAAAGGCCTGGCCTGATGCATCGTCAGCAACTCCATGGGCCCGGCTACCGGGCCGTCCGGCCGAGACCGGTTGCCCGGCTCGCCCGCACCAGTGGGCCCCAGGCCTCGATCAGCCGGGCGAAGGACTCGGCGTCGGCCTGTGCCTCGTTCAGCAGCCGCTCGCGACGGGGGGTCAGATGATCGGCGAACTCGGCGTACTTGCCGCCCAGTTCGCGGTAGCAGCGGTCGAGTACGGCGAGCCGGCGGTGGTTCTCGGCGCGGTCGGTGCCGATGCTGCGCCGGACCGAGTCGAGGATCGCGTCGACGCGGACGTGGTGCTCGCCGTCGAGGAGGGCGTCGAGTGCCTCCTCCATGTCGAAGTAGACCGGGTAGAGGTAGAGCATCGACAGCAGGAACTTGGTGAACCGCACCTGGTAGGCGGTGAATCCGGGACCGGTCCGCCGCTCGGGGGTGTAGTAGTTCACGATGTTGCGGTTGTGGACGACGCCGGGGAGTGTCGCGTCGCGGACCACGTGGAGGAGGAAGTAGTCGCTGCCGATGGTGTCGGTCGCGGGCGGCAGTGGCACGCGCTCGTACACCTCGTGGTCGAGGCCGAGGTTGCACATGTCCACCCGCCAGATGTCGGGGAGGTCCAGGACCGACCGGTCGGCGGTGAACGGTTCGGTGCCGGCGCCGGTGAACGAGTCGTCCACCAGCTCCCGCTTCTCCCCCTCCGACGCCCCGGCCGGGGCCCAGAGGCCCACCACCTCGTAGTAGAGGGCCGGGTCCAGCTCCCTGATCTCGCCGATGTCGACCGAGAGTTCGCCGACGAAGGAGCTGCCCACCATGGCCACCGGCTTCTCGGCGTGCACCGGGTCGAGCGTGTTGTGGGTGACGCCGGGTATCGCGTCGGCGGCCCGCTTGCCGAGCGAGAGCAGCTCGTGGTGGATCGGGAACACCGGTTTTCCGTCGAGGAGTTGGTAGGCGCTGTCGGAGTCCCGGCGGTGGACGGAGGTGCAGCCGAGGGCGGCGGCGAGCAGGAAGGCCCGGTTGGTGCAGGCGCCGTAGGAGACGGCGTCGGGGAGCATCAGGCCGAGGACCGTGTCCGCATCGGCGACGCCGGAGCGGTGGATCACCGCTCGCAGGAACGCGCGCTGGCGGGCCTCGTCGAGGTGGTGCACGGTGACGTTCGGCGTCTCGGGCAGCGCGGCGGCCGCCTTGGCGTGCACGGCGAACGTCGGCTCGTCGGAGGAGTCCAGGACGAGCAGGTGGACTTCGACGCCGAAGTGCTCGGCCGCGTACGCCGCCTCCTCGCCCATCGCCGAAATCGTGGCGGCGCAGGGCCGGTTGGTGGGCAGGGTCAGGCAGATCCTGTGCATGCCGGTTCTCCGGTTCACCCTTCGGCGTCCTGCGCCTCGGCGTGCTGGGGGTCCTGGTCGGTGGCGGGCTTCCGGTCCTGCTCGTGCCAGGACTCGAGGCCGAGCAGCCTGGCGCCGAGGCCGTTGAGCTCCGCGCGGCCGTACCGCAACGACTCGTGCCGGCGCGCGTCGCCGACCAGCGTCCTGTTCCAGGTCGGCGTGGAGAGGTCGTGCCAGGACGCGATCCGCGAGCGCCTCAGCTCCTCGTGCTCCTCCAGCGCCGGCATCATCGACAGGTACTGGACCGCGCGGACGCCGCCCGCCGAGGTGTTCCGGGCCACGCCGTGGGCCAGCATGCCGTTCCAGATCAGCAGGTCGCCGGCGCTCAGCTCGGGCCGGACCACCGGGAACTCGGCGCGGTCGACGGCGGGCCGGATCGGGTCCCGGTCGGCCGGCTGGGCGGCCTGCCACTGGTTGAACTGCCGGAACAGCTCCGGGTTGCACTGGAAGCCGCCGTGGTCCGCCCGGGTGTCGTTGAGCGCGATGATGCCCTGGACGCGCTGCGGCAGCATGCCCTGCGTGGTGTCGACGTCCCAGTGCAGCTCGATGTCGAACCCCGTGTCGGTCGGCTCGATCAGCGCGCGGTCACGGTTCTTCACGTTCGGCGGGTTGAGGTTGAGCCGGTCCAGCGTGACCCACAGCTCCTCGCAGTCCCACACGTCGACGAACGCGTCGTACACCCGCTGCGCCTGGCGGCTGTCCCAGATCAGCTGGTGCTGGTACGCCTCCACGAAGCCGTAGACGTGCAGGTGCTGGTCCAGCTCGTCACGGAACTCCCGCTCCTCGTACCAGGTTTCCGGCCGCCCGGGGTCGAGCCCCTGGAAGTCCCAGGCGAAGTCCAGCAGGCGCCTGGCCGCCTCGGCGGGAATCGCCTCCTTCACGACCACGTAGCCGTAGGTCTGCCAGAAGGTGAAGTCGTCCTCGGAGAGTACGCGCAGCGGCCGGGACTTCTCGATGTCCTTCAGCGGCGTCCGGGCGAGGTAGGCCTCGCCGTCGTTGCTGAAGTACGGACGGTCCGACGCGGCCCGGTAGAGATATCCGTCAGGGGTCGGCATGCAATCACTCCAAGGATCGGAATACTTCGTGCGGCCAGGGGTGAACCGCGGCCTGGCGGTGGGTCGGTGGCGGTCGCGTCCGGCGGTCGCGTCCGGCCGGTCGCGCGCGTACGGGAGTGCGGGCTGTGGGCTTGTGGGCGTGTGGTGGTGACGACGGGCGCCGTGGACGGCGTCGTGTGCGGACGGGGCCGGCGCTTGCGATCCGGCGTGGCGCTCGAAGGGGAGAGGTACCGGGCGGCGGTCGCCAACGGACCGCCGTGAAGGGGATGCTGGGGGAGGCCGGTGAAGCCGGCCCGGGCCTGCCGCCCGCGGGTGAGGGTGTGACCGCCCGGGCAGGGGGCGTGACCGCCCGGGCAGGGCTGCCGGGTGCCATGGAGGGTTGCGATGCTCGCGGTTCCCGGGCGGGTTCTCACGGTCACGCGGTCACGCGGTCGCTGCGAGTGCTGCTGCGGTTGCTGTTGCGGGTGCTGCTGCGTCGCTGCGCGTGCTGCGGGTCGTCCGCGGAGACAGGGCCGGGGTTCCTTCCTCCTTCTGGTGCTGGAAGCCCCTCGCGGGTCGTTGACACCGTTGGCGGACACGCGGAGTTGTGGGCCGACTCGCGTATCCGGCAGGGCGTCTCGCCAGGACTTTCGCCTCGTCAAACGTGCTCTCCCCTACGGTGGACTAGACCAACTTGCGATGTCAACCCTTGTTCCGGGAGAGCCTGGTGGTGCTTCTGCGGCCAGCCGGGCAGGCGGTGACCTGCGCCGGACCTGCGGCCGTGGAAGCGGCTCCGGCGGCGGGTGGCGCCCCCTGCCCGAAAGGGCGGCAGGAGTCGCCCTTTCGGGCAGGGCGGCCGGTCCGGGCGGCGGTGGACCGGCAGTTGACCGCCGGTGGGATGGCCGAGCCGGCTCCACCGTTCGAGGCGCCCCGATCTGTAGCGTCAGGTCCTGAGCCCTGAGCCCTGAGCCCTGAGCCCCTGAGCGCCGAGTCGGCCTCGGGACGGTGGACGCCAGTTGCTCTCCATCTGCCCGGCCCGAGTCGGCGGAACTGAGAGGGTGTTCTGCGAGTCTTGGTGGTCCTCGTAGTCCTTGAAGGCAAGTTGTCCGGTTCCAGTGCTTCACGGCGGGCCGTCGGAGCGGTGTGCTGGTGGATGTGGGTGAACGTCCTCCGTACCCGAGCGACCCGTCGGATGAGGCCTGGGAGCTGATCCAGCCGGTCCTCAGCGCCTGGCGTGAGCCCGGCGCACGAGGATTCACCCCCGAGTCCAAACGGTGGGCGGTCGAGCAGACCCGGGCACTCTTATGCTCCACCGCAGGCTCGCGCGGGACTACGAGGCGAAGCCGGCCAGCTCAGTGGCGGTGATCCACTGGTCCATGGCCGACGTGATGCTTCGCCGCCTCACCCGCACCACCACCCCGACCTGGCGTGACCCGCCACCGTCTCATCCGGCACCTGTGACAAGCGGGAGGGTCGATGAGGGAACTCCTGGACAAGATCGAGTCCCGGCAGCAGCCCGTCCGTGAGACAGTCGAACAACTGCGCGAGCAGATCACCCGTCTCACCGAGGAACTCGCTGCTGCAGAACGCACCTTGAAGCGTCTGCAGATCACCCGGGAGACGATCCTGGAACTGGTCGCCGAGGACGGCACCGAACCGCTCGGGGCGCTGCCACCCGGATACCGCGAGATCCTGGCAGTCATCGAGACAGCGGACGAAGGACTCCGCGCCAAGGACGTCTGCCGGGCCATCGGCCTGGCCGTCGAGCCACGACACATCGAGAACACCAGTGCCAAGCTGAAACGCCTGGTCAGCCGCGGCATCCTCACCGAACCCGAGCCCGGCCTGTTCACCCTCACCATCCCGGCGCCGGTCACCCCAGAGGTCAACTCAAGCTGAACTCCGGCGAAGGCCATAGAACGCCCGCTCAGGCGCAGACGTGTTCGTAGGAAGCGTGCGCTGCCCCGTCGGCACCCGGGAACTGCACCCGGTCGGGCGTGGTACTGCCGTCCGCGTGGCGGGCCTGGGCGTACAGGATGCCAAGTGCGGCCCACGGGGTCCTGACGGCGTAGATGGTGCGTTGGCCGTAGGGGATCGGGAAACGGGTGATGCGTTCGGCGGTGAGGTGCTGGTCGCCGCAGGCGATGTCCAGGACCTCTTCCTGGTCGGCGTAGAGGAAGCTCACCCACCGGCCGCCGTGCACGCTGGCCGGGCCGTCGAGCGCGTTCAGGGCGGGCGTGCTGTCGCCGGGGAGGGGATTGGTTGTGCAGCCGACTTCCTGGGTAGTGGTGTCGTCCTCGATGTGAAGCTCCCGCCCGGTGCAGAACCGGCCGTCTGGCAGGGGCCAGAAGTACCAGATCGTGCCGCCCTCGTCCCGGTAGTGTCCCCACTGATCCTTGGGCGGGTTGTCCTTCGCGGCGGCGCGGATCCGGGCCAGACCTGCCGCGACTTCACCGGAGACCGGCAGCTTGAACGCGCTCGGTGGGATCGTGGCGGACGAGGCCGGGCCGGCGTGCGTGGAAGCGGTGCAGGAGACCAGGGCGGCCACTGCCAGCCCGATGACCGCCGAAATGACGGCATGGTGGCGCAGCGAGTCGATCTTCATGTTCTCCCCCGTGTACGACCGCTTCGATCCTACGGTCAACTCGCCTGTTCGGGACCGAGTTCGGGGGTGTAGGCGCTCAGCGGTACCAGCTCTCGACCGCACAGCGCGGCAGTACCTCACACACCCTCACAGAACTACCTCTGAGGCGTTCCGTCGGTCCGGGGTCCGGGGTCCGGGGTCCGGCGTCCGGGGGCGGGTCGCGGTTGCCGGCCGGCGGCCCGGCGCGGGGAAGGTCACGGGGTGGCCAGGTGGAGACCATGCGCAGGAAAAAGGTGCTGCCTATCCTGCTGCTCGGACCCCGGGAGGGCCTTGACGGGGTGAATTGCGAGGGGTGATGGTTTAGCCGCTGACATGTCATGTGTGCTGTTGCACCGTCCTCGGCGGAACCCGCCCGACGCCGTCGGCCGGGAGGGTCCGGCCGTCGTGCGACGGGGAGGGGGAGGCCATGGAGCTGGAGCTGCGGCACCTTCGGGTGTTGTGCGCCATCGCCGACGCGGGGAGCGTCGGCCGGGCCGCCGCACTGCTCGGCGCCTCGCAGCCGGCCACCAGTACACAACTGCGCCGGATCGAGCGCCACTTGGGCGCGCCGCTGTTCGAGCGTACGGCCCTGGGGGTGGCGCCGACCTGCTTCGGGGTCGAGGTGCTGGCCGCCGCCCGCGACCTGCTCATGCGCGCCGACGGCCTGGGGCGCCGCCCGGACTCTCCCGACGAGCCGGCCCGCCGGGAGCTGCGCCTGGCCGCGACCAACTCGCCGATGCTGCCCGGGCTGGTCACCCGGGCTCGTCAGCAGCGTCCCGGCCAGCGGTTCACGGTGACCTCCGTCTACCGGTCCTCCGACATCGTCGACCTGTTGGAGCAGGGGGACGCGGACGCCGCCGTGGCCGTGGACTACCCGGGCCAGGAACTGCGCCACTCGCCGTCCGTCGCCCATCGCGGCATCGTCACCGAGCCCGTCTTCGTCGTCCTCCCGGCCGACCACCGGCTCCGTCACCGTACCGAGATCGACCTGGTCGACCTGGCCGACGAGGACTGGTTCCTGACCCCGGACGACGGGGCCGGCTGGCATGGCGTCTTCTACGGTGCCTGCGCCGCGGCGGGGTTCACGCCGGCGACCGTGCACGCGTTCCTCGGCGGGCGGCTGGAGCTCCAGGAGATGGTCGCCGCAGGGCTGGGGATCTCCGCCGTCCAGGCGACCACCCGGCCGCTCGCCCACGTGGTGGTCAAACCGCTTGCCGGGACGCCGATCTGGGTCCGCCACCTGCTGGTCTGGCGGCCCGGCGGGGTGAGCGGGGAGGTGGTGGAGACCCTGTTCGGTGCGGCGGCCGCGGCGTACCGGGACCTGATCGCCGCCTCGCCGGCCTTCCAGGCCTGGGCCGCGCGGACGTACCGGCCGACCCGGCCGTAGCGGGCGGTTCGGGGCGGTTCGGGGTGGCTCGGGGTGGCTCGGGGTGGCTCGGGGGTGCGCCGGGACTCCTTCGCGATCACGTGAGGCCGTGTTATGGCCGGCCGAACAGATGTCATATGACCTGTGACATTGTTCTGAACCTCCGATGACTGGGACGATCGCGTCGGATTCCCCCATGCCTCGGCAGTCGTCAAGCGCCCTCCCCCACAGGAGAAGGACCCACCGTGCGTCTCCGCATACCCCTTCCCACACTCATGGCCGGCTTCGTCGCCGGCTGTGCCGCCACCGCCGGCCTGCTGCCGGTCCCGGCGCTCGCCGCCGCCGGCCACGCCGCCCAGCCGACGGCCGCCGCGCAGTCGTCCGTCACCGCCCATTCGTCCGTCACCGGCCAGCCGTCGGCCGACGCGGACCCGGCCGTCCCCAAGCCGCTCGGGGCCTTCCTCGCGGCGGACCCGTCCGAGGACATGGCCCCCGTGGCCAAGCCGCTGCCGCCGGCGCTGCTCGGCCAGGTCGTGATGGGCCAGCCGGCCGGGACCACCGTGCAGACCGCGCCGCGCCCGGGCGCGCAGCAGACGCCCCCGGCCAAGCCGGGCGCCTCCACCCACTCCACCGCGGGCGCGGCCGGCCCGCTGAGCGCGGCGCCCGCCGCTGCGGCCGCCGCCGGCGCCGCCGCGCAGAGCTGTACCCCGGCCGACTTCGGCAGCCGCAGCGGGGCCGACCTGGTCTCCTTCGTCGAGGGCTCGACCCTGGACTGCGTCAGCACGCTGTACAACGTCACCGGCACCGACGCGGGCAACATCTTCAAGGAACCGAAGATGCTCGCCGTCACCAACGCCTTCCGGAGCCAGGCGGCCGGCTACACCGGCGACAACTCGACCGGCATCCTGCAGCTCGTGCTGTTCATGCGGGCCGGCTGGTACGTGCAGTCGAACAACGCGGGGGCCGTCGGCCCGTACGACGCCGCGCTCACCAGCGCCTCCAAGGCCGGCCTCGACGCGTTCTTCGGGAGCAGCCACTGGACCGACGTCACCGACAACAACGGCACCGTGCTCAACGAGGTGCTGGTCCTCACCGACAGCGCCAATCTGCAGAGCAGCTACCTGGGCGTCTACAAGCAGGTGCTGAACAGCTACAACAGCTCGTACAACGCGTACCCGAAGATGCTCAAGGCGGTCAACGCCGTGCTCTCCGCGCCGCTCTGGCGCGGCAACTGGAACGCCGACTTCGTCAAGGCGGTCTCCGCCGACCCGAGCATCGCCACCACCCTGGGCACCTTCGCCATCAACCACAAGGACCTGCTCGGCACGGCGAACGCCTACCTCGACACCAACGCCGGCAACGACCTCGGCCGCATGGCCGGTGACGGCCCCGCCGTCGAGGCAGTGGCCAAGGGCCAGGTCAAGGCGGTGCTCGACGCCAGCCAGATCACCGGCGTCACCGGCCCTCTCTACGTCCACACCGCGTACCAGGCCAACGCCTTCGACCCCGGCCAGTGCTCGTACTACGGCACCTGCAACCTGCCGGCCAAGCTGACGGCGGCGGTGCTGCCGAACCAGCTGGTCTGCGACAACCGCACCATCCAGACCGAGGCCCTGTCGCCCGCCGACCTGGCCGCCGTCTGCGCCAGCCTGCGCGGCGAGGACACCTTCTTCCACGGCCTGGTGAAGGACAACGGCCCCATCCCCGGCCAGTACGACAAGACCCTCACCCTCGCGGTCTTCGCCAACCAGGCCGACTACCTGACGTACTCCTGGGCGATCTTCGGGAACTCCACCGACAACGGCGGCCAGACCGTCATGGACCCGACCGACCCCAACAACCAGGCCGTGTGCGTGATGTACCAGAAGTCGTGGAACGACGGCTTCACCGCCAACGTGTGGAACCTCAACCACGAGTACACGCACTACCTGGACAGCATCCACGACATGAAGGGCAACTTCACCACCGAGATCTCCGTCCCGGACATCTGGTGGATCGAAGGCTTCGCCGAGTACCAGTCCTACGCCTACCGCGGCACCACCGACACCCAGGCGATGGCCGAGGCCGCCAAGCACACCTACAAGCTCAGCACCGTCTTCCAGAACACGTACAACAACTCGGACACGGTGCGCACCTACCCGTGGGGCTACCTCGCCGTCCGGTACATGTTCGAGAAGCACCCGGCCGACATCGCGGCCATGCTCGCGCGCTTCCGCACCGGTGACTACCAGGGCGGCTACGCGGTCTACAACAACGTCGGCACCGGTTACGACGCCGACTTCGACGCCTGGCTCGACAGCTGCGCCGGCGGCGCCTGCTACGCGGCCGGCCCGACCGCCCTGTTCGGCTCCGCCGTCAACGGCGCGACCGTCACCCTGACCGACAAATCCGTCCAGACCGGCCCCGGCCAGATCACCGCGTGGCACTGGACCTTCGGCGACGGCGGCTCGTCCGACCAGCAGAACCCGACCCACGGCTACGCCAAGGCCGGCACCTACACCGTGGCGCTGACCGTCACCGACAACACCGGCAGGACCGCCAGCACCCCGGCCTCGGTCACCGTCACCACCGGCACCGGCGGCGGCACCACCCTGCCGACCTGCAGCGACCCGCGCACCGACGCGCTCGGCCAGAACTGCTCCCGCTCCAACCTCGCCGCCACCGCCGGCGGCCTCACGTACTTCTACGTCTACGTGCCGGCCGGCACCAGCACTCTGAAGATCAATGCCTCCGGCGGCACCGGCACCGCGTACCTGTACTACAACGCGAACACCTGGGCCTCGTCGAGTGCCTTCACCGCCTCCTCCACCAACCCGGGCTCGACGCAGAGCATCACCGTCACCAACCCGACGGCCGGCTACCGCTACATCAGCCTCTACGCCAACACCGACTTCAGCGGGGTGACGGTCAGCACCCAGTTCTGACCCTCCCGTCCCCGTGTGGGCCACGCCCGCGGCAGCCTGCCGCGAGCGTGGCCTTTGGGCGTGGCCCTTCGGCGCGGTCGGCCTGGTCAACGCCCTCGGCTGGGTCACCGACCGGGCCCCGGTCTCCGGGTGAGGCTCGGGCTCGCCTAGTGCTTTGACCGGGATGGTTCGCCGGGTTGGTGGTCGTGGCGGTTGGATGTGTGGTGGCGTCCGTCCGTCTGGCCGTTGGGGGTGTGGTGGCAGAGCCTGTCCGTGTGCGCAGGTTGACCGACCAGGAGGGGCAGAAGCTGCAGCAGATCGTGCGCCGGGGCAGCACCAGTTCGGTGCGGTTCCGGCGGGCGATGATGCTGCTGGCCTCCGCGGGCGGGAACCGGGTTCCGGTGATCGCCCAGTTGGTGCAGGCCGACGAGGACACTGTCCGCGACGTGATCCATCGGTTCAACGAGATCGGCTTGGCCTGCTTGGACCTCTCAGGGAGAGCGGGCGGACGGCGGGGCCCGGTGGCGGGACCCCGCTCGGCCGTCACTGCTGGAAGGGGCTGGGCTCCCAGGCCTTCCCGCCGATCGAGTAGCTGTAGAGCGGTCGACCCTTGACCGCGCTGGTGCGGAAGGGCGTGCCCGCGCTGGGGCCGATGATCAGCGTGCCCTTGCGGTTGCCGCTGGTCCACTCCAGTTCCAGGTACCAGCTGACGTCGTGGGAGGTGGTCTTGGCGGTCACCTCGATGACCTCCGGATCCCGCTCGCTCACCTTGACCGGCAGGCCGGTGCTGCCCTCGAACACGACCGGACGGGGGCGGGCCGCGTCCAGGTCGAGGTTGAAGGAGTTGACGCCGACGCCGCCCCCGCAGCCGTCGCCCATGGAGTAGGCGTTCCAGGGCAGCGGAGCAGCGATCCGGGCGATGCGAACGTTGAGGGCGGTCAGCACCACGGTCTCGCTGCCGGTGCCCTGCACGGTGAGCTCGATCGACTGGTAGGTGCCGGGGACCGCGCCGACCCGGGAGACCCAGGCCGGGACATCCACCAGCGCGGGCGGGCGGGGGACTTCCGACGGCGGACGGTCGACCACGTACCTGTCGCACTCGGTGCCCCCGCGCGAGGGGTGGACCGCGACGGCAATCGGGGCGCTCGCGCCCTGGTCCGCGGCGCCGGTCGGTCCCGACGGGGTCGCGCCCGCACTGGTGGAAGTGGCGGCGTCGACGGGCTTGTCGACAGGGGCCGGCGTCGGGGATTCGGCGGACGGACCGGCGTCAACGGCCCGGGCGGGCACGGAGGCGGGCGAACCGTCCGAGTGGGTCTCAAGGCCGGTGGCGACGACCCCGATGGTGGCGAGCACCGCTGCGGCCGTCACGGCGGCGAGTGCGCCCCGGCGCACTCGCCGCCGTGACGGTACGGCGGGGGTACGCTCCGGGGCGGCCGCGCCGGCCCCGGTGGCGCCTCCCGTGGCCGGTTCCTCCGCCGGTCCCGGCGCGTCAGGGGTGTCCGGCACCGTCCGCGTCACTGGGGCCGCTGACGAAGCCTCCGCCGCAGGTGCGGGCTCGGGCTCAGCCGCGAGCTCGGGTGCGCGTGAGGGCGCGGGCGCGGAAGCCTGCCGGTTCGCCCGCGCCGCGTGGGCGATGCCCCACAGCCGGTAGAGCTCGGTGCGCTCCTCCGGAGTCGCGCGACACAGCCGCGCGAGGCGCTCCAGCGGGGCGAACTCCACCGGCATCACATCACCGTTGCAGTAACGGTGCAGCGCCGACGTGCTCACCTGCAGCCGCTTCGCCAGCGCGCCGTAACTGAGCCCCGACCGGCTCTTCAGCTCCTGGAGCAGCCGCGCGACCTCGTCCGCCTCCCGCGAATCCCCGATCCCCTCTGGCACTGTTCCTCCACCCCTCCTGAACCCCCTCGGCGGCGCCCCCCGGGCTCCGGCCGTCGCCGGCCGCCGGACCACCGGGACGCCGGACCGCCCGGACACGAACCGACACGAGCTCCGGCAGACAAGCACGCCGCAGACCGTCCCACGGTTCCCCCGAGGGCCCCTCCGGAACCGCCGCGCCGTCCCGGAGCCCCGCGAGCGCGTCCCAGGAAGATTACGTGTTCCCAGCTCAAACCGGATAACGGCGTCCCCGCGTCCCTGATCGCCGGCCCACCGTTGCGGCCGGGACGAACCGGCGCACAAGCTGACGGTGAAAGACCGAGAGGGAGTAACTGTGAGCACTGTTCGGGCGGCCCGGGCCGCGATACGCACCAGCGACCGTCTCCACCGCGGCGTGGTGGCACTGGCGATGGGCGGGATCCTGCTGATGACCGCGGCCTGCGGCGACGGCAAGGGCGAGGGCGGCGGTGACGCCGCGCCGGCCGGCACCGCCGCCTCCGGAGCCGCTTCCGCAGGGGCGTCCGCCGTGGCGGCGCCGAGGACGTCGACCGCGGTGCTGGACGTGGAGCCGAAGGACGGAACCCAGGGCGTCGCGCCGACCGCGCTCCGAGTGTCCGTCTCCCAGGGCAAGCTCACCGCCGTCGACGTGGCGGACAAGGACGGCAAGCCCGTCCAGGGCTCGATCGCCCCGGACGGCACCGGCTGGAAGCCCGCCGCCGCACTCGCCCCCGGCACGGCGTACACGGTGAACGCCCAGGCGAAGGACGCCGACGGTCTGGTCGCCGCGGCCACCAGCGCCTTCACCACCGCCTTGCCCGGCAAGCAGGCGTCGACCAACGACAACATCGCCGACGGCCAGACCTACGGCGTGGGCATGATCGTCAAGGTGGACTTCAGCACCAAGGTCGTGAACAAGGCCGCCGTCGCCAAGGCCATCACCTTCGAGACCGACAACGGCACCGAGGTGAAGGGCCACTGGTTCGGCGACAACCGGATCGACTTCCGCCCGGCCGAGTACTGGAAGCCGAACACCAAGGTCACCATCCACTACCGGCTGAAGAACGTCGAAGTCGCCCCCGGCGTGTGGGGCGACGTCGACAAGGACGAACCGTTCACCATCGGCCGCTCCCAGGTCTCCACCGCAGACGCCGCCACGCACCAGATGACGATCGTGCGGGACGGCAAGTCCACTACAGTGCCCGCCACCCTCGGTGACGACCAGCACCCCTCCTGGGGCGGCACCATGGTCATCATGTCCAAGGAGAAGGTCACCCACATGAACTCCCAGACCGTCGGCATGGGCAACGAGTACGACATCCCCGCCGCCCCGCACGCGATGCGCTTGACCCGGTCCGGCACCTACCTCCACGGCAACTACTGGTACAAGGGCGACCCGTTCGGCAAGGCCAACACCAGCCACGGCTGCGTCTCGCTCAAGGATGTGGAGGGCGGCAGCGACACCTCCGTCGCCGGATCGTTCTACAACAGCTCACTGATCGGCGACGTCGTCACGATCGTGAACACCAAGGAGAAGACCGTCGCCCCTGACAACGGCCTCAGCGGCTGGAACCTCCCCTGGGCCACCTGGTAGCCCAGCTGTGACCGCATGGGTTCACCGGGTGGGCGCTGGACGGCCCTCGGCCGTTGGGATGTCGCGAGACGTTCAGCTCAGTAGGGCTCTGACCTTCACACACTGGGCCCGTGATCCTACAGGGGCGGCTACCCCCTGCTGCATCAAGCCGCCAAGCCCCCAACCCGGCGAACGTATGCGGTCAGAGCACTAGCGGGCCGGGGCGTGGGCGGCGTCCAGGACGAGGGCGAGCAGGCGGTCGGCGCTCGCCTCGTCGTCCGGTCCGGGCCCGGTGGTGGTGAGGGCGATGCCGAGGGCGAGTCGGAGCAGGTCGTGCGGGGTGACGTCCGGGCGTGCGGTGCCCTCGCGCTGTGCACGGGTGACGACGGAAGTGGCGGCGGCCTCGATCCGGCGGTGGCAGTCCTCGCCCAGCGCGTCGGTGACCTCCAGCAGCAGTGCGCCGCCGAGGCCGTGATTGGTGCGCGCATGGGTGATGAATGCGCGCAGCCACTCGGCGAGGGCCCGGTCGGCGGGCTCGGTGGCGCCCAACTCGTCGGCGCGGGCGCAGAGTCGGCCGACGCGTTCCTGCAGGACGGCGGCGAGCAGGGCGGCCCGGGTGGGGAAGTGCCGGTAGAGCGTGCCCGGGCCGACGCCGGCCCGCCGGGCGATGTCGTTGAGCGAGGCCTCGGCGCCGGCCTCGGCGAACGCCTCCTGGGCGGCGGCGAGGAGCCGATCGCGGTTGCGCCGGGCGTCGGTGCGCTGCGTCGGGGGCATGGGCGGGGTCCTCGCGGTCGGTGGGCGGTCGGTGGGCGGTCGTTCCGGGGCTGGGGCCGGCGGTCGCGGTCGAGTGGTGGCGGCCGGGTGATGGTCAAGCGGAGAGGTTCTCCGTATTGTAGGCCACGGCAAACCGGAGAGCCTCTCCGGATGGCCCCGCTGTGGCGTGCCCTGACGCGCCCTGCCCCTGACGATCACGGACGAGCTTCGAGGAGCATCGATGACGGACACCGCGTGGAACGGACTCGGCAAGGTCGGGATCTGGACCTTCGCCTTCGACGCCCAGCCCGCCGGTCGCGTCCGGGAGGCCGCTGCGGAGGTCGAGGAACTCGGGTACGGCGCGATCTGGTTCGGCGAGGCGTTCGGCCGGGAGACGGCGGGCCAGGCCTGGCTGCTCCTGTCGGCGACCCGGCGGCTCACCGTCGCCTCCGGCATCGCCAACATCGCCTTTCGCGACCCGATCGCCGCCGCCACCGCCACCCGCACCCTCGGCGAGGCCTTCCCCGGTCGCTACCTGCTCGGCCTCGGCGGCCACCGGGTGGACGACACCGTCCACGAACTCGACGGGTACCCGATGCCCGCCCGCGGCCGGGCGGTCGCCACCATGACCGCCTACCTGGACGCGATGGACTCCGTCCCCGTACACAGCCCCGCGCCGGCGCCGGCGCCCCGCCGCGTGCTGGCCGCACTCGGCCCGAAGATGCTCCGGCTCGCCGCCGAACGCACCTGGGGCGCCCACCCGTACTTCGTCCCGGTCGAACACACGCTTCGGGCCCGGGAGTTGATGGGGCCCGACGCCTTCCTCGGCGTCGAACAGGCCGTCGTCCTGGACACCGACCGGGCCCGCGCCCGCGAACTGGCCACCGCCCACGTGGCCGGCTACGTCGCGATGGCCGCCCACCAGGAGGCCAACGTCCGCCGGCTCGGCTTCGGCGACGAGGACATCGTGGGCGGCCCGAGCCGCCGCCTGGTCGACGCGATCGTCGCCCACGGCGACGCCGACGCGATCCGCCGCCGCGTCCGCGAACACCTCGACGCCGGCGCCGACCACGTCTGCATCCAGGTCCTCACCGCCGACCCGGCCGCCCTCCCCGACCGCGAGTGGCGCGAGCTGGCCCCGGCGTTGCTGCACTGAGGGCTCCCGGCCCGTGGCGGAGGCGACTTCCGGCGGAGTGCGGGCCTCGTGACGCGTGCCCCGCCGACGCGGCTGGGGAACGCCGCGGGCTCATGGGGTGGATAGTGGATCTTCCTTGGGCGACGTAGTGGGCATTTGCCCGGCAATGATTCTTCCCTGGTTGAGTACGCTCTCCGTTTTCTCGTCCCAGTAGCCGCCGTGTCCTGATGTGTCGATTTTGATGTTGTGGCCTCCGAATCCCGCGATATGGGGGCTGGGGCCCAGTGAGAATCCGCCGACGAGTCGGGTGTCGTCATCGGTGGCCTCCCCGATCCAGAGATGGTCCGGATTGACAGTGAGCTGCTCCGCGTACAGCACTCCCATACCCGGGCTGCCGAGAGTCGCGATGTCGTCGGCCTGCAGGCCGCCCTTCTCACTGTCGGCGACGCCGACGGCGAAGCTTCGCCGCGGTAGGTGCCCGAGGCGCGGTGGACGGCCAGGCCGGTGAGGTAAGCCATGGGCTGGTCGTGGCCCAGCAGCAGGCCGATCAGCAGCGCTGCACCACCGTGGTTGATGTCCACTGCCCACAGCACGTCCTGGTCGATGTCCAGGACGTCGCGGATCAGCTCCAGCAGGGCCGCTTCGTCATTCAGGACCCGGCGGGAGAGCAGGCGCTCGCCCCGATCGTTGAGCACCACACAGTGGTGATGTTCCTTGCCGATGTCCACTCCGGCCCAGATCCGGGGCACGGCCACCTCCGTCAGCTCGTCATTGCCAATCGATCCAGCAGACGACCTCGCCGACGTAGTCCTACAGAGCGATCAAGTCGCACATCCCAATTGGCGGTCGAGTCGTCGCGGGGCCCCGGGCGGCCATGTTCTATGAGCCATCCGATCGGCTCCTCCATGACAGCCATACCCAGAGCCCCCTGGGCCGACCGATCTTACGAGTGACCAGTGCGAACCCACGCTTGAAAGGTAGGACTCCATGATCGGGTGAACCGTGCCTGCTCTGCTGCCACTTACTCGACTACGCCTTGGCGGAGTCGGCGCACCGTTGCTGGTGCGCGGCCGAACCCGGGCTCAGGATGCTCAGCAGCAGCTGGCCTCGGTTCATCCTCGCCGTCAGCCCTTGAGGAAGGAGTGGCTGCAGCCGAGCTCGGTGAAGCCGCGGCGGGCGTACCACTCGCGGGGCCAGTCGGTCGCATCTGCGATGAGGAAGAGTTGCGGGATCCCGGCAGCGGCGGCCAGCGCCAGGCCGGTGGCGAGCAGGGTGTCGCCGTGGCCCTGCCCACGATGCGGCGCGGCGGTGACCAAGTCCTCCAGCTGGGCCAGTCCAGCGGTCCGGTCGAGGTAGAGGTCGGTCCAGGCCGCAATCTCCCCCTCCGGTGTCCGGGCGGCCAGGAAGAGCACCTGCTCTGCGCCGCGCAGTCGGGCGGTGCGGCGCTCGGTGAGCTGCCGGGCGAGGTCCTCGTCCGGGCTCCATTCCAGCTGCTGGCGGAACACCGCCTCCCGCAGCTCGGCCAGTTCGGCCGGACACGCGGCGGGCTCGGGCAGCGCGCAGTCAGCCGTCTCCCGGGCCAGTACCAGCACGGTGTCCCGGTCGTAGCCGGCCGCCGCCAGCACCGGGGTGGCCCGCTCGCCGAGCGCCTCGTCCAGCACAGTGATCGGGTACTGCCGACGAGGCCCGAGGCCCTGCGTGGCCAGTTCGGGCAGCCCCGCCGAGTCGGCATCCGGGGCATCGACGATCAGTTGGTTGTGTTCATGGGAACGGGAGAAGTCCGGGTCGCGGACGGCGAAGGCCCCGGGCAGCTCGACGGTCTCGGCGGCCTGGCGGCGGGCGAAGGCAGCGCGGAAAGCGGTCACGCGCTCAAGCAGATCCGACATCCCGTCATAGTCGACCCACCCATTGCCACGGACAACAGCTTTTCTACTGGCGGACTCTCTTATGCAGGGCCCGCAGCAGCTGCCGGACCGCGGCCGTCGGGGGGCCCGTGGGGACGGCGAGTGAGGTGGTGACGGTCGCTCCGGCGAGTGGGCGGACGGCCACGTGGGGCAGTTGGGGCAGGCTGGTGACCTCGTAGAAGACCGTCCAGGACGGTTCCGTGGCGCCGCCGAGCTCCGTCAGGGTCTCCTGGAGGCTGGTGAACGGCTCTCTGCGCGGCGGGTCGACCCCGGCGGCCCGGCAGGCGTCGGTCACCAGGTCGTGGAACGGCGGGTTGCGGTCCCGGGGGGCCAATCGCAGTGGCAGGAAGCCCAGTTGCTCCAGGTGTAGTTCGGGTTCCTTCGCGAGGGGGTGGCCCGCCGGCAGGGCGACGAACAGCGGATCGTGCCACACCGGGACCAGCCGGAGACCGGGGTGGTCCGGGAGGGCGGCGGCGCGGACCAGGGCCGCGTCCAGCTCGCCCCGGTGCAGCGCCGCCAGCCGTTCGGCCGGTGACGCCCGCCGCAGCCGGACCCGCAGTCGCGGCGTGCGGTCGGCGAGTTCGGCCAGGGCCCGGTACAGCCGGTCGCCCGGCACCTGCACGGTGCCGAGCCGCAGCACCCCGTCCCGGCCGCCCCGCACCTCGGCGGCCACCAGGCCGACCTGCCGGACGGCGGCGAGCGCCGCCCGCGCCTCCGGCAGCAGGCGTTCACCGGCGGCGGAGAGCCGGGTGTGCCGGGTGGAACGGTCGAAGAGCACCACGCCGAGCTCCCGTTCCAGCCTGCGGATCTGCTGGCTCACGGCAGACTGCACGATGTCCAGCCGTTCGGCCGCCCGGCCGAACCCACCGTGCTCCGCCACCGCGACGAAGTACTGAAGCTGCCTCAGCTCCACCCCGCGCCCCCTTCTTCATCACGATCGATGATGACTGTGTGCTCCAAGTGCTTCTGGTCCGCGGATCATCCCGGCCGGTCCAATGGGGAGCGACCCGGTTCCGGACGTCGGAGGCCCGGGGACGGCGCAAGCCGGGAGACGAGGAGATCATGGGAAGCAAGCAGCCGGGCCCGCTCGTGGTGCAGCCGGCCGAGGTCGAGCGTGTCGAGATGCCGCACGGCGCCTTCCAGTTGCTGGCCGACGCCGGCAGCACGGGCGGCGCGTTCGGCGCCAACCGGCTGACGCTCGGCACGGGTGCCGACGGCGCCAGGCCGCACTACCACGCGGTGTCCTGGGAGGTGTTCTCCGTCCTCGACGGCACCGCCGAGTTCCTGCTCGGTGACCGGATAGCCGTCGTGGGCGCCGGCGGACTGGTCGCCGTACCCCCGGGCCTGCCCCATGCCTTCGGGGCCGCCCCCGGCGCCGCGACGGACCTCCTCGTCATCGCCGCACCGGGTGTGGAGCGCTTCGAGTACTTCCGCCGGCTGTCCAGGATCGCCGGGGGCCGGGAGCGATTCGACGACCTGCTGCCCGACCAGGACACCTACGACGTGCACTTCGTCGGGAGCAGTGTCTGGGATTCGGCACGGGACCGGCGCTGATCGTCAGGTCATGCCCCCGTGGGGTGCGTTGGCGAGGCGGCGGAGGGAGGCGGGGCGAGCGGGGTTCGTCCGTCCGGGGCCGAGGACACGGAGCAGGAAGTCGACGGGGGTGACTTCCTGCTCCGGGCGGTGGGTACGTGCCGGCCGTGCTATCGGGCGGCGTCCTTGTCCTGGAGACGCTGGAGGCGGAGGTTGAGCGCGCCCCAGATCCACGCGGCGGAGAGCGGGAGCGTTACGACGGTGAGGCCGACGGCGCTGCGGACGCGGTCGTCCACGACGCGGGCGCACCGGTCGCGGGAGTACGTCGCCGAGGAGGCGTCGGCGAGTACCGGGGAGCCGCACTCGATGCGGCCGTTGGTCCCCGCGGTGGCAGGGAGGAAGGCCACGCCGATCGCCCAGATCCATCCGACGACCGTGAGGAGCCCGAGCGTGTTGACCACCCAGTGCCGGACGCGGTTGGCACGAAGCCACGCCCGCTCGTCCGTCTCCCGCAGATACTCCGCTACCTCCATGGTCTCCCCCTGTCTTCGATGCGGTCGGTGGTCGGAGGGATCATTCCAGGCCGTGCACCTGGCAGCCAACAGTGGTGCCGGGAGGGCGGAAGCCCCGGGCCGCGTCCCGTCGGTGCCCGTCCGGGCGCGCGTCCTGGTCGTGACCGGCGCGTCCGTGACCGGCGCGCCGGGGAGGGCTCATCGTCCGAGGATCCGCCGGAGCCAGCGGGTGCGCGCGTCGCGGGCGTCCCGGGTGAGGAGCGCCTGCGGCGCTAGGCTGTCGAATCCGTGGAAGGCGCCCGGCCATACGTGCAGTTCGGCCGCGCCGCCGGCCTGCCAGAGCGCGTTGGCGTAGGCGACGGCCTCGTCCCTGAAGCTCTCGGCCGACCCGACCTCCAGGTAGGCCGCAGGCAGCCCGGACAGGTCCGTGGCCCGGGCGGGGGCCGCGTAGGGCGGCAGGTCCGCGGCGCCGTACCGTTCGCCCAGCAGGGCCTGCCAGGCGGCCGCGTTGGAGGTCCGGTCCCAGGTGTCGATGCCGGCCATCTGGTGGCTGGAGAAGGTGTTGTCGCGGTCGTCGAGCATCGGGCTCAGCAGCAGCTGACCGATCGGAACAGGCCCGCCGCGGTCGCGGCTCAGCAGGGCGAGTGCTGCGGCGAGTCCGCCGCCGGCGCTCTTCCCTCCCAGGATGATGCGGTCCGCGTCGAATCCCAGTTCCGCCGCCCGTCCGGCCGCCCAGGTGAGCCCGGCGTAACAGTCCTCCACGGCGCCGGGGTAGCGCACCTGCGGCGCCAGTCGGTACTCGACGGAGACGACGGCGAGTTGCAGCGGGAGAGCCCATTCGTGAAGCGTCTGCGGAAGGACGGACCACGCGTTGCCCATGACCATTCCACCGCCGTGCATGTAGTACAGGAGCGGCAGCGGCCCGGTGATGCCGGCAGGCCGTGCGCTGACGAGCGTGACGTCGTGCCCGCCCGGCCCTCCCGGTGCACGCAGCTCCGCCACCTCGAAGCGGCCGTCGGCGCGGAGCTCCCGGACCGTCGGCCTGGGCCGGGTTGCGACATCCTGCTCCTGCCGGGCCGCCAGGTTCTCCGGGGTGAGCGGTTCCCACGCCTCCGCTCCCGTGGCGGCCAGTACGGCCCGCAGTTCCGGGTCGAAGGGAGGTGCCTGCCGGGCTGTCGCGTCAGGGCCGTGCTCCGACGGCATTCGTCCGGTGCCCGTCACGGGACCTCCCCCTGTCCGAGGACCGCCCCGCGGCAGCCCGACCATGACAGCTTGCCAGTCCGCCGAACCTGTGAGGACCCGTCCGGGAGCACTCGGTCGGCACTGGGGCCGGGCCGTCGGTTGGTGCGTCCGCCCGGCTCCGATGGCGGATCACTGGGTTAACGCGGCAAGGACCGTGTCCACTATGTCAAGTGTCTCGGTCCCGAGGCTCTCGACCGAGGGCAGCAGCATCCCGTTGCAGGCCACGGTGTCGCGGTCGCGCCGCGGCACGCTCTCGCTTCGCGATTCGCTCTTGAGGGCGGTCGCTGATGGCCTCCGTCGATGAGTCGCCACCTTGGCGACGTTCGGCTCGGTGTGGGCCGTGGTCGCTGTTGCTCACAACCTCGCGGACCACGATATTGGGCAGACCGACCAGCCGGCCGCGGGGAAGGCGGCGCCGACGGAGGCAGAGATCGCCGAGTGTGTCAGCCCTCGGCGGGGCTGGGGTTCGTGCCTGCGCCATGTTGCCCAGCACCACCTGGTGATGGGCGTGACGCTGACGTTGGTCTGGATCGTTCTGTCGCTGCGGATGTCCTTGCCTGGTCTGGCGGTGGGCATAGCCGTGTTGGCTGTGACCCGCGCCTTCTTCGCCGTGGCTGCGAGGCTGGATGACTGCCTGCGGTTGGTTTGTTGGTGCTTCTCGTTCGCTGCGCCGGTCTCGATCCTAAGATCATCCGGTGTCCGGGACAGCAAGCTGTCCAACGAAGTGGCACAACTACTGCGGAGGTTGCAATGGCGCTCGAAACTGCATTCTATATCTGCCCCTACTGCGAGGAAGTGATCGAGATAACGGTCGACCTGTCGGTGGGCGATCAGGAATACATGGAGGACTGCCAGGTCTGCGCGAAGCTCACTCGATTCGGGGTCGAGGTCCACGGCGACGAGTTCATGCTCGACGTGCATGGCTATAACGACTGAGCTCAGCTCTGCTGATCACGCCGGTGTGACATCAGCGGCGGGGCAGGGGGACGACGCCTGTGGCGCCGTCCCCCTGCCTTTGATCGGGGACCGCGACGGGTGTACTGAGCTGGCGGCGAAGCCTCTGGACTTCGTCGTCCTTGGCGGCCAAAACCGACAGGAGGAGCTGGTGGCGCTCCTTGAGCTGCGTGAGTTCGGTGTGGGTGCGGGCAAGTTTGCCGGTGATCCGCTGGTTGAGGTCCCGCAGCCGTGCGATGCGGGCCTCGCGTGGGTCGGGCTGCTGGCCTGCCGCCGAGGCGGCTGCCCTTCGCTTCTCGAACTCGTCCTTGAGGTGGCCCCAGGTCCGGTAGAGGGACGCGCGGGAGATGCCCGCCTCACGGGCGAGCGTCTTGACGTCGCAGGCGCCGCCGGGCGGGAGCTGCCCGGCCAGCAGCCGGTCGATGGCCGCACGGACGCGCCGTTCGACCTGGTCGCGCTGTTGCGGGCTTAATGCCATGTCATCCAGCCTCTCCGGCTGCTGCCGTGTCGATCTCTTCGAGAACCCGCATCGACCGCTCGTGTTTGGCTCGCAGCCGGTCCTTCTCCTGGAGCGGGATCCGGGGACTGGCCAGCAGGACGGCGCCGTTGTCTGCCGAGGTCTGCCAGATGGAGCGGTGAGAGAGATGGTGGGTGGCCTGCGGGCAGCGGGAGCTGTCACACAGGCCGGTCAGCGGAGCCGCCGCGGAGCGGGTGCCGGCGAGCTTGAGACACAGGGCCTTCGCCGGGCCCTCGAACCAGCAGTAGTTCGCCGCGGACAGGTGCAACACCGACGCCTTCTTCTTCAGCAGCAGTTCGATCTGCCGATCGGTGACGACCTTCGCCGGACCCGGCTCGTGGTCGGCGAGCTCGCCTTCGACGGCGCGGAATGCGGCCATGAGGGAGTCGGCTCCCGGCCCTGCGGGCAGCTGCCCCTGTTCAAACTGCCGGTCTGCCTCGACGGTCCGCTTCACCTTCTCTTTCTCCTCTTCCTTCTTCCACTCGTGGTGGAAGACAGCCTGAGCGCCACCCGGCCGGCCCGCGTATCCCTCGCTGGTCGCCACCTTCAGATGCTTGAAGTGGACCTTGGTGGCCAGCAGGCCACCGGGACGGGCGGCCATCTCCACCGAGAGTGTGCGCCGCAGACGGCGAGGGTTCACGGGATCGTCGGGGATCGTCTCCAGGCCCATGCGGGAGCCGGCGGGCGAGGCGACCCACTTCCGCAACCAGGTCATGGCCCCTTTGGACTCGAAACCGTGGAACGGCCCGAACAGCGACTGTCCAGGCCGGGCGTCGGTGAGCTGCTCGGCCAGGGCGATGACGCGTACGACTTCGTCGATGACGACCCACTCGTCCACCTCGCCGCCCCAGAGGGGCCCTTTGACGACCTTGCTGACCAGGTGGTGCCGGACCAGGCCGGTGCCGTCGGCCTCCTCGGTGCGGCGGCAGCCGACCGTCAGCTCCATCAGTTCGCTGGACCGCATCCCGGTCAGCGCGGACGTGGCAACCGTGCAGGCGTGGCTGGCGATGCGGATCAGTGCAATGGCGCTGAGTGTCGGCAAGGGCAACGACCACGGGACCTGCTCGCCGGTGTCCGCGCGTGGGACACCGGGTGCGTCACGGCACCATGCGTACTCGGTGCCCACCTCGGCGACCGCCCCTTCCAGCAGCGGGCGGGCCTGGACCAGGAGTGCCCCGCCGATATCGCGGTGCCCACTGGGCCGCAGCAGACCCTGAAAGGGCGCGCCGCAGCAGATCGCCCTGCGCGTCCCGGGCGATGTCCTCGACCACCGCCTTCTGTGCCGGGGTCGCGGCCGACAGGTAGTGATCGCCCTCGACCTCCGGCGAGTGGTTCGGGTCGATCGTCGCCCGCAAGGACCACTGCCGGTGACCGCGCTGGGCGATGAACGTCGTCCTCAGCCGCCGGCGGTCGATGCGCAACGGGTGGCCGTCATCACCGCGCAGGTCGTGGGCCTTGACCCACCCGCGCATCATGTATTCCTCGAAGGCGGCGCGGGAGCACCGGCCCTGCCGCGTCACCAGCCACACATCGCCGGCCAGCCCGTCCGGGGCATGGCGACATCTCCCTGTCCAGTGCGATGTAGGAGTGCACCGCCGCCAGCGAGGCGTAGTCGATCCACGTCGTGCGGTATTTCCGCCCCTTGGCCGCCAGCTCCGGCACCGCCCACGGGATCGGCACGTCGGTCGGCTCGGCGGGCAGCGGCGGAACCTCATGGACCAGCAGGCAGGAGAACTCCCGGCTCCGCATTCCGGTCCCCAGCACCAGACCGCCCATTGCCGCGTTCCGGCCCGGGAACCGGCCGCGGAAGCTCGCGTCCTCCAGGCCGTCCGGCCCCAGCCCGGCCAGACCGTGGCGAAACAGACTGGCGAAGTCCGACTCCAGGTACTGCACCCTCACGTGCGGCTTCGGCCGCCGCAGTCGGGCCCGGTTCCGCCCCGTCTCCACCAGCCGGCCCTCGACCATCCGCCTGCCGGTGCCCACCGTGAACGGCACCGCAGAAGCCAGACCCTCGTCCTCAGCCCAGTCGTAGAACCGGCTCAGCGCTGTGACCTGCAACTCCCACGACGAGGACTCCAGCCTCTCGTCCAACGGCCCCGACAGCCGGCGGTCCGCGTACGTACCGAGCGCGGCCACCAGCTCCCGCCGTGTACCGAACACCGCGACACGGTGCCGCCGTAGATGCATCAGCCAGTCCCTCGCCGCCAGCGCGTACGCCCGCCACGAATTCGGCGACGGCGCCCCACTCGACGGCAGCGTACGAAGCCAGGTGTTCACCGCCCGCGTCGCCCGCGGGCCGGCCTCGTCCTCGAACAGGAAGCCGTCGTCGAACAGCACCGGCATCCGCTCGGGGATCAACGGCTCGCCATCGAGCCCCCAGGACTGCCAGCCCTCCGCAGAGAAGAAGTGCACCAACATGCGCCGGGACGGTAGGTCCCGGACACGCCCCTCAGCAACTGCTAACCCCATACCCCACCAACGGGAGTTGAGGAATGTGAGACACGCCAAGAAAGCAGCGACAACCTGGGTTCAGGCGTACTCGGCTGCCAGGGTCTCCCAGAAGTCGACGTAGTTCTGCTCGTGCCGGACGCCGAGGTCGAGCAGGCGGGCCCGGGATGGACTGGCCGGATCCGCTGGGTCCAGGACGGCGAGTCGCCGGCGGTAGTCGTCGGCCCATTTCCGGTGCCGGGCGGCCTGGGTCAGGGCCAGCTCGGCGACCTCGGCCGGGGAGGCGAGGTCGGTGAAGGTGAGTTTGAGCAGCGAAGGGTTGCGGGTCTCCGGCGGGGGTGTGGTCGGATCGGCCAGCCAGCGGTGCAGGGCCTCGCGCCCGGCGTCGGTGAGGTGGAAGACGCGGCGTCGCCGGCCGTGTTCCTCGGCGTGCTCGGTCAGCAGGCCGAGTTCTGCCAGCTTGGGCGGGTCTCGGTAGAGCTGGGCGTGCGGGATCGGCCAGTAGTTGTCGATGCTCTGCTCGACCCGCGTCTTCAGCTCGTACGGCGTCATCGGGCCGTTGCGGGCGATCAGCCCGAGCACCACGTACTGCGAGGGCGTCAGCTCGTCCATCATCCCGTCCTCCGGTCGACCCGATGGCCGACCCGGCGGTCGACCCGAGACGCCATTGCGACCGTCTCAATGAGACTATAGGTTAGTTCCATTGAGACGGTCGCAATGAGACGATTGGGAGACGATGAACGTGCACCCCGAGCTGGTCGACGTCCTGGCCACGCTGCCGGAGTTCGACCCGCTGGCCGATCCGCCGGCCACCCGGGCCCACCTGCGCAGCGTGCTGGCCGCCAAACCCCCGCTCGTGGACCCCCGCCTGGTCGTCGAGCACCTCGCCATCCCCGGCCCGGCGGGCGACCTGCAGGTCCGCCTGTACCGGCCCACCGGTGAGACGACGTCGACCCGCCCCGCTGTGATGTACTTCCACGGCGGCGCGTTCATCTCCGGCGATCTGGACACCGGTGACACCAACTGCCGCGACATCTGCCTCGCCGCCGACGCCGTCGTCGTCTCGGTGGACTACCGCCTCGCCCCCGAACACCCCTACCCCGCCGCCTTCGACGACTGCTACGCCGCACTGCAGTGGACTGCCGCCAACGCCGACACTCTCGGCGCGGACCCGAACCGGATCGCCGTCTCCGGGCGCTCGGCCGGCGGGGCACTCGCCGCAGCGACCGCCCTGGCGTCCCGGGACCGTGGTGGCCCCGCCCTCGCCTACCAACTGCTCCTCGTCCCCACCGTGGACGACCGGTGCGACCAGCCGTCGGTCGACTCGGTCAGCGACGGCCGAGTGATCGACGGGCGAGCAGTGCGCGGAATGTGGCCGCTGTATCTGGGGTCGAGGCCGGCCGACCAGTACGCAGCCCCGGCCCGGGCAACGAGCCTGGCCGGCCTGCCGCCCACCTACCTCGTGGTCTGCGAGCAGGACCCGCTGCGCGACCAGGGCCTGGACTTCGCGCGACGGCTCATCACCGCTGGCGTCCCCACCGAGATCCATCACGTGCCGGGCGCGTTCCACCTCTTCGAGGGCTACGCCCCCACCAGCTCGCTCGCCCGCCGCACCACCACGGCCTGGACCACGGCCCTGGCTGCAGCACTGCGCTGAGGCGTGGCTCGCCGCTCGCACGAGGCGTCGAGAGTCGGGCGAGCGCGGACGACTCGGCGGCCGGCGGGCAGGCGCACGCAGGTGCGGTCAGCCGGACGGGCTCCTCCGGGGCTGCCGCCAGTGGTGGCGTATGCCCACGGCCACTGCGCTTCGGCGCGCCCCTTGGAGCAGCTCCGCCGCCGAGTTCAGCCGGGTGATTCCGAGGTGGCCGTCACAGAGCGGCCAGTGCGGCGGTGAGTTCGCCGGCGGTCGGCCTGTCCTGCGCCGGCGCGAGCAGCACCGTCCGCAGCGCGCGTTGGCAGGAAGGCCAGGCTGTTCTAGGGGTGAGCGAGAGCCGCCCACCGGCGATGGCGATGCGGAGGTCGGCGGGGGCGAGGTCGAAGCGGGCGTCGGCGGTGTCGGTGGTCATGCGGGGCCTCCCGGCCGTGGTGGACAAGGCGCTCGTTCCGAATGTGGCGGAGGGTTCGGCGCGATGGCGACGTCGGCTTGGGGCAGGGAGTCGCCCCACAGTGGTGGCTGATGTCAACGACGGTAGTGAGTGGTCGATCCACCGCCCAACGCGATTGCGGTCGATTGCGTGATCTCACCCGAGAGCGTCGATCGCCGCCGTGATCAGTGTGCGAGCCTCGGGCCCGCGGACGGCGTGTTCGCCCAACTCGGCGAACACGCTTCCATACATGGCTACTTCGCTCGGTTGGGTGATCGTGAGGTATCCGGAGACCAGCTCGACACTGACCTGCGTGGTGTCGTAGATCCAGAAGCCCTCGACGGGCCACGCCTTGTCGCGGGCCGGCTGCATGGGGAGCACTCCGAGGCTGATGTTCGGGCGCCTGCCTACGGCCATGAGGTGGTGCAACTGCTCGCGCATGACGTCCCGGCCACCCAGGCCGTTGCGCAGGACACTCTCCTCGATCAGGAGGGCGAAGCGGTGGGCGCCGTCAGTCAGGATGTGCTGGCGCGCCATGCGCTCGTCCACGGCGGCGGAGACGTCGTCGACCAGGCCGCGCCGGTCACGGATCGCGGAGAGGATCGCCGTCGTGTAGGCGCAGGTCTGGACGATGCCGGGCAGCAGCCAGGACGAGTACGCACGAAAGCACCGGGTGCGCTCGTAGAGCGGACGAACCGCCTCCTGGGCCTGGCGGAGCCCGGTCCTCTCCATCCGCCGCCACTCGACGTACATCGAGTCCGCCGCCCGGCTCTTGGCGATCAGGTCGGCGGCCTGGTCGGCGGCGCCGCAGGCGAGACACCAGGCGCGGATGTCGGCGTCGGACGGCACGGCCTTCGCGTTGATGATGCGACTGGTCTTGGCCGGGTTCCAACCGCAACGAGCAGCCAGCTCCCGTCCCTGCAACCCGGCGTCCAGCATCAGCTCCCGGAGGCGATCGGCAACGGCTCTACGCGCGGCCTGGGCGCTGGAGGACGGTGAAGCGGGCACGGGAGCTGGCTGTCAGGTGGGTGTCGGTCAGATCGTGTAGTTCTCGTGGTCGATGCCACGATCCCAGACGGCCTCGAAGGCGGCGGAGCAGAGCTTCACCGTGGCCGGTTCGGAGGTGACTTCCATGCCGTGCTCCGCCCACTGGCCGTCACCGGTGAAGTGGTTGAAGACGACGGTGGTGTTGTCGAAGAGCCAGAAGTCGACGCCGGGCAGCGCAAGGTCCGTCGTACGACGACGGGGAAGCCAACGGACGCGTTCTCCGGCCGCGAGGTTGTGCCGCGCGGTGATCTCGTGCTCCCACCGGATGTAGTCGCTGACGGGCTCGGAGACAATGCGGGCGCGGCGTACCTCGATGCCCCGGACAGTCGTGTTCCTCATGAGCTCGGACCAGGAGCTGTACTCCGCGGCCGGGTCGAACGGGCGTCCCTCCTGCCAAGCGATGAATACCGGGTCGTCGCGCATGTAGCTGTCGCGCATCTCCAGGTGCACGGCGGAGTGCTGTGCGGCGGCGAACCCTTCACGAACCGCTGATGTCACCGTTGGCCTCCGGGCGGGGGATGAACTGGAGCATGTTGGCGGGGAGCCTGATGACGGTCTCATGCCCCGGGACGTCCGTGGTGTGGCCGGGGACGGAACCGACCTCCTGGGCTTGTTCGATCGTAGCCGCGTCGGCCTTCCACGACTGGATGATCAGGTCTCCGGTCTCCACCTCGACCCAGATCGTCGGTGAGCCGTCGTTCGGAGTGTTGGGGTAGATCCCCAGGAAGCGCAGTGTCATGGTGCCCTCCCGCAGCAGGCTGATTGTTCGTGCTCGCGCCACGGTCGCGTGCGGCCGACGGACGGTCAAGGGCGCACGGGGGCGCGGAGGGGCGCTGGCTGCAACGAGCCGCACACCGCGCTCGGATGAAGTTGCGCAATCCTTCGCAACTTCGTTGAGGGTGCTTTCCGGTGCTCTCTACGGTGTGGTTGGTCACCCGATGTGACGCATCCGTGACGCGGCCGGTCACACGGGTCGACCGCACGGCTCGCGACAACCAGGAGGAGCAGCGGCATGACAACGCTCACGACCCCGCGGCCACCCACCCCTCAGCCGCCGGCGCCGCCCGGGCCGGGACCCATGGTCCCGGCGAGCGGCGCGGTCAGGTGTGCGACGACCACCTTCACGAAGTGGACGACCCTGATGGGCGACCACAACAAGGGCGGTCCGAACGACGGCAAGGGTGGCGGCCACGCCAAACCGGGAGGGCCGGTGATCGGACCTTCCCCCTCGAAGGACGGCAGCGGTCCCACCCCTGACCCGAAGCACCGGAAGTGACCTCACGGTGAAGAGGCACCGGCATACCCCGGAGCAGGCCGCCATGCGTGGCCTGCTCCAGGCCGTTCGCGACACCCTCGGCCACGACGTGGCCCCCGAGTGGACGAAGGCCGCCGAAGCGGCACCTCGACACTGCTTCCTGCCCGAGTTGGTCTGGCTGGACGACGGCGACGGCTACCGGCCGTGCGACCGCCGGAGCAGCCCCGACCAGTGGTTCGCTGCCGCTGGTTACGACGAGCCCGTGGTGACGCAGCTGAACGACGGCGCGGTGCCCGACGATCTGGCCGACGCGTGGCCGTCGTCCTCGTCCTCGGCGCCGTCGATCGTGTTCCGGATGCTTGAGATGCTCGAACTCCAGCCGGGTATGAAGGTGTTGGAGATCTGCACCGGCACCGGCTGGACGAGCGCCCTGATGTCGCACCGGCTCGGCGACGCGAACGTGACGACGATCGAGCTCGACCTTTCCCTGGCGGTGCGGGCCCGCGCCGTCCTGAGGGAAGCCGGGTTCGGCCCGGAGGTCGTCTACGGAGACGGGGCTTTGGGGTGGGGTCGGCATGCCCCCTACGACCGGGTGGTGGCCACCTGCGCGGTTCAGAGGATCCCGGCAGCGTGGATCGGCCAGACGAGGCCGGGCGGTGTGATCCTCACCCCGTGGGACAACCCCTGGGCGCACTGGGGGCTTCTGCGCCTGGCGGTCGGCGACGACGGGACGGCGGTCGGCCGGTACAGCCCGGACAGTGCGTTCATGCTGATGCGCACCCAACGTACTCATCTGGGGATCTACCGGGACGTGGTGAAGGACGATCACCGGGCCGCCGAGTCCACGACGACGCTGCCCCGCCGTGCGGTGGTGGGGGGAGAGGCGGCGTTCGCCATCGGGCACCGCCTCGGCGATGTCTGGCACACCTGGGAGGACGTTCCGGTGGAAGGGGTGGCGGACCGGTTGTGGATCGCCACGACGGACGCGTGCTCGTGGGCAGCAGTGGACCACGACGGGAGCGCGGAGGACCTGTTCACGGTCTACCAGCACGGGCCGCGCCGGCTCTGGGACGAGGTCGAGGCGGCATATGGGTGGTGGACGGACAGCGGCCGCCCCGGGCCCAGCCGGTTCGGCGTCTCCGTCACCCCTGAGGGCCGGCACTGGGCTTGGCTCGACCAGCCGTCGAACGGGTGGTCCCTGCGGTAGGTCTTTGGCGTGGAGGCCCTGCCGTGGGGCAGGGCCTCCACGCTTGTGTGACGGGGTGGGGATGGGCGGCGCCGAGGCCAGGGAGCGACGGCGGTCGGCTTGTCAGACAGGTCTTGGTGCCCGTCTGCCGATGAACGTGACGAAATTGCGCTGATCGAATCCGTCGTTCCCCGATACGCTCTTGCGTCGATCAGGACAACATCCACAGGGGGACTGGCCATGACGGACACTCAGGCAGCTGCCGAGGCGCCGGTACCGACCGAGACGATCTCCGGCCCGGGGGGTGGGCGGAGCCGCCGCCGGCTCTGGCTGTTCGGTGGGGCGGTGGTTGCGGTGGCAGCGGTCGCGGTCGGATCCGTGCTGCTGTTCGGGGGCGGTGACGAGCAGGGGCTGAAGCAGACGCTGTGCGGGTTTGAGCGGGCCGACGGGACCCCGCTCGGCGCCCTGCTGCCCAAGGGGCGCCCCGGGACCGAGCAGCGCGAGGTGGACGCCGGCGAGGTGTCCTGCCGGATCTCGGTCGACGGGGAGCAAGTGCTCAGTTTCTCCCTGCTCGGTGTCGATCCCGAAGGCCCGGAGGAGGAGGGCCATGCGACCACGAAGGAGCTGATCGGCCGGGGCGTCCTGGCCTCGGGGCAGGGCGCCGGAGTGACGGAGTACTGTGCCGGCGACCACTCCCGGGCGTTCATCGTGTCGGTCATCGCGGACACCGGTATGTTCTTCAAGGCGAACGCCGACCGGGATGCCCTCACCAAGGCGCTGGGTTCCCTGGCCGGGAAGGTCGCGGCCGAGCAGCAGCACGAGGTCTGCCGCTAGAGTCGCGGAGCGGAGACCTGACGACTCCGGCGCGGTAGCGGTCGGCGAGCCTGTCGCGCACCGCCGACCTGCGGCTCTTCGTCACGCTCCGCCGTCCCCTTAACGTCCTGCGACTGCGCATCGACCCCGGCGAGGGCTGGTTCGCGCCGACGGCCGTGCTCCCCTACGACGAGTCCACCGAGGGGCAGGAGTTGCCGTCCGTCACCGGCTCGTGGTTGGGGCACTGGGACCGCGGGGTGTTCGGTCCGCTGATCTGACCGGGCCCGATCAGGTTGTGTCAGGCTGGTGGGGAGGGGCTGGAGCGCGACTGCGGTCGGGAGGCTCGCGATGGCCGAGATCAGGGTGAACGGGGTGTCGTTGTACTACGAGGCCCGGGGGTCCGGGCCGGGCGTGGTGCTGGTCCACGGGTCCTGGAGCGACGCCGACAGCTGGGCACGGGTGGTGCCCGGACTGGCCGAGCAGGCCACCGTCGTCGCGTACGACCGGCGCGGGCACAGCCGCAGCGAGGATCTGCTCACCCAGGGTTCGGTGTACGAGGACGCGGCCGACCTGGCCGCGTTGATCCAGGGGCTCGGCCTCGCCCCCGCCTTCGTCTGCGGGGATTCGTACGGCTCGCTGATCACGCTCCGCCTGGCCGCCGCCCGCCCCGACCTGCTGCGCGGCGTGGCCGTGCACGAACCGCCGGGGACGGGGATGCTGCTGGCCGATCCCGAGCTGCGGCCCATCGGGACGGCGTTCGCCGGGCGGATCGCGGCCGTCCGGGAGCTGCTGGAGCAGGCGGAGTCGGCCGCCGCGGCCGAGCTGTTCGTGGAGACCCTGGCGTTCGGGCCGGGGGCGTGGGCGCAGCTTCCGGCGCCGATCCGGCACACCTACATCCGCAACGCGCCGACGTACCTGGACGAGCTGCGCGACCCGGACGCGCTGGACCTCGACCTCACCGCCCTCGCCCACTACACCGAGCCCGCACTGCTCACCCAGAGCGACGACAGTGCTCCGATGTACGGCGAGGTGCTGGACTTGGTCGACCTCGCGTTGCCGAAGGCGGAACGGCACCTGTACGAGGGTGCCGGTCACGCTCCGCATCTGTCCCAGCCGGAGGAATGGGTGCGGGTGACCGTGCCGCGCGTCCTGGGGTGAGGCGCGCACGAGGGGCGCGAACCGCCGGGTGCGCGCCCCTGTGTCACTGCCGGGCACGCTGAGCCGCACCGGGGTCCCGGTCGCGGGTCGCACCTGTAGTGCCGAGGCGGCCGGCGGCCGCCGGTGCCTCTCGAGGCGGGAGCGGAAGCGTCCTCCCCAGGCGGGCCAGCGGGGACAGGGCCATCAGCACGGGCGACAGCAGCATGCCGGCGGCCGTCACCAGGAGGCTCCCGCGCAGCCCCCACTCCTTCGCGAGAAGCCCGCCGAGCAGCGAGCCGAACGGGGTCAGGCCCATGCCGGCAAACGTGATCGTCGCGGCCACGCGGCCCTGCATCCCGTCGGGGGTGACGGCCTGCCGCACGGCCATGACCGTGACGTTCACCAGCTGGCCGAAGGCTGCGAACACGAAGTTGACCGCGACGAGCGCGGGGATCGTGACCACGGAGGAGCCGTGCAGGGCAGGCGCGCAGAGCATGACGCCGTCACCGAGCACCGCCGCGAACACGAGCACCGGGCCGTGACCGAGCCGGCCCGGGAGACGGGCGGCGAGCAGCGAGCCCAGGAGAGCGCCCGGCCCCGTCGCCGCGAGTGCCAGACCCACGGCGGCGCCCGACAGGTGGAGGTCCCGCGGCAGGTAGAGCAGGTAGACGGTCATCATCGCCGCGAAGGAGAACTGGAAGGCGGCCGAGGCGAGGCCCACGGTCCGCAGCGAGGTGTCGGTGCCGACGAAGCGCAGCCCCTCCTGGATCTGCCGCCGGACCGGAGAGGCGCGGTCCGAGCGCTCCGGGACCGATTCGACTTGGCGGACCCGGCGGATGCGGCGGATCGACAGGACCGACAGCACGAAGAACAGTGCGCCGGACGCGGCGGCGATCGGTGCCGACAGCAGGGACACCAGTGCTCCGCCGAGCGCCGGGCCGCCGATCTGCGCGGCGGAGCGGCTGCTCTCCACTGCACTGTTGCCTCGCACGAGCTGATCACGTTTCACCAGCCGGACGAGCGATGCCTGGTACGCCACGTCGAAGAGCACGGACAGGGCGCCGACGACAAAGGCCACCGCGAGCAGCGCCGGGAGGCCGAGTCCGCCGAGGAGGCCGGCCACGGCGGCCCCGCCCAGTGCCAGGGCCCGGCCGAGGTCCGCCAGCACCATGACGGTCCGGGGCCGCCACCCGTCCACCCAGGCGCCGACGAAGAGCGAGAGCAACAGCGTCGGCGCCTGCCCCACCGCGCGGAGGGTGCCCACCTGGTCGGCGTCCGCGTCGAGCGAGACGACGGCGATCAGCGGCAGGACCACCAGGCCCGTGTGCTCGCCGAGTTGGGACAGCGTCTGGCCCACCCAGAACCGGCGGAAGTCACCGTCCCGCCGGAGGCCCGGCGGCGCAGGACGGCCCGCATCGGATACGACGGAGGAAGTGAACGGCACAGGGACCCCTCGGGTTGCCGAGAACGAGGCCGCCACCCGGCGCCCGGCAGGCCCGTACCGACAGGCGCGCACCGATGGGCGCACCGACGAACGCTGCCGACGGTTCAGGTGGGGGAAGGCTCGCTGTGCCGCGCAATCAGGGGCAGCACGCGATGACAGGCCGATCACGGCCTACGACGTCAACGCGCGCTCGGACGACCGGGCATGTCTCGACTCCTCGTGGGTTGCTCGCCGGCCTCGAACACTAGCTCTCGGTGGCCGGGCGTGAAAGCGAATTGAGGCCGGGACAGATGGCAGGGCGGGTGAGGCGACGCGAGGGTCAGGCGCCGCCGCGTACGGCGAGGAAGGCGGCGAACAGCATGGGCAGGAAGCCGACGGCGAGCACGGCCAGCAGACAGCCTCCCGACGCAGCCGCCGTGCTGCTCGCCGAACCGCCCGCATGCGCCGGGCCGCCAGGAGGATCGATGCCCTCCACCAGAAGTCCGAACACCACCGCCACGGCGTCCTGCCGGACCTTGAGCGGATCGTTCGGCGTCGGATAGCCGACGCTGGTCCGGATCCGCGTCTCCCAGAGCCGGGCGTCGGCGGGGCTCTTCGCGAAGTGCGCGGCGATGGCGCCCCGGAGGTACCCGGCCACGCTCTCCCGGTCGTCGTCGCCGGCGGCCAGGTTTCGTCTCAACCAGTCCTGGGCCGTCCGCATTTCGTCGCGCATCGCGTGGTGGGCCGCAAGGATCAGCATCGCGTCGGTGACGCCGGCGTCGGCGGCCCGGCGGTACCAGACGACCGCGTTGTCCCAGTCGTCACGGCGGGCGAACTCGCGCGCGGTCTCGAATATCCGTCCAGCCTGTTGGTCGGGCATGTGGCGCCTCGTCTCCGTCGGAGCGGACCGTGCGAATGACGGTACGCCGCCAACCTTGGGTGGGCGACAGTTCCTGCAAACCGGCGGTGCGTACGGGGGTGGACGGGAGCGCACGGGGGTGGAGGTCGGACCGGCCGACTTCCGCCCCCGCCGGCCCCGATCGGGCGGGTCCGCTCAGGCGGCGCCGGTGGGGGCGGGCTTGGCGACCGTGAGGTGGTAGTCCACGGAGTCGGAGAACGAACCCGACTCGCCGTGGAAGCTCAGCTCGTGACTCCCGGGGGAGAGCGGCTCCAGACGCACCCAGAGGCCGCACGACCAGGTGTGGAAGTGGTCCCGCTTGTCGGTGAACGGGTTGCCTGCGGCGGTGAACATGTCGATCGGGGTCGCGTCGAGCTTCTCGGGCGTCAGGGCCTTCCCGTCGAGGACTGCACCGCCCTTGGCAGCGTCCATGAAGCCCAGGCAGTCGTGCGCGTCGCCCATCAGGTTGACGAGCGGGAACACGACCGGCACCCCGGTGGGGACGGTGCACGAGCGCTCGGCGGTGCCACCGGTCGTTCCGGCAAGGAGCCAGATCCCCTCCTTCTGGCCCTGGGCGCACCGGCGCCCGTCCTGGTCGAGGACCGGGTTGCGGGCTGACTCCGTCGACGCGGCCCAGACCCACCAACGGTTCTGGAGCTCGGCCGAGGTCAGGTCGCGGACCACGATCGGAGGGTCCGACTCGTCCGCCTCGGGTGAGGCCGAGGCGGACGGCGGGGATGAGCCGAGCGCGTCACCGGGGGGCGGCGAGCCGGTGCAGGCCGTGGCCAGGGCGAGGGTGCCGAGGGCCAGTGCGGCCAGTCGTCGGGGAAGCATGATCGGAAGCTTGGTGGTCTGCGTAGTAAGTCCTTCGGGGGGTGACTTCGAGGCTGGGCGTCGGCGGGCTTGTGGCCAGGTGACGGGGTAGATCTGGCATGCGATGCCGAGGGCATTCTCGGGGTGCCGATGGGAATGCCGGCGTACAGGAGGCGTCTGATCGGGGCAGGCTGGCTCGCCCGGGCCCGCCTTGTCCCGGTCGCGCCTGGGGCGAGGCGGCGGCGGGATGTGGCGTCAGGGATCAGGCCTCGGGCTGTGCTTCGAGGAATGCGAGGGCTCTGGCCACGAACTCGTTGTGGAACTGGAAGATCCCGCCGTGTCCGGCGTCCGGGTAGAGGGGGACGAGTTCGCTCCGGGGCAGGCGTGCGGCGAGGTCGAGGGTGTTCTCGCTCGGCACCATCCTGTCGCTCTCGCCGTTGGCCACCAGGACTGGCTGGTGGATGCGCGACAGGTCCGCGGGCGCCTGCAGGCCCCATCGGCGGATGGCCTTGAGCTGGGCGCGGAACGACGTCAGCGAGATGGCCCTGTCGCGGTCGCTGGTGCGTTCCTGCAGCCGTTCGAGGAAGGCGCGTGCTTCGCGTCGGCCGTGTTCGGTGTCGGTGAAGAAGAGGAACTGCTTGGGGTCCTTGCGGGTCAGGAAGCCCTTCAGGATGTCCCGGAGGGTGAGTGCGGTGACCTTGTCGATGCCGGGGCCTCCGGCGGGGCCGGTGCCCGCGAGGATGACCTTGCGCACCAGCTGCGGTTCCTCGGCTGCGATGACCTGGGCGATGAAGCCGCCCATCGACAGGCCGAGCAGGTCGGCCTGCTCGAAGCCCAGGGCTCGGATGAACAGCACCGCGTCGCGGGCCATCGCTTCGATTGTGTCGGGGGTGGAGCCGCCCGACGAGCCGACTCCGCGGTTGTCGAAGGCGATCACCTGGCGCCGGGCGGCGAGTCCGTCGACGACGCGGGGGTCCCAGTCGTCCAGGACAGCGGTCAGGTGGTGGAGCAGGATCAGTGGTACGCCGTCTCCTTCCGGGCCGAGCTGGCGGTAGACGAAGTCGACGCCGCGTACGGACACCGAACGGGTCGGTGCATCTTTGTACGACGACGACGACGGGGCGGGCGTGGGGGTGGGGGAACTGCGCGGTGCGCTCATGATCGGTTCCTGGGGGTGTGAAGGTAGGGGTGGTGGGGGGTGGGATCCTCTCGCTGCCCGGGGCCTGGCGGTGGTGCGGCGGGGGCTGGTGTTCACACCGTCGCGATGACGACCTTGCCGGCCTTGGCGCGGCCCTGCTCGGCGTACTCCATGGCTTCGCGGGTCTGCTCGAAGGGGAAGACCCGGTCGACGACGGGGCGGATCTTCCCGGCGTCGACGAGCCGGGTGATCTCGCGCAGCTGCTCGCCGTCGGCCTTCATGAACAGGAAGGAGTACGTCACGCCCCGGAGCTTGGCGTGGCGCCGGGTCGTGAAGCTCAGCGCGTTCATCGCCTGGCGCAGGACCAGGTTCGCGCCGAGCTCGCGGGCGAAGTCCCCGTCGGGGGGCCCGGCGATGCTGATGACCTTCCCGCCGGGCTTGAGGATGCGCAGGGACTTCTCCAGGGTCTTGCCACCGAGGGTGTCCAGGACGACGTCGTAGCCGTCCAGGATGTCCTCGAAGTCCTGGGTGCGGTAGTCGATGACGACGTCCGCGCCGAGTTCCTTGACCAGGGCGGTATTGGCCGCGCTCGCGGTAGTGGCCACGTGTGCGCCCAGGTGCCTGGCCAGTTGGAGGGCGATGGTGCCCACCCCGCCGGAGCCCGCGTGGATGAGGACCTTCTGGCCCGGTCGGACCCGTGCCTTCTCGACCAGCGCCTGCCATGAGGTGAGGGCGACCAGGGGAAGGGAGGCGGCCTCCGCCATGGTGAGGGTGGCCGGCTTGTGGGCCAGGTCGTCCTGGTGGACGGCGATGAGTTCGGCAAAGGTGCCGATGCGGTCCTTGTCGGGCCGCGCGTAGACCTCGTCGCCCACCGCGAAGCGGGTGACGGCCGAGCCGACCTTGACCACCACTCCGGCGAGATCGTTGCCCAGGATGAGAGGCAGGCGGTACGGGAGGATCCGCTTGAAGGCACCGTCGCGGATCTTGAAGTCCAGCGGGTTGACGCTCGCCGCGTGGATCTTGACCAGCACGTCGTCGGCGCCCGGCTTCGGATCGGGCAGCTCGGCGGCGCGCACCGCGGACTGGTCACCGTACTTCTCGATCAGATACGCCTTCATCGTCATCTCCGTTTTCCGCCCGCAGGGGGACGGGGTCTCCGCTCGCTCCGGGCTTGCCCCGGTACGAGATACTTTCTCCTCTGCACTGCTGGCTCAGAGGGCTCCGCGCCGATGCGGCGGGGGCGCCTCACCCCGCATTCGGCGCGGCGGCCAGGCTCTGCTTCACGTGCCGGGTGACGTCGTCGGCGAGGATCTCGGGCAGGCCCGTCTCGATGCCCGACAGAGCCTGGGCGGCGACCTCGGCCGGGTCGGCCTTCTGCTCGGCGGGAACGCCGGCGGCCATGTCGGTGTCCATGTATCCGACGTGCAGCGCCGTCACGGCGATGCCGCGGGGTGCCAGCTCCTCCCGGACCGCACCGGTCAGCGCCCAGGCGGCGGCCTTCGCCGCGGCGTAGGAGCCGACGCCGGCCGGGTGCAGCCAGGACAGGACGGACAGCACGTTGAGCACGGCGCCGCCGCCGTTGGACTCGATGACCGGGGCGAAGGCCCGGGTCACGGCGAGCGGGCCGAAGAAGTTCACCTCCATCTCCAGGCGCACCGCGTCCAAGCCGCCCGCGATCAGCGGCGTGCCGGTGGAGATGCCGGCGTTGTTCACCAGCAGCGTCGCGTCGGAGGCGGTGCGGGCCGTCTCCCGGATCGACTCCGCGTCTGTCAGGTCGAGCCGCAGCGGGACGGCCCCGGGCAGGTCCACCGTCTCGGGGCGGCGGGCCGCCGCGTACACCTTGGCCCCGCGCGCCATGAGCTGGGCGGCCAGATGGCGCCCGAGCCCCCGGTTGGCGCCAGTGACCACCGCGACCGCGTCCTTCAGCTCCATGAGCACTCCCAGCGTTGAGGGCGGCGACGACCGCAGGATAGATTGCATCCGTCATCTAAATATCAGTCTAGAATAGATTTCACTCGACATCCAACTGGGAGGGGTGACCGATGGGCCGCGTATCGCAGGCACAGGCACAGGAGAACCGCCGACGGGTCGTGGAGACCGCCTCCCGGCTGCTCCGGGAGCAGGGCACCCACCTGAGCGTCGCCGACCTCATGAAGTCGGCCGGCCTGACCCACGGCGGCTTCTACAAGCAGTTCGCCTCCAAGGAGGCCCTCATCGACGAAGCCACCGCCCACGCGTTCGCCGAACTCGCCCAGCACCACAAGGACGGGCTCGATCGGTACGCCGGGCAGCGCGACGCCGCCCAGCGGGCGCTGATCGACGCCTACCTCTCCGTCGAGCACCGCGACAGCCCGGCTGACGGCTGCCCCGCCGCCGCACTCGCCACCGACATGGCCCGCGACGGAGGAGAGACCGAGGCCCGCCGCGTCTACACCCAGGGAGTGGGCGACTTCGCCGACTTCCTCGCCGCCAAGGACCAGGACGGCATCACCCGGCTGTGCACCATGCTCGGCGCACTCGTCCTGTCCCGAGCCACCAACGGCACCCCGCTCTCCGACGAGATCCTCACCGCCGCACGCACGGCACTGATCGGCACCCACTGACCGCAGAGACGGTGCAGGGCGGCACGCCGCAGGAAGGGCGCGCTTCTTTGCACCCTGTCGCCATCCACTTCTCGTGAACGGCTCTCCCGCGTTGCATCGCACCGCCGCACGCCCGATCTTCCTGACGGCCTCCGAGCGTGAGCGGCTGAAGAAGATGGCCTACGGCCACAAGACGGAGCACCGGCTGCGCCAGCGCGCCCAGGTCGTCTTGTACGCGGCTCGGGACCGCTCCAACGCGCGCATCGCCCGCGAGACCGGGCTGCACGTGGACACCGTCCGCACCTGGCGCGACCGTTTCGCCGGGAACCGGCTGCCCGCCCTGTCCGACCGCAAGCGTTCCGGGCGTCCCGCCTCCTTCGCCCCGTTACAGAGGGCCCAGGTCAAGGCGCTGGCCTGTCAACTGCCAGCGGAGAGCGGCACGCCACTGTCCCGCTGGTCGGCCTCGGAGCTGGCCCGCGAGGTCGTCGCCCGCGCCATCGTCGACACAATCTCCGCCTCCACAGTGCGACGCCGGCTCGTCCAGGACGCGATCAAGCCCTGGCAACACCGGTCCTGGATCTTCATCAGCGACCCCGGCTTCCGGCTCAAGGCAGCCCGTGTCCTTGACCTGTACACCCGCGCCTGGGACGGCGAGCCGCTCGGCGCGGACGAGTACGTGTGTGATCAGCGCGGACGAGAAGACCTCCATCCAGGCCCGCTGCCGCTGTCACCCCACCCTCGCCCCCGGGCAGGCCAGGGCGATGCGGGTCAACCACACCTACGGGCGCGGCGGAGCACTGGCCTACCTGGCCGCCTACGACGTCCACCGGGCGAAGGTGTTCGGCCGCTGCGAGCCGACCACCGGCATCGGCCCGTTCATGAACCTGGTCACCCAGGTCATGAGCCAGGAACCCTACGCCATCCCCCGAGTTTCGGGCAGGCTGTCAGATCGCCATCGACATGTAGACCGCGCGCCTGCCGTAGCACTCCGGCACGGTGACCTCGCGGTGGGTTCGGTAGCCCAGCATGGCCAGCAGGATGTCGCTGCGCCGGACCGCCACCATCGAGATCCGCCCGAACCCCTGGGTCCGTGCGTACTCCTTGAGGTGGCGCATGAACCGCAGGGCGACGTCCTTGCTACGCCACTCCTCGGCGATGACGAGATCGTGCACGTGGAGGTTGCGCGGCTCGGGATCGGACGCGGGCTCGGGCTTGGGCCCGGTCACGGCGGGCTCGGACGCCGCGGTGCCGCCCTCGTCGACCGCGCCGAGGTCCGGGCAGCGGTACAGCGGGTAGGGCAGGCTCAGCAGGTAGCCGATGACCTCTCCCCGGCGCTCCACCACAAAGCAGGTGTCCGGCGAGGACCGCCCCCGGGACTGGAGGGACTCCCGTCCCTCGGACAGGTTGTCCGCGGCGTAGGCGGCGAACTCCAGCGCCACGACGGCGTCCCAGTCGGCGTCGGCCAGCCGGCGGAAGGTGACGTCGTCGGCCGTCACGGTGATGTGGTCGGTCATCTACTCGGCCCCTCCGGCCGGGACACCGGCACACCTCGCGGCCGCCACCAACGGGCCCCAGGCCTCGATCAGCCGGGCGAAGGACTCGGCGTCGGCCTGTGCCTCGTCCGGCAGCTGCTCGCGCCGGGGGGCCAGGTGGTCGGCGAACTCGGCGTGCACCTCGACACCGAACTGCTCGGCCCCGTACGCCGCCTCCGTGCCCACCGCGGAAATCGTGGCTGTGCAGGCCCGGTTGGTGGGCAGGGCCGGACAGATTCTGCTCATGCCTGTTCTCCGTTCGGTCGTCAGGGGCATGCGGCCGCCGCCCCGGGGCGGCCCGGGGCGTGGCGAGGCCGCGGCCGGACGAGCGGCCGTGGGGGTTCCGGGCGGTGCGCGGTGAGGGTGCCCGAGTACTTGAACTCGGCAGCCTTACAAGCGAGTCCAGGATTCCGGCCGAGGGGTTGCCGTCACGGCCCCGGGCGGGGTGGCGGCGCTGTCCCCTACGGTGGACTAGACCAACTTTGGGTGTCAATGGCGGCGCCACCGAGTGCCGGAGGAGGCGGAGGACGCTGCCCGATCGGGCAGTTGGGGCCTCGGGTGTTCGAGGCTCCGGGCCCCGGAAACGGCGAAGGGCGGTGGCCGTATCCCGCGGCCACCGCCCTTCGCCGGTACGGCTATGCCGCACCCGGGGTCCTGCGGGTGGAGACGTTCATCCGGTTCCACGCGTTGACCGTGAAGATCAGCGCGATCAGCTGGGCCAGCTCCTTCTCCTCGAACTGCTCCGCCGCCTCCGCGTACACCGCGTCCGAGACGCCCTGCGGCAGCAGGGTGACGGCCTCGGCCAGCGCGAGGGCCGCGCGCTCCTTGGCGGTGTAGAGGCTCGACTCCTCCCACGCCGAGAGCTGGTAGATGCGGTCCTCGGTCTCGCCCGCTTTCCGTGCGTCACCGGTGTGGTAGTCGATGCAGTAGGCGCAGCGGTTGACCTGGGAGGTGCGGATCTGCACCAGCTCGACCAGCACTGGGTCCAGGCCCTCGCGGGCGGCGGCGTCCATGGCCAGGACGGCCCGGAAGACCTTGGGGGCGACGGCGGGGAAGTTCATGCGCTGCGGGATCTGAACGGTTGTCATGGGAACGAGCCTAGGTCGATGGGTGGCCCACCGACTGGTGCATTGCCGGCGCGAATGTGTGGGTCAATCAGCCGGCCGGCTCGCGGGGGCGTGGAGGTGGTGGCGAGGCGGGGGCGCGCCGGCCGCTCAGCCGCCGAGGCTGTCGCGGACCGCCTCGATCAGGCGGTTGGCGCGCGCGTCGCCGTGGCCGATCATGCGGTTGGCGACGTACGCGAACCCGACGCCGAACTCGTCGTCGCCGAAGGCGAACTGGCCGCCCGCGCCGTCGTTGCCGAAGCTCCGGGAGCCGAGCATCGGGCGGAACGAGGGGGAGTCCAGCAGCACGCCGGAGCCCCAGCGGGCGCCCATGTCGAAGCCCAGGAAGCCTGCCCCGGAGGAGAGTTCACGGAGCGCGTCGGTCACGGTGGCGGGGGAGAGCAGCCGCTCGGCCTTCCCGTCCGGGCCTCCTTCGACGCCGGTGACGGCGGCCGCGTACAGCCCGGCCAGGCCGGTGGCGGAGGCGACCGCACCCGCGCCCGGCAGCTCGATGGCGTGCAGGCCGGGGTCGTTCCAGCCGTGCGGCACGTCCAGGCCGGGGAAGACGAGCGCGCCGTTCATCGTCACGATCCGGGTGAGCAGGTGCTCCGGCCCGGGCATCGGACGGCGCCCCTCGGCCTCCACCAGCCTGGCCAGGCGGGCGAGTTCGGTGGCGGGCAGGCCGATCCAGGCGTCCAGGCCGAGCGGGTCGCCGACCGCCTGGCGGAAGAACGCGCCGGGGGTGAGGCCGGTGATCCGGCGGATCACCTCGCCGATCAGGAAGCCGAGCACATGGCCGTGGTACTCGTAGGTGGTCCCGGGCTCCCAGAGCGGTTTCTGCGCCTCGATCGCCCGGACGACCGGCGTCCAGGCGGCGATCTCCTCGAAGCTCAGCACGGCGTCCAGGGCCGGGATTCCGGCCCGGTGGCCGAGCACCATCCGGCAGGTGATCGCCTCCTTCCCGTGCTGCGCGAACTCGGGCCAGTACCGGCTCACCGGGGCGTCGAGGTCCAGCCGGCCCTGCTGGACGAGCAGGTGGGCGGAGACGGCGACGAGGCCCTTGGCGCAGGAGAACACGGGGACGAGGGTGTCGGCCGCCCACGCCCGGCCGGTCCGTTCGTCCGCGACGCCGCCCCACAGCTCGACCACCTTGCGGCCGCCGGAGAACACCGTGACGGCGGAGCCGAGTTCGGGGAAGTCGGCGTAGTTGCGTGCGAACGCGTCGGCGACGGCGCCGAACCGCTCGTCGGCCCAGCCGTGGTGGTGCTGCATGGTGCTCGTCCTGTTCGTCGGGGTGCGTGGCAGCCTCGGCGGCCGGGTGGCCGCCCCCGTCGGGTGCGAGGCCGCTTCGTCGGGTACGTGGCCGCCGTACTGCCGTAGCGGCCGAGATCGTCGGCGAGGCCACCGTACGGGGCACCGGGCCCCGGCCGGAAACGATTTGACGAGGTGAAGCCGGTGCCGCGGTGGCGTGCCGCTAGGGTGAGCCCCGTGACAGGGGTGAACGGGGCACTGATCGGGGGCCGGTACCAGCTCCAGGAGCTGATCGGTCAGGGCGGCATGGGGCGGGTCTGGCGCGGGTGGGACACCACCCTGGGCCGCGACGTCGCGGTGAAGGAGGTCCTGCTCCCACAGGGCGTCACCGAGGCCGAGCGCGAGCAGCTCGTCCAGCGCGTGCTGCGCGAGGCGCGGGCCGCCGCGCGGCTCAACCACCCCGGGATCATCACCGTGCACGACGTCGCCGAGCACGAGGGTGCGCCGGTCATCGTGATGGAGTTCGTCACCGGGATCTCGCTGGCCGCCGCCATCGCCCGCGACGGCGCGCTGCCGGTGGCGCGGGTCGCCGAGATCGGCGCGGCGATGGTCAAGGCGCTCCAGCAGGCGCACGCCGCCGGCATCGTCCACCGCGACCTCAAGCCGGACAACGTCCTGCTCATGGGCGACCGGGTGATCCTCACCGACTTCGGCATCGCGCACATGGCCGACGCCACCACGGCGCTCACCCGCACCGGCGCGGTGATCGGCACGCCCGCCTACATGGCTCCCGAGCAACTGGAGGGGAAGCCGGCGGCGGCCGCCAACGACCTGTGGTCGCTCGGGGCGACGCTGTACGCGGCGGTCGAGGGCGAGACGCCGTTCAGTGGGGACACCTTCGGCGCGCTGTGCGTGGCCGTGGTGACCAAGGAGCCGCGGCTGCCGGTCCGGGCGGGCGGGCTGACGCCGGTGCTGGGCGCGCTGCTGGCCAAGGACCCGGCGCGGCGGCCCACGGCGGAACAGGCCCTGACGGCGCTGGAGGCGCTGGCGCGGGCTGGGGCGGGCGTTCCGACGCCGACGGCTCCCGATGCGGCCGGGGGCGGGTGGTACGGGCCGGTGCAGCCGGCGACGGCCCCGCAGCCGTCGCCCGGAATGCCGCAGGCGGCGCCCGGCGGCGCGTGGCTTCCGCCGCAGGCCGGGCCTTCCGCGTTCGCGGGGCAGGCAACGCCTCCCATCCCCTCCGCGCCCGCCGTGGCCTCGCCGCCACCGGCCGGCGACCACCCGGCCCCGAGCGCGGTCGGGGCGATGCTGGTGCGGTTCGTGGGCTGTATGGGGCTGATCTGGGTCATCGGGTCCGCACTGCCCTGGAACTACCTGGGCACCATCCCCGACGCGTTCGTGCCCCATGCCCTCCTCGTGACCGCCGTGCTCTCCCTCCTGAACGCCCTGCCCCGCCCCCGGTGGCATCCGGCAGCGGTCTGGGCGGCCACCGTGGCGGGAAACCTCGCCCTCTTCTTCCTCACCAAGGTCGTGGTCGCGCAGTGGCTGGGCTCGAGCCAGGTGGGATTCGGCGAGGAGCCGGTGGCGATGGCCGTCAACATGCTGGTGCTGGGCACCGGGGCCTGGCTGCTCTGGTTCCTCGTCCCGGGCAGTCGGCAGCCTGCCCGCCGGTAGTTCCCGCGTCCCCGCCGGGCAGGAGTCTCCGCGTCCCTGCTCGCCGGTGGTTCCCGCGTCCCCGCCGGCCGGGTGGCCCTCGCGCGCGTGCCGCCCGTCCGGAGTCCCGGACGGGCGGTCAGCTCTTCGTCACCGGGGTCAGCGCGGCCGTGATCACGCGGTGCAGTGAACGGTCGAACGCCGTGTCCGGGTCCGCGGGCGGGCCGGCCGTGGCGAACGCCGCCGCCAGGTGGGGGTACTCGCCGCTCATCGCGGCTCTGGTGAGGTAACCCACGAGCTGTCCCTGCCACTTGGCGCCCGCCGCACCGGTCCGCTCGTACTGGGCGTACTGGCAGACGAAGCCGTTGAACAGGGCCATGGCCTCCAGCCGGGCGCTGCCGTCGAGGCCGCTCGGTTCGGTGACGGCGAGGAAGTGGTCGGTGTAGCGCAGCGCGTTGGGGCCGATGCCGGGGCGGGCGATCACCAGCGCGGGAAGCCAGGGGTGGCGCCGCATGAGGGCGAGCTGCGCGTGGGCGAGCCGGCGCAGGTCCGTGCGGCAGTCGCCGGTCGGGGCGAGGCCGCTGTAGTCGTACTCGCCGGCGACCGCGTCGAGCATCAGGTCGAGCAGGTGTTCCTTCTTCGGCACGTAGTTGTAGAGCGACATCGTCCCCGCTCCGAGTGCCGCCGCGACCCGGCGCATGGAGGCGGCGTCGAGCCCCTCGGCGTCGGCGATCTCGATGGCCGCGGCGGCGATCGAGGCGCGGCTGTGGGCGGGCTTCGGGCCGCGGCCGGTGCGCTCGGGGCGCAGCCAGATCAGCTCGGGGGCCTCGGGAGGCTCGGGGAGCGCGGACGAAGAGCCGGCGCGGGGCTTGCTGGACGGCACTGGAAGATCACCTCGGTTACCCATCTTAGATACGTACGGCGTACGTAGTACGATGCGTGGGCGCGCGCTTCTACGTACGCTGTACCTAGCAGAGGGGCAGAGTCATGCCAGCGACCCATGGGCCCGCCGTCGAGATGACGGGCGTGGCGAAACGATTCGGAGCCCGCTCCGGCACCCGGTCCGGGGCTACCACCGGAATCACGACCGGAATCACCTCCGGGAGCACTTCCCGAACCGCCTCCCGAGCCACCACTGGAACCGCCGCCCGAACCACCTCCGGAGGCACCGAGGCCCTGCGCGGCCTCGACCTCACCGTCCCGGCCGGCACCGTCTGCGGTCTGCTCGGCCCCAACGGCGCCGGCAAGACCACCGCCGTCCGCGTCCTCGCCACCCTGGTCGCCCCCGATCGCGGCACCGCCCGGGTCGCCGGGTACGACGTGGTGCGCGAGGCCGAGGCGGTCCGGCGCAGCATCGGGCTGGCCGGGCAGCACGCCGCCGTCGACGAGGGCATCACCGGCCGCGACAACCTGCACCTGCTCGGCCGGCTGCACCACCTCGGCGCCCGGGCCGCCCGGGCCCGCGCCGGCGAGCTGCTCGAACGGTTCGGCCTCGCCGAGGCCGGCGACCGCCTCGTCCGCACCTACTCCGGTGGCATGCGCCGCCGCCTCGACCTCGTCGCCAGCCTGGTGACCAGCCCGCCGGTGCTCTTCCTGGACGAGCCGACCACCGGCCTCGACCCGCGCAGCCGCCAGGAGATCTGGTCCACCGTCAAGGAGTTGGCCGACGGCGGCACCACCGTTCTGCTCACCACCCAGTACCTGGAGGAGGCCGACCGGCTCGCCGACGACATCGTGGTGATCGACCACGGCGCCGCCATCGCCACCGGTCCGCCGCAGCGGCTCAAGGCGGCGATCGGCACCCGGATCGCGGTCACCCTCCCGCAGGCCGGCCGACTCGGCTCCGCCGCCGTGGTGCTGGCCGCCCTCGCGGAGAGCGGCGATGTCGTGGTCGACCAGGCCGAGCGGACCGTCGCCGTCGTCACCCGGCCCGGGGTGGAGGTGCTGCTGCCGCGACTGGTGCGGGAGTTGGACGCGGCGGGAGTGGTCGCACAGGACGTCGCGGTGCGGCCGCCGTCGCTGGACGACGTCTTCCTCGCGCTCACCGCCGAATCCGCCCAGGGGAGGGCCGCCTGATGGCCGCGTCCGTCGCTCCGCCCGCGCTCCCCGCGCCGGGCCGGCTGCTCTCCGACGCCTGGTCCTCGATGCTCCGAGTGCTGCTCAACTACCGGCACTCGCCCGGCCTGTTGGCCGCCTCGCTGGCGGTGCCGGTGGTGATGGTGGTGGTCTTCGGCTACGTCTTCGGCAGCGCCATTCAGGTGCCGGGCGGTGGGAACTACCGAGAGTTCCTGATGCCCGGGCTGTTCGCCATGGTGGCCGTCAACGGCGTCATGCCCACCATGGTCGGCGCCGCCCGCGACGTCGGGCGCGGGGTCACCGACCGGCTCCGTTCGATGCCCGTCTCGCGGACCGGTCTGCTGCTCGGGCAGACCCTGGCCGACTTCCTGGTCAGCGTGGTGGTGTTGGCCCTGCTCGCCGTGGTCGGTCTCGTGGCGGGCTGGCGGATCAGGGGCGGACCGGCCGACGCCGCAGGGGCGTTCGGGCTGTTGTTGCTGTTCCGCTTCGTGATGACCTGGGTCGGCACCTTCCTCGGGCTGGCCGTCGGCAAGGAGGAGGCGGCCAGCCAACTCGCCGTCGCGGTCTTCCCGTTGGCAATGGTCACCAACGCGTACGTGCCCACCGGCGGCATGCCCGGCTGGCTGCGCGTGACCGCCGACTGGAACCCGGTCAGCGCCGTGGTGCAGGCCTGCCGCGAACTGTTCGGCAACCCGTCCGCGCCCGGCGGGGCCTGGCCGATGCAGCACGCCGTACCCGTGACGCTGCTCTGGTGCGCGGTGCTGCTGGCGGTCTGCGGGCCGCTCGCCGTACGGAAGTTCGCCACGCACGGGCGGTGAGGTGCCGTCTTCCGGCTCCGTGCGCCACATTCCCGCCGTGCGGCGGCCGTTTCGGACGATCTTCGGCCCGGCTTCCGTCCGCCCCGCGGAATGTGCTGGACACCGGCGCCGGTGCGGCCGAAGGTGGGCGGCATGGAGTTCACCCACCTCGGCCGCACCGGCCTCACCGTCTCCCGTCTCTGCCTGGGCACCATGAACTTCGGCCCGCACACCGAGGAGCCGGATGCCCACCTGATCATGGACACCGCCCACGAGCGGGGCATCAACTTCTTCGACACGGCCAACGCGTACGGCCGTGACGGCGAGGGCAAGCTGAAGGGCCGCACCGAGGAGTTCATCGGCAGATGGTTCGCCCAGGGCGGCGGCCGTCGCGAGCGGACCGTGCTCGCCACCAAGGCGTACGCCCCGATGGGCGAATGGCCCAACGAGGGCCGCCTCTCCGCCCTCGCCATCCGCCGCGCGGTCGAGGAGAGCCTGCGCCGGCTCAACACCGACCACATCGACCTCTACCAGATGCACCACATCGACCGGGACACGCCCTGGGAGGAGATCTGGCAGGCGATGGAGGTCCTGGTCGCCCAGGGCAAGATCATCTACGTCGGCTCCAGCAACTTCGCCGGCTGGCACCTCGCGCAGGCGCAGGAAGCCGCCCGCGCCCGGCACTTCCTCGGCCTGGTCAGCGAGCAGTCCCTCTACAACCTGATCGACCGCACCGTCGAACTGGAGGTCATCCCCGCCCTCCAGCACTACGGCCTCGGCCTGCTGCCGTGGTCCCCGCTCCGCAGCGGCCTGCTCGGCGGCGTCCTGCGCAAAGAGCGCGAGGGCACCGCCGTCCGCGGCGCCATGGGACACGCCGCCGAGATCCTCGCGGCCAACCGCGACCGCATCCAGGCCTACGAGGACTTCGCCGCCGAACTCGGCACCGAGCCCGGCGACCTCGCCCTCGCCTGGCTGCTCAGCCGCCCGGCCGTCACGGCGCCGATCGTCGGCCCCCGCACGCTCGCGCACCTCGACGCGGCGGTGGGAGCGCTCGACGTCAAGCTCGACCAGAAGACGCTCGACCGGCTGGACGAGATCTTCCCCGGCCACCAGCCCGCCCCGGAGGACTACGCCTGGTAGCCGCGCGGTCTGTCCCGGCCCCGGCCCGTTCACCAGACGGGGCCGGGGCCGCCGGGTTCGGCTCCGCCCCGGCCACCTCGCCGCCGGGCCCCGGCGGCCAGTCGGCGGCCCCGGGCAGGGCGGGATGTGGACCGTGCCGAAGGCGGCGAGGTGACCACGGGGTATTTGAGGCTCTGCCGGGCGCCGCCGGCGCCCACATCAAGGTGGCCGCAGACTCCTGTTGATCCATGATGAGCGGACCGGCGCCATACCAGGGGCATTGCGTGACTGGGATTGGTCCGGTTCGCCGGTCGCGTGAGTGGCATAGCGTCATATCCGTTGTGCGGCAAGGATCATGCCTGCCCGAACTGCTCTGCTCTCCGGGCGTCGAGGGGCGTCTGAGGGCGCCGGCACTGCATGGACGAGTGGGTTTTCAGGGCGTGCGCACCAGTGCCTCGACCGCGGTCGCCGCGGCCTGCTCGATGAGTGCGATGCCGGTCTCCCGCGTGGGCTGACCGTCGGTGAGTACGACGACGAGCAGCGTGTGTCCCGCACGTTCGACGATGCCCACGCTGTTGACGACCCATAGCTGAGGCATCCCGCCCGGGAGCCAGCCGTTCTTGAGTACGGGCAGGTCGCCGGGCGCTCCCGCTGCGCCGACGCCCCAGTTCTGTCCGGCGGTGACGGCGCTCATGAGAGCCCGTATGTACGACCGGGATGCGGCGTTCAAGGGGGAGTCCGGCGTGAACACGGCCTTCAGGAGGGAGATTTGGTCACGGGCCGTGGTCCGGGTCAGTCCCCAGGCTCCCCTTTGGCCGGCGTGCGCCGGGGTGAGTCCGAGTCGGGCGTTGGCCGCGTCCAGACCTTGGCGTCTGCCTATGTCGATCCAGAGTTTCTGTGCCGCGTCGTTGTCGCTGACGCGGATCATGTCGGAGGCCAGCTGTCGCTGAGCAGAGCTGAGTCGGCCTCCGCGGTCCTGCGTCTGCAGCAGCAGGGCGGCCAGAATGTTGACTTTGATGATGCTCGCGGAGGTGAAGGTCTCGGTGGACGAACCGTAGGCGGCCGAGCGGCCCGAGGTGAGGTCCTCGACGGCGAGAGCGTACTGGCCGTGGTGCACCCCGAGCCCGTCGAGCGCGAGGCGCACGGCCTGTTCCGGCGTTGTCGTACCCGTGGCGGCAAGTGCTGGCTCGGAAAGCGGGCCTTGCGCTGACGGGGTTGACGGGGTTGAAGGGGTTGACGGGGTTGACGTCGGCAGTGGGCCGGGAGAGGCGCCCTCGGCGGGACCCGAGGTCGGGATCAGGACGTGGGCAACCATGGCGGCGCCCACGAGTGCGGGTATGACGAAGGCTGTCCGATGCTTCATGCGGGCACTCGCTTTCCGATGTCCGGGCACGCGGACATCGCCTATTGGCCGGTAAGGGCGTGTAGGGGTTTCCGGACGCGCCGCCGTGCGGGCTCGGTCCGGTGTCGTCTGCCTCAGTGGCGGCTGGTGCGGCTCAGCTGCCGCAAGATCTGGCGATCTCCGCTGTCTCGTCGATCTCGATCGGGAAGTCGTGGTGGCCGCCGAGGTTCACGGTCCATCCGTGGGTGAGAGTTCCGGACGAGGGGTTGTGGGCGAGCCAGAAAGGCGGGGTGGTGAAGGAGCAGGTGCCGGCGGTCGGGCCCTGGTCGGATCGAAGCTGCGCGGTCACGAACTGCTTACCGAGCCTTGCCACGGCGGTGGAGTCTCCGGACTTGGTGGCCGCCACCAGCCCGCCGTAGAAGCCGGAAACCGTAGGGTCGCCCCCCTTGCTGTCTCCGGCGACCGTTGTGCAGGTCAGGTCGGTCACCTTCCCCGTGGCCCCGTCGAAGTCCAGGGAAGGGGTCCGGTCGAGCCGTTCAGTCCCCTGGTACAGCAAGACCTCACCCGACGCCAGCACGCCGTCGACCAAGGCACCGCAGGTCACACCGCGGGAGTCAGCGCCCCAGATCCGTTGGTACGTGGACTCGTTGGCGAACAATGCCGCCACCTCTGCCGGATCCACCGCAGAGCGGGTGGCCGGATTCTGGTAGCGCAGGGCCGAGAGGAACAGGGTGTTCGTCGTCCGGGCCGGGTCGGCCGGGGAGGCCGGTGTCGAGGCCGATGCCGAAGCCGTGGGCGAGGACGGCTGGATGGGCGGGGGCGGAGGAGGCATATCGGTACTCGGCGCGGTCGATGCCTGTACGGGCACCGAGGCGCGGTCGTGATCCGCTTGAGACAAGAAGCCAGCGCCCAGGGCCACGATCACCACGGCCGCCGCCGCACCTGTCTGCAGGCGCCGGCGGCGCTGCCGTACCGACCCGATGAGGTCATCGACGTCGTAGCTGCGCGGCGGTTCCTGCCGTGAACGGTCGAGCATGGCCGCGGCCAGCTCCTTCTCCAGGTCGTAGTCCTTCATGCCGCCCCTTCCGAACGTGCGTGCAGTGCCTGTGCATCGACGGTCGACCGGAGTTTCGACAGGCCCCGGGCCACCTGGGATCGGACCGAGCCGGCCGAGATGTTCATCAAGTGGCCGATCTCCGCGTCGTCGAGGTCTTCGAAGTACCGCAGCACCAGTACGGTGCGCATGCCGATCGGCAGGGACTGCAGCTCGCGCATCAACTCGTCGCGGACCACGAGACCTTTGTACGGATCGACGTACCCGTCCCCGATACCGTCGTCCAGGGGTACTTCCGCACGTCCGCGTAGTTTGCGCCAGCGGTCGTTGGCGAGGTTCACCAGGATCCGGCGTGCGTAGGCCTCCGGTGCGTCGGCGGAGCGAATCCGGCGCCAGTGCCGACAGACCTGCTCCAGCGTGGACTGCACCAGATCGTCGGCCGCATGACGCTCGCCGGTGAGCAGCAGTGCGGTCCTGAAGAGGGCCGACGACCGTGCATGCACGAATGCCGTGAAGGCAGGGACGTCAGCGGTTCGCATGGTCACCCGGCTCGTGTCTCTTGAGCATCCTCGCCTCTCCCGAAGCCCCCTTGGCTCCCCCGCTCAACCTGACGGAGCCCGACTCGCGACTGCTGCACGCGATCTCCGGTCGTGACGCAAGCGTTATCTTCTGCGACAGGCTTCCGCGCCCGTGGTCGGGACGGCCGGGTCTGCGCTTCGGTCCCCGACGGGACCGTATTCGGGGTGGCTGCGGGGGCTCCTCGGAGTCGTCCTCGCGGAAGGCGCGGTCGCGGACGTGGTGCAGGAGGTTCTCGATGCCCCAGTGGCCTCTGAAACACGCGGCGAGTTCGGCCGGAGTGGACCGACCGTGGTCGGCGACTGCCCCTCGGAAGCGAGACGCCGGGGAAGGCGGACACGGCCTTTGCCGGGTCAGCCCGGGTGGTCGGTGAGGTCGGCCGAGGCCCGGAGCAGGGCGTAGACGGGGGCGAACGCGGCTGCGCGGGATGCGGGTGTGGAGGAGGGCATGTGGGCTCCCATCGGTGGGTGGACGGTTCCTGAGTTCCTGAAGGCGCGGGCCGCTGTGGTAGCACTGCAGGCATGACGGAGAGGCCTGCCCGGCGGGGCAGTTATCACCACGGGTCGCTGCCCCAGGCACTGGTGGCGGCGGCGCTCGAGGTGCTGGACGAGGAGGGGCTGGGTGCGGTCAGCATGCGGGAGGTGGCGCGGCGGGCGGGGGTGTCTGCGGGGGCACCGTTCCGCCATTTCGCTGACCGGCAGGCGTTGTTGACGGCCTTGGCGGACCAGGTGCTCGCGGACTTCGAGCGGTGGCAGCGGGCGGAGGTCGAGGGCAGCGAGGGGGCGGCGATGCGGGCGAGCGGGCTGGGCTTCATCCGGTACGCGATCCGGCATCCGCACCGGTTCGAGCTGGTCCGGGCGCGGGTGTTCACACCGTCGCGGCAGCCGGAGTTGCAGCAACGGCTGTCGGGGATCGACGAGGCGCTCATCGGGTACATCGTCGCGGACCAGGAGGCGGGCCGGCTGCGGCCGGGTGATCCGGCGCTGGTGGGCCTGGCCGGGCAGGCCCTGGTGTACGGGCTGTCGCAGATGATCATCGACGGGTACCTGCCGCCGGAGAAGGCCGAGGAGCTGGCGGTGCAGGTGTTGGACACATTCGGCCAGGGAGTGGCGAACCGCCCCTGACAGCAAGGGATTTGGGTTTTGCGCGGAGCCTTGACCGGGTTGTCGCCCGCTGATGTAATCACCGCTTACATGGAGCGAGGGGCCAACTGGAGGCAGACGTGTTCGCCAAACCGACTCCGGGATACACCACCGCGGCCGCCACCGGAGACGCGGTGGTGCTGCTGATAGGCATGCGCATCAACCGCTTCTGGGCCGTCCATCACTGGGGGCCGGTGATGATGGCGATGTTCCGGATGCTCGCCGAACTGGCAAAGGCCCCGGACCGCGGGCTGCGCGGACGCGTCCTGCTGACCGCCAACCCGCGCACCTACTACGTGGTCCAGTACTGGGAGTCGAAGGAGAAGCTGTACGCGTACGCCACCGCACCGGACGCCTTCCACCACAAGGTGTGGGGGATCGTCAACCGCAAGGTGCGGGGCGGGAAGACCCGGCAGCACGTGGGGCTCTGGCACGAGACGTACGTCGCGCCGGAGGGGTCGTACGAGGCCATCTACTTCGACATGCCGCCGTTCGGGCTGGCGGGGGCCACCGGCTCGCTGCCGGTCGAGCGCCGCGGGCGCCGGGCGGCGGACCGGTTCTCCTACCGGTCGAAGGCGGAGGACTCGAAGGCGGAGGGCTCGAAGGCGGAGGGCTCGACAGCGGCGGGGAAGACGGCGGAGGGTTCGGCGGTGCCGGGGAAGACGGCGGAGGGGGAGCCCGCTTCGGCGCAGGGGGAGGCTCAGTAGAGCAGGCCGCCCATGTGGTCGTCGTCGGCGAGGAGCTGCCAGGAGTGGTCGGGGTCGGCGAAGGCGGCGGGGTCGAGGGCGGTGAGCACGCCCTCGACCACGCCGCTCAGCAGTGACTGCGGGTCGAAGACCTCCCAGCGGTCCTTGGCGACGCCGTACTCCCACAACCGCCACTCGGCGCGTATTCGTTCGCACGTCCAGAGGGTGTAGAGCAGGGCGGAGACGTCCCGGTTGAGGTAGGCCGCGGGCAGGCCGGGGTCGTCCCAGGCGGGCAGCTCCAGCCGGCCGGTGGCGCCGTCGAGGGCTATCGCGAGGTCGTACGGCCAGGCGGCGAGGGCCAGGTGGTGGCGCTGATGGTCGCGCTCCCAGGCATCGTCGTCGGGGACGGGGCTCTCGTCGGGGACGTGTCCGTCATCGGGGACGGGGGCGAAGTAGTCCGGGTACGCCTCCACCATGGTGACCAGCGGCCCGTCGGCGGAGACGTCCAGCATGGGGCCGCCGGTCGGCAGGCCGACCACGGTGAGCAGCCGGCGGGTCGGCCCGTGGGTGAGCCCGTCCGGCAGCTCCTCCGGGCGAAAGCGGCGGACGGCGCCGTCCTCGGTGAGTGCGGCGAGGTCCTCGACCAGCTCCGGCCCGAGCTCGTACGCGAGCCCGTCCGGTTCGCCGGGGAGTGCGCCCCAGGCGAGGGAGCGCACCAGCAGGGCCGTCTCCCAGTGCGGGGGAGCGGCGTCGTAGTGCGCGAACAGCTCAGGATCGGTCGCGCGCAGCCGCTCCCGCGCGACCCGGGCCACCTCCGCGACGATCGCCGGCCCGCGCTCCCCGGCCACCGCGTCGCGCTCCTCCGCCGCCAGGGCCGCCACATCGACCTCGCGCATCAGCCCGACCAGGGCGGACAGGCCGGTGGCGAGCAGGTCGCGCCGGAGCGCCCCGCTGCGGTGGGCGGCGAGGAAGACCTCACCCGTCACCCCGTCGAGGACCACGGCGTCGTCCTCGCGGGCGAGATCGGCGAGGTGGGCCGTCCCGCCGAGGACGAAGAGGTGCTCCCCGGTGCCCCCGCCGTCGGCGAAGGGCTCCAGCCCGGTGGCGTCGAGGCCGGAGAAGTCGAGAAAGGCCGCGGACTCCGGGAGGCCCTCCTGCGCCAGGAACTCCCGGCTGGGCAGGTGCGACAAGCCCTCCGGCAGCTGCCAGGGCTCAAGCTGCAGGCGCCCGTCCCAGTCCTGCTCGATGCCCATGCCCGGCCCCCAGGGGTGGTGTTTCATGATCCGGATGATCAGACCGACCCTAGCGGGCACCACCGACAGCCCGTGGCGGCGGGGGAGGGGAGTGTCGCGGGGCGGGTGCGCCCGTCCGGCGTGAGAGCGTCGGGGGATGGGGACGGTGGAGCAGAACAGCGGTGGCCCGGCCGTGGTGCACGACGTGCCGTACTACGCGCAGTGGGAGTCGGCGGGCCTGGTCCGGGACATCGTGGCCGGCGCGGTGAGTGCGGCGGACGATCCGCGCTGGGGCGAGTCGGGGGCGGCCACGCCGGAGGAGTACGAGTACTGGTCGTGGCGGCTCTGCGGGGTGGCCTGCCTGCGGATGGCGCTGGACCACTGGTGGGGGGTGGCTCCGGCGGCGGTGCCGCTGGCGGGGGAGTGCCTGGCGGCCGGCGCGTACGAGCGGGACGGCGAACGGCTGCGCGGCCTGATCCACACGCCGTTCGCCGCGTACGTCCGCGAGCGTTGGGGACTTGCCGCGCAGGCAAGGGAGTTGACGCCCGCGCAGGTGGCGGCGGAGGTGGCCGCCGGGCGGCTGGTCATGGTGTCGGTGCACCCCGCGATCCGCGACCCGGACGGGCCCGACCCGCAGCGGCGCGGCGGTCACCTGGTGCTGGCGGTGGGCACCACGGGGACGACGCTGGTGATCCACAACCCGTCCGGCTTCGCGGGCGATTCGCAGGCGTACGCCCACGTGCCGTGGCGGCAGTTCGAGCGTTTCTACGCGGGGCGGGGGATCGTCCTCGGCCCGCCCGGGAGCGCTGCCGGGCCCGTCGACGGGTCCGCCGAGGGGTCCGCCGCCGGGCCGTCCGAGGGGTCCGCCGAGAGGCCCGCCGCCGGGCCGTCCGACGGGTCCGCCGACGGGGAATGACGCGGCGGCCCGCCCGGGCGGTGACCGGGCGGGCGGTGGCCGGGCGGCGGCGGCCCGGGCGGTGGGTGACCCCGCCCGTCGTCAGGCCGTTGCGGCGGGCAGTCCGATCGGGTTGATCGGCGGCAGTGCGCTGCGACAGAGCGTCGAGATCGGCTTGAGCGCGGCGGCGAGCCGGTCGAGTTCGGCGCGCGGGTGGTTCTCCCAGACCCGGGCGGCGGCCAGGTCGGTGGCGGCCTCCAGGGACTGGTGGCGGATCCGCCCGCACTCCGTGATGGTGCCGTGCCCTGTCAGCCAGCCGCGTTCCACCAGGCGGGCGGTGGCCGCGTCCCACTGCTCGTCGCTCCAGCCGCGCATCGGCTGCAGCACGTCGCGGCGGACGTCCAGGGCGCAGCGCACCACCAGCGCCTCGCAGCCGTCCAGCCCGGCCGAGACCAGTGCGGCGACGTGTCCGTCACCCCGGTGCTCGCGCATCACGGTGGCGGCCTGCCAGAGCCGCCCGTACAGGCCGCCGGGGCGGGGAAGGGCGGCGTTGGCCGCCGCCAGCACCCGGCCGGCACAGTCCAGTCGGGAGACGGCCCGCTCCAGCAGGTCGGCGACCAGCTCGATCTGCTCCGGTTCGACGTGCTCCAGCAGTCGCGCGAGTGCCGCCGAGGAGCCCTCGACCCGGGCGGCCAGTGCGGCGTCCGGGTCCGCGAGCTTCCAGATGTCCGGCAGGGCGCGCTCCACCATGGCGGGGGCGAAGCTGAAGAAGGCGGCGATCACCGGCGGCGCGTCCACCGGGCCCAGCGGTGCCGCGCGGCCCGCGAAGTAGCCGCGCCAGGTGCCGCGCAGCCCGGCGGTCTCGAAGGCGGCGCGGCCCTCGGGTGAGAAGTAGGTGACGGCGTGCACCGGCTCGAAGAGCCACCACAGGGCGCGGGCGGGATGGACCAGTTCGGCCAACGGAAGACCTTCCTCGGGCGGGCACGGGGACCAGGGGGGACCCCGGGAGCACTGGGGAGCGGATGGTGCGCGGGCGAGCGGGTGGTGCGCGGTGTTCGGTGCCGGCGGTGTTCTTGCCGGACCCGGACCCGGACCCGGACCCGGACCCGGAGCCGGACCCGGACCCGGAGCCGGACCCCGACCCGGACCAGGACCCGAAAGCGGGACCCGGAGCGGGACCGGAAGCGGGAGAACGGGGTGTTGCACAGGGCTGATGACCACGGCGGCGGTCGCGGTAACCCTGCCCGGGGTGTGATGAGGGTCACGGAGGGGTCTCGCTGACCGGAACCGTCCGGTTCGGCCCCGGCCGGTCCCCCGCGAGATGATGGGACGAGGTGCCCGCTCCCGGCACCGGAACCCTCGTACGAAGGCATCGGTAATGGCGCAGATCAACCCCAGCATCCTGTCCGCGGACTTCGCCCGGCTCGCCGACGAGGCCGAGGCCGTGAGGGGCTCGGACTGGCTGCACGTCGACGTGATGGACAACCACTTCGTGCCCAACCTGACGCTGGGCGTCCCGATCGTCGAGTCGCTGGCCCGCGCCACCGACACCCCGCTCGACTGCCACCTGATGATCGAGGACCCGGACCGCTGGGCCCCCCAGTACGTCGAGGCCGGCGCCGGCTCCGTCACCTTCCACGTGGAGGCCGCGGCCGCGCCCGTCAGGCTCGCCCGCGAGATCCGGGCCAAGGGCGCCCGCGCCTCCATGGCGCTCAAGCCGGGCACGCCGATCGAGCCCTACGAGGACCTCCTTCCCGAGCTGGACATGCTGCTGATCATGACCGTCGAGCCGGGCTTCGGCGGGCAGGCGTTCCTCGACATCATGCTGCCGAAGATCCGCCGCACCCGGGAGCTGATCGACAAGCACGGCCTGGAGCTGTGGCTGCAGGTCGACGGCGGCGTCTCGGCGAGCACCATCGAGCGCTGCGCCGAGGCCGGGGCGGACGTCTTCGTGGCCGGTTCGGCGGTGTACGGGGCGGAGGACCCGGCCGAGGCCGTCGCCAAGCTGCGCGCGCTCGCGGACGCGGCGACGGCGGACGCCTGGTGGGCCTGCGCGCACTGACCCGCGGCGGCGGCCGGGGCCGGGGTCCGACGCCGGACCCCGGGGCCACCCGAGGGCCCCGGGGCACGCCGGTCCGGACCTGCGCCGCCGCTGCACCCGGTCGTCGTGGGTGGAGGAACGCCCCCGGTTGATGGATGATCGTTGCCGACGACCCTCCGGCTCCGGCCGGCCCCGATCCGTACGGTGGTGGATCCGCGACATGAGCAACCTCGATCTCAAGCCCGCCCCCACCCGCTGCGGCGGCGAGGCCGGCACCGGCCCCGTCCGCGAACTGCTGACCGGGCGCCAGGTCCCGCTCGGCGAGAGCACCGTCGTGCGCCGGCTGCTGCCCAACCTCGGCCGCCGGATGGTCGGCGCCTGGTGCTTCGTCGACCACTACGGCCCGGACGACATCGCCGACGAGCCCGGCATGCAGGTGCCGCCGCACCCGCACATGGGACTGCAGACCGTGAGCTGGCTCCACCAGGGCGAGGTCCTGCACCGCGACAGCCTCGGCAGCCTGCAGACCGTCCGCCCCTACGAGCTGGGCCTGATGACCTCCGGCCGGGCGATCTCCCACTCCGAGGAGTCCCCGCGCGAGCACGCCCGCTTCCTGGAGGGCGCGCAGCTCTGGGTCGCCCTCCCGGACGCCCACCGCCACACCGCCCCCGCCTTCGAGCACCACACCGAGCTGCCCGTCGTCACCGCCCCCGGCCTGCGCGGCACCGTCATCCTCGGCACCCTCGACACGGCCGCCTCCCCCGGTACCGCCTACACCCCCCTCGTCGGCGCCGACCTCGCCCTCACCGAGGGCGCCGACCTCAAGCTCCCCCTCGAACCCGGCTTCGAGTACGCCGTGCTCTCCATGTCCGGCAGCGTCGACGTCGACGGCGTCCGCGTCGAACCCGGCTCCATGCTCTACCTCGGCACCGACCGCCGCGAACTCCCCCTCCTCGCCCGCACCGACGCCGCCGTCCTGCTCCTCGGCGGCGAGCCGTTCGAGGAGAAGCTCGTCATGTGGTGGAACTTCATCGGCCGATCCGGTGATGAGATCGTGCAGGCACGGAATGACTGGGAGAAGAGCCCGCGGTTCGGTGAGGTGCACGGCTACGACGGTGCCCGGTTGCGTGCGCCAGGGCTCCCCGACATCCCGCTGAAGGCGCGAGGAAGGGTACGCTGACCTGCGGTAATGCTCGCCAGCGGTGTGCGTGCAAGGTTGCGGGCCCATTCGATTCGGGGGCGCTGGGAGATGGTCGCCCGCGACGTCCCGCAGCCTCCCGGGATCGGTTGGAACCCGGCGCTGGTGGGCTGCGCCGAATCGCAAGTTTGGCTAGGTGTAGCAGGGTCTAATCGGATTGAAGTTCCACCCTGCGGTTGGACACCTGGAGACTGGGACATGTGAGCCCGGAGGAAGCAGTTTCAGGCGGGAAGCAAGAGCAACATGAGTAAGCGGTATACGGCGGAGTTCAAGCGGGATGCGGTCGTGTTGGTGCGCCAGGCCAGTGCGAGCGGGTGGCGGTCGTGGATCCGCGCGGCGGGCACGGCAGAGGGGGAGGCGGAGGAAGTCACGAGGGCGGTCCTTTCACGGCTCTCGCCGGGCAACGCCGGGCGCCGCCAAGCGACAAGGGCTCGGCGGCGCACGGTGGTTGAATCGGTCAGGCCGGAAGTGGGCGGCTCAGAGGAAACAGGGGTCGTCGAGTGCGGGGCCGCCGCCCTGTCCGGGTATCCATTGGCCGCGGGCCGCGCGCCAGGCGCGCTGCTCGTCGGAGTCGGCCGCCGCCTCGGCCAGCCGCTCGGCCTGCCGGACACCGGACAGGCTCGGCGCCGGGGTGGCCTGGTAGCCGCCGAAGCGTGCCACCGGGCTCCACAGCGGGACCACGGCCGGCAGCTCGGGGGCGAGGCCCTCGTGCTCCTGGGTGCCGTACACGATACGGCCGCCGACCACGGTGAGCACTGACTCGATGTGCGGGATGTCCGACTCGGGGACGGTGAGGTAGTCCGCGCTGAGCACCGTGAGGTCGGCGTAACAGCCCACCCGAAGGCGGCCCTTGACCTCTTCCTCGCCGGTCAGCCGAGCGCCGCCGAGGGTGTACAGCTCCAGCGCCTTCTCACGGCTCAGCCGGTTGGCGGCCGGGCGGAGCGCGCGTCCACTGACGGCTCGTCCGGAGACCAGCCAGTGCAGGGCCACCCACGGGTTGTAGGAGGAGACCCGAGTGGCGTCGGTGCCGGCGGCCACCGTCAGGCCGCGCTCCAGCATCGCCCGCACCGGAGGGGCGTCGGCGGCTGCGACCGCGCCGTAGCGCCGGACGAACGCCTCGCCCTGGAAGGACATCCGGTTCTGCACCGAGACGGCGCCGCCGAGCGCCGCGATCCGGTCCAGGCTCGCGGTGGAGACCGTCTCGGCGTGGTCGAAGAGCCAGCGGTTCCCACCGGGGAACAGGCCCTCGGCGGCCAGCCGCTCGAAGACCGCCAGATCGCGGCGGATCGTCTCGTCGTAGCTCGCGTGCAGCCGGAAGCCCCAGTCGTGCTCCATCAGCAGGCGCACCGCCTGCTCGAACCCGACCTCGTAGGGGCCGAGTTCGGGGCGCGGCTCGGAGAAGTTCTCGAAGTCGGCGGCCGCCCAGGTGAGGTTCTCCCCGGCTCCGTTGAGTCGCAGCCATTCGTCCCCGTCGCCGGGTCGGACGGTCTCCACCCAGCGCCGTAGGTCGTCCAGCTCCTGCCCGGCGGTCTGCGGGAAGAGGTGGTAGGCGATCCGGAGCGTCAGCTGGCCGTTCTTCGCCAGCTCCGTGACGGTGCCGTAGTTCTCCGGGAAGCTCTGGAAGCCGCCCGCCGCGTCGATGGCGGAGGTGAGCCCGAAGCGGTTGAGCTCGCGCAGGAAGTGCCGGGTGGAGGCGGCCTTGTCGGCCGTGTCCAGGGTCGGAGCCTTGGCCAGCGTGGAGTACAGCAGCAGGGCGCCCGGTGCGGCCAGCAGCATGCCGGTCGGCTCGCCGTCGTGAGCGCGCACGATCTGCCCGCCGACCGGGTCCGGGGTGTCCCGGGTGAAGCCTGCGGCCCGCAGTGCCGCCCGGTTGAGCAGCGCCGACTGGTACAGGTGCAGCACGAACACCGGGGTGTCGGGGGCGGCGGCGTTGAGTTCGGCGAGGGTGGGCAGTCGACGCTCGGCGAACTGGTCGGCGGACCAGCCGCCCACCACCCGGACCCACTGGCCCGGCGGGGTGCGCTCGGCCTGGGCACGCAGCATGGCCAGCGCCTGGCGCAGCGTCGGCACGCCGTCCCAGCGCAGCTCCAGCACGTAGTTGAGGCCGCCCCGGATGACGTGCAGGTGCGAGTCGTTGAGGCCGGGGACGGCGCGCCGGCCGAGCGCGTCGACCACGCGGGTGTGCGGACCGACCTGTGGCAGGACATCGGCGTCGTCGCCGACGGCGGTGATCAGTCCGGCGCGGATCGCGACCGCGCTTGCCCGAGGGCGCAGGGGGTCGCCGGTGTACACCTTGGCGTTGCGTACGACCAGATCTGCGGTGTACTCAGGGGAGTGGCCGGGGGCCGGCGGGCCGGGACGGATCCCGGCGACGGGCATGCTCGACATACGATCTCGCTTTCGGGGAGCAGAGGAGGGGAGTGGGGGAGCGGCCGGTCAGCCGCCGATGAAGCTCAGCAGTTCTTTGTTGACCTCGGTGGCGTGCGTCCAGATGAGACCGTGCGGGGCACCCTCGAGTACCACCAGGCGGGCGCCCGCGATGGCCTCCGAGAGTGGGACGGCGGTCGAGCGCAGCGGCAGGGTGCGATCGGCGTCGCCGTGGATGATCAGGACGGGGACGTCGATCTTCGACAGGTCCGCACGGAAGTCGGTGAGCCAGGTCGGGACGCAGTCCGCGGTCACCTTGGCGGAGGCCGAAACGCCGACGTTCCAGCTGTACTGGACGACCTGGTCGCTCACCCGGTCGCCGCCGAGCACGTCCACGTTGTAGAAGTCGGCGAGGAAACCGGCGATGAAGGCTGGGCGGTCGGCGCGGATGGCGCCCCGGATCTTCTCGAAGACGGTGCCGCCGACACCGGCCGGGTTGTCATCGGTCTTCGGCAGGAACGGTGGCAGCACGCCGAGCATCACGGCCCTGGAGACGCGCTCGGAGCCGTAGGTGCCGAGGTAGCGGGTGACCTCGCCGCTGCCCATGGAGAAGCCGACGAGCACCACATCGCGCAGGTCGAGCCGGGTGAGCAGGGCGTCGAGGTCGGCCGCGAAGGTGTCGTGGTCGTAGCCGAAGGACGGCTTGTCGGAGGCGCCGAAGCCGCGGCGGTCATAGGTGATCACGCGGTGGCCGGCGGCCAGCAGCGCGGCCTCCTGCTTCTCCCAGGACGCACCGTTGAGCGGCCACCCGTGGATGAGCACGACGGGTCGGCCGGTGCCGTGGTCCTCGTAGTACAGGTTGATGACGCTTGAGTTCTCCTCGCCGACGGGGAGGAAAGGCATGGGTGCACTCCGTGCAGGGTGTGGCCCTGCCGACAACGGACGCCGGCATGATGGGGACTCGGTACGGACGAATCTAGGGAATCGGGGGGCGGCGGCTTTCCACTGCACGCACCGGGTCTGGCCCGTCCGGGCAGTTCCGGATCAGGCGCTTCGGCCGGTCGTTCTTTCGTCCGGCGGGGCGAGTGCGGTGCGGGAACAGCCCGGGGCCCGGCGGGGCAACGGCTGCGCGAACGCGGCTGGTCAGCGTTTCGGCGCGTGCCCGGGCGGTCCTTGAAGCCTACGAATCCGCATTCTTGATGCCGCTTGAAAGGATCTCCGCCAGCACCCGGTCGAGCTCGGATCGCGCCTTGTCGTTCCAGAGCTCCTCGGCGGACTGCGTCCTGGCCACCACGTCGCGCACATGGGCCGACGCCATCCTGACGACGCACCAGGACTGCCCCGAGATGAGTTCGACGTCCGTCTCGTCCTCGCCATGGGGCCGAACGCGTACATCTCCCTCGCCCGTCGGCAGGATGAGTCCGGTGGCGAGCAGATCCCGGCCAAAGACCCAGGTCGCCGCCGGCGGATCGTCCTCGGCTGCGAAAAGGTCCATTCGAACTGCCAGCGCATCGTCCGGTGAATGCCTCACGCGCAAGGTCAGTTCATGCCATTCGTACTCCGCTGTCATCAGTCTCGCGCTAATCGTCTTTTCGAGGGGGAGCTGCATTTTGGTTCCTTTCGACTCCATGGAAATTACCGGTGTCCCGAATATCGTCGAGCCATCCCACGCACGCATTCTTGACCTCCGGTGCACGCGATCCGGAAAGGAACGTGGCGCGGACGAACCGAGGTTCGTCCGCGCCACGCCGTGCGTTCCGGTCAGCTCGTCGCCCGCACCGCGTCCCTGATCAGATCGGCGACCTGCCTGGGCTCCGACAGGGCGACGGCGTGGGAGGCGTCCGGGAGCTCGACGACGACGGACCCGGCCCGCTCGGCGCCGTAGCGCTGGACCTCCGGGTTGATCGCGCGGTCGGCTCCGGCCACCAAGGCCCAGGACGGCTTGACCTGCCAGGCGGCGGCGGAGGCCGCCTCGGTGAAGGCTGCGGCGGCGAGCGGGCGTTGGGCCGCCGCCAGGACCCCGGCGACATCCTTCGCCACGTCCGCGGCGAAGACGGCGGGGAAGGCCGCTTCGTCGATGGTGACCTCGACTGCGCAGTCGAGGTCCCCGAGCGGGTACGTCCACGTCTTCAAGTTGCCCGCCAGCGACGAGTCGGGGAAGCGTCTCTCCAGATCGCCGAGGCTCTCGCCTTCGTGGAGCACGTACGCGGCGATGTAGACGAGCCCGACGACGTTCTCCGCGGCGCCGGCCACGGTGATCAGTGCCCCGCCGTAGGAGTGGCCGACGAGCAGGACGGGGCCGGAGATCTGGGAGACGACGGACGTGAGGTAGGCGGCGTCGGAGGCGAGGCCGCGCAGGGGGTTCGGCGGTGCGATCACCGGGATGCCGCGGCTGCGCAGTTCCGAGATGACGCCTATCCAGGCCGCTGCGTCGCCGAAGGCGCCGTGTACGAGTACGACGGTGGGGGTCATGGCGGTCCTCTTCTCGGTGTCAGGCCGCGTGCGGGGCGTCAGTGACGGCCGAAGTCGCCAAGGACTGCCATTCGCTCGGGGTCATGCCGTACGCGCCCCTGAAGGTGCGGCTGAAGTGCGAAGGGCTGCTGAAGCCCCAGCGGTGCGCCACCGCTGCCACGGTGAACCGTCGGTTGGACCGGCCCAGCTCGACCCTGCAGGACTCCAGTCGGCGTCGCCGCACCCACTGGCTCACCGTGACGCCCTCGTTCTGGAAGAGCTTGTGCAGGTACCGGACGGAGATGTGGTGGGCGCGTGCGATCGATTCCGGTGAGAGGTCCGGGTCCATGAGGTGCTCTTCGATGAAGCACCGGATCCGGGACAGCATCTCGCTGCCGACCGTCGATGCCTCGGCCTCCTCGCTCTCCATGCCGGTTTCGAGGAGCTCCATGAGCAGCACGGACAGGAGGTGGACGGCTGTACGGGCGAGTCGGTCCCCGGGTCTGGGCCGGCGGAGATCGGCTTTGTTGGCGAGCGCGGACAGGAAGTCCGACACCAGAGCCCCCAGCCCGTCGCCACCACGCACGGGAACACCCACCACCTGGTCCAGTTCCGATTCCGTGACTCCCAGGTAGCCGCGGGGCAACCGGAAGAAGACCATCTGGCAGTCGTCGCCGAACTGCAGGAGGTGGCGCCGGGCCGGGTCGCAGAAGACCAGGTCGTGGGGCTCCAGAACCGTTCTGGCCCCTTCGCGGACGCTGGTCGCCGATCCGCGGACGTGCATGCCGAGGTAGAGGAAGGTCCCGTTCCCCTCGCTCGGTATTCCGGAACGGATCTCGACGAGCCATTCGGAAGCGGACGCCGGCCGGATACCGGCCGGTTGCCGGACCTCCCTTTCAGGCGCGCGTGACATCACTGACTGAGCCATGAGAATCCCAAGCCTTCGGTTCTTCGCGGGAGGGGCAGCCGTTCGCACGGCTGCCGGCGTGGACACGGAGGCCGGTCTAGGCCCTCGTGTCCGGTTCCTCGGTGAGGAACTTCTCCACCACCGCGTTGAACGCCGCGGGGTTCTCGAGGAACGGGAAATGCGAACTCGCCACGTCGGAGGTGAAGACATGGAGTCGGGCGTCGGGAATCTGCTGGGCGATGAAGCGCTGCGAGTCGGGGTTCACATGACTCCCCTCGCAGCCGAGCACCAGGGTCGGCACGTCGATCCGGGGAAGTACGTCGCGCCAGTCCTGAGCGCAGTGGTCGAACAGCAGAGGTACGCCGGCGTAGGCAGGTGTCGAGGTGATCTCCTGCGCGACGAAGGCGAGGATCTCCGGGTCCGGGTCACCCGAGAACATGCCGCGCACGAAGTCGGCGCGCACCTTGTCACCCCCGGGGGCCGCGAGCGTGGCACCCAGTTCGAGCAGCTGCGACACGTCGAAGATGGCGCCGGACTGCTGCTGCTCCTGCCCGGTCGTCCAGGGCACGGCAGCGACGGCCGCCGGCTGGTCGACGGCGACGAGGCGCCGGATCCGTCCGGTGCCGTACTGGTCGATGAAGCTCCACCACACCGAGACGCCCATCGACCACCCCAGCGCGTCGAACCGCACCAGCCCGAGGTGGTCGACGAGTTCGAGCACATCGCGGGAGAACCGAGCGATGCGGTAGCCGTGCTTGGGCTTGTCGGACAACCCGTGGCCTCGGAAGTCGACGGTGACCACACGACGCCCGGGAGACAGGTTCTCGACCTGGTGGCGGAACATCGCCTGCGTCTGGCCCCAGCCGTGAAGCATGACCAGGGGGATGCCCTCGCCACCGGTGTCCCGGTAGGCGATGCGTGTCCCATCGGTGGTGATCAGTTCTTCCATGACCTCTTCCTTCCCTGGTCACGGGCCTGTCGTCAGGCCCGCGCCGTCTCTCATATCTTCGATGACGGCCCTTCGTCACCACCACCGCGCGCTGTAGGAATCGGGTCGGAGATCCTCATCGCTTTGTCGAAGGGGCGAGGGCCGGCCAGGATCAGCCGGATCAGGCGGCCGTGTCGCCGCCCGTGGAGAGGAGTTCCTCGATCCTGAGCCCCAGGTGCAGCGTGAGCCGGTGACCACCGTCGTCGAGGTCGAGTCCGGTGATCTCCTGGATCTGACGCAGGCGGTAGTACAGCGATGTGCGGTGGAGCCGCAACGCCTCGGCGGTCTTGGGGATCGATCCGGCGTGCTCGAGGAAGCAGCGCAGGGTGTCCCGGAGCCGGTCGTCGCCGTGGGCCTCGTTCAGGGTGCGCAGCGGCTCGGGCACGAGGGAGGCGTTCAGTGCGTGCTCGGGGAGCTGGAGGAGGACGGCGAACTCCCCGAGCAGGTCCCAGTCACCGATGCTTCGCAGCGAGGGGATCCGGCGTGCCGCGCGGGCCGCGACGAGGGACTGCTCGTACGACCGACAGGCGTGCTGCAGGCCCAGGTGCCGCCCGCCGACACCGATGACCGGAGACGCCGACGGTTCCAGGAACGTGGCGAGTTCCTCGAGAATGCGGACCGACTGGGCGGCCACCTCGTCCGGGTCGGGAGGCCGCTTACGCAGTTGGAGCAGGATCGCCCGGTCCTGGTCGGCCGCGAGAACGCCGTGCGCCGAACGTGTCTGCCGGAAGCCCTCCAGAGCCCCCCACAGAGCCGCCTCGGTTTGGCGTACGGGCTCCGTTCCACGGCCCAACTTGACCAAGGTGACCAGGACGTGGTCGGCCTCCCCGAGCAGCCCGAGTTCCACGGCCCGCCGACGCGCGGCGGTGCGGGTGACGACGTCGGTGTCGACGAGTTCCAGGACCAGGGTCTGCTCGTCGCCCCTCCGGCTGTCGGCGCCGAGTTGCTCGACGTACATCTGGGCCGCCATCAGGCCAGCTGCCCGCCCGATGGCTTCGGTCTCCTTGTCCCCGAGCGTCATCTCGGGCGCCACCACCATGAGCAGCCCCAGGAGGTGCCCGCGCTCGCGCAGCGGCACGACGTAACGGGGCAGGAGCCCGAGGTCGTCACGGCCCTCGATGAATCCGGGTCTGGGCCACTGGGTCACTCCTTGGGCGAGTACGTAGCGGATGGTGGCGTTGTCGGCACGGCCCTGGAGCAGCGTGCCGATGCGTACCGGGTCCTCGTCGCCGAAGTGGCGACTCGTGCAGACCACGCGGACCAGCGGATCATCGATCGCGACGGACCGGCCGAGCTGCTCCGCGAGTTCGTCGACAAGCGCCTGAAGTCCAGGGCTGCCAGGGCGGGCCCGCTGGAGCCTTGCGGTCATGCGCTGTTCCTCTCTCGACCAACTGTTCCCTGCGGAACGCTTCCTTTCCGCAGCTGTTGATCATTTTGAGGAGGCGACGACGCCGGCACATCGCATGAAAGGTCCATAGGGACGGCGTCGGCAGGGGATACGAAACGATCACTTTCCGTTGTCGCGTCTCTCCACCAGCCGGGCCAGCTCCGCGCGGGAGCCGATGTCGAGCTTGGTGTAGGCGCGGCGCAGGTGCGAACCCACCGTGTGGGGCGACAGGGAGAGCTCCTCGGCCACCTGCGGGTTCGTCAGTCCCTGGGCCACGAGCCGTGCCACCCGGAGCTCCGACGCTGTCAGCTCGGGCCATTCCTTGGCCGACCCGGCCGATGAGGGGCGTCGGCGCACGCCGGCGGCCCGCAGGCGTCGACGGACCCGCGCGACGTGCCGCTCGGCACCTGACTGGGTGTAGAGGGCGAGCGCCTTGTCCAGGTACGGCACCGCCTCGGGCCTGCGGGTGGTCGCGAGCTTGCGTCCGACGTCCTCCAGCGCCGACGCCCGGGCGACCGGGCGTGAGCACCCCTCGTACAGTCGGACGGCGTGCAGGAGGTGCGCCAGATCGTTGTCGAGCAGCCCGCGGGCGTGCGCGGCACTGGCAGCGAGGATCGTGAAGTCCGGGTTGCGAGCGGCTCGCCGCTCGGCCACCTCGACGGCCGGGGCGGCCCGCTCGGATGCGCCGGCGCGCAGGGCCATGCGGACGAGGACGGGAGTGTCCATCGGGTCGACCGGGCTCACCAGGGCCGACCGTTCCTCGGCGAGCGCCGCCAGCACCTCGTCGAGTTCCGCCAGGGCGCGGTCGGGCCGGCCGTCGAAGTCCGCCAGCAGTACCAGCATCCAGGCAGCGACGCTACGGGCGAGCGGTGCGCCCGTACCCCGCACGCGCCGCGCCTGCGCCGCGCACCGCTGGGCGGCTTCGCGGTCGTCGGTGTGGATCGCCACTCGCGTCAGCGTGTAGAGGAGCATGAGTTCAGCGAGGTCTCCGCTGTCGAACGCACCCCTCATGTCGGCGGCGGCTTCCGCCTCGGCCCGGGCGTCCGCCAGCCGCCCGGCGTCCAGGAGCGCCCGGGCGCGGTGCATGAGCCACAGGCGTGCGGCCGCCGCCTGGCCCTGGTGGCGGGTGTCGTGGACCCCGGCCTCGGCGAGCGCGAGCGCCTCCGCGGTGCGGCCGGCCACGGTCAGCAGCAAGCACTGCCACAGCGCCTCCGGGATCCAGACGGAAGGGGCGATGCCGAGGCCGGCCGCCAGGGCTGCCGCCCGGCTCGCCCGGCGGAGCGCCTCGTTCCAGTCCATCCGGTAGAAGCACAGGGCCGAGTCGACCACCATCATGGTGGCCTGGGCGATGCCGTCCCGGGCCTCATCGGTGGCCTCCCGCGCCTCGGCAGCGGTCTGCTCCGCGCCCTCGGGGTCACCCGCCAGCGACAGGCCCAGGCACAACAGGGCGAGCAGTCGGGCCCGCAGTGCGGCCGGGATCCCGGGCAGTGCCGCCCCTGCACGGGCCTGGCGGACGGCCTCGGCGAAATCGAAGTGACTGGCGAGGCGCGCCATGGCGAGGCGTATCCGCGCCTCGTCGTCGGGCCTGAGATCACCGGCGGCCAGGGCCGACGCCCCCAGGTCGTGTGCCCGGGCCGGCTGCCCCATCTGCCAGAGCAGCGGGAGCGTCTCGGCGATGACCCTCGGCCGTCGCGACGGGTCCTCCATGGTGAGTTCCAGGGCTCTGAGGCTGAGCTCCGCCGCCGCTCCGGGCGCTGTGGCCGCGAGATCGGCCGCACCGGCACGCAGCCGTTCGACGGCCGTCCGGTCGCCGAGCCGCACGCCCACGGCCGGCGGCGCGTCGGGCCCGGCCGGGGACGCCGCAGGCGCCGGCGGCACCTCGGCGGCATGGCTCCGCAGGGTTCGGCGCAGGGCGGGAGGGAGTCCGGCTTCCACAGACTCACGGATCAGCTCGTGGCGGAACTCCAGACGGTCGCCCCTCTCGACGAGCAGACCGGAGTCGAGGGATTCCTGGATCGCGGTGATCAGCGTCGCAGGTGGTCTGCCGAGCAGCTCGGCCAGCAGCTCCACGGGGACGGGGCCTCCCACCACGGCCGTCGTTTCGACGAGTTCGCGGGCCGCGGTGGGAAGCCGGGCCAGCCGGCCCGCGACGGACGGCAGTTGCGTGAGGGGGAGGGATCCGGCCGTGAGCCGTGCTGTGCCGTTCTCGATCGTCACCAGCCCCTCGTCCCGTACCGCGTCGAGCAGTTCCTCGAGCAACAGCGGCACCCCCTCGGCGCGGCGCGCGACATGGATGACGTCCGGGCCGGGCACCGCACCCAGGACGTCCTCCGCGATCCGGACGACCGCCGGGTCGCCGAGTGCGCCCAAGGCCAGTTCGTGCGCCCCGGCCTGCCGAATCCGGTCCAGTGTCGTGCGGACCCGGGGAGACACACTCCCGTGGCGCACGGCCACCAGCCACAGGATCGGCTGCGTCGCGAGTGCGGCCGCGAGGGTGTGGAGGGTGAGCAGCGTCAGTTCGTCGCACCACTGGAGGTCGTCGAGGACGATGAGCAGCGGCCCGCTCCGAGCGGCCTCCCGCAGGCGGTCCCCCAGTTCCTGGAGCAGCCAGAACCGCTGGCCTGGCGTCGCGGTGAGGTCCCGTAGCCGGTCGGCACCCGCGAGCGGTTCCTCCCCCGCGAACAGCCCGTCCAGCAACGGGCCGAGCGGCACGAACTGTTCGTCGGCGTCGGCTCCGCCCTGGAACACCCTCATCCCGCGCCGTTTCGCGGACGCCGACGCCTCCGCGAGCATCCGCGACCTGCCGATGCCCGCAGGGCCTTCGACGAGGACGATCCCGCCTGCCCCCCGGGCGAGGGCGTCGAGCCGCGCCTCGATGAACGCCAGTTCCTCCTCCCTGCCGCGGACCGGTGTCCCCCCACCCTCGACGTCCTCGGGGAAGGGCCATGTCGTCAATCGGTTCACACTCACTCCGCCGGCCGGGGCCGCACGGGACGGGGGCTCGTCCAACGGCGGTACGGCGGATCAGTATGCGGCACGGCGGCTTCGCCCGGGCAGGGGGTGACCCGGACCGACCGGTCTCAGTCGAAGCGCAGGTCGGCGAGCTGCCGTTCGAGGGCGGTGACGTCGTCCTCGGGTTCGGCCCGGGCCGGGCGGTCGGCCAGGAGCGCGGCCAGCTCGCCGCCCGCCCGGCGGATGCGGCCGGGCAGGCCGTCGGCGTACTCGTCTCCTCCGGATCCCCAGTCCGCGGACGCCGCGAACACCGCGGTGGGAACAACAGTGGCACGCAGATACGCGAAGAGCGGTCGCATGGCGTGCTCCAGCACGAGGGAGTGGCGAGCCGTACCCCCCGTGGCCGCGACCAGGACCGGTTTTCCCGCGAGTGCGTCCGGGGCGATCACGTCGAAGAAGGACTTGAACAGGCCGCTGTAGGAGGCCGTGAACACCGGGGTGACGACAATCAGGCCGTCGGCTCCGGTCACCGCGTCGATCGCGGCAGCCAGGCGCGGTGCCGGAAAGCCGGTCACAAGATGGTTGGCGACATCGCCGGCCAGTTCGCGAAGCTCCACGACCTCGGCCGACACGACACGGCCCTGGACAGTGAGTTCGTCGCGGACCGACTCGGCCAGCCGGTCCGCGAGCAGGCGGGTGGAGGAAGGGGTACTCAACCCCGCGGAAACGGCGACGAGCTTCACGCGGCGCCCGCCTCCTGCACGGTCGCGGCGGCCGTGACCCGCGCCGCGTGCGTCGGGGCGTCCGGCACATCGTCCGGGCGTCCGCTCGCGAACTCCCGGCGCAGCACGGGCACGACCTCCTCGCCGAGGATGTCGAGCTGCTCCAGGACCGTCTTGAGGGGCAGACCCGCGTGATCCATCAGGAACAGCTGGCGCTGGTAGTCGCCCACGCTCTCCCGGAAGGACAGGGTCCGTTCGATGACCTGCTGGGGAGAGCCCACGGTCAGCGGGGTCTGCTCGGTGAACTCCTCCAGCGACGGACCGTGCCCGTAGACCGGCGCGTTGTCGAAGTACGGACGGAACTCCCTTATCGCGTCCTGCGAGTTCTTGCGCATGAAGACCTGGCCGCCCAGCCCCACGATGGCGTCCTCCGGGCGACCGTGGCCGTGGTGGGCGTACCGGCGCCGGTACAGCTGCACCATGCGCCTGGTGTGATCGGCCGGCCAGAAGATGTTGTTGTGGAAGAATCCGTCACCGTAGAACGCGGCCTGTTCCGCGATCTCCGGCGACCTGATGGATCCGTGCCAGACGAACGGCGCTACCCCGTCCAGCGGTCGGGGTGTCGACGTGAAGGCCTGCAGGGGCGTGCGGAACCGGCCCTCCCAGTCCACGACGTCCTCATGCCACAACCGGCGCAGCAGCGCGTAGTTCTCCCTGGCGAGGTCGATGCCCTGGCGGATGTCCTGCCCGAACCAGGGATACACCGGTCCGGTGTTGCCACGCCCCAGCATAAGGTCGACCCGGCCGTCGGCCAGGTGCTGGAGCATCGCGTAGTCCTCCGCGATCTTCACCGGGTCGTTGGTGGTGATCAGAGTCGTGGCGGTGGACAGGACCAGCTTCTCGGTGCGGGCGGCGATGTGTCCGAGCAGGGTGGTCGGCGACGACGGGACGAACGGCGGGTTGTGGTGCTCTCCGGTCGCGAAGACGTCCAGACCGACCTCCTCGGCCTTGAGCGCGATGGCGACCATCGCCTTGATGCGCTCGTGCTCCGTCGGGACACGGCCATCGGTAGGGTCGGGTGTCACGTCCCCGACGGTGAAGATACCGAACTGCATGATGCTTCCACTCTCCTGAACCTGTCTGGATGCGGTGATCGCGGGCCGAGAAGCCGGAGGACTCCTGATCGTCCGGCGCCGGCGCCCGCGGCAGCCGGACGACCGGCTGCCGCGGGCGGGGGCTCACTGCGTGTGAGCCGACGGGAGCGGCCTCACTTCGCCAGGAACGCGAGGAGCGCGGCGTTGACCTCCTCCGCGTGGGTCCACAGCAGGCCGTGCGGGGCGCCGTCGATCTCGACGTAGTCGGCGGACGGGAGGGCCGCGTGGAAGGGACGCGCGGTACCTTCGGCGGGGAGGATGCGGTCGGCCGTGCCGTGCAGGATCAGGGCGGGGACATCGATGGCCGGGATGTCGGCACGGAAGTCGGTGTACCAGGTCGACGGCGCCGCCGAGGCTGCGAAGAAGCCGCCGCCGGCCGCGGTGTTCCAGCTGTTGCGGACGGCCTCCTCGCTGATGCGGGTGCCCAGGTTCTCGTCGAGGTTGTAGAAGTCGTTGAAGAAGGCGGTGTAGTAGGCGTAACGGTCGGCCTTCACCGTGGCGACGATCCCGTCGAAGAACTCCTTCGGGGCGACACCGTCCGGGTTGTCGTCGGTCTTGAGCAGGCACGGCTCCAGCGAGGCGAGGAAGGCGACCTTGGCGACGCGGGCGGAGCCGTACGCGGAGACGTAGCGGGCGACCTCGCCGGTGCCCATGGAGAAGCCCACGAGGACGGCGTCGTTCAGGTCGAGGGTCTCCATCACGGTGTTCAGGTCGGCCGCGAAGGTGTCGTAGTCGTAGCCGGTCGTCGGCTGGGAGGACCGGCCGAAGCCGCGGCGGTCGTAGGTGATGACGCGGTAGCCGGCGTCGAGGAGCGCGGCGCTCTGGCGCTCCCAGGAGTGGCCGTCGAGGGGGAAGCCGTGGATGAGGACGATCGGCCGGCCGGTGCCGTGGTCCTCGTAGTAGAGCTCGACGGCGGTGGTGTTCTCCTGGCCCACGGTGATGTACGGCATGGCTGTGTCTTCCTCGCTTCGGGTCGGCTGGTCCGCGCGTCGTCGCGGCGCGGACTGCCGTCACGCTATGGCGGGGGAGGCGCCGCCGATTGTCGTGCGGCGCCCCGAGCCTTGCCCGCCGGCGCAGAGTCCGCGGACGGGGCAGGGCCGGCCGCCTCGATGTCGGCCTGCGCCAGTACCAGCCGGGTCAGGTGGACCCGTGAGTTCACCGAGAGCTTGCGGAAGATGGACGTCAGGTGCGTGTTGACCGTGTGCGGAGACACGACCAGGGCGGCAGCGGCCGACCGGTTGGTGTGTCCTGCGGCGATGAGCCGGGCGACCTTGCGTTCCGAGGCGGTGAGCGCGTCCCACCCCCGGACGGGGCGGGGGCGGGCCGGGAGTCGACCGGAGCCCGTCACGGCCCGGTCCAGTTCCGCCCTGACCTTGTCGGCCTCGGCGCCGGCCCCCGCGTAGGCGTACGCCTCGTACGCCTTCGTCAGGGCGGGTATTGCGGCGGCGTCTCCCGTGGCCGACAGTGCGCGGCCGAGGTCGGCGGAGGCCGCCGCGAGGTGCAGCGGCCGGGGCCCGTTGAGAAGGATCCGGACGGACCGCTCCAGAAGGCCGGGATCGGCGTTCACCAGCGCCGCCGTGTGGGTGGCCGTCCCCTGCGCTGTCGGCACGGCGGGGTTGTGGGAGGCGTAGTCGGCCGCCTGGGCCGCGAGGTCCACGGCCAGAGCCCGGTCTCCGGCACGCAGGGCGATCTGCACGGCCTCGACGAACCGGGTGCGCAGGAGCCTCCAGCGGACGAAAGGGTGATCCCGCTGGGCGGACCGCAGCCGTTCGGCCGCCGCCGCGTGGTCGCCGTCGGCGTCGGCGAGGAGGGCCTCCAGGTACTGGTGAGCGGCGTGGTTCCCCGGGTTCGGCCGACCGGCCACCGCCGTCCTGACGACCTCGGCGTGTTCCTCCGCGGCTTCGCGATCGCCACGCAGCAGCGCCAGCCAGCCCCGGTGGACGCGAACGTTGACCAGGTTCGCGGGCACGTGGATGTCCGCTTCCAGCCGCTCGGTGGTGACGAGGTCGGCCTCCGCGTCGTCGAGCCGCCCGAGCCCCAGATTGAGATTTCCCTGCGCCCACATCAGCATCGCTGGTCGCAGCGGGTCGTCGGCCGCCGTCCGCAGCAGGTGCCGGGCCGTGTCGAAGTCGTCCAGGTGGACACGGGCAACGACCTCCTCGGGGAGGAACGCCGCGTCGAACGCGCTGAGCGCCGTGTGATGGTCGACGGCGGACGCACACTCGCCCGCGTTGAGGGCGATCTCGCCGAGACCCCACAGCGCGATGACGCGGGCCTCCCGGTCCTGCGCGCGCTCCGCCTCGGCGAACGCCCGTTCCGCGGTCTTGCGAGCGCTGCCGAGGTCGCGGCCGCGGGACTGGGCGAGCGCGAGTCGCGCGGTCAGCCGGGCGCGGACCGCCGGGTCGGTGACGACGCCCAGGGCGGCCGTCGAGCGGCGGGTCAGCTCATGGATGTCGTCGAGGTGCCACAGCGTGTCCCCGAGGACCGACTGCAGACGGGCGAAGACGTCCAACGGGGGCTGCCGGGCCAGGAGGACGTCGCCGGTCTCCCGTGCCCGGGTGTACCGGCCCGCACGGGTGAGGGCGGTGACGGCCCGTTCCCCCACGTCGAACTCCGCGGGATCGTGGGGCGGCACCAGTTCCATGGCGCGCACGGACAGATCGGCGGCGAGGTCGGGCATGACGGTGAGTACGTCCGAGGCGGCGCGGCCGAGCAGCCGGATCGCCTCCTGGTCACCCGGTTCGGCGCTCTTGAGCAGGTGCGGGACAGCGTCGGCCGAGGTGCGGCCCGTCGCGACGAGCCGACTCGCCGCCTCCCGGTGCAGTGCCCGCCGCGCGGAGGGCGCGAGGTCGGCGTAGACCGCCTGCCGGAGCAGATCATGACGGAACACGAGGCGTTCGCCGTCGTCCTCGATGAGCCCGGCACCGATCGCCTCGTGCAGTTCACCGATGAGGCCCGAGGCCGGCCTGCCGCACAGGGCCGCAGCGTCGGCGAGGTGGAAGGCGCGGCCCAGGACCGAGCCGATCCGCAGGAACTCGAGGGTGCCCGGTCGGAGTGCGGACAGCTTGCCGCGGACCCCGAGCACCAGCCGCTCCGGCGGCTCGAACCCGTCCGCACCCGACGCCGCGATGCCGGTCAGCACCTCCGTCGCGAGGAACGGGTTACCGCCGGCCGAGTCGAGCAACCCGGTGACGCGATCCGGTACCGTCCCGCCGAGTACGTCCCGCGCCAACTCGGCGAGCGCCGCGCCGGACAGCGGCCGCAGCGCGAGCGTGGCCATCCGGGTGGCGCCCCCGCGCAGGTCCGGGTTCTCCCTCCCCGCGAGCAGCCAGAGAACCGGGGAGGCCAGCAGTCGTGCCGGCATGACGTTCAGTGCGAACCGGCTCAGCGGATCGGTCCACTGGACGTCGTCGATCGCGATCATTGTGGGCGCGTCCTTCGAGCGCTCCTCGAGCAGCCGGGCCAGCCGTTCGACCAGCCAGACGCGTTGGTCGTGGTGGCCCGCCAGGTGCGCGAAGTCCTCCGCGGCCAGCAGCGGCGGGTCGCCGTGCAGCAGGCCTGAGGCCAGCGAGGCCAGCGGTGCCAGCTCGTGCAGCTCCTCGGCGCGTCCCCGGCTGACGGCGAACCCGCTGGCGCGTGCGATGGAGACGGTCTCCTCCAGCAGGGCGGTCTTCCCGATCCCCGGCTCGCCCAGGAGCAGGGCGATCCCACTGCCGTCGCCGTCGCGCACCGCCTCGACCATGGCCCGCAGCTGTTCCAGCTCGGCTTCCCGGCCGCGCAGACCCGGCCGGCTCAGCCGGGCGCCCGTGCTCATCTCCTGCGGTGTCATCCCTTGACGGACCCCGCGAGCAGACCTCGGGCGACGTGCCGCCGGAGGAGGAGGAACACGAGCAGCGGGACGAACGCCGATACGAACGCCCCTGCGGTGAGCCGCTGCCACTCGTTGCCGCGCGTCCCGGCCATGGCCGCCAGTCCGACCGTCACCGGAGCGGTCTCGGCGGTCCCGCCCGACAGCGTCATCGCCACGAGCAGGTCGTTCCACACCCAGATGAACTGGATGACCGCGAACGTCACCAGGACCGGGCGGGCCAGCGGCAGGACGATCCGGAGCAGCAGCGTCGCGTGTGACGCGCCGTCGACCCGGGCCGCTTCGATCAGGTCACGGGGCAGTCCGGCCAGGTAGTTGTGGAGGAGGAACACCGCGAACGGCAACGCGAAGACCGTGTGTGCGAACCACGCCTGGCTGAACCGAGCCGCTCCGGTGACGTTCCAGGCGGGCAGGAACAGCCATCCGCGGGAGAAGAGCCGCAGCAGCGGGACGAGCACCATCTGGAGGGGCACGATCTGGAGCGCGAAAATGCCGACGACAAGCACGTCGCGCCCCTTGAAGTCGATCCACGCCAGGGCGTACGCGGCGAGGAACGCCAGCGTGAGCGGAAACAGCACCGAGGGCAGGGTGATGACGATCGAGTTGACGAGGTGGTCGGCGAGCCGGCCCGACGCGTTCCCGGTGCCGAACAGCACCTCACGGTAGTTGGCGAGCGTGACGCGGGGCGAGCCGAACACGGTCCACCAGCCAGTCGTCTTGATCTCGGTCTCGGGACGGAACGAGGAGAGGAACAGACCGAGCGTCGGCACGGTCCACAGGATCGCGGTCACCACGGCGGCCAGCGAGAACACACGGGACGACAGACGCTCCCGGACACCGCTCACCCCGCGCTCCGCTGCACACGGACCTTGTAGGCCACGACAGGGGTGACGAGGAGGAAGAGCAGCACCGCGAGGGCTGCGCCGTGGCCGGTCCGGCCGTAGCGGAAGGACTGGTCGTACATCTCGTGGGCGATGACACCGGTGTCGAACTGCCCGGCGGTCATGGTTTTGACGATGTCGAACGCCTTGAAGGTGCCGATCACCTCGGTGAGGACGACGACGAGCAGCGTGGGTCTGATCGACGGCACGGTGATGTGCCGGAAGATCTGCCGCGGTGACGCGCCGTCCAGCCGGGCCGCCTCGATGATCTCGCCGGGAACCGCCGTGATCGCGCCTGCCAGCAGGAAGGCCGCGAAGCCTGCCTGGGTCCACACCATCGCCGCTATGAGGAACAGGACGTTCCAGGGGGAGTCCACGAGCCACTGTCTCGGCTCGCCGCCGAACGCCACGACGAGTCCGTTCAGCAGCCCGATCTGCTCCGCCCCGGCCGGCCGGTAGGCGTAGACGAACTTCCAGACCAGGCCGGCGCCGACGAACGAGATCGCCATCGGCAGCAGGACGGGGGCCAGGGCGAGCGCCCGGAACCGCGACCGTACGACGGCCGCGGCGTAGAGGAGACCGATCCCCGTCACCAGCAGGGGCACGAGCACCACCCACGCCAGGGTGTTGCGGAGCGCGACCAGCGCCTCGGGGTCGGTGAACATCCACACGTAGTTGTCGACGCCGACCCAGGTGTTCCCTTCGTCGTCCATGAACGACAGGCCCAGGGTGTGCAGGCCGGGCAGCAGAAGGCCGATGGTGAGCAGCAGCAGGGCGGGGGCCAGCAGCAGGAAGGCCGCGCCGCGCCTCCGTACCGGCCCTCGGTGCAGCGCCAGGAGGATCAAGCCGACCACGGCCGAGAACACGACGACGCCCTGGAGAAGGTGGGCCAGCTTGGGCTGCTGAGCGACGACGTCGAACGACATCAGTGGCTCGGCCAGGACCGTTCGATGGCCGCCGCCACCGATTCGGTGTCCTTGCCGCTGATCCAGTCGACGGCTCCCTTCCAGAAGGTGCCCGCACCGACGGCCGCGGGCATCTGGTCGGAACCGTCGAACCTGAACTGTGTCCGGGGATCCTGGAGCAGCTGGATCGACAGCTTGTCGACCGGGCCGGCCGCGTCGGCCGGATCCACTCCCTTGTTCGCCGAGACGAAGGGGCCCTTCTTCATCCGCGCGTTGGCGAAGTCGGCGCTCGCCAGGTATTCCCGGAAGGCTCGCACCTCGGGGCGGTCGGAGAATGCCGTGGCGAACGTTCCTCCGCCCAGGACGGGCTTGCTGGTTGTGTCCACCCCCGGAAGGAGGAAGGCGAACACGTCCCCGTCCGGTCCGATCCGGGTGCCCTTCGGCCAGTGCTCGGCGTAGAACGACGCCTGGCGGTGCATCGCGCAGTCGCCGGAGAGGATCGGCGTGCCGCCGTCCTGGTAGGAGATCGAGGCCATCGAGCGGGCCGGTCCGTAGCCGCCGTTGGCATAGCGGTCGTTCTTGAGGATGGATCCCACCGTGTCCATCGCCCGGACCACCCGCGGGTCGTTGAACGGAATCCGGTGGGAGACCCACTGGTCGTAGACGTCCGGCCCCTGCTGGCGGAGCAGGACGTCCTCGATCCAGTCCGTCACGGGCCAGCCGGTCGCCTCGCCGGATTCGAGGCCCGCACACCAGGGCCTGACCCCCGATGCGGCGACCTTCTCCGTCACGTCCATCAGTTCGGCCCAGGTGCGGGGGACGGTGAGTCCCCTTTCCCGGAAGAACTTCGGCGAGTACCAGACGAACGACTTCACGTTCGCGACCAACGGAGTGCCGTAGAGGGTGCCGTTCACGGTCGCGTAGCTGTTCCAGTCCGCCGACCAGCCCTGCTCTGCCAGCGACACCAGCTCCGCGCTCGCGGGTTCGAGCTTCCCCGCGCGCGCGAAACGTTCCAGGAGCCCGGGCTGAGCGAAGAACGCCACGTCGGGGGCGTGGCCGCCCTCGACCCGGAGTTGGATCTGGGCCTCGAACTCCCCGTTTCCCTCGTACTGGACGTCGATCCCCGTGCATGCGGCGAACGCGGCCCAGGTCTCTTCGAACAGGTCTGCTTCCCGGTCCCGGCTGGGCGCGTAGACGGTGACGTGGGTCGCGGGGTGTCTGCCGTACCGCGCGTACGGCCCGCAGTCCCCGGCCTCGCCGGACGAGGAAGCGCTGGGAGGGGCGACGCATGCGGCGGCCGTGACGACTAGGGCGATAACGGCGAGCGCGAGCCTCGCGCCGAACCTCATGGGTGTGCTTCCTCCGTTCGCCCACCGAGTGTTCTCGGGGGCGAACCGAAGCTATCAGCGTTCGAACATAATCAACCAATCGTTCGAGGTCAGAGGCTTGTGTGCCGGTGCCGAGCCCACACCGGGGGTGGGCTCGGCACCGGCATCGGCGGCCCGGGCGGGTCAGCGGGCGACGGACCGGGCCGCGTCCTGGATCAGCTCCGCCACGGCCTCGGGCCGGGCGAGCATCACCAGGTGCGAGGAGTCGACCTCGACGGTGGTCATGCCGGCTCGTTCGTAACCGTAGCGCTCCACGTCGGGGTTGATGGTCCGGTCGGAGGTGGCGACGAGGCCCCACGACGGCTTGCTCTTCCACGCCGCGACCGGGGCCGCCTCCGAGAAGGCCCGCGCGGCCAGGGGGCGCTGGGAGACGGCGAGCACCGCGGCGAGCCCGGGGTCGACGTCGGCGGCGAAGAGAGCGGGGAACCTCTCGACATCCACCGAGACGTCGGTGCCGGCCTCGGCGGATCCGGCCGCGGGGAACGGCGTGAAGATGAGCGCTTCGGCGAGGCCGGAGTCGGGGAAGCGCCCCTGCAACTCGCCGAGACTCTCGCCCTCCTCCAACGCGTATCCCGCCAGGTAGACAAGCGCCCGGACGTTCTCCTCCACGCCGGCGAGGGTGATGACGGCGCCGCCGTAGGAGTGGCCGACCAGGATCACAGGGCCGTCGACAGCACGTATCACCGAGGCGATGTACGCGGCGTCCTCCACCAGGCTGCGGTTGGGCACCGCGGGAGCCACTGCCTTCAGGCCTGCGGCGGTCAGCGCCGGGATGACGCGAGCGAAGCTGGAGGCGTCGGCGAAAGCGCCGTGGACCAGCACGACGGTGGGTTCGGCGGATCGGGACATGGGGGAACTCCTGTTCAATCGTTGCTACTGTGCGGCCGCGGTGTTCATGGGCGCCGGATGTTCAGAGCGTTCGGCGCACGCCGGCCTGGCGTTCCAGATTGCGGAGCTGGACCGTGAGGCCGCCCTCGACGGCGGCGTGGGCCGGACCACTGCGGCCGATGGGCAGGACCTCTTCGCTGCGCATGTCCTCCAGCATCAGGGCGAAGGCCGTGTACATCGCGACGAGCGCCACCACGAGGCCAAGGGCGCCGGACGTGCGGGTGAGCCATTCGCTGCCGGTGAGACCTGACAGACCGGTGGTCGCCCAGCGGGGCAGGGAGACCAGCAGGACGAGCCACAGGGCGCGCTTGGGCCGTGTCACGGCGGTCATCAGCGCCCCGAAACACAGAAGCGCGAGGTTGAAGACGCCCAGCACGCGCAGACCGTCGGGCGCGCCGCTGAACATGACGAGCCCGTAGGCCAGCCAACTGCCGGCGAAGATGCCCATCAGCGTCGCCGCGATGACGTCCCGGGCGCCGAACGCCAGGATGCTCACCAGGAACTGCAGCGCGAAGGCCGGCAATACGCACAGGGCGACGGCGCTGCGGGCCTCTGTATCGAAGATCCCGAGTTGCATGCACCCCGTCATCACGGATGCGATCGCCACCGTGAAGAAGCCCAGCGGCATGGGTGAGGCGATGGGGCGGAGGTTGATCCGGGTCATCGACCGGAGGTCGGGTTCGAAGCGGCGTTCCGGGGGAGCGTCCGGCCGGCTGTCCTGTCCGCCGTCGGCGCCGCCGGTGGCGGAGGGGGAGGTTGTGCTCATGGTGGGTCTCTCGTTCGGTGCTCGATGCGGGGGTGGGGCAGGCGAACAGGGCCTGCGGAGGCCGGGTGGAGGGAGCCTCGGAAGCCGCGCGCCTCAGAAGCCGTACGTCTCAAGGAGGCGCAGCCGGACCTCGCCGACCGGCCCTCCGCCGACCACGACGACGTCGTACGTGTCCGTCATCAGCCCTGCACCAGAGGGGTGTCCACGAGGTGCTCGGCCAGGAACCACACCTGCGTCTCGCCGGTGCGGATGACCTCGGAGACGAGCAGGTCGGTGCTGCCCTCGTCGCCCTCCGCCGAGATCCGGGCGGCGGCGTCCCGCGCGTCGATCAGGATCCGCTCGTGCGCGTCGAGGAGCCTCGACAGCATGACGGGAACCTTCTCCACGCCGTTCGGCGGCCGGGGAATGGCCGTCAGTTCCGCGACGTGGCGCGGGTCTGCGACCGCGACGCCGCCGAGGCTCTGGATCCGCTCGGCCAGCGCGTCCACGATGGCCAGTTGGGCCTCCGCGTGCTTGTCCAGCATCAGGTGGAGCGAGTAGAAGGTCGCCCCGCGCATGAGCCAGTGGTGCTTCTTGTAGAGGGAGTACAGGATCTGCGTGTCGGCGAGTACGCGGTTCAGCCGCTGGCAGGCGTACATACGGGTGTCGTGGCCGAGGCCGATCGGCAGCTGCTTCAACGTGCCGAACGCCTGGGTCTCGCCACCCTTCTGGTGCAGCAGCGGCTGACCGCCACCGCGCGAGGGTGCGGTGGTGGATGCGGTAGTCGCGGTTTCCATCGGTACTCCTGGTGTGGAAGGTGGGAGGGCCCGGCCGCCCGCGCGGGGGTCGCAGGGCGGCCGGACCCGGTCTGCGCGGCTCGCGCTCAGCGGCCGCCGGAGGCGGCGGCCTGCGGCGGCGCCGGGGCCTGACGGTGCAGTACGAGCCGGGTGAGCAGCCCGCTGCCGAGGCCGGCCACGAACGCGAGGCCGGCCCACCACAGCGGGTACGGGGTGAGGCCGAGGGCCGCGTCGAGGGACCATACGCCGGGTCCGGTCGCGGCCAGGGCGACGGCGGTGCCGATGAGGACGAGCGGGTACTCGTACCCGTCGTTCTGCACCCACAGGCCGTGGCGCCACTTCACGGTGAGGGCGACCGTCATCACCCCGACGGCCCCGGTCGCGGCGAGCGGGGTCAGGAGGCCGGCGGCGAGCAGCAGACCCGATCCGATCTGGCCACCGCCCGCCGCCAGGGCGGTGAGGGCTCCGCCGCGGAAGCCGTCGGCACGGAACTCCTCGGTGCCGCCCTCAAGCCCCCTGCCGCCCAGGTGCGTGCTGATCTTCTGCACGCCGTGGCCAGCGACGAGCAGGCCCACCAGCAGACGCAGGATCAGAATGCCGGTGTCCACGGAGATCAGCCGGCCGCGTGCGCGCCGATGACGCTCTGGGCGTACACGACACCCAGGCCGTAGGCGCCCGCGTGGGCCTTGACGATCTCCATGACCGCGCCGTAGGTCTCCTGACGCGCCCAGTCGCGCTGCAGCTCGAGGAGCACCTGCACCCAGGTCACCGGCACCGCGCCGGCGGCGATCATCCGCTGGAGCGCGTGCTCGTGGGCGGCCGGGCTGACGCCGCCGGAGGCGTCCGAGACGACGTACACCTCATACCCCTGCTCCAGCGCGGACAGCGCGGGCAGCACCAGGCAGACCTCGGTCCACAGACCGGCGAGGATGATCTTCTTGCGTCCGGTGGCCTTGACCGCCGCCACGAGGGCCTCGTCCTCCCAGGCGTTCATGGTCGTGCGGTCGATGACCTCGTGCTCGGGGAACACCTCGGCGAGCTGCGGCAGCAGAGGCCCGGAGAAGGACTCGGCGGCCACCGTGGTCAGGACGGCCGGAACCTCGAAAGCCCGAGCCGCCTTGGCGAGCCCCACGGTGCTGTTGATGATCGCGGCACGGTCACCGCTGCCGGTGCCGAAGAACATCTGCGGCTGGTGGTCCACGAAGAGCATGACTGCGTTGTCGGGCGTGAGGAGGTCCGAGCTCGGGGCAGCCTGAACCTTGGTGATGTCGAACATGAGGGATCCCTTCGGAGCAGTCGGTAGAGCGCCCACCGCATTCGCGGTTTCGGCACACCCCGAAACTACGGTCGGATCGATTGGCCGGGTTTCCCGCTTGCGCCCAGGAGTTGGCACGCCAGCGCACTACCTGTCAGGCGCGTGGCGCAGGGGGCGACGACTCGATCGATGGTGGCGCGGCGCCGGTGAGCCCTCGATGGCCTTCTGTTGGGCGCGAGCGGTCGCTGATCTGCCTCGGGCCTACGGGGCAGCCGGTGGACATCGACGGGGAATCAGGTCTTCATCGACGCAGTCCTCTTGGAAGCCGTTGTCTTTCCGAGAGTGACAACGCATCGCGGACCACTGCCCATTCGGCATCCGTCATGTCCGAGGGATACTTCGGCCGCCTATGCGGGCGGTCCCCGGCGCTACCGAACCGGTGAGCGAGGCGATCACACCCACGAGCAGCCGAGTTGGGACCGGCAGGTGCGAGGGCGTACACCAGCGGCAACAGGGCCTCCCTGGTGCTTCTCCGGCTTCAACACCCAGGTGCTGCACTGGAGGCCCTGTCTTCATGCACGGCAGGCCACAAGATCACTCGACCGAGCCTCCGCAATCGAACAAGATCGGCACGACAGCGGCTTCCAGCGTTGGAGTATTAATCCGCTGGTGGGCGGCGAAGCCCGTCCGGAACACTGGCACCCGCAGGCCCGCGCCGAAGCGCTGGCGGCCGGCCCCGAGGGCTCGCCCGAACGGCAGGAGGCGGTGCAGGCACTGGTGAGCGAAACCCTCAGGCTCTACCCGTCCGCCTGGATCCTCCCCCGGCACGCCACCGAGGACGACACCCTGGCCGGCTACCGGATCGGGGCCGGCGACGACCTGCTGGTCTGCCCCTACCTGACCCATCGCGACCCCGAACTCTGGCCGGAGCCCGAGCACTTCGACCCGTCCCGGTTCACCATCCCCGGCGCCCGGCCGGCCCACCTCGCCGCCTACTACCCGTTCGGCGTCGGCGCCCGCGCCTGCTTGGGCACCCGGTTCGCGCTCCGCGAGTCGACCGCGCTCCTCGAACTCCTCCTCCCCGCCCACACCCCCCGCTTCCGCACCACCTTGGCCGGTACCGCCTACAGCATCACCGTCCGCCCCGACGGGCCCGCCCCGGCCGCCCTTCCCCCACCAGGTGGGACGGCCGGTCCAGTCGCCCACGGGCAGGTCCAGGACGTCCTTCACCACTCGCGGGCGAATTAAACATCCGGATTCCACGTACCAAGTCCACACCAACCGGACTCACTCCATTCAGATGAGCGACGTCTTGACTACAGAGAGATAGTGAAATATCACATAACAGTGCTGCTGGACGGACCAGGAGCTCTGCACACAGGAGAAGCACCTCATGACTCGCAAGATGCTGACGACGGCCGCCGCTACGGGTGCCCTGGCACTCGCTCTCGCCGGCGCGACCCCGGCCGTCGCTGCCGGTACCGCCGCCACCACCACCACCGAGACCGCCACGGAGGTCTGCGACGCCTCCGGCCTGCAGTCCGGCCTCTGGACCAAGCTCTGCTACACGGTCACCGAGGACGGCGTCCAGTTCACCGGCCGGATCGGCCTGGCCGGCCCGCCGAGCCCCGGCGGCCCGCCCCTGCGGACGAAGCTGGTCGATGCGGTCCTGACCACCGACATCGAGGGCGGCGAATCGCTCGGCACCGTGCAGCAGTCCCTGCTCTTCCGGGCCACCACGCTGGAGATCGCCGGCTACGGCGGCACCGTCCCGTGCGGCTCGACCGTGACCGCGACCTTCTCCGTCTCCGCAGACGGCTGGTACACCGACCCGATCAGCACCAGTGTGGTGGTGCCCTGCTGATGCCCAGAGCGACCCGGGCCCGAAGACGGCCGGACAGACCCCGGCCGCCGGTCCCGCATCAGCCCCGAGCCCGTCCCGCAGGACCCGGCCACGGTGTGATCAGCGGGTGGCGCGGCAGGAGCCGCGCCACCCGCCTCCGGGCGGGCCCCCGCGCGAACGGCGACCGCCGGTCTCCGGGGGACCGGCGCCGTCGGACCGCGCCCGCTCCGCGTCAGGCGCCGGAGCCGCTTGCGCCGGACTCGATGCGCGCGGTGAGCCCGTCCAGCAGGGTCGTCCTGTGGTGGGACTGAGTCCGGCGCCGGAACACGACGAGGGTTCAGCTTCTGCGGATCGACCTCACTGGCTTCGGTGCGGCTTGGACTCTCGTTCGATCGGCAGGCCTTGTGATTGGTATGACAACGGCTTCTTACCTTGGCGTTTATCCTCGCCGGGCTTGATGTTCCTTGATCGTCTCGGCGCGTTTGACCGTCTTGCCGACGTCGTGGCGCCTGGCCCGGTGCTTGTTCTTCGATCCGGGAGGCCGTCCCGGACCCGGTCGGGAAGGTTTCGGCGCTGCCGCCGGAAACGGGTACCCGAGAAACGCCTCCCTCCTGCGGCCGGAGTACCGTGGGTGGGGTCGGGGCGGTCGCGCCGCGCGCGCTGCTCGCAGGCATTCTGCCGAAGGACTCGACCGGGGGCCCGGTGCCTCCAGGAGGGGTGCCGCCCGTGGCCGTTCGTGTTCCGGCCGCCCACTGCGCCGTCGTGTCTCACGGCACGAGGTGTCATGTACGTGGCCGATGACTCCCAGCAGAGCCCGGTCGGAGCCGTCGGGAGGGTTACGGTGCCGATCCCGACGGACGGGCCGGGCGAGGTGCTGGTCGGCTTGCGCGGCGGGTCGGAGGTGTTCGCGGCTTGGTCCGCAGGGCCGGTCGCGGTCAACACCCGGGTGGTCGTGATCGACACGATCTCCGCCCGGTCGGTGCTCGTCGAGCCGTTGCCGCCCTGAGTCCGGCGGCCCCGCGGCCCTCGTCGAGCTGTTGCAGGTCAGGTGGTTCGTCATGTTGTTCTGGCACGTGCCCGCGCCCAACGAGGCCATGCTCATCTCCGGTTCCAAGCGGCAGTCGCAGGACACCCAGTTCCGGATCGTCACGGGCCACGGGAGCTTCGTCGTTCCCGTCAAGCAGAAGGCCCGCATGCTGTCCCTGGCCCTGCAGGAGGCGGAGATCGCCGAGGACTGCGTCACCCAGCAGGGCATCCGGCTCACCGTCCGCGCGGTCTGTGTCTTCAAGGTCGGCGACGACGCCGTGTCGATCGCCAACGCGGCCCGGCGCTTCCTGTCCGAGCAGAACCAGATGCAGGAACTGGTCGGACGGATATTCGCAGGCCACCTGCGCTCCATCATCGGTGGGCTGACCGTGGAGCAGATCATCAGGGAACGCAGCCGGGTCGCCCAGGAAGTCATGGCGGGCAGTCACGGCGAGATGGAGAAGCTCGGCATCGTGGTGGACGCCCTGCAGATCCAGGAGATCGAGGACGCCACCGGCTACATCAACAACCTCGCCGCGCCGCACGCGGCGGCGGTGGCCAGTCAGGCCCGGATCGCCCAGGCCAAGGCCGACCAGGAGGCGAGCGAACGGGAGCAGCAGGCCGCCGCGCTCAAGGCCGAGTACGAGCGGGACACCGCGATCAAGCGGGCCGGCTTCCTCGCGGAGACCGAGCAGTCCAGGGCGCGCGCCGCCCAGGCCGGGCCGCTCGCCGAGGCACGGGCCACCCAGGAGGTCACCGAGGAACAGACCGCCCTCGCGCAGCGCAATGCGGCGCTCACGGCGCAGCGGCTGGAGGCGGAGGTGCGGCGCCCCGCCGACGCCGAGGCCTACCGGAAGCGGACGCTGGCCGAGGCGGACCGCGACCGGGTGAAGTTCGAGGCCGACGCCGGCGCCTACACCGAACGGACCCTGGCCCAGGCCCAGGCGGACGCCAACGCCGCCCGCGCGGCGTCACTGCGGGACGGCAACCAGGAGCTGATCGCGGCCAACAGGATCGTGGAGGCCCTCCCCGCACTCGCCGACGCGGCGGCCCGGGGCATGGCGGGCGCCGATCTGACCGTCCTGAACGGCACCGACGGGGTGAACCAGATCGCGGCCGGCATCGCCAGCCAGGGGCTGGCCATCCTACGGTCCCTCCAGCACTCCGCGGCGCCCACAGCGACTTCGACGGCTTCGACGACCGGCGCATCGGTCGCAGACCCGAACGTCAACGGCCGCCCCACGCCCCGCCTCCCCGACCGGAGCTGACCCGGACACTCCGCCGAGAGAGTCGTCGAGGACAGCTCGCAGTGAGCCGGCCAGGCTGGGCACGGTCAGCGCGGCCGCCCCCGCCCGCCCCGATGACGGTCTGTTCGTCGACGCGGTGAGGAGGTCCACGATGAGGCGCCCGAGCATGCGTGTGGATATAGGCCGGGCGACGCCGGGCGTCCGGCTTTCGCGCGGCGGGCAGAACGGGGGCGCCACCGAGCGGTGGCGCCCCCGTTCGCCTGCGGTCGGGACACAGACCGAAGCAGTGACGGTGGGCCCGGGCGGGAAGCCGGCTGCGTCGTCCATGATGATGCCGGCCTGGTGGACCTGCGGGACGATCACCCCGGCCTGCGCGGGGGCGGACAGGAGGAGCGCGGCGCCGAGCTGCTGCTGCGCGCGGCCGCTCTGGCGTACTACGCCCACGATCTTGACCGGATAAGGCAGTTGGCCGAGGCGGCACTGCGGCAGGGCTTCGACCCGCGGGCCGCACTGCTGCTCGGCACCGCCCTGGGCGAGCTCGGCCGCGCCGACGAGGCGGTGGCCGTACTGGCCCCGGCCATGGATGAGGTGGCCGACACCGACCTGGAAGCCACCGCGATGGTCCTCGCATGGAACTGCTTCTACGGCTCGCAGGGGCTTGCCGCGGCTCAGGAATGGCTGGCCCGGGCAGCGGCCAAGGGAGGCCCCGGGCTCCGCTGTTCGCTGGGCGCGCACGATAGTGACGCGTGCCGATGCTGGCCTGGCAGGATCGGCTCGTGATGAAAACCTCGGTGACTATGCGCCGCTTCCCGGGCCTCACACGCCTGGGGCAGCGGCCATAGCGGCAACGGGCCTGTCGTCAGCTGCTAGGCCGGGGGCTACACGGAGGCGACCTGACGTGCCGACCGGCTGCGCCGCGGTGCGGGACAGGTGGGAGCGGCCGGGAGGGTCGGGGCAGTGCCCGGATCGTGTGGGCCGGCGGTGACGAGCAGGTCGTCGCCCTGGGCGGTGACGGTGAAGCCCGCATCGCCGAGGACCTCCGACAGGGCCAGCATGAGCGCGGTCCGGATGCCGCGGAACTCGGTGCGCCCGGCGGCGTCGTCGGGATGCGGGCAGGCGTGGAGGGTGGGTCCGATCAGGTCCTCACCCGGCCGCCATCCCAGTACGAGGCCGGTCCTCGGACGCAGTCGGACGGAGAGTCCGGCTGCCTGCGGCGGTGCCGGCTCGAACCCTCGGCGGGAGAGCACTTCGCAGACGGACTCAAACAGATGTCTGTCATCCACGCGCGGAGTTTATCGCCCTGCCCACCCCGCGGTCGGCCATCGGTGACGAGCCTGTCACGTACTGTTCAAGTTTGTCGCCGGTGCGGCCCGGGACGGGATCGGGGGTGCCTGTTCGACCTGGTTGGGTGCGCGCTCCTGGACGGCGGACCGGCGCGATGATCCAGGGGCGCGCGGCGGTGTCACCGCGGCATGCGCGGTGCGGCGCGCTCGGCCGAGAACGCGTGAGTCCTGGGTCAGAGTTTGAACATCGTGGCGTAGGGCTGGGTGATGCGTTCCCGCCGCGATCCGAAGTCGACGAGTACCGCGATGTCGCTGTCGCCTTCCACGCCGATGGCCCGGCCGAGGCCGTACTGGTCGTGAGTGACGCGGTCGCCGACGGCGAAGTGCTTGCGCGGTGCTTCGATCCGGGCCTTGAAGGGGCTGGTGGGCAGGACGCGGCGGACTGCTGCAGATTTCGTCATCCCCTGCAGTATGCGCCGGAAATCGCGAGAGCGGGTCCTTCCGGCGCATTCATTTTCGGGGTTCGACAGGAAGGCCCGTGCGCTGTCCAGCGGGCCCCCGGATGGCGTCGGCGGGCGTGGCGCCTTGCTCTTCGCGGTCAGGGCAGGCGCTCCGCGCCCGCGTCGGCCGCCCTCCCCTCCCTGGCGTCCGCGGCGCCGCCAGGGCGGGATGCATGCTCAACGAAGCTGCTCTCCATGTGTGTTGATGGTCCCGACGCCTCGCGATCGGCGGCCCCGGGGAAGGGGCCTCGCGGAACCGGGAGTGAAATATCCGCCCGTGGCGGGCTGGGGCCTGCTAGAGTCGTTTTAGTTGCAGTAGTGGTTCCCATGAACTTTGTGTGCGCCTGCTGATGTATCGCAGGCGCCTTTTTGTTTCCCGGCTCTTCCCCGGGTGGGTGCTCATCGCGGCGACTCGAAACGCGCGCTGTGCGGGTTTCGGACAGCCCCTTGAAGGAGATTTCTTTATGGCTAATGGCACTGTGAAGTGGTTCAACGCGGAAAAGGGCTTCGGCTTCATCGAGCAGGAGGGTGGCGGTCCTGACGTGTTCGCCCACTACTCGAACATCAACGCCAACGGCTTCCGCGAGCTGCTCGAGGGCCAGAAGGTCGAGTTCGACGTCACGCAGGGTCAGAAGGGCCCGCAGGCCGAGAACATTCGTCCGCTGTAGTTTCTGCCACGGCACCCGCCTGGTAGCGAGGGGCCCGCACCGCGTACATGATGCCCGGTGCGGGCCCCTCGGTATTTCTCCACCACGCGTTCCGCGGCCGTTCAGGCCCCCTGGCTCCGCCACCGGCGGCCATCCCCACGCGAGACGCCCAGCGCCGCGTCCGGATCGGCGCCCTGCCGTGACATCCCACGGTTCGAGGATCTTCGCTCCCGCCCTCCGCGGTGAGCGTCGAGCTGAGGTGACGTGCCGCACGGTTTCACCGTCCACGCCCCGCTCCCCATACTTTCGGCCCGTTCCCTGGCGATCTCCTGCCGGCGCCCCGCGCTGCGGAGTCGCCTCGCGACGTGCCGTCCCAGGAAGGTTTCGCATGAACCGCTCCAGTCGCTCCCCGTACCAGAACACCAACTCCCGCTCCTCGGCCTCCGCCCGCTCCTACGGATCCCGCTCCGGCGGCAGCTCCTTCTACGGCGACCGGCCCGCCGGCGGCCGGAGCTCCCGTCAGGGCTCGTCCGCTCAGGGCGAGTTCGCGATGCCGGTGAGCACCACCGCGGCGCTGCCGGCCGTCGAGGCGTTCGGCGAGCTGGACATGCCGAAGGCGCTGCTGTCGGTGCTGACCCGCCAGGGCGTCACCACGCCGTTCCCGATCCAGGCCGCCACGCTGCCGAACTCGCTGGCCGGCCGTGACGTCCTCGGACGTGGCCGTACCGGCTCCGGCAAGACCATCGCGTTCGGTCTCGCCGTGCTGGCCAGGACCGCCGGGCAGAAGGCCGAGCCGCGCCGGCCGCTGGCCCTGGTGCTGGTTCCCACCCGTGAGCTCGCGCAGCAGGTCACCGATGCCCTCACCCCGTTCGCCCACGCGGTTCGGCTGCGGATGGCGACGGTGGTGGGCGGAATGTCGATCGGCCGCCAGGCGCAGGCGCTGAACCGGGGTGCGGAGGTCGTGGTGGCCACCCCCGGCCGGCTCAAGGACCTGATCCAGCGGGGCGACTGCCAGCTGGACGGGGTCGGCATCACGGTGCTCGACGAGGCCGACCAGATGGCCGACATGGGCTTCCTGCCGCAGGTCACCGAACTCCTCGCCCAGGTCGCCGAGGGCTGCCAGACGATGCTGTTCTCCGCGACCCTGGACCGCAACGTCGACCGCCTGGTGCGGCGCTTCCTGAAGGATCCGGTCACGCACTCGGTTGACCCGTCGGCGGGTGCGGTCAGCACCATGGAGCACCACGTGCTGCACGTGCAGAACTTCGACAAGAACGCCACGATCGCCCACATCGCCTCCCGTGACGGCGGAGTGATCATGTTCATCGACACCAAGCACGGCGCGGACCGCCTGGTGGAGGACCTCCTCGCGAACGGGGTGAAGGCCGCGGCCCTGCACGGCGGCAAGTCCCAGCCGCAGCGCACCCGCACCCTGGAGCAGTTCCGCACCGGCCAGGTCACCGCGCTGATCGCGACCAACGTCGCCGCACGCGGCATCCACGTCGACGGGCTCGACCTGGTCGTCAACCTGGACCCGCCGGGCGACCACAAGGACTACCTGCACCGCGGCGGGCGCACCGCCCGCGCGGGGGAGTCCGGCACCGTCGTCACGCTGGTGCTGCCCAACCAGCGCCGCGAGATGGCCCGCATGATGACCACGGCCGCCATCACCCCCGTCACCACCCGGGTCAGCGCCGGCGACGAGGAACTGGCCCGCATCACCGGCGCCCGCGTGCCCACCGGCATCCCCACCGTGATCGCGGCCCCCGTCGTCGAACGCCCCCGCCGCAGCGCGTCCACGAGCCGCGGCCGCCGCAGCCGCCCCGCCTACGCGGGAGCCGACGCCCGCGCAACCGCCACGGGCCGCGACAACCAGGGCTCCTCCGGCCGCCGGCGCCGGGCACCCCGCCGCGTCGCCCTCGCCGCCTAGCGCGTACGTGGGGGCCCCGACTGCCGCCGCAGTCCCGGGCCCCACCGCCCACCAAGCGCAGAGCAGTCTCGGCCCGATCCGGCGCACCAGCCGGCCGTTCCACCGCCAGTGCCCTGACTACCGCCGGTCCCGGCGGTGGATACGCGAAGGAGTCTGCCCATGACCATCACCCTCGAACGCCCCGCGACCACCGCCACGGTCGGCGACCTCATGAATTGCCCGGAGCTGCAGATCAGCGACGACGTCATGGTCGACATGGCGATGGACATCCTGCAGAGCTCCGGTGCCGACCACCTCCTGGTTCGCGACGACGACGGCCGCTGCGCGGGGTTGCTGACCCGCCTGCACCTGGCGCCATTCCAGACCCGCTCCCGGTCCACCGAGCGCACCCCGGTGCGCGACATCGTCCTCGACCGGGCCCCGTTCGCCACCGCCGACATGCCCGCCGCCACTGCGGCCGCCGCCATGCGTTCCCGCGGCCTGGCCGTGTGGCCGGTGGTGGACCACGACGGCCACGCCATCGGCCTGCTCAGCTTCTAGGCCCGGCGCGTGGCGCCGACGCGCCGGCCGGCCATCGCGGTATCCGCCCGCAGCGCGCTTCGCCCCTACCAGCGGATGCGCCGGGCCGGTGCGGCCTCACACGAACCTGGAATCCCCCTGCGCGGAAGCGGTCTGCGTGGTCCGCGCCGTGAGGCAGGGTGTCGGGCGGCCGGGCCGGTGGAGAAGGGTCGGCCGGCGAACCGGAACCGAGGGGCTAGAGTCCCGGGCGGCCTGCGGTGAGCACCTGCTGCTCACCGCGGGCCGGTTTCGTCGGCCTGGATGGCTGGGTCAGGTGTCGGCGGAGGGTTCCTGGCCGTATTGGGAGCGGCGGAGCTGCTCGTTGATGCGCAGGGCTTCCTCGAGTTGGTCTTCGAGGATGATGATGCGGCAGGCGGCGTCGATGGCGGTGCCCTGGTCGACGAGGTCGCGGGCGCGCATCGCGATCCGAAGCTGGTAACGGGAGTAGCGGCGGTGACCGCCGTCGGAGCGCAGGGGGGTGATGAGGCCCTGCTCGCCGAGCGAGCGCAGGAAGCCGGGGGTGGTGCCGGTCATCTCGGCGGCGCGGCCCATGGTGTAGGCGGGGTAGTCGTCATCGTCGAACGAGCTGACGGCGTCGGGGGTGTGGGGTCGGATGGTTGCCGTGGTCACTGCACCTCTTCTTGTTGTTGTGTCCGGGGACGCGCTGAGGGGCCCCGGGGCCGTTGCGGCTCCCGGGGCCCCGAAGGGTTTTACACCATCTGTCGGCCTGTGGCCGACTTCCTCATGTCCGCCTCGCCCCGGGGGAGGGGGCGTGCGGGGATCGCGTATGCGTGACCGGAAACCACCGTCCTTGCCTTGGGGTCTTCGGAATCCGCCCGGGTGATGCCTCACGGGCCGGGCGATCCTGATGGCGCTCTGTCCCCTCCGTTCATCCTCTGTACTGACCGATTACTGCGAACCGCGGGTACTTCCACTACCGGGTACTGCGACCTGCTCGGAACTGCGGTGCTGCTGGTACTGCGAACTGCGTGATAGTGCCAACTACCCGGTGCTGCTGTGGCGGTCCTGGTGGTCCGCCGGTTCCGGCAGCCAGCCCCGTCGCCCGTCCTGCTCAACCGCTCGGCTTGGAACCCCACTGCCGGACTCCCAGCACGCGCGCCCGCAGTCTTGGGCGCCTTCACTGGGATACCGCGTACTGCGACTGCCGGTACTGCGCAACTCAACTTCACCTGCTGGTAATGCACTTACCGAACTGCGGTACCGCTCGGTGGCGGCCCCTGATACCTGCGGGCCGCCCGGCCCGGCCACCGGTCCTGTCGCCTTACTGCACCATCCCTGGCTTCAGGGCCCTGCAACCGTGCCGACCTGCGAACTTCTTTCCTGCTGCCCGCCAGTTCGTGTCTGGCGGGTACCGCTTGACCTCGTCTACGAGAGAAACACTAACCACGGTGTGCGGCAATGTCTACTCCGACGGGCATAGATTTTGCGGTGTCGGTCGGGGAGGTAGTCTTCGCCCCGCGCAGGGCAGCCGGTCGCCGCAGCCGCGCCAGGACGGAGGACGCCGCGTCCGGCGGCCACGACGACGAACGAACGGGAGGCGAGCGGTCCATCGCCGGAAACCTGACTTATGCAGCCCGCTGCGCCGGTACCGCGGTGGACGGCACCGGTACCTCGCGCACCATCGGCATCCACTCCAAGTACATGCTGATCGAAGGCACCTACCTGGGCGGAGCCAACCGCAAGCTGGTCTTCACGGGAAGCCACAACTACACGTTCCCGAACCTCCGGGCCAACGGCGAGACCCTCCTGAAGATCGACAATGCGACCGTCTACGACGCCTTCAAGGCGAGCTTCGAGACGATCAAGTCCGGCCCCCACTGCGCCGCCTGGTGGAAGAACGGGGAGCCGGTCGGACCCGGTCGGCCGCACCGCCCCGAGCGGCCGGGGATGGCCCCGGAATGATTGGGAAAGTTTCCTAACCAAATCTCTTGACCGTGCTCCCTCATCCCGGGATTCTGAACGTCACCCAGTTCACTCCTCCCCGGGGAAGGCACGGTAGCGCCATGAACAGGCCCTCGCGCAGAACAGTCCTCGGCGCCGCCCTCACGGCCGCCGTCACCGCCGGACTGCCGCGCACCACCGCTTCGGCGGCCACCCTGGCCGTGTCGAGCTGGCAGCAGCGATGGGCGCCGTCGGCCGCCACCGACGGCCTCGCCGCCTTCGAGACGATCGAGGACGACCGTGCCGGCTCCCACCCGGCCGGTCATCCGCACATCCGGGTCGAGAACGACACCTACCGCTGGAACATGCACACGGTGGACCGGGACAGCTCCACCGACCGGCAGCGCCACGAGGTCACCGGCATGCGCAGCCCGGCGGGCGGCGCCTACCTGCAGTGGCTGCCCGGCCAGACCTGGCGGACCACCTACTCGATGTACATCCCCTCGTCGTTGAAGGCGACCACGACCTTCACCCACATCATGCAGATGAAGCAGCCCGGCAACGGCACGTCGCCGATCGTCGTGCAGTCCCTGCGCCGGGTGGGCGGCGCGCAGACCATCGAACTCCAACTCCCCGTCACCGGCGTCCTGGTGGGCCGTACGAGCCTGGACCCGCTGCACGACCGCTGGGTGGACGTCGACTTCCAGATCAAGGTGGGGGACGGCAGTTCGGGGTCGGTCCGGTGGATCCTGCGCAGTGCGGGCGCCACCGTGGTCGACGTCACCAGGAACGGCGTCGACACCTTCCTCGCGGACCGGGTGCGGCCCAAGTGGGGCATCTACCGCTCGCTCGGCGACACCTCGGGCTCGCTCCAGGACTGCTACCTGCTCACCCGCGCGATGCGCGGCTACCAGCTGGTCTCCGGCGGCTCCGGCGTCTACCAGGCCGAGGAGGCGCGGATCTCCCGGGGCACCGTCGACGCGGACCACGCCGGGTACAGCGGCACCGGGTTCGTCAACCTGGGCAACACCGCCGGGAGTTACGCCGAGTGGACGGTTCAGGCGGCCGCCGCGTCCGGGGCCACCCTCGATCTGACGTACGCCAACGGCACCGCCGCCGACCGGCCGATGGACATCACCGTCAACGGCACCCGGATCGCCGCCGGGCGCCCGTTCCCGCCCACCGCGGGCTGGGACACCTGGGCGACCAGCTCGCTCCCGGTCGCGCTGAAGGCCGGAGCCAACACCGTCCGGGTCACCTCGACGACCGCTGACGGCGGCCCCAACCTCGACCGGATCGCCGTCCACTGACACCGGGAGGTCCGGACGCGGCACCCGCGGCACCCGAGGGCACGCCCGGCACCCTCCAGGTACCCGCGGCACCCCCCTGGCACCCGCGGCACCCGAGGGCACGCCCGGAGCAGGGTCTCCCTTGCTCCCTCCGGAAGCGGCACATGGTGAACGACGGCCGGGCGGCCCGACGGGAATCCCCGTCGGGCCGCCCGGTGTGTTCTCAGCCTGCGGAGGCGGCGACCTCCGGGGCCACGGCGGGCGCGGTGGCCGGGGCCGTCTTCGGCTCCAGCACGCGTTCGGCGAGGTGGCCGAAGAGGAGGCCGAAGGAGGTCCAGAGGGTGAGCTGGATGGCGAGGGCCGCGAGGCGGAACTGCCAGAGCAGGGTGGCCGAGAAGTCCTCGGGCACCTCGTTGATCGCGGGGAGGAATGCGTAGGCGAGGCCGATGGCCACGGCGAAGCCGGCCACGGCGGTGACGGTCGCGTACCAGTTGCCCAGGCGCGGTGCGAGCCGCTTGCCGACGGTCACGGTGGCGACGGCCAGCAGGACGCTGAGCGCCATCATGAGGAAGTACAGCGTGGTGCGCTTGCCGATCGTCTCCGGGTCGCCGATCGACGGCGGGTTGGCGGGGTACTTGAGGAACGGCACGACGTACACGGCGAGCAGCGCCGCCCCGGAGAGCAGGGCGGCCGTCGCCCGCGGGGTGAAGCGGCCGATGCGGCCGAGCGCGAAGCAGTACGCGAGGGCGGCGAAACCGCCGAGCGATACGCCGTAGACGAGGACGCCGGTGGCCAGGCCCGCGGTGGACTGCAGGGAGCGGCTGACGATCTCCATGGCGGGCTCGCCGGCGGAGTGGGCGTCCTCGTAGGCGATGGCGGCGTCGATCCGGGGTTCACCGAGGAGGTAGGCGACGACGAGGGCGAGCAGGCCGGCCGCGAGGCCGGCGAGCATGCCGCGGACGAGCAGGGATCTGACGGTGCTGGAGTTCACTTCGGGGCTCCCCGTTCTCAGTGGCAGGGGAAGCCGAGCAGGTGGCGGCCGTCGTGCACCCATTCGTGCACGTCCTCGCCGGAGATGAGGGAGGTGGCGCCCTGTTCGGCGCCGACGAAGTAGATCAGGGCCAGCATGATGATGCCGAAGAACACGGCCCAGGGCAGGATCGCCTTGACGGGCAGGGTCAGGGGGCCGGCGGGGATGGCTGCGGGGGCAGCGGTCTGTGCCATGGCAGGGACCTCCTCGGGAACTCGCGTCCCGCTAGATGGTGCATCGACGACGGCATCGGGTCTGACTCCCTGGCGCGAACCGCCCCGTGGGGGCGGCGCACGCCTGGCTTACAGTGGCGCGACCGTGCCGGATTCTCACCGGACTTCCGTCATACCGTCGTCATATCGAGCAGAAGGTATCGGCTAGCGGCGGTTGCGCCAAGAGCGTGCGGGCGGCGCGAATCCTCCGGTCCGTCCCGGAACGCGCGCCCCAGCGCCGGGTGCACGGACCGATCGGTCGATGCCGCAGGACAGTTGGGGAAGCAGAGGAGGAGCGGCGTGACAGTACGCGTGACATTGATCTCAGCGGCGATGAGCGAGGCGATGCGGCAGGCGCGCTTCGACGACGACGGCCCGCTCGACCCGGCGGGGCTGCGGCAGGCGCGGGAGGCCGCGGGCGGCATCCGGGTCGCCGGCCAGGTCCTTGTCTCCCCGTCGGCCCGGTGCCGGGAGACCGCCGAGGCCCTCGGCCTCCCGGCCTCGGCCCCGTCCGCTCCCGGAGGGCGCGACATGGGCCGCTGGCGCGGTCGGAGCCTTGGCGAGGTGGCCGCCACGGAGCCCGGGGCGGTGGCCCGGTGGCTGGCCGATCCGGACTTCGCCCCGGAGGGCGGGGAGAGCCTGCTCGATCTCCTCGCCAGGGTCGCCACCTGGCTCGACGGCCTTGCCCCGGAGGCGGGACGGGTCGTCGTGGTCACGGAACCGGACGTCGTCCGGGCCGCGGTCCACCACGCGCTCGGCGCTCCGGCCCCGGCGTTCTGGCGGCTCGACGTGGAGCCGCTCTCCGTCACGGACCTGAGCGGACGTGCCGGCCGGTGGAACGTGCGCTTCGGGCGCTCGGCGTGAGCGAGCCCGGGTTGACGTGTTCGTACGCGATGGGGCAGGGTCGCGCACGAGATGTATGCATCCGAGACCACGGTGCGCAGGAACCCGGTGCGATTCCGGGACGGTCCCGCCACTGTGACCGGGGAGCGACCCCTTTCAGGTGACGACCACGGCCTTGCGGCCGGAAGGTCGGGGCGAGCGTCGATCCGGGAGTCAGGACACTGACCCGTGGTTTCTCCGACGGTAGGGGCGCGGAACCCCACGAGGAGGTTGGGCGATGTCACCGGTCACGGCTGCCGTCGATGTCGTGGTCTGCCGGGGCTGCTGCTGTGGCACTGTCAGGAAGCGGCCCGGCACCGATCACGAGGGTCAACTGGCCTCGCTCGCCGAGGCGGTGGCCGCCCTCCCGGCCGCGCGCCTGGTCGTCACGGACTGTCTGGGTCCCTGTGAGCAGGCCAACGTCGTGGTGGTCCGCCCCCGTGGGCGGCTCCAGGACGGTCGGCGTGCCCGGCCCGTCTGGTTCGGCAACGTGACCGACGCCACCGGAACGGCCGAGCTCTGCGCGTGGATAGGGGAGATCGGCCGTACCGCCGGGCAGGTGTCGCCGGAGGGCCCGCTGCCCCCGCTGCTGGACTCCCTGCGCATTCCCGCGCCCGGGCCCGAGCATGTCAGGGACACGACACGACGAGCCGGCCCGTCGAAGGCCTGACCGCTGAGGCCAGCCCGTCGAAGGCCTGACCGTCGAGGTCGACGCCGAGGTCGACGCCGAGGTCGACGCCGAGGCCGGGGCAAGGCCGGGTGGGGCGGGATCGCGGTGGCGCGGCCCCGTCGGAGGGTGGTCGTTCGGGTGTTTCTGTGTCTTCGAGATCAGCCTGGGTGGAGAGCCAGTAGCTGGCTCATCATTTCAGTTTATTAGTTGCTCCCCTGCTGTCGGGGTCTCCGCATCGCCCTCTACCTGGGCGTTCTCCAGCGGACGGTGACGATGGGTCAGGTCTAGAGTCCCGGATCTATTGACACGATCACCACGCCGTCATCACTCTTGGTCCATCGCCGAGCTGACATGGATAGCTCCAAGTGAGCCATTCATCTCAGCTGATGGCGTTGTTGATTGACCGATCATCGAAGGAGGTGTGTGCCATGAAGAAGATCGTCGTCCGCAAGGCCGGCCCGGTTCGCCTCACCAGCGCGGCCCGTGCGCTGTACCTGCCCTGGTCCTGCGCCGTGCAGAACTGACCGAACCCCCCGGGCAAAGGGGGAATGCGGTGCCGGCCGGCCGTAGCCGCCGGCCGGCACCGCTCCACCCCGCCCCCTCCGCCTACCTCCCGCAGGAGGATCCGTGCACTCCTCCACGGACAGCAGTTCCACCGCCCCGGGCATCGACCTGGACCGGCCGGTGACACTCCGTCAGCTCGTGTACCTGCCGGAGGCCGACGAGGTCACCATCGGCAGCCCGGAGACCGACACCTACGCCGTCTTCCCGGCCGACGGCGCCGAGTTGGTCCGGATGCTGGCCGACGGCCTGACGCCCCGTGAGGCCGCCGAACGCTACCAGGTCGTGCACGGCGAGAGCGTCGACATCGCCGACCTGATCGAGGCCCTCGTGGATCTCGACCTCGTCCGCTCCGCCGGCGACGACGAGCCGGCGGGACCGGCCACGCCGGTGCGCTGGCAGCGGCTGGGCCGCCTGGTGTTCAGCCGGCCGGCCCTCGTGGGCTACGCACTCGTGACGGCCCTCGCCGTGGCCGAGATGATCCGGGTGCCCGAGCTGGTCCCACGCGTCGACAACCTGTTCTTCAGCTCGTCCTACACCCTCGTCGTGCTGATGCTGTTCGTCGGCCAGGTGCCGCTGCTCGCCCTGCACGAGTCCTTCCACGCCCTGGCGGGCCGCCGGCTCGGCCTGCGCTCGCGGCTCTCCATCGGCCGCCGCCTGGTCTACCTGGTGCTGGAGACCTCCCTCGACGGGCTGGTCAGCGTGCCGCGCCGGCAGCGCTACCTGCCCATCATGGCCGGCATGCTGGCCGATGCCCTGGCGATCGCCGTACTCACCCTGGTCGCCGACGTGACCCGCGACGCCGGCGGGGTGGTCGCGTCGCTCTGTCTCGCGATGGCCTACGCCACGGCTCTGCGCCTGGCCTGGCAGGGGTTCTTCTACCTGCGGACCGACCTCTACGTCCTGCTCAGCACGGTCCTGGGCTGCGTGAACCTCCACGCCGCCGCAACCGACGTGCTGCGCAACGCCGTTCGGCGGGCCACCGGCCGGCCGCCGCTGGACCTCTCCGCCCACCACCCGGTCGACCGCAGGGTCGCGCGCTGGTACGCCTGGCTGATGCTGGTGGGCTACGTGTTCACCCTCACGATGTTCGCCGGGGTCGTCGTGCCGACGGCCTACCGCATGCTGCACGACATGTGGCTGCGCCTGACCGGCCAGGCCGACCTGGCCGGCCGGCTCGACTCGCTCGCCCTCATGCTGCTCAGCCTCGCGCAGACCGCCGCCGTCGTCGTGCTCGCCGCCCGTGAGCGGCGTGCCGCCCGGTCGGCCTGAGCCCCGAACCCCCCTTAGCCCCTGCGCCACCGCACGAAAGGCAGCCGAGTCATGGCCGAGCACCGCCACCACTGGGTCCGCGCCGCCGGGCGTCCCGCCCGCGTCGACGCCCGCGAGCGGTTCGACCTGCCGCCCGTGCTCGCCCGGGTGAACGCCAACCGCCGGCTGCGCGGGCCGTACACCGCCGTCGGCTCGATCCTGCGGGCGATCGTCCCGGACGCTCTCGCGCGCTGCCCCGAGGCCGTCACCGGGCACGACATCGAAATCCTCTCCACCACGCCGGAGCTGCGCGACCTGGTGCCCGCCACCCGCGAGACGCTGACCTCCCTGGCGGTGCCCAAGGAGCGCACCCGCTTCTACTCCGCGCTGCGCACCCTGCGGATCGCCCACGGCCTGGTCGAGTTCCTGGAGGCGTATCTGCGCGCGGCCGGTCCGGCCCCGCGCACACTGATCGTCGACGACGCCCACCGGGCCGACCCCACCGACGCCGAGTTCCTCGCCGTCCTGCTGCGGCGCATCGACCCCGCCCTGCTCACCGTGGTCGTCATCACCGGCACCGAGCCGCCGGAGCGCCCGGCCGGCATCGGAAGCGAGGACCTGCCCACCGCCCTCGCCACCCGGTGCACGGTGCTCGACCTGGCGGACGAGGGCGACGTGCCGGACCAGGGCGGCCTTTCGGACGAGGGCCGGCCGGACGACGGCCCGTCCCGGACGACGGGCGACGCCGCGCTCGGCCGCCGCCACATCGAGGGCGACGGCGTCGGCGACGACCCGGACGAGATCGCCGCCTACCTGGGGCTGCCGCCCACCGAGCGCGCTCGGCTGCACGACCTGCGGCGGGCGGAGCTGGAGACGGCCGGGGAGTCCTCGCTGCGGCTGGGCGCCATCGCCTGGCACGCGGAGCACGGCAGCGACCCCTCCGGTGCCGGGGCCGACATCCTGCGCCACGCGCTCGACCACTGCATGGACCTCGGCTACTACCACGCCGTCCTGGACCTCGGCGAGCGCGGCCGGCGGCTGGTCACCCACGAGAGCAGCCCGACCCACTGGTGGGCGTTCACCACCAAGATGACCACCTCCTTCGCCGCACTGGGCCTCGCCGACCAGGCCCTGCCGCTGTACGACGAGGCCCGGGCGCTCAGCACCTCGCCCGAGGTCCACATGCAGGCCGCGTACGCCACGGCCATGCTCCACACCCGGCACTTCGACGCCGGCCGGCGCGACCACCAACTCGCCCGGAGCTGGGTCAACCAGGCGATCGCCTTCGCCAAGTGGCATCCCGAGCCCAAGGAGCGGGAAGCGCGCGTGGTGTTCAACCGCAACGGGCTCGCGCTGATCGAGGTCCACCAGGGGCGCCTGGAGGCGGCGTTGGCGTTGCTGGATTCCTGCATCGCCCGGCTCGACGAGACGCTCGAGCCCCACGAGCACGCGCTGCACCGATCCGTGCTGCGCTACAACCGTGCGCAGGTGTACGCGGGCCTCGGCCGCCACACCGACGCCGTCGCCGACTACACCGCGGTGATCGAGTGCGACCCCAACTACGCCGAGTACTACTTCGACCGGGGCATGCTCTGGCGCGACCTCGGCAGCCCGGAGCAGGCGCTGGCCGACTACGACCGGGCCATCCGGCTCTCGCCGCCCTTCCCCGAGGCGTACTTCAACCGGGCCGACGTCCTCGCCGAGCTCGGCGACACCGAGGCGGCGGTGGCGGACTTCGGCTACGTCCTCGAACTCGACCCGGCGTTCGCCGACGCCCGCCTCAACCGGGCCGCCCTGCTGTTCGAGTCGGGCGAGCACGAGCTCGCCTGGAGCGAGGTCCGGGCGGGGCTCGCGGCCACCCCGGCGAGCCCGCAACTGCTCTGCCTGAAGGGTCAGTTGCTGGCCGCCGACGAGGACACGGCGGCAGCATCCGAGGCGTGGGAGGCCGCCCTCACCGCCGACCCCGAGTACGCCCAGGCGTGGGCCCTGCTCGGCGAACTCCGCTACCAGGAGGGTGACCTGGACGCTGCGAGCGCCGACCTGTCGCGTGCGGTCGAACTCTCGGCGGACCCGGGCATGCAGTTCAACCTGGCGGTGGTCCACCACGACGCCGGACGCTTCGGTGAGGCCCTTCGCCTGCTCGACGAGGTGGTCGGCTCCACCGAGGACGTCGACGCCCGGTTGCAGCGGGCCCGTTGTCTGATCGGGCTCGACCGGGCGGAGACCGCCAAGGCCGACCTGCTCGCCTGCCTGGAGGCCGATCCCGGCTCCGCCGAGCAGGTGTACGAGCTGATGCCGGACCTTGCCCACGCCTGAGCCACCCGGCTGCCTGAGTCACCCGGCCACCCGGCGGCGCCCACCCGGCTGCCTGAGCCGTCCCCGCCGCCGGCGCCACCCGGCCACCAGCACCGCCCCGCCGCCCCGCCGTAGACGCCGGGCGGCGGGGCGGTCCCACGACGTCACCGCTGTACCGCGGCCCGGCCCAGTTCGGTGCGGACCCGCTCGCGGACGTGAGCCACGGCGGGCGAACCCGTGTACGCGGCGGCCACCTTGACCAGCCACGCCGCCTCCTCGTGGATGCCTGCCGCCACCGGGTGCGGTACGCATCCCGTGCCGGGGCCGAGGGGGAACCGGTGCCCGGCCCGGGCCGCTTCCAGCGCGGCGGCGATGGCGGCCGCCTCCACCACGGCCGCGAGCTCCTCCGCCCCGGCGGGGCCGATGAATTCCCTCACCCAGAGCGGCACCGCCGGATGCAGATGGGGGCGGAGGGAGAGCTGGCCGTCCCGGATCTCGATGATCCGCCGGTACAGCGCGAACTGGACGTCGCGTCGCCGCCGGCGCCTCCCGGCCCCGAACGACCCTTCCGGGGTGATGAGTTCGATCTCCGGCAGCGCGGCCCGCATCGCCGACCAGAGCGGACCGAGCCTGCGGTGATCGTGCCAGGCCCGCATGTGCCTGGCCCAGTCGGCCCAGGCCGACGCGGTGGCACCGGCGAAGCCCAGCGTGACGCAGACGGCGCCCGCCACCCCGGACACCCGGCTCTCCGCACCGTTCTCACGGCCCGTGGTGAGGATGTCCGCGAGGTCGTCCACGTTGTCCGCCGTCCACAGCAGGCCCGCCAGCGCACTGAGCACCATCAGGCGCAGTCCCAGTCGGAGGGCCCCGGGCGGCAGACACCGTGCACAGCGCCCGATGAGGAACCCGAAGACCGCCAGGCACCACGCGGTGTGGACGGCGAAGAGCGCGACGTACGCCGCCAGCATCGGCCTGTCCGCGCCGCTGACGCCCACCACCTCGCCCTCCCGGACGGGCGAGGCGGCGACGAAGGCGGCGATGCTCAGCAGGACGGTGGCGGCCGTGAGGGCGGTCTGCCGCCGCACGGCGCGTCGCGCCGCCGCGGCCGGCCGGGTGGAGTAGGCCATCATGGCCAGGGCTCCGGAGGCGGCGACCTTCAACTGGTCGGCCACCAGGGTGAGGTGGACCGGGTCGGGCACGACGGCGGCGAGCGCCGGAGCCGTGGCCGGGGCGCTCACCGCCATCCCCGCCCCGATCAGCGCCCCGCAGGCGTAGCCGTAGTGGAGCGCCGGGTCGGACCGGCGTCCCCGGTCCATCAGGACTTTCCAGAGCGTTCCCAGCAGCGCGACCGCACCGGCGAAGTAGCCCGCGGTGTTGGCCAGCTGGTCACCCACGGCGCGCCGTTCCGCGCCGTGACGGCCGCCCGAACACTGACCGTAACCGTCCTACCTGGTCGGCGAGTTGGCCGACCGCGGTGGAACAGGGCCGGTGCAGTGCGCGTTGCAGCGCGAGCGAGGCGACGAGCTCCGCCTCCTGCTCCTGCCGCTCCGTGTACCCGGACCGGCCGAGCACCCGGCGCACCAGCTCCTCCGACAGCTGGGTCGTCAGCGCGGCCGGCACGGCCGTGCTCGGCCCGGAGCCGCCGGTGTGCCCGCAGAGGAGGTGGCCGATCTCGTGCAGCACGATGTGCTGCTGGTGGAGCGCCGTGGTGTCGGCCGGATAGCCGATGTAGTCCGCCCGGTCGGTGCTGATCAGCACACCGCACGGCGAGTGCTCCGGACCCGAGAGCGGCATCAGTTCGATGGGTCTGCCACGCAGCAGGGCGAGCGCCTCGGTCAGCTCCGGTATGCCGAACGGTTCCGGAAGCGGTATCGACTCCGCGACCCCCCGACATCGCTGCCACAGCCCATGCTCCACCCCACCCGGATATCCCACGATTCGCCCCCCTGGCGTTCGACCGGGAGGTGATACTACGGACGCGGCAACGCCGAGGGAATCCGCTTCGCGGGGAAGGCCGCTACCTGCCGCCGGCCTCGCGGCGGGCGATCGCCTCGATCATGTCGCTGATCGTGCCGAGCCCCTCGGGCGAGAGGGTCACCGCGCGCAGGGCCACGTCCCGTACGCCCGCGTTGCGCAGCGCGCCGAGCAGTGCCAGCTCCTCGGCTATCCGGGCGCTCTGCCGGTCGTCGAAGAAGTAGGTGGGCGGCACCTGGAAGAACTGTGCCAGCGCTTCGAGGTGACGCTTCGTCGGGTTGTCCCGGCGGCCGGTCCGGAGCTGCCAGAGGTACGTGGCCGAGAAGCTCTCGCCGGTCGCCTCCCGGCAGGCCCGGGCGACCTCCTCATGGCTGTACTGTTCACGGTCGGGACGACGGACCACGTCGAACAGCCGGTCCAGCTTCGCTGCGAGCGTGGACGCACCGGAGTCTGCTTCGGGCACGGCACACCTCTTCCCTCACCCCGTGCACACGCTTCGTGCGTGCGCAGATGGATTACTCGCGACGGTTTCTCATTCTAGGTGCTCCGCCGGGAAGCCAAAGGTCGCGGGTCGGGCGGGATCCCGGCGGTCCGCAGAATCCCGCGGCAGGGGTGCGGGTGGCGGAGGCCGGTCCGATCGGGTGACTTCCCGGGGACGGCCGGTGCGGGCGGGCGGCGGTGGCGGGACATGGGACGACCCCGCCGATAGGTTGGGCGACCGGTCCTCCCAGGCTGGGGCTCTGACCGGCCCTCGGCACGGGCGGGCCCGGCCCCTTCACCCGAGAGGAAGAACGGATGAGTCCGACGATCCGCGCCCTGGTGGTCCCGGTGTCCGACCTGGACGCCGCCAAGAAGGTCTACGGCGCGCTGCTCGGCGCACCGCACACGGACGAGCCCTACTACGTCGGCTACTCCGTCGACGGCTTCGAGGTCGGCCTGAATCCCCACGGCGACGTGGCCGGCGGGCCGGTGGTCCACACCGACGTCGACGATCTCGACGCCGCCCGCACCGCCCTGCTGGCCGCCGGCGCGACCGAGCGGAGCGCGCCGCGCGAGGTCGCCCCGGGCGTCCGGGTCTGCGTGCTGGAGGACACCGACGGCAACCCGGTCGGCCTGCGCGGCAAGTAGCGGCGCGGAGGTGCGTGGCCGGGGCGTCGCCGCACTCCGCGTCGCCCCGGCCGTGCCGGTCACGGCGGACCACCGTGCGGCCGGGGCGGACCGCCGTGCCGGCCGGGACGGACCGCCCGGGGCGCCCGTGACGCCCGGCGGCGTTGACGGCTGGGGGACCGGGGCGCGCCCGGCGACCGGCAGCCGGAGGTCAGAGGGCCGTCGCCGGGCCGTCGCCGCTGCGGAACGAGCGCCGGTAGCTGTCGGGCGGGACCCCGACGACCCGCTTGAACTGGCGCCGGAGCGTGGTGGCCGTCCCCATGCCGGTGGCGACGGCGACCGACTCGATGCTCTGGTCGGTGGCCTCCAGCAACTCCTGGGCGCGGCGCACGCGTTGGGTCAGGAGCCACTGGAGCGGCGTCTGCCCGATCACCGACCGGAACTGCCGCCCGAGATTGCGCGGGCTGGTGTTCGCCCGCCGGGCCAGGTCGGTCACGGTCAGCGGCTGGTCCAGCCGCTGCTGGACCCAGGCGAGCAGCTGGGAGAGCGCGTGGTCGCCCGTGACCTGCACCGGCGTCGCCACGAACTGGGCCTGGCCGCCGGGCCGGTGCGGCGGCATGACGAGGCGACGCGCGACGGAGTTGGCGATCGCGGCGCCGTGGTCGAGGTGGACCAGGTGGAGGCAGAGGTCCACCGCGGCGGCCTTGCCCGCGGCCGTGAGCACGCTGCCGTTGTCCGTGTAGAGCACGTCCGGATCGACCACGGCCAGCGGGTGGCGCGCGCTCAGCTCCGCGGCGTGGGCCCAGTGGGTGGTGGCCCGCCGGCCGTCCAGCAGGCCCGCGGCGCCGAGGACGAACGCCCCGGTGCAGAGCGAGGCGACCCGGGCGCCCGCCTCGTGGGCCGCCCGCACGGCCTCGATCAGCTCGGCCGGCAGCGGCTCGTCGACGTCGGCGCAGGCGGGCACGATCACGGTGTCGGCGCCGGCGGCGCGGTCCAGCCCGTGGTCGGGCTCGACCGTGAACGGGCCGACCCGCACCGGACCGGGCCCGCAGAGCAGGACGTCGTACCAGCCGTCCGCGGCCTCGCGCGGGGGATTGCCGAAGATCTCGTAGGCCACTGCCAGTTCGAAGTGCAGCAGGTGACCGGCGGTCAGCAGGGCGACGGTGGGCATGTCCGAAAGTGTACGGGTGATGTCCTTCCGGACCATCACGCTCCGGTGTCGGGCGCGGCCAGACTGAACCCGTCGGAACGGCGAGAAGCGGGGGAACGATGAGTGCGACGGCTGCAGTGGTGGTTTACGGGGCGACGGGACACACCGGGCGGTTCGTCGTCGCAGAACTTCGGCGGCGTGGCTTCGCCGTCATCGCCTCCGGCCGTGACGCGGCCCGCCTGGAGGCGCTGGCGGCCGAGTGGGGGGACGTGACCGTGCGGCCGGCCTCCGTGGACGACCCGGGCGCATTGGACCGGGCCCTCGCCGGCGCGGCCGCGGTCGTCAACTGCGCCGGGCCGTTCGCCGTGACGGGCGGCCCGGTGGTCGAGGCGGCCCTGCGCGCGGGGATCCCGTACCTCGACGTCGCGGCGGAGATCGAGGCGAATGCCGCGATGTTCGCCGACCACGCGGAAGCGGCCATGAAGGCGGAGACGCCCGTGGTGCCGGCGATGGCCTTCTACGGCGGGCTCGGCGACCTGCTGGTGACCGCTGCGATGGGGGAGTGGACCGGCGCGGAGGAGGTGCACATCGCCTACGGGCTGAGCAGCTGGCACCCCACGCCGGGCACCCGGGAGGCCGGCCAGGTGTCCCACGAGCGCCGCGCGGGCCGCCGGGTGCGTTTCGCGGACGGTGCGCTGCAGTACCACGACGACCAGCCGTGGGAGCAGGACTGGCACTTCCCGGAGCCGCTGGGCCGGCGTGCGGTGGTCGCGGAGTTCACCATGGCCGATGTCGTCACCGTCCCCAGCCACCTGGCCGTCTCCGAGGTCCGCACCCACATGACGGTTGAGGCCGCGCGGGACCTGGCCGGGGAGGACACGCCGGCGCCGGAGGCGGTCGACGCCCAGGGGCGTTCGGACCAGACCTTCGTGGTCGACGTCGTGGTCCGCTCCGGCGGCGTCGAGCGCCGCGCCTCGGCCCGTGGCCAGGACATCTACGCGATCACCGCGCCCCTGGTGGTGGAGGCCGTCCGGCGGGTCCTGGCCGGGCGGACGCGCACCACCGGCCTGGCCTCGGCTGGCGCGATGTTCGACGCGGCGGACTTCCTCCGGTCGCTGGCCCCGCACCTGTCGGTGGAACTCCCGCACTGACCGGGCGTGCGGGCCGGGGTGGGCGTGCCTGCCTCCAGGACCGGCCGGGGGCTTCCTCGAGGACCGGCCGGGGCGGGCGGGTTCTCGTCGAGGACCGGCCGGGGCGGATCCGAAGGGAGTCGTGATCATGCCAGGATCCGGGCCGGCGAGGAGTAACGTGGATATCACCGAAGGCACTTCGAATGCCGGCACCGGACACTGGCGTCGTCTCCGGCGAGTGGCAATACTGGACCCGGCCTTTCGCGTCGGGCCCGGAGACGGGTCCTTGGTCATGACCGTGACCCTCGATCGTGCGACGACGCCCCCCACCACCGCACCCGCCACGCGGCTCTCGCTCGCCCCCGTGGGCGTGCGGGCAGGCCGCCTGGACGGAGCCTGGTGGCCCCGGTCGCGTGATCTTCTTCTCGAACTCCCCGCCCTGGCCGCCGAACTCGACGAGCGGTGGGGCCGGATCACCCGGATCACCGTGAACCCGGCGACGTGGCCGGTCATCCCCCGGCGGATCCCGGTCGCGGGCCACACCGTCCACGCGGGCTGGTTCACCACCGAGCAGGACAGACACGTGATCGCGGTGTACTCGTACGCACCGCTCAGCCTGAACCTGCTGGTCGTCCCGCCGTCGACGGACACCGTCGATGCCGCCCGGCTGATGGCCAAAGCAGCCGACCCGGCCGGCACCCGGACCGCGAGCGAACTGCTCGCCCGGAGTGCGGATGGCGCCGCGGCGGCGCAGCAGCCGCGTTCCGACTTCCTGCCGTCGGCCGCCGCACCCGCCGACGGCCCCGGTGCGGTCGGTCGGCGGGCGGACGTCGCCCGGATCCGGGCCGCGTCCTGGCCCGTCCCGGTGTAGCCGGTCCGTGCAGGCGGTGCGTGTGGGCGGTCCGTGTAGCCGGTCCGTGCAGGCGGTCCGTGCGGGCCATCGGCGGAGTGCCCGGCCACGCGGGGGCCGCGTGCGTCATTCGCGTGACCACTCGGTTTCGGCCTGGGGCTCGCCGACGGCCTCCGCCCCTTCCCAGACGCGGAGCCTGACCGCCCGGGGGCTGGGCGCGGGCCGGGAGAGCGTGCGCACGAACACGTCCCGCAGGTGGTTCGCCGCACGCTGGGGCGGTCCGTCGTACTCCAGGGGGTTCGGCATGAGGGTTTCGTCCTGCCGGGTCCAGTGTCCGTTGTCGTCCTGGGTGTCCAGGATCCATCGGTAGTGCGGCATCCAGGCCTCCTGTGGCGACGAGCCGGCCCCAGGACAGACCGTAAGGGCCGGAGCGGCGGACGGCGACCCGTGAACGCCGACCGCGGTCCTCGTCGGCACGCCGTCAGTACTCGGAGCCGCTTCGCAGGTAGGTGCCGGCGACCTGGAGCCACGCCGACGGGCTGAAGTACGCCTCGACCGCGTGCGGGGTGTCCTCGAAGACCCGCAGGATCCGCAGTGCCCCGCTGGGGTGCAGGTCGTACTCGTACGTGTAGCCGTCGGCCGTGTCCTGGTACTGCATGTCCAACGGCCCCTTCGACGGTTCCTCCGGGGACCGGGCCTCGGCCGAGAGTTTCACGTAGACGGACATGGCGCGCCACCCATCCGCGGGCGCAGGCCGGGGCCGCCGGCACAGGGCCGGCCCGGCCGTCGCGGCAGCCCGGGCTGTCCCGCTGTCCCCACCGTACTCCCGCCCCTGCCGCGCCGGTCGGGCCCGTAGGTGATCCGGCGGACCGACCGGCGCCCGCTACACCGTCCCCGCCCAGGCGTGCGTGCCCAGCAGCGTCTTGATGTCCGAGGCGAGCCCGTTGTCGGGGTTCACCTGGAAGCCCAGCTCGTAGAGGGTGTCCTTGTCCCAGTTGGTCGTCAGCAGGCGGACGGGGACGTCGCCCGGGTGGGCCCGGAGGGCGAGCTTGAGTTCGGCCACCGTCTCGGCGGTGATCCTGCCGAGCGGCATGGTGATCTGGACCGGCGGCTTGGTGCCGAGCTCGGCGGAGGAGACGTCGAGGGTGGTGATCTCCTGCCCGAAGATGCTCAGCGAGCCGTCCCGCTCGTTGAGGCGCCCGCGGACCGAGATGACGTTGTCCTCGACCATCTGCTCGGCCATCAGGTTGTAGGTGGCGGGGAAGAACAGCACCTCGACCGAGCCGTCGCGGTCGGCGAGGGTGATGATCGCCCAGGCGTTGCCGGCCTTGTTGATCCGGCGGTCGACGGCGGTGACCAGGCCGGCGAGGCGGACCTCGCCCTCGGTGCGGCCGGAGCCGAGCAGTTCGGCGATGGACGTGTCGCGGTTCTTGGAGAGGATGTGCTCGGCGCCGTCGAGCGGGTGGCTGGAGACGTAGAGGCCGAGCATCTCGCGTTCGAGGCTGAGCAGTTGGCGGCGCGGCCACTCGCGGTCGGTGAGCTGGAAGTCCAGGCCGATGCCCGGGCCGGCGCCCTCGTCGGCGTCCAGTGCGCCGAAGAGGTCGTCCTGGCCGATCGCCTGTTGCTTCTTCAGCCCGGTGACGGCGTCGATCGCGGTCTCGTGCACGGTGCTGAGCGAGAGGCGGGTGTGCCCGAGGGAGTCGAAGGCGCCGGCCTTGACCAGGGAGTCGACGGTGCGCTTGTTGCAGACCACCAGCTCGACCTTGTCGAGGAAGTCCGCGAACGAGGCGTACTTGCCCTTCTCCTTGCGGGTCTTCACCAGCGACTCGATGACCGGCACGCCGACGTTGCGCACGGCCTTCAGGCCGAAGCGGACGTCGCTGCCGACGGCGGTGAAGTCGACCACGGACTCGTTGACGTCGGGGGAGAGGATCTTGATGCCCATCTGGCGGCACTCCGCCAGGTAGACGGCCATCTTGTCCTTGTCGTCGGCGACGGAGGTGAGCAGGGCGGCCATGTACTCGGCGGGGTAGTTGGCCTTGAGGTAGGCGGTCTGGTAGGAGACCAGGCCGTACGCGGCGGAGTGCGATTTGTTGAAGGCGTAGCCGGCGAACGGGACCAGGACGTCCCAGACCGCCTGGATGGCCTCGTCGGAGTAGCCGCGCTCCTGGCAGCCCGCGTGGAAGGGGACGAACTCCTTCTCCAGCACCTCCTTCTTCTTCTTGCCCATCGCGCGGCGGAGCAGGTCGGCCTGGCCGAGCGAGTAGCCGGCCAGTACCTGGGCGGCACGCTGGACCTGCTCCTGATAGACGATCAGGCCGTAGGTGGGGCCGAGGACCTCGCTCAGCGGGGCCTCCAGCTCGGGGTGGATCGGGATGATCTCCTGCTGGCCGTTCTTGCGCAGCGCGTAGTTGGTGTGCGAGTTCATGCCCATCGGGCCGGGCCGGTAGAGCGCGGAGACGGCGGAGATGTCGGCGAACTCGGTGGGCTTCATCAGCTTGAGCAGGGCGCGCATGGGGCCGCCGTCGAGCTGGAACACGCCGAGGGTGTCGCCGCGGGCGAGCAGCTGGTAGGTGGTGGGGTCGTCGATCGGGATCTTCTCGATGTCGACGTCGACGCCCCGGTTAGCCTTCACGATCTTGATGCAGTGGTCGATGATGCCCAGGTTCCGCAGACCCAGGAAGTCCATCTTGATCAGGCCCATGGCTTCGCACGACGGGTAGTCGAAGCCGGTGATGATCACGCCGTCCTTGTCCCGCATGTGCAGCGGGATGAGGTCGAGCAGCGGGGTGGAGGAGAGGATGACCGCGGCGGCGTGCACGCCGGTGCCGCGGATCAGGCCCTCGATGCCGAGCCCGGTGTCGATGATCTTCTTGACGTCGGGCTCGTTGCTGTACAGCGCCCGGATCTCGGTGCCCTCGTTGTACCGGGGGTGCTTCTCGTTGAAGAGGTCGGCCAGCGGGACGCCCTTGCCCATGACGTCCGGCGGCATCGCCTTGGTGATCCGGTCGCCCATGGCGAAGGGGTAGCCGAGGATGCGGTTGGCGTCCTTGACGGCGGCCTTGGCCTTGATCGTGCCGAAGGTGTTGACCTGGGCGGTGTAGGCGGAGCCGTACTTGTCGGTGACGTAGCGCACCATCTGGTCGCGCTGGCGGTCGTCGAAGTCGATGTCGACGTCCGGGGGGTTGATGCGCTCGGGGTTGAGGAACCGCTCGAACAGCAGGTCGTGCTCCAGCGGGTCCAGCTCGGTGATCCTGGTCAGGTAGGAGACCATCGAGCCGGCCGCCGAGCCTCGGCCCGGGCCGACCGGGATGCCGTTGTCCCGGGCGTACTGGCAGATGTCGGCGACCACGAGGAAGTAGGCGTCGAACCCCATCGGGGTGATCACGCCCATCTCCAGCTCGACCCGGTCCAGGACCTCCTGGCTGGGGCTGTCGCCGTAGCGGTGCTGCAGGCCGGCGGCGATCTTCTGGCGCAGGAACGACGCCTGGGTCTCGCCCTCGGGCACGTCGAACTGCGGCATCCGGTCGACGTAGGTGAAGACCTCCTCGTACGACTCGACCCGCTCGGCGATCGCCAGGGTGTTGTCGCAGGCCTCCGGCAGCTCGCGGAAGAGCTCGCGCATCTCCTCGGCGGTCTTGATGTAGTAGCCGGTGCCCTGGAACTTGAACCGGTTCGGGTCGTCCTTGTTCTTGCCCACGCCGACGCAGAGCAGGCTGTCGTGGGCGTCCGCCTGGTCGGCGGTGACGTAGTGCGAGTCGTTGGTGGCCAGCAGCGGGATGTCCAGCTGCTTGGCCAGGCGCAGCAGGTCCTGGCGGACGTCCTGCTCGATGGACAGGCCGTGGTCCATCAGCTCCAGGAAGTAGTTCTCCTTGCCGAAGATGTCCTGGTAGGCGCCGGCCGCCTTGACGGCCTCCTCGTACTGCCCGAGCCGCAGCCTGGTCTGGACCTCGCCGGAGGGGCAGCCGGTGGTGGCGATGATGCCGGTCGCGTTGGCGGCGATCAGCTCGCGGTCCATCCGGGGCTTCATGTAGTAGCCCTCCATCGACGCGAGCGAGGAGAGCTTGAAGAGGTTCCGCAGGCCGGTCGCGTTCTGTGCCCACATGGTCATGTGGGTGTAGCGGCCGCCGCCGGAGACGTCCTTGCCGCCCTCGCCGTCCGCGCTGGCCGGCCGCTGGCCGCCGGGCGACCAGAACACCTGCTTCTTGTGGAAGCGCGAGGACGGGGCGACGTAGGCCTCGATGCCGATGATCGGCTTGACACCGGTCTTGGCGGCGGCGTGGAAGAACTCGTACGCGCCGAACATGTTGCCGTGGTCGCTCATCGCGATCGCCGGCATGCCCTGCCGCTCGGCCTCCGCGAACAGCTTGCCGTTCTTCGCGGCCCCGTCCAGCATCGAGTACTCGGTGTGGACGTGCAGGTGCGCGAACGTGTCGGACACGGCGGCGGGCTCCTTGTCGGCGGGGCGGGCGTCCGGGGCGGGCGTCCCGGGGCGGAGCCCTCCAGGCTAGCCGGTCGGCGGCGGCGACTCGCCCGGGCGGGGGCCGGGGCGGTGGTCCTTGACGAGACCCTCCCGCGCCGTCGACGGCTCCTTGACGGGCCTGCCACCGGCCCTGGCCGCGCCGGGCGGCCCGGCCGGACGGGTTGCTGTCTGGTCGTCAATTGCCTGCGGGACTTACCATGTTGGTCGGCGAACAAGGGGGTTCGGGGTGGCGCACGGGGGTTCGGAGTCCGGGCGGCGGCTGGAGAGCGCGATCGCGTGGGCACTGCGGAACTCGGACGGCGTCGTCGCCTTCTGCGGTGCGCTGGCCGTCGGGCTGCTGGACCTGTTCGGCGGCGGGCTCGGCGACAACGTCGTCTCCGGCGCGACCCTGCTGGTGCTGGCGGCGGTCGTGTACGGCTCGCTGGCCGAGCGCCGGCGCCGGATCAGCGACATCCGGGAGGCGACGGCCGGCGCCCGGCAGGCGCTGGACAGCCTGACCTCGGTGCGGGAGCTGGCCGGGGTGGAGCTGGAACGGGCACTGGAGCTCGCCCGCCAGGACACCGACCGCTGGGTGTTCAAGGGCGGCACCGGCACCTACCTGCGGGCGGTCACCCTGCCCGAGTGCGTCCGGGAGGCGCAGCACCGCCGCCGCTCGCTCACAGTCAAGATCGACATCGTGCACCCGGGCGACGAGCAGGCCTGCGCGGCCTACTCGCGGTTCCGGGAGACCTTCGGCGGCCGGCCGGACGGCGCGCAGTCCGGGGGGTGGAGCGTGGAGCGCACCCGCAAGGAGTCGTACGCCACGGTGTTCGCGGCCGCCTGGTACCGGCAGCGGCTCGACACGCTGGAGATCGACGTCCACCTCTCCTCGGTCGTCCCGACCCTGCGCTTCGACCTCTCCGCGTCGTGCCTGGTCATCACCCAGGACGACCCGCGGCGGGTCAGCCTCTACATCGAGCGCGGGCGGCCTCTCTACGACTACTACGTCACCGAGCTGCACCACTACCGCGAGCAGGCGGTCAAGCTCGACCTGCGCGACGCCGAGCCGCTCGGTGACGACCCGACCGTCGACGAGGCCAGGCGGCTCTTCGACCGGCTGGGAGTGCGGCTGCCCGCGGCCTTCTCGGACGCGGACGTCGGCGACATCATCGACAGGGCGCTGCACGCGGAGAACCCGTACCGCAGGTAGCCGCCGGAGGGAGCAGACGATGGACCCCTTCCCGGACCCTGGCGCGAGCCCTGGCACGGGCTCCTTCCCGGAGCCTGGCCCGGGCCCCTTCCCGGGCCCTGGCGCGAGCCCCTTTCCGGAACTCTTCGCGTCGCTCGACCGGGCTGTCGGGGCCGGCGGGGCCGGCGCGGCCTCGCCCGCGCTGGACGGGCTGGTCGGCGGGATCCTTGCGGAGGTCGCCTCGGGCGCGAGACCCCTGCGGGCCGTCGCCCACCCCCTCGGCTTCTTCTGCCTGCCGGTGCTGCGCGACGGGGAGTTCGGGGTCTGCGTGCACGTCTTCGGCCCGGACGCCGAGGCGCCGGGCCAGGACCGCGCCGTCCGGGAGATCCACTGCCACAGCTGGGAGCTGAAGAGCAGCGTGCTGTACGGCCGGGTCGGCAACCTGCGGGTCGCGGTCCACGACGAGCCGGACCGGCCGACCCACCGCGCGTACGAGGTGTACAGCGCGGGCGGCACCGACGAGATCCGGCCGACCGCGCGACTGGTGCGCTGGGAGCCGCTCGGCGAGCGGACCAGCGCGCGAGGCGAGACGTACACCCTGGGGGCCGGCGAGTTCCACACGACTGTCCTGCCGGGCGGCGCGCCGGCCGCCACGGTGGTGCTGGGCCGCTCCGTGCCGGGGCCGGTGGACGTCGTCCTCGGCCCGCTCGACGGCGCTTCCCGGCGAGTGGTGCGCCGGCAGTGCGACGCGGCCCGAACGGCCCGGATCGCCGAGGCGGCCGCCAGGATGATCAATCAGCCCGCACCCGACGCCTGAACCCGCCTGAACCCGCCTGAACCCGCCGGGGCCCGCGGCGGCCCGCTTCGCGGCCGAGTGCCGGGCCGCGGTGGTGGCCGAGGAGGCCGGCGCGCGGCGGCTGCTCCGGCTCCGGGCGCCGCTGCTCACCCGGCCGATGCCGGCCCGGAGCGACGTCGATGGCCTTGTCGGCAGCCGGGCGGAGGAGACCGACCTGCCCGCCGGGCCCGCTCGGGGTCACGGCGGGCCTGGTGGTGCCGCCCGGCGCCGCCGCGGGCCCGCGCCGGCCCGGCTACGCCGTGAGCGCGAGTGCCGACGTGGCCAGCAGCACGCCGCCCACGGCGAGCACGGCGCTCGTCCCGGCGACGCCCCGCAGCGGCACCCGCAGGCCGGCCGAGCGGCAGCGCTCGTACCAGAGCAGGGTGGCCAGCGAGGCCCACGGCGTGACCAGCGGGCCGGTGTTGGTGCCGATCAGCAGCGAGAGCAGCTGCTGGTGGTTGGCGACCGGCACCGCGGACTCCCCGGCCAGGTAGACGGGCAGGTTGTTGAGCAGGTTGGACAGGCCCGCGCCGACCGCCGAGGCACGGAACATCCCGAGCACCCCGCCGTCCGTCCCCACCGCCGCGTCCAGCACCCGGTGCAGCCCGTGCGCGTCGACCGTCTGCACCACCAGGAACATCCCCGGCACCATCACCAGCAGCCGCCACGGCACCAGCGAGGCCCGCAGCGCCTCCGGCCGCCGGACGGCGAAGGCGGCCACCGTCACCAGGGCGGCCGCGCCCGAGGCCACCCAGAGCGGCAGGCCGGTCAGCAGTGTCGCCAGCAGGAACCCGGCGCAGGCCAGCCCGCAGACCCGGAACAGCACCCGGTCGCCCGGCCGGTGGGCGGGCGGTGGCGTGTAGTCGGCGGCGCCCCGGCGGCCGCGCCGCCAGTAGAAGCCCCAGAGGCAGGCCATCGTCGCCAGCAGGGCGGCCAGCTGCGGCGCCCACATCACCCGGGCCAGCCCGGCGGGGGAGAGCGCGACCCGCTCGGCGGCCAGCAGATTGGTCAGGTTGGACACCGGCAGCAGCAGGCTCGCGGTGTTGGCCAGCCAGACCGTGGTCATCGCCAGCGGCAGCGGCGCGATGCCCACCCGCGAGGCGAGGGCCAGCATCACCGGGGTGAGCAGGACGGCGGTGGTGTCCAGGTTGAGGGTCATCGTGGTGACCGCGGCGAAGGCCACGCAGAGCAGGAACAGCGCGGCGTAACTGCCCCGCCCGGCCCGTGCCACGCCGGCCGCGACCACGTCGAACACCTCGGCGGCGCTGGTGAGTTCGGCCAGCACGATGACCGTGCCGAGGAAGGCGAGCAGCGGTGCGACCCGGGAGACCGCCGCGCTCGCCGACGCCGCCGGGAGCAGACCGGTGGCCAGGAAGAGCAACCCGCAGGCGAGCAGCGCCGCGGCCACCCAGTCCAGGGGGTGGAGACGTCTGACAGTGGGCCAGTAGGCAAGCACGCCCGCCAGGGTCGCACACGGTTGTTCTCACGTCGAGACCGGGGCGGAGCCGGGCCGGCCGGCCGGGGTGGAGCGGTACGAACGACCGGGCCGAACCGGGTTTACCGGCCCCCGATCGGTCATAAGCTCTCCCCCATGGGGGCTATGGACGCGACCCCGGGTGGCCCCGGGCCGATCGACTTCTTCATCAGCTACTCGCCGGCGGACGAGCGGTGGGCGGCCTGGATCGCCTGGACGCTGGAGGAGGCCGGCTACAGAGCCTTCCTCCAGGCCTGGGACTTCGTCCCCGGGACCAACTTCGTCGACTTCATGGACCGCGGCGTCACCGAGTCCGCCGCCACCATCGCCCTGCTCTCCCGCAACTACGAGCGCTCCCGGTACGGGCGGATGGAGTGGCAGGCCGCCCTGCGCTCCGACCCGGACGCACCCGAACGCCGGCTGCTGACCGTCCGGATCGAGGACATCCCGGTGGACGGCCTGCTCGCCACCCTCACCTACATCGACCTGGCGGGCGTCGCCGAGCCCGCACGGGCCCGGCAGCTGCTGCTCGCCCGGGTCGGCCAGGCCATGGAGGGCCGGGCCCGGCCCGACCTGCGGCCCGGCTACCCGGGCGGCTCCGCCGGGGCGCCCGCGGTCCCGGGGCAGGCGCAGTCGCAGGTGCCCGCGCCCCGGCCGGTCGGCGGCACCGGCTGGGCCGGCCGGCGCAGGCCCTCCGCCCCGCCCGAGTACCCGTCGGCCGGCGGCCGCGAGGGCGGCCGCGAGGGCGTGTCGGTGCTGCACCTGGCGGGCCCGTCCTTCGGCCGCGGCAGCGACCCGGTCGACCTCCAGGCCGCCATCTGGGGCGACCTCGTGGAGCTGGCCGACGCCGGTGCCCCCGCCCCCGAACTGGTCGTCGTCACCGGCGACCTGACCGCCTCCGGCAGCCCCCGCGAGTGCGAGCAGGCGCTCGCCTTCCTCACCGGGATCCGCTCGCTGCTCGGCCTGGAACCGCACCGGGTGGCCATCGTGCCCGGCGGGCAGGACGTCAGCCAGGCCGCCTCGCGCGCCTACTTCAGCACCTGCGAGGCCGACGAACTGCGGCCCACCCCGCCGTACTGGCCCAAGTGGCGCCACTACGCCCGGCTGTTCCAGGAGTTCTACCAGGGCCTGGACGTCGTCTTCGACAGCGCCCAGCCGTGGACGCTCTTCCCCGTGCCCGAGCTCGGCACCGTCGTCGCCGGCCTCAACTCCTCGATGGCGTACAGCCACCGCGCCGACGACCGGTACGGCTGGCTCGGCCCCGAACAGGCCGCCTGGTTCGCCCAGGCGCTGCGCCCGTACGAGAACGACGGCTGGCTGCGGATCGGCGCGCTGCGCCACCCGGTCACCGCCCGGCCCGCCGGCGCCCGGTCGGCCCGGGCCGGCCAGGACGCCGAACCGCTGCGCGACCTCGACCGGTTCACCCGGCTCACCGCGCCCCGGCTGCATCTGCTGCTGCACGGCCCGGCCGACTCCCGGCCGGCGGTCCGGACGCTCTCCACCGGTACCGGCGAGGTCAGCGTCGCCGGCGCCGACGGCCCCGGCACCCACCAGCTGCTCCGGCTCACCCGCGACGGCCTCACCCGCTGGCCCGCCCCGGGCGCCGAACTCCAGCGGACGCCCGCCTCCTGGCGCCGGGCCCACCGGGCCTTCCCGCCGCCGCCGGACACGGCCGAACCGCCCGCCCCTCCGGCGCCGCCGGCCGCCGCCCCGCCGCCCGCCGAACCCGAACGGGAGGCCCGGGAGCTGGCCTCCCCGGCCGACACCCTGCTCGCCCGGGTCGCCGAGGTCTGCCGGACCCGCCACGAGGGCGCCCAGATCCGCACCGTCGCCGGCGCCCCGCCCCAACTCTTCGTCACCTGGACGGAATCGGGCTTCGTCCGCCAACAGCGCGTCGCCGTCTGCGTCTCCACCCCCACCGCCGAGGACGTCGACCGCTTCGTCGACGCCGTGCACGCCGCCGGCACCGCCCCCGACGCCGAACTCGTCCACGACGGCCCGCCGCCCCCGCGCGAGCTGCGCGACCGGGCCCGCCGGCGCGGCGTGCGGCTGCGCAGCTTCATCGAGTTCCAGGGCCTGCTCGACCTGAGCGGGTACGTCGCCGCCCAGAGCGAGCGGCTCAGCACCGACGGCCAGTACCAGCCCGGCCTCTACCTCCCGCAGCGCTACCGCGACGCCGAACGCCCCGGCGGCGCCGAACGCGAGGGCCTGGTGGACGAGATGCTCCGGCTGCTGGAGTCCGACCACGGCCGGTTCCTGCTGCTGCTCGGCGACTTCGGCCACGGCAAGACCTTCGCCCTGCGCGAGCTCGCCCGCCGAATCCCCGCCGAACTCCCGCACCTGACACCGCTGTTCATCGAGCTCAGCGCGCTCGACAAGGCGCACTCCTTCGACGGTCTGGTGGCCGCCCACCTGACCGCGCACGGCATCGACACCATCGACCTGCGGGCCTTCCGCTACATGCTCCGCCAGGGCCGCATCGTCCTGCTCTTCGACGGCTTCGACGAACTCCTCAACCGGGTCAGCTACGAACGGGCCGCCGACCACCTCCAGGTGCTGCTCGACGCGGCCGTCGACAACGCCAAGATCGTGGTCAGCAGCCGCACCCAGCACTTCAGCTCCCAGGAGCAGGTGCTCACCGCGCTCGGCGAGCGGGTCGGCCTGCTCCCGCAGCGGCGGCTGCTCGCCGTCCAGGACTTCACCACCGCCCAGATCCGCGGCTACCTGGTCAACCGCTACGGCGACGAGACCGCCGCCGACCGCCGGATGCGGCTGCTGGAGGCCATCCCCGACCTCCTCGCCCTCTGCCGCAACCCCCGGCTGCTCAGCTTCGTCGCCGACCTCGACCACGACCGGCTGCGGGCCGTGGCCGGCGCCGGCCGGGCACTCAGCGCCGCCGGCCTCTACCAGGAGGTCTTCACCGCCTGGCTGCGGTTCGAGGAGCAGCGCGGCCATGGCGGGCCGGGCGCCGCGCCCGGCCTCGGCCTCGACCAGCTCTGGGAGGCCGTCACCCTGCTCGCGCTGCGGCTCTGGGAGAGCGGCCGCAACGCCATGCCGTACGACGAACTGCTCGACATCGCCGGGGTGCTGGCCGACCTGGCGGGCACCGGGCTGCCCACCCAGCAGCTCGCCCACGCGGTCGGATCCGGCTCGCTGCTGGTCCGCTCCGACGAGGGCATGTTCCAGTTCATCCACGGCTCGGTGGTGGAGTGGCTGGTCGCCCGCGCCGCCGCGGCCGGCCTCGGCGCGGGCGAGCCGGAGCTGCTCGCCCGGCGCCCGCTGAGCCGGCTCGCCGTCGAGTTCCTCTGCGACCTGGCAGACCACCAGGTCTGCCAGGAGTGGGCCCAGTCCGTCCTGGACGGCGCCGCGGACTCCGCCGGCTCCGAGGAGGCCGCGCGGTCCAACGCCGTCAAGGTGCTGGCCCGGCTCCGCGTCCCCGCCCACACCGACCTGCGCGGCGCCGCCCTGGCCGGCGAGGACCTCTCCCACCGGGACCTCTCCGGCGTCGACCTCGCCCGGGCCGACCTCACCGACGCCCGGCTGCTCGGCGCCAACCTCGCCGGCGCCTCACTGCGCGGCGCCCGCCTGGTCGGCGCCCGGCTCGACGCCGCCGACCTCACCGGCGCCGACCTGCGCGACGCCGACCTGCGCGGCGCCCGGCTCATCCGCACCGACCTGCGCGGCGCCCGCCTGCGCGGCAGCCGCTGGCAGCGCGCCGCCCTGATCTCCGCCGTCACCGACGCCCGGGTGCTCGCCGCCCCCGAACTGCGCGCCGCCGCGATCGCCCCCGGCCTGCCCGTCGAGGCCGGGTTCCGCCCGTCCGAGGTCGGCGTCCCCTACGGCTTCGACGTCCGCACCACCCGGCTGCCCGAGCCCGTCGCCTTCAGCGTCGACGGCCAGCTCCTCGCCGTCGGCAGCGACGACGGCTCCGTGCTGGTCTGCGACGCCGTCACCGGTGTCGCGCTGCGCACCCTCAAGGACCACATCGGCCGCGTCTACGCCGTCAAGTTCGCCGGTGACGTGCTGGCCACCGGCAGCGCCGACGGCACCGTCCGGCTCTGGGACCCGGTCTCCGGAGAGTGCCGCCACCGACTCGACGTCCACCCCGGCGGCGTCTGGCCGGTCTCGCTCGGGGCCGGCGGCGCCCTGCTCGCCACCGGCGACGCCGAAGGCACCGTCACTCTCTGGGACACCGCCGCCGGCCGGCTGCTGCACAGCCTCCCCGGCCACGCCGCACCCGTGTACACGGCGGTGTTCAGCCCCGACGGCTCCCAGCTCGTCACCGGCGACCGCGCCGGCGCGGTCCGGCTCTGGTCCACCGGCAGCGGCCGGATGATCGCCGAACTCCCCGGCCACCGGGGAGCGGTGTACCGCGCCCGGTACAGCCCGGACGGCACGGTCCTGGCCACCGGCGACGGCGGCGTGGACGGCGAGCGCGGCGGCACCGTCCGGCTCTGGGACGTCCGCCGGCGCCGGCTCCTGCACACCCTCGAAGGCCACGGCGGCCGCGTCTATACGCTGGCCTTCCACCCCGGCGGCGACCTGCTCGCCAGCGGCGACACCGAGGGCAGGGTCCAGCTCTGGAACCCGCTCGACGGGACGGCCGCGGGCCGGCTGGAGGGCTGCACCGGGGCGGTCTACCAGGTGGCCTTCGACGCCGACGGCACCCGGCTCGCGGCCGGTGACAGCGACGGCGTGGTCCGGGTCTGGCGGGTCGGCCCCGTGACCAGGAGCGGCAGCGGCAGCGGCGGCGGCCGCGAGGTGACGCCGCTGCGCCGCCAGCCGCCCGAGCACCGGGGCTCGGTCTGGGTCTGCCGGTTCAGGCCGGCGGACCGTCCGGTCGCCGGTCCGGTCGGCGGGGCGGCCGGCGGACCGCCCGGTCCGGACGCGGAGGCACTGCTGGTGACCGGCGGCAACGACGGAGCCGTCCGGCTCTGGGAGCCCGGCTCCGGCCGCAGCCGGCTGCTGCTGCGCGGCCACGGCCGGCGGATCGGCTCGCTCTCCTTCAACGGCGACGGCACGCTCCTCGCGGCCGGCGGCAACGACGGTGTCGTCCGCCTCTGGGAGCCCGCCACCGGCCGCCGGGCCAGGGAGCTCGCCGCCCGCAGCAGCCGGCTGGTCTCCGCCCAGTTCAGCCCCGAAGGCCCGCTGATCGCCACCGCCAGCAACGACGGCGACCTCTACCTGTGGAACGCCCGCACCGGCGAGTACCTGCGCGAGATGGACGTCGAGACCGAACACGTCTGGGCCGAGGCGTTCAGCACCGACGGCGTCCTCGTCGCCACCGCCAACGACGACGACACCGTCCGCATCTGGTACCGCAGTACCGGCGCCCACGTCGCCACCCTGCGGGAACACCGCGGCAGGGTCCGCTCCATCGCCTTCAGCCCGGACGGTCGGCGGCTCGCCACCGGCTGCGACGACAGCCGGGTCCGGATCTGGGACATCGCGGCCGGCCGGATAGAGACCCAGCTCGAAGGCCACCACGACCGGGTGTACGCGGTGGCGTTCGCGGCCGACAGCGCCTGGCTGGCCAGCGCCTCGTGGGACGGCGACGCCGTGATCTGGGCCGACGGCACCGCCCGCCACCGGCTCGGCGGTCACGTCGGCCGGCTCTGGACCGCCGCCGTCCACCCCCGGCGCCCGCTGCTCGCCACCGCCGGCGACGACCGCGTCGTCCGGCTCTGGGACCCTCACACCGGCCGCGACGCCGGCCGGCTCCGCGGCCACACCGGCCGGATCCTGGCCGTCACCTTCAGCCCGGACGGCTCCCTGCTCGCCAGCGGCGGTGAGGACGGCACCGTCCGTCTCTGGAACGTCCCCGCCACCGGCCTGCCCACCCCCAGGGCCACCCTCCTCGGCGCCCCCGACGGCTGGGCGGCGCTGCTGCCCTCCGGCGCCTACAAGTACGAGGGCGACGTGGTCGGCGAGTTCTGGCACGCGATCGGCATGTGCCGCTTCGAGCCGGGCGAGCTGGACACCCACCTCCCGGGGGTCCACCGGCTGCCGCCCGAGGCGGAGTTGTGAGGTGGCGGCGGAACACGACGGCCCGGCCCGGCGGCGCGTCCGTTGACATCGGGCGCGCCGCCGGGCCGGGCGGGGGTCGGCCGCGGCCTCAGCCGAGGCGGCGGGTGAGCGGGGTGCGGGAGCGGGTGAAGAGGCCGGCGAGCAGGCCCGCGAGGAGCGGGACGACCAACGCGGTGAGCGCGATCTCGCCCCAGGGAACGACGATCGGGTTGGTCACGCCCGGGTAGTCGATGTCCCGGGTCTTCAGCAGGGCGAGCGCCGGCACGAACCCGTTGACGGTGCCGAGCACCGCGCCCAGCACGGCGATCACCGCGCACTGGACGCCCGAGAGCCGGCGGCGGATGCCCGGCGGTGCGCCGACGGCGGCCAGGGTGGCCTGGTCGCGCCGGGAGTCGGCGGCCGCGAGGCCGGTGGCGATGCAGGCGGCACCGAGGACGACCAGCGCGGCGAAGCCGGTGAGGGCGAGGGTCGGCAGGTCGTCCTTGGCCTGGAAGCCGCGTTCCACCTCGAGCTGGGCCATCGGCACGAGCCGGTCGGCGGTCGCCACGGCGCGCTGCTGCGCCCGGCGGTCGGGGACGGTGGCGGGCAGCCAGGCCGCGCCGACGGGCTGGACGCTGACGCCCTGCCCGAGGCTCTCGATCGCCTTGGCGCCGATGACGGCGGCGCCGTAGCGGTCGGCGGCGGGGTTGTCGACCAGGACGGCGTCGACGGCGATCTCCTTGATGTCCTGCCCGGGGTTGGTGCCCGGCTGCGGGGCGCTGGTGAACCCGCCGGTGAGCTGGAGCACCACCTTGCCGTCGTGGATCCGGGAGGCGTTGAAGACGACGGCCTTGCCCGCGGCGAGCGCCTGGTCGGCGGCCGGGTCGCGGAGGTCGAAGGCGTTGTGCAGGACGGCCGCGTCGCCGACGACGAGGGAGTTCCGCCCGAGGCCGCCACCACTGCCCTTGAGGGTGACGGCGCTGGAGCAGCCCTGGCACCAGGAGTAGAACGCCTGGGAGAGGTCGGCGCGTTCGCCGAGACCGGGCATGTCGCGTTCGACGGCCGACCGCAGCCGGGGGAGCTGCGGGTCGCCCGCGGGGACGGCGAGCGTGACGGCGTTGACCGGGGTGTGCGGCCGGTAGGTCTCACGGTCCCGCGCCTCGGTGCTGGTGGTGTAGAGGCCGACGGCCACCGAGCCGGCGACGGCGGCCATGACGGCGGCGATGGCCGGGGCGGTGCGCCCGCGGTGGCGGGCGGAGTCGCGCAGGGCGAGCCGCCCGCTGAGCGGCAGATGACGGGCCATCCGGCCGCAGAGCGCGATCAGCAGCGGGGTGAGGGCGAGCAGGCCGAGTTCGGCGGCGGCTGAGCCGGCCAGCACCATCAGGGTCATCTTGTCGAGGCCGGCGAAGACGGCGATGCCGCGGCCGGTGCCGTCGTTGGTGCCCACCGCGAGCAGGGCGGTGGCCGCGCCGGCGACGAAGAGGACGATGCCGAGGGCGGTGGTCCGGCGGTTCGGCGGCTTGACGGTGTCGCGGTCGTTGAGCCCGGCGGTGACGCTCTGCCGGGCGGCCTGGAGAGCGGGCAGCGCGGCGGCGAGCAGCGCGGTGACGAGGCCGACGGCGCCGATCGCCGCCAGGTCGGCGGCCTTCAGGCCGAAGTGGCCGAACCGGCTGCCGGCGGTCTCCTCGATCCACGGCCGGAGCGCGGCGACCAGACCGGTGCCGAGCAGCACCCCGGCGGCCGCTCCGGCCGCGCCGAGCACCAGGCCGCCGCCGAGGACGACGGCCGCGACGTGCCCGCGGTCGCCGCCGCCGGCGGCGAGCAGGGCCAGCTGCCGGCGGGAGCGGCGGGCGCCGACGGCGAAGGCGGGCCCGGCGAGTAGGGCGACTTCGAGCAGGGCCATGCCGGCGACGGTGGCGACCACGACGGCGGTGTTCTTGCGCGTGGAGTCGCTCAGGCTGACCTTCTGGGCGCGGTACGACACCTGACCTTCGGCCGGCGGGTGGAGCGCGACGGTGCGCGAGGTGGCGGTGAAGCCGTACCGGTTGAGCTGCTGCACGCCGGCCCAGTCGAGCGGCTTGCCGGAGGGCAGCTTCACCAGCCAGGACGCCTTGTCGGCGGCCTGCTCGGACCCACCGGTCGGGGCCTTGGCGGCGGGGGCCAGGGCGGCGAGCGGCGCGAGGACCTCGCCGGGGCGGCCGACGAACTCGACCTTGCCGAGGTCACCGGGGCGCTCGACCACGCCGGTCACGGTGAACGGCGTCTTCTCCAGCCCCTTCAGGGTGGTGGTGGAGCCGAGGCCGAGCCCGGACTCGTCGAGGAAGGCCCGGGTGACGGCGGCCTCGTGCGGACCCTTCGGAGCCCGGCCCTCGACCAGGGTGATCCTGCCCTTCCAGGCCGGGTCGGTGAGGTCGGCCTCGGCGGTGTCGGTCTGGAGCAGGCCCTCCCGGGAGGCGGCGCTCGCGGTGGGGCCGGGGCCGGCCGGCAGCAGGGTGGAGCCGGGCAGCAGCTCCTTCAGCAGGTCGGCCGGGATGGAGGTGGCGCCGCGGGCCTGTTCCGGCGTCGGGGCCTGTCCCTCCCGGGGAGCGACGGCGTAGGCCCCGTCCTCGGCGAAGGGGAGCTGGTTCACGGTGCTGCCGGGCGCGTAGGCGGTGACGTACGCGTCGGACCCGCCGAGCAGCCGCTCGGTCCGTTCGGCCGTGGTGAGCTGCCCGCTGCGGTAGACGACGTCGGCGCCGGCGACACCGAGGACGGGCAGGGCGACCATGGCGACGACGAGGGCGCTGCGGCCCTTGGCGCGCAGGGCATCACGGCGGGCGATCCGCAGCGTGACCTTGAGGGAGCGGAGCTTCATCGGACGGCCCCGATCCCGTTGGCCTGGTGCGCGCGGCCGTGGCGGGCGGCGATCCGCAGCAGGGAGTCGGCGTCCTGGCCGATGCTCTCGTCCACGATCCGGCCGTCGCTGAGGAAGACGACGCGGTCGGCCCAGGCGGCGTGGCGGGGTTCGTGGGTGACCATCATGGCGGCGGCGCCGGCGTTGCAGCGGGCGCGCAGGACGGCGAGGACGGCCTCGCCGGTGGCGGAGTCGAGGGCGCCGGTGGGCTCGTCGGCGAGGACGAGGCGGCGGTCGCCGATCAGGGCGCGGGCGATGGCGACGCGCTGCTGCTGGCCGCCGGACATGTCGTCCGGGAAGCGGTCCGCGAGCTCGGGGATGCCCATCTCCGCCAGCGCGGCGACGGCCTTGCGGCGCGTCGCCCGCCCGGCGGCGCCGTCGAGTTCGAGCGGCAGGGCGATGTTCTCGGCGGCGGTGAGCGCCGGGATGAGGTTGTAGTCCTGGAAGACGTAGCCGACCGAGCGGCGGCGGACCTCGGCGAGCTTCTTGCGGCCGAGCTCGCCGAGGGCGACGCCCTCGACCAGGACCTGGCCGGTGCTGGGGGTGTCCAGCCCGCCGGCGAGGCTCAGCAGGGTGGACTTGCCGGAGCCGGACGGGCCCATGACGGCGACGAACTCGCCGGGCTGGACCGCCAGGTCGACCCCGCGCAGCGCCTGCACCTCGGCCGCGCCCCGGCCGTGGACCCGGGTGACGTGGTCCAGGTGCAGCACGGGTGCGGTGGCGCTCCTGCTGGGATTGGTCTGAGGCATGGGTGTTCCCCCTTTGGAAGTGGCATGGCGCCCGGGATGCGGCATGGCGACGGAAGGCTTCCGGACCGGCAGGGACTCCCCGCGGCCCGGTCCGGCCTGCATACCCAGTATGTATACCGCACCTGCCAGGGAAAAGTATATGCAGTCCGCCGACATATGTCGGCAGGGGTTCCGGATCGGCCGCCGTCCGTGACCGGTGGGAACGGTTCCGGCACCCCCGTGGCCGCTGCCCGCCTAGGCTGGCGGGGCCAGTTCTCCGGACGAAAGGATCATCGAGATGGCGGGTATGGCGGGTATGGCGGACGCTGCGGGCATGGCGGGAATGGCCGGCATGGCGGGAATGGCGGACACCACGGCCCATCGCGCCGAGCTGGGCGTGATCGGCGGCTCCGGCCTGTACGCGCTCCTCGACGACGTCACCGAGATCGCCGTCGACACCCCGTACGGCCCGCCCAGCGACTCCCTGTTCCTCGGCGAGGTGGCCGGCCGCACCGTCGCCTTCCTGCCCCGGCACGGCCGCGGCCATCGGATCCCCCCGCACCGGATCAACTACCGCGCCAACCTCTGGGCGCTGCACGCCCTCGGCGTCCGGCAGGTGATCGGGCCGTGCGCGGTCGGCGGCCTGCGCCCCGAGTACGGCCCCGGCACCCTGCTCGTCCCGGACCAGTTCGTGGACCGCACCTCGGGCCGGACCCAGACCTTCTACGACGGCCTCCCGCTCCCGGGCGGCGAGGCGCCCGAGGTCGTCCACGTCTCGATGGCCGACCCGTACTGCCCGGCCGGCCGGCACACCGCCGCGGCCGCGGCCCGCGACGCCGGCTGGGAGCCGGTCGACGGCGGCACCCTGGTGGTGATCGAGGGCCCGCGCTTCTCCACCCGTGCCGAGTCCCGCTGGTTCACCGCCAACGGCTGGTCGGTGGTCGGCATGACGGGCCACCCGGAGGCCGTCCTCGCCCGCGAACTCGGCCTCTGCTACACCTCGATGGCCCTGGTCACCGACCTCGACGCGGGCGTGGAGAGCGGCGAGGGCGTCACCCACGCCGAGGTGCTGGAGGTCTTCGCGCGCAACGTCGACCGGCTGCGCACCGTGCTGTTCAAGGCCCTGGAGAGCCTGCCCGTCACCCGGGACTGCGTCTGCTCGCACACCCTGGACGGCCTCACGACGGGCCTGCCCGGCGTCTGACGCCCGCTCGGCGGCCGCGGGGACGGCCACCATCGCCCAGCCCGCGAGCAGCGGGACGAGTCCGGCGGTGGCGGCCGGCACCCTGCCGTCCGGGCCCGGTTCCACCGGTACTGCTGTCCCGGCGACGGACACCGCTGCCCGCATCGTCGATAGGGTGACCGCCCGTCGGTCGGGGAGCCGTCGGGGACGGCGTGGAGGACGTCGTCGGTGAAGTCACCGGGGAACCGGAGGGGATGCGCATGACCGAACAGGGACACGTCGACACGGCACGCAGCCAGGTGTTCGGCGAGGTGGCCGAGCTCTACGACGCCGCCCGCCCGGGCTACGCCGACGCGCTGGTCGCGGAGGTGCTCGCGTACGCGGCCCTGGGCGACCGGGCGGCGGTCGAGGTCGGCGCCGGGACCGGAAAGGCCACGCTGCCGTTCGCCGCGCTGGGCACACCGCTCGTCTGCATCGAGCCCGACCCGCGGATGGCGGAGGTCCTCCGACGAAACACCGAGCCGTATCCGGGCGTTCGGGTCCACGCCGGCAGCTTCGAGGAGTGGCAGCCGGACGGCCGCGGCTTCGGACTGCTCCTCGCCGCGATGTCCTGGCAGTGGGTGGACCCGCAACGGCGGTGGGGCCTCGCCCACGAGGCCCTCGCGCCCGGCGGCGCGGTGGCACTGTTCTGGAACCCGCAGGGGATCCGTGATCCGGGGCTGCACGCCTCCCTGGCCGAGGTCGACCGCCGGCACGGGATCACCGACTCTCCGCACAAGGACCTGACCTCGGCCTACGGCGAGGCAGCCGGGAACTGGGCCGGGCTGCCCGGCTGGCCCGAGGACGAGTGCCGCCGTGACGGCCGCTTCACCGACCTGCGCAGCGTCCGGTACCGGCAGGAGCAGCACTACGACACCGCCCGCTACCTGGGCTACCTGGCCTCGCTCTCGCGCTACCGCCTCCTCGCCCCCGACCGGCGCGAGCAGGTCCTCGCCGACACCGCGCGGGTCCTGGACGCCCACGGCGGCGGCATCGCCATGGACCTCCTCAGCGACCTCTTCCTCGCCCGGGCGCGGTGAGCCGGGGGCTGCTCGGCGGGGCTACTCGGCGGGGCTACTCGGCGGGGATTCCGCGGAGGAGGAAGGGGAGGTGGGCGCCGCGGGCGAGGGCGGTGAGGGCCTGGGTGGTGCGGCGGTGCTGGTGGGTGGCCATGACGTCGGGGAGCCGGGCCTCGGGGACCCAGTGCAGGCCGATGACGTGCGGGGGTGGGAGGTGGCGCGCGAGGGTCACCTCCTGGGCGCGGGTGAGGCGGCCGCCCCAGTAGACGAAGTGGACGGCTTCGGGGAGGAGTCGGGTGTCGGTGTAGTCGGTGGCGAGGAGGGTGCGGAGGGGGAGGACGAGGCCGGTCTGGGTCTCGGTGTGGCGGCGGGCGGCGAGGTGGGGGAGTTCGTCGCGTTCGGCGTTGCCGCCGGGGAGGGTGAGGCCGTTCTTGTAGGTGGTTTCGAGGAGGAGGACGGCGCCGTCCGGGTTGAGGACGAGGGCCTGGTGGCCGAGCCGGCGGCGGGGCGGGTTGGTGAGGATCTCGGGGAGTGGGTACAGCAAGTCGGGCTCCTTGGGGTCGAGTTGGTGGTGATGCGCCTCGACAGGAAGAAACCACCGCTGATCCACGCCGTGTTGGATGAGAGCTGCCTGGTCCGGCCGATCGGCGGACAGGCCGTCATGCTCAAGCAGCTTGACCACATCGCGGACCTGGCCGTCCGGCCGAACGTCACCATCCAGGTGGCGCCGTTCCAGCTGGGTGAGAACCTGCCGTTCAAAATGCCGGTGACCCTGCTGGACCTTCCGGACGGCTCGGTCGTCGGCTACGCCGAATCACATGCTCGCGGGCATCTCGAGCGAACCCGCGAAACGGTCATGGCCTGGGAGAGAGAGTACGATCAACTTGTGGTGGAAGCGCTGCCCAAGGCGGCCTCCCTGGCACTGATCGACAAGGCTCGGAAGGATCTAGCCTCATGAACCCTGACCTGTCCGGCGCGTCCTGGGTCAAGTCGTCGTACTCCGACAACGGCGGTCAGTGCGTGGAGATTTCCGCGAGCTTCCCTGGTGCCGTTCCCGTCCGCGACTCCAAGGACCCCGAGGGCCCGGCGCTGGTCTTCCCCGCCGGCGCGTGGCGGTCGTTCATCGCCGGGGTCCAGGTCGGAGAGTTCGGCGCCGTCTGACCTGGCCTGGGCGAAAGGGGCCCCGACCGGCGTCCCGGTCGAGGCCCCTTTCGAGTGGGTGTGTCGAGTGCGATGCAGGCGCTGTTCCTACGCGGGGATAAGGACACCCGGGCCGCCGGATCGGCGGCAGGCGCGGCAGTCCGGAGACCCCCGCGCGCTCAGGGCAGGAACAGCGACACCGCCGCCCGGGTCAGCGTCCGGAACCGCTCCTCGCCCGAGCCGCCCGGGAAGTGCCCGGCGAGCTCCAGGCTGATCACCCCATGGGTCGCCGCCCACAGTAGGTCGGTGATCTCGTCGACGTCCGTGTCCGCACGCAGCACGCCGGCCCGGACGGCGGCGCGGGCCGCCTGCCGCAGTACGTCCAGACTGGCCGCGGCCGCGCCCCGGGACTCCTCGTCCGGCACGAAGCCGGGGATGGCCTCGCCGTGCATGACGCGGTAGAAGTTGGGCTCCTGAAGGGCATTGGCGCGGTAGGCGCGGCCCAGGGCGGCGAGGTACTCGGCCTGGTCCTCGCCGCGCGGCACGGCTTCGAGACGGCGGCGCAGTCGGGCGAAGCCTTCCCGGTACAGGGCCGCCGCGATGCCGTCCTTGGCGCCGAACAGGCGGTAGAGCACGGTGGTCGAACAGTCGGCGGCGGTGGCCAGGCGGCGCATGCTCAGTGCGGCCGGTCCCTCGGTGGCCAGCATGCCGGCGGCGACGTCGAGCATGGCGGTGCGCAGTGCCTCCTCACTCTGGGCCTGGGCCCGGGCGAAGGCACCGGTGGGTGGGATGGCGGGCACGGGAACGATCCTCCGGGGCGGTTGTCGGGCGGTGGGCTGCTACTGCCAGTCCGGCAGCGCGCGGTAGATGGGCACTCCCGCCTCGTCCAGCGCCGCCCGCCGGGCGAAGTACTCCTCGCCCATCGGGTCGACGCCCAGGAGCGGCATCGCGCTGCGCCACGTCGTGATGTCCTCCGGCGCCAGCTCCGCCGCGGCCGCGAAGTGCCGCTCGGCCGCCTCCTGGTGGCCGTGGCGCAGCAGCCACAGCGCGAGCGCCGCCTCCGTACGGGCGTGCTGCTGCTTCGGGTCGCCCGGTCGGGTCGGTTCGGCGACCCCCTCGGCGTCGAGGCCCGACTCGCCGGTCGTCACCCACCGCCGCAGCGCGCCGAGCGCCTTCGCGGAGTCCAGGCCGCTCATGGAGCGGAAGAGGTCGGTTGCGAACTGAGTGTCGTTCGGGCGGGCGGTGCGGCCCTCCTCGTCGATCCAGAGCACGGTCGGGACGTTCAGCAGCTGGTAGAGGTCTGCGACCCGGCCGTCGACGTCGACCAGCGCGGGGTGCGTGGCTTCGGCCTCGGCGATCCAGGGGGCGGCGTCCTCGATCCGGCGGTCCACGGCGACACTCAGCACCGAGAAGCCCTCGGCGGCCAGCGCGGCGTGCTGGCGCTCCCACTCGGGCAGGTCGTAGCGGCAGCCGCACCACGAGGCCCAGAAGACGAGCGCGACCTTCCGCCCGCGCAGTTCGGCCAGTGAGTGCTCGACGCCGTGGACGTCAGGCAGCGTGAAGTCCGGTGCCATGGCGCCGACCAGCGCCGGTGACCGGTCGGCGGCCGACGCGCCGAGCGCCATGACCCCTGCCTCTGGCTCCAGTGCCACCGGCCGGCCCAGCAGTTCGGCGAAGGCGGTGACGTCCAGCATCCCGGCGTCGGCGTCCCGGTCTGCGCCCGTGCCCGTGCCCGCGTCCTCGAGCCGGGCGACGGCGGCCGCAGGGATGCAGATGTCGCCCTGGCACCAGCCCTGCGGCTTGCGCGTGAAGCCGAGCGTGCGCTCGACGTCCGCGAAGGCGAGCCACACGTGCGGGCCGGTGCCGTCCTCGACGGCCCGGAGTTCGGCGTCGGCCCGGTTCTCGACGTGGTCGACCAGGGTCGTCAGCCCGACGACGGTCCGGGCGGCGCTCTCGGCCGTGCCGGCGCCTTCGGTGGTGCTCCCAGTGCTGCGCATGACGCTTCCCCCTCGCTGAAAAACGACGTTACGCAAAGAAAACACTGTTATTGATGTGGCGTCAACCATCCGCCGTCGACGGAGGACCGGTGCCCCGACGCTGCCGTATATCGTCGCCGTATGCCCGAACTGATCGCGCCCACCGTCCGCCTGCACTCCGCCTGGCTCGAAGCGCGTGACGAGTGGGGGCCCGGGCTTCACGAGGACGGGTTCGGGCTGCAGCCGTCCGACGAGACCGAGTCGCCGGCCGGGTTCGCGGCCTGGGTGACGCGGCTGGCCGACGCGTCGGATCCGACGAAGCGCGCCGAGCACGGCGGGAAGGGCTGCACCTACCGCTGGATCGTCGAGGGCGACCGGGTGCTCGGCGGGATCGCGCTGCGGCACGGGCCCGAGGGCTATGTCCCGCTGTACGGGCACATCGGCTACGGCATCCGCCCGTCCGCGCGTCGGCGTGGGCTGGCCACCTGGGCGCTGGGCCGGATGCTGGACGAGGCGCGGCAGTTGGGCATGGACCGGATACTGCTCGGCTGCGCGGTCGACAACACGGCCTCGGTGAGGACGATCACGCATCATGGCGGTGTCTTCGAGGACGTCCGGGACACCAGGTTCGGCCCGGTGCAGCGGTACTGGATCGCCCTCCGGCGCGCGGCGGAAGGCACTGGAGCCTCCGGATCCCTCTGACAGCCGATCGTCCGGCCGGTTCACGATGTCGGGCGGGCTCGTGGGTGCGCGGTGACCGTCGAGACGGTCGGGAAGGTGCGGCAACTCCGGTCCTGCCGTGCCATTGCAGTGTTACTGTCGGATCATGTCCAAGGTCGAGATTGACGCGCTGACCGCCGAGTTCTTCGGCGCATTCGACAACCGGGGCGGCAAGCCCGCCGATGTGGCCCGGCTCCGCCGGCTGCTGATCCCGGGGGGAGTGATCGTCAACACCGGACCGGCCCTCACCGTCTACACCGTGGACGAGTTCGTCGAGCCGCGCGAAAAGCTGCTGAGCGACGGCCGGTTGGTCGAATTCTCCGAGTGGGAGACGTCCGAGCGCACCGAGATCGCGGGCAACGTCGCGTCGCGGGTCGGCGAGTACAGCAAGTCCGGGATGATGAACGGCGAGCCCTACGAGGGCAGTGGGACGAAGGTCTTCCAGTACGTCCGTACCGCCGAGGGCTGGCGGATCGTCGCCTTCTCCTGGTCCGACCGGCCCTGACCGGCGATGACGCGGCACGGCCCCGGGGCGGACGTCCGCCCGGGGGCCACGCGTATCAGCAGCGGTGACCCGTCGGCTCGGGGGTCGTCGGCTCAGAAGCCACCGGCGCGGGAGCCGGTGGGCGCGGTGGCGGTGATCGTGGCGGCGTCGAACGTCATCCGCTTGCCACTGCCGGACAGTTCGACGGAGTCGGCGGTGAGGGCGATGCCGGTGAGCGGACTCGTGCTCCAGCCGTCCACCACGAGGTTCCGCACGCCGGTGCAGAGCAGGAAGAACGTGACGGCGTTGTGCCCGGCCTCCTCCCAGGCCGCCGCCGCTCCCGCGGGGACGCCGAAGGCGAAGAAGCGCAGGGTGACGGAGGCCTCGCGCTCGTCGACGTGCACGGTGGTCAGCGCGTAGTCCGTCAGGGGCGGCGGTGGCGTGCCCAGCACCGCGCGAACGTCCTCCGGATCGAGCAGCGCGGCCGACCAGTCGGGGTCAGAGGGAGTCATAGAAGGGCATCCTGGTCGGCGGGGGCACGGTCTCGTACAGGCGCTGGTCGACGCGGCCGGCGAACCGGCGTGGTGCGCTGGAGGCGTCGCCGTCCGAGGAGTTGTAGGCGCTGAGGTGCGCGGCCTGGAGTTCCTCGTAACAGCTGAAGCGGATGGCGCAGCCCTCCCCGTCGATCGAGACCCGCAGCAACCGCTGCCCGAGGCCGCCCGACCGCTCGTGCCGGACGGTCACGGTGCGGCCGCTCGGCATGCCCTGCATCCGGAGGTCCTCCTGCGGGCCGAGGATGAAGTGGAGCTGGAGCTCGAACCGGTCGCAGCCCGCCGCCCGCCAGTCGTCCGGCGCCAGGTCGGGGAAGCGGGGGAGTTCGAGGCGGCAGACGAGCGTCGGGCCGTAGACGTTGAAGTGCACCGACCGGAGGACCACGTCCTCCAGGGGCGGCACCTCGGTGTACAGGCCGGCCAGCGTCTCCCGGTTGTGCAGCAGCAGCTCGGCCCAGCTCGGGGTCGTGATGGTCGTGCTCCTCTCCTCCGGGGCGGTCCTGGCACACCGTAGTGCCGCGACGGGTGGCCCTGGGGTCGGCCCGCCTGCCGAGTCCTGCCCGTGCACCCCAAAGTGCCCATGGAGAAGGTGAGTCGGGTGCGAAAGCGGCCGTGCCGGGCCGGCTCCAGCCGTTTGCCGAGTCGGTCTGGAGAGACCAGGTCGGGAGACCTTCGCCGTCGGCGTCGACGGAGTCCTCGCACACGCCTACAGCGCCGACGGCGGCGCGTGGACGACGGGCGGACCGGACGACGCCGGTCCCGTCGTACCACGTCACCGGCAGCCCGGGGGTGGTCCACAGCCCGGTGAACAAGGTGACCGAGGTCTGAACCACACCTACAACCTGAACGCCGGCCCCTGGGCCGGGCGGGAGTCCCTCGACACCGGCGACCGGTGCGCCGGCGCCCCGTCCGTCGGGTACGAGCCCGGCGCCAATGCGGCCGAGGCGTGGGGACGGGGTGGACCGGGTGGAATGGTCGGGGCTGCGGGGCCTCGGAGTCTCGGAGTCTCGGAGTCTCGGGGGAGAAGCGGTCCGGGGAGGCCGGCAGGTCCGCCACGCCCGCCGGCATCCGCACGGGTGCGGCCGCGGTCGGCGCCGGCGGGAACGTCGCAGCCCCGGGAGCTTCGGCCGGTCGTGGTGTCCGGCGGGCGCGGCGCCCAGCTGCGCCCCGAGGCCGGGCAGGCCGGGCAGGCCGGCGCCTTCCCCCGTCAGGCGGATCCCCCTGCGGACGTGCGCGCCGCCGCCCCGGCCGTCGGCTCCGGAGCCCCCCTGGCGGCGCCGGCAGGTTTCCGGCGGTGCCAGCGTCTCCGGGTGGTGTCGGTGCTGCCGGGCGGTGTCAGCGCCCCGGGGCGGTGCCGGTGCCGCCGGGCGGTGTCAGCGCTTCTTGGCGGGCTTGGCCTGCGGGGCCGCCTGCTTCTGCTGCTCCTTCTGCTGGTCCTTCTCCTGCTTCTCCTTGATCCGCACGGCCTCCTTGCGGACCTCGGCCTGGACGGTGCGCTCGCGCTCCAGCCAGGTGGGGTTGGACTCCTTGAGCGCGTCGATCTGCTCGGTGGTGAGGGCCTCGGTGACCCCGCCGCGGGCCAGGCCGGAGACGGAGATGCCGAGCTTGGCGGCAACGACCGGGCGCGGGTGCGGGCCGTTGCGGCGCAGGTCCTGGAGCCACTGCGGCGGCTCGGCCTGCAGGGCGTTCAGCTCCTCGCGGGAGACCACGCCCTCCTGGAAGTCGGCGGGGGCGGCGTCGAGGTAGATGCCCAGTTTCTTGGCCGCCGTGGCCGGCTTCATGGTCTGGGTGGTCTTCGGCTTGAGCGATGTCATGGTCACTAGGGTAAGCGAGTGAGTGGCGGCCCCGATCACGGTCGGTAGCCTTGCTGCGTGACAGAGATGCAGGCGAACCCCTCGTTCCGGCTGGTGTATGTTCCCGGCGTGACGCCCGGTAAGTGGGTGCGCGTCTGGGAGCAGCGGCTGCCCGACGTCCCGCTCACCCTGGTCGCGGTGCCGGTGGAGGAGGGCGAGCCGACGCTGCTGGGCGGCGGTGCGGACGCCGGGCTGGTCCGCCTCCCGGTCGACCGGGACAGCCTCAGCGCGATCCCCCTCTACACCGAGACCACCGTGGTCGTCTTCCCGAAGGACCACTGGCTGGCGGCGGCCGAGGAGGTGCCGCTCGCGGACCTGGCCGACGAGGTGGTCTTCCACCCGATGGACGACTCCCTCGGCTGGCAGACCCTCCCCGGGCGGCCCGCGATCGAGCGCCCGGCTACGACGGGGGACGCGATCGAGCTGGTCGCGGCGAACGTCGGTGTCCTGCTCGTGCCGCAGTCGCTCGCCCGGCTGCACCACCGCCGGGACCTCACCTACCGCCCGGTACCGGACGCGCCGCAGTCGCAGGTGGTGCTCTCCTGGCTGCAGGACAGGACGACCGACCTGGTGGAGGAGTTCATCGGCATCGTCCGCGGCCGGACGGTCAACAGTTCGCGTGGCCGGGTCGGCGCGGCGCAGCCCGAGGAGAAGCCCGCCCCGGCGGCCGGGCGCCCGCGCGGCGGCTCGGGCAAGCCGGCCGGCGGCAAGTCGACGGGTGCGAAGCCGGCGGGTGGCAAGACGGCGGGCGGCAAGACGGCGGGCGGCCGGGCGACGGGTGGCAAGGCGGCGGGCGGGAAGTCCGCCGGCGGTCGGTCGGGCACCGGCAGGCCGGGCACCGGAAAGGCGTCGGGCGGCAAGTCCGGCGGCGCCCGCCGGGGCCGCCCGGGGCGGTAGGCGGTTCCCTGCCATCGCGAGCCTGGCCCGTCCTGAGCCTGGTCCGTCCTGAGTCCGGTACATCCTGAGTCAGGCACGTCCTGAGCCCGGTACGCCCTGACCCGGGTACGCCCTGAGTCCGGCACGTCCCCGCCGTTCCCGGGCCGCTTCCTGCACCGGGACTACCACCCGGGCAACGTGCTCTTCGGCGGAGGTGGAGGTGGCGGCGACGGTGGAGGTGGCGCCGAGGGCGGTGGGAGCGGCGAGGGCGGCCGTGGCGCGGGCGGGCTGAGGATCACCGGCGTGGTGGACTGGGTGGAGACCTCATGGGGCCCCGTCGACCTGGACGTCGCGCACTGCTCCACCGCGCTGGCCCTGCTGTACGGGGTGCCGGTCGGGATGGGGTTCGCCGACCGCTACCTTTCGGCCGGCGGTGCCTTGACCGAGGACCCGTCCGACCACCTGTACTGGCGCCTGCTCGATGCCCTGGCCTTCGCACCGGACGCGGAGAAGGTCGGGGTGAGCTGGCGTGAGCTCGGCCGCGCGGACCTGACCCCCGCACTGCTGGCCGAACGGCTGGAGGACTACGTCGAGGAGTTGCTGAGGCGCTACGGCTGAGGCGCTTGAGGCACGCGAGGCGCTGCGGTCGCTCGGTGCCGGTGGCCGCTCAGTGCCGGTGGGCGTCGGCCCCGGTGGGCGCGTCGCCACCCGGGGTGGTGACGGTGAAGGCCGCGGTGCGGACGGTGTCCCCGTGCCGGAAGTCGAGGAAGAGGCGGTAGGCGCCCGGGCTGGGTGCGGTCGCGGTGAAGGCGACCTCCGGCCCGGGCGTCGTGCTCTCCGGGTGGACGTGGAGGTAGGCGAGGTCGCCGGCGCGCAGTGCGACCAGGTGGCCGTAGGCGCCGAGGTAGGGCTGGAGGTCGGTGACGGGGCGACCGTCCCGGGTGACGGTGAGGGTGAGCCGGGCGGGCCGGCCGGGGGTGAGGTCGCCGCCGAGGGTGACGGTGTAGCCGTCGACGGTGACACTGCGGCCGGTCTCCGGCAGGGGTGCGGGGCGCAGGTCGCCGGCCGCGTGGAGGTCGGCGCCGAGGGTGAGCCCCTCGGCCGCGCCGGCCGGGGTGAAGTCGGCGAAGACCCGGTACTCGCCCGCGGTGGGGAGGGCGGCCGCCGCGCTCCAGGTGCCGTCGGCGGCCCGGGTCGGGTGCAGGTGCTGGAAGCTCGTGAGGTCGCGCGGGGCGACGATCAGGTGCAGCTCCTTCTCGTGCGCCGGGCGGTAGTCGGTGACCGGGTGGCCGTCCGCTCCGAGGATGCGGAACCGCAGGTCGGTGGGGGTGGCGCCGGCGGTGACGAACGGGTCGTCGACGCTGAGCGTGTAGCCGCGTTCCGAGACCTGGAGCCCGCCGGGCAGGTGCTCGGCGGCGTTCGCCGCCTCCGGGGTGTGGCCCGCATGCGCGCCGGCGGTGGTGGAGGCGGTCGGGCGCGGGCCTGTGCCGGTGGCGTGGCCGACCCCGTACGCGGCGCCGAACGCGGTGGTGAGGCCGGTGGCGAAGGCGGCGATCTTCAGCGCGGTGTTCATGGCGGGCTCCTTCGGTGGTGATCGGATCCTCGGGCGGGGCTCCGAGATCTGGAGTAGATACCCCCTAGGGGTATGAAGTCAAGGAGCTTTGAAGGGCGGGGAGGGGTTGCACTCGATACCCCCCAGGGGTATAAACGAAGCAACGCACCGACCGATACCCCAGCCGGGTATCCAAGGCCGAATCCACCGGAGGAACCCATGTCCTGCTGCTCCACCGACGGCACCTGCTCCACCACCGCCACCATCGAGGCGGCGCCTGCCGCCGTCACCGCCGTCTACGCGGTCGCCGGGATGACCTGCGGCCACTGCGAGCAGGCCGTCGGCAAGGCGGTCTCCGCCCTGGCCGGCGTCACCGCCGTGCGTGTGGACGTCACGGCCGGCCTGGTCACCGTCTCCGCCGAGGCCGAGCCGGACGAAGAGGCCCTGCGCGCCGCCATCGACGACGCGGGCTACGAGCTGACCGGCCGCGCCTGACCGCCGCTGTTCGATCCGCCCTGGGCGGCCGGGGGCCGGACATCCCCCCCCGCACAACCCCCTGGGGGTATCCGGACCCCGGTCCTGGCCCCGGACCTCGGCCCCGGACCCGACCCACCCTGATCCACGACCCACGAGGAGCCCAGATGACCACCCAGGCACCCGCCTCCACCGAGGTGGAACTCCAGATCGGCGGCATGACCTGCGCCTCGTGCGCCGCCCGGATCGAGAAGAAGCTCAACCGCATGGACGGCGTCGAGGCCACCGTCAACTACGCCACCGAGAAGGCCCGGGTCGTCGTCGCGGACGGTGTCGAGGTCGCCGACCTGATCGCCACCGTCGAGGCCACCGGCTACACCGCCGCCCTGCCGAAGCCCGCGGTCGCCGGACCGTCCGGTGACGTGCCTGAGGAGCCGGACGAACTCGCCCCGCTGCGGCAGCGGTTGATCACCGCGCTCGCTCTCGCCGTCCCCGTCGTCGCGATGGCCATGGTGCCGGCGCTGCAGTTCGACAACTGGCAGTGGCTCTCGCTCACCCTCGCCGCGCCCGTCGTCACCTACGCGGCCTGGCCGTTCCACCGCGCCGCCTGGACCAACGCCCGGCACGGCGCCGCGACCATGGACACCCTGGTCTCCCTCGGCACCGGCGCCGCGTTCCTCTGGTCGCTCTGGGCGCTGTTCCTCGGTCACGCCGGCATGCCCGGCATGCGGCACGGCTTCGAGTTCACCATCGCCCGCAGCGACGGCTCGTCCAACATCTACCTGGAGGCCGCGGCCGGCGTCACCGCGTTCATCCTGGCCGGCCGCTACTTCGAGGCGCGGTCCAAGCGCACCGCCGGCGCCGCCCTGAAGGCGCTGCTCCAACTCGGCGCCAAGGACGTCACCGTGCTGCGCCGCGGCGCCGAGGTCCGCATCCCGACCGGTGAACTCGCCGCCGGCGAGCTGTTCGTGGTCCGCCCAGGCGAGAAGATCGCCACCGACGGCGTGGTCGAACAGGGCGCCTCCGCCGTGGACGCCTCGATGCTGACCGGTGAGTCCGTGCCGGTCGAGGTCGTGGTGGGCGACGCGGTCACCGGTGCCACCGTCAACGCCGGCGGCCGCCTCGTGGTCCGCGCCACCCGCGTCGGCGCAGACACCCAACTCGCCCGGATGGCCAAGCTGGTGGAGGACGCGCAGAACGGCAAGGCGGCGGCCCAGCGGCTCGCCGACCGGATCTCCGCCGTCTTCGTCCCGATCGTCATCACCCTGGCCCTCGCCACCCTCGGCTACTGGCTCGGCACCGGCGAGGGCTGGAGCGCCGCCTTCACCGCCGCCGTCGCCGTGCTGATCATCGCCTGCCCGTGCGCCCTGGGCCTGGCCACCCCGACCGCGCTGCTGGTCGGCACCGGGCGCGGCGCCCAGCTCGGCATCCTGATCAAGGGCCCGGAGGTGCTGGAGTCGACCCGGCGGGCGGACACCGTCGTCCTGGACAAGACCGGCACCGTCACCACCGGCCGGATGACCCTGCTCGCCGTCCACACCGCCGAGGGCACCACCGAGACCGAGGCGCTGCGCCTGGCCGGCGCCCTGGAGCACGCCTCCGAGCACCCGATCGCCCGCGCCGTCGCCACCGCCGCCGCCGACCGGACGGGCGAACTGCCCGGCGTGGAGGGCTTCGAGAACCTCCCCGGCCTCGGCGTCCAGGGCGTGGTGGACGGGCACGCCGTCCTGGTCGGCCGGGAACAGCTGCTCGCCGACTGGTCGCAGTACCTGCCGGCGCGGCTCGCCGAGGCCAAGCGCACGGCCGAGGCCGGCGGGCGGACCGTCGTCGCCGTCGGCTGGGACGGCGAAGCGCGCGCCGTCCTGGAGGTCGCCGACGCCGTCAAGCCCACCAGTGCCGAGGCCATCGCCCGGCTGCGCGCCCTCGGGCTGACCCCGATGCTGCTCACCGGCGACAACGCCGCCGTGGCCCGGGCGGTGGCGGCCGAGGTCGGCATCAAGCCGGACGACGTGATCGCCGAGGTGCTGCCCCAGGACAAGGTCGCCACCGTGCAGCGCCTCCAGGCCGAGGGCCGGGTCGTGGCCATGGTCGGCGACGGCGTCAACGACGCGGCCGCCCTCGCCCAGGCCGACCTGGGCCTGGCCATGGGCACGGGCACCGACGCCGCCATCGAGGCCGGCGACCTCACCCTCGTCCGCGGAGACCTGCTCGCCGCCGCCGACGCCATCAGGCTCTCCCGCCGGACCCTGGCCACCATCAAGGGCAACCTCTTCTGGGCCTTCGGCTACAACGTCGCCGCCCTGCCGCTGGCCGCCGCGGGCCTGCTCAACCCGATGATCGCGGGGGCGGCGATGGCCTTCTCCTCGGTCTTCGTGGTCGGCAACAGCCTGCGCCTGCGCACCTTCCGCTGACTCCCCGTCCGCCGTCCGCCCCTCACTCCTTCGAGTGAGGGGCGGATGTCATGTCCGAGGCCCGGTCGACGGGTGGCTAGCGTCGGCCGGGTACCGATGTCCCGCATGGAGGAGGAGACCGTAGTGAGCAGCGAACCGACCCGCAGGATCGTCGTGGTCCGGCACGCCAAGGCCGAGTGGAGCGACGCCGACGACCACGAGCGCCCGCTGGCCGAGCGGGGCCGCAAGGACGCTCCCGTCGCAGGCCGGTGGCTCGCCGGTACGGGCATCGTGCCGGACCTCGCACTCGTCTCCACCTCGGCGCGCACGCGGGAGACCTGGAAGCTGATCGTCCCCGAGTTGCCCCAGCGGCCCAGGACGGTCTTCGAGGACCGGCTCTACGAGGCGAGCCTCGGGGAACTGATCGCCGTGCTCAACGAGACGTCCGACGAGGTGGCCGACCTGCTGCTGGTCGGCCACAACCCCGGCGTCCACGCCCTCGCCGACGCCCTCGCCGGTGAGGCCGAGGCCGACCTGCTGCCCCGGATGAACCGCTCCGGGTTCCCGACTTCCGCCATCGCGGTGCTCACCTTCACCGGTTCGTGGAAGGGCCTCGAACACGGCGCCGCCCGGCTCGTCGCCTTCTGGGCGCCCCACGCCTGACCCCGGCCACCGCACCCGTCCGTCCCAGGCCCACGCCCCGGCGGGGAGTCGGGGCCGGCCCGGTAGGGGGCTTCGGCCGGTGCACCGGAGGAGGGTCTCCGCGGGGGCGTGGGTGAGGTCGCCGGCCTCGGTGGGGGCGTCGGGGGAAGAGACGGGCGGCGCTGGTGGCGGAGCTGCGGCGCGCGGGGCGGGCGGGGGCGCGCATGGGGTCGCTCTGCACCGGCGCCTTCGCGGTCGCCGCCGGCATCCCGGACGGGCGCCGGGCGACCGCGCAGTCGTCTTCCCGTTCACGGGCCAGGCGGGCGGGCACAGTTCGGGGACCCCAGTGGCACCACCCTGCTGCAGTAGCTGCTCAACCAGCGGTTCGCCCGCGCCCAGGTGCTGCTGGAGGCGACCGACCTGCCCGTCGAGCAGGTCGGCGAGCGCAGCGGCCTCGGCAGCGCCACCAACCTGCGCCACCAATCTGCGCCGCCACCTCACCGCCCCGGTCGGGGTGACACCGACCGACTACCGGTGTGCCTTCGCGGCGCGGGCGGTCGTGGGCGGCCGACAGCACCGGGACGGGGAAAAACGCTGGCCGCCGTCGGCCGGCCGCTGGCATGCTGGCCGGGTGGAGAGACCGGAGATCTGGCTCAGTTTCGCGCCCGAGCTGCACGTCTTCGTCGCCTCGGCGCGGCGGGGGGTGCCCACGGCGCTGCGTGCGGACGGGGCCTCGACGCTCGGGCATGTGGTGGAGTCGCTCGGCGTCCCGCTCACCGAGGTCGGCGCGCTGGTCGCGGACGGGCGGCCGGTGGGCGTCGCACACGTCCCCGCCGACGGGGAGCGGATCTCGGTCGAGGCCGTACCCCGGCCGCAGCCTTCGCCCGCCCCGGTCCGGTTCCTGCTCGACGTCCACCTCGGCACGCTCACGCGCCGGTTGCGGCTGCTGGGCATCGACGCCGCCTACGAGAACCCGGACATCGGCGACGCCGCGCTCGCCGCCCGCTCGGCCGCCGAGCAGCGCGTCATGCTCTCGCGCGACCGAGGCCTGCTGCGGCGCCGCGAACTCTGGGCCGGCGCCTACGTCTACAGCCACCGGCCCGCGGAACAGCTGCGGGACGTCCTGTCCCGGTTCGCGCCGCCGCTCGCCCCCTGGAGCCGGTGCACCACCTGCAACGGGACGCTGCGCAGCGTCACCAAGACGTCCGTGCAGGACCAGCTCCGGGACGGCACCGAGCGCTCCTACGACGCGTTCGCCCAGTGCACCGAGTGCGGCCAGGCCTACTGGCGGGGTGCCCACCACGCCAGCCTGGACGCCATCGTGGCCGACGCCGTCCGCGAGTTCGGCGGCCAGGCGCTCTCCGGGGCGTGAGGGGGAGGGTGTGCGCGGCGTGAGGGGGATGGCATGAGGCCTGCGCGACGCGTGACGGGGATGGCCTGAGGGCCCCGTGCACGGCGTGCGGCGTAGGCCGCGCGGAGTGTGCTGCGAGGGCGCCGCGGGGGCTTCCGCGCGGGTGGCGCGTTCCCGCGGGTCTCGCGGGCTTCCCCGGACTCGCCGGTGGGCCGCTGCCGAAGTAGGTTCGTAGTGTCCGTACGGAAGGCGTCCGGCGCATGCTCGAACTGCGTATCCGCCTCCTCGGCGGTTTCCGGGTACGGGTGGGCCCGCGAGAGATCGCCGCCGACGCCTGGCGCCTGCGGAAGCCCCGGAACCTCGTGAAGCTGCTCGCGCTCGCCCCCGGCCACCGGCTGCACCGGTCGCAGGTGCTCGCGGCGCTCTGGCCCGAGGTGCCGCCCGAGGCCGGCGTCGGTCTGCTGGGCACGGCCGTGCACGAGGCCCGGCGGACCCTCGCCCCGGACCCGGACCCCGCCGCCGGCCGGTGCTACCTGGAGTCGGGCGAGAGCCTCGCCCTGCACGGCGGACCGCTGCGGGTCGACGTCCAGGAGTTCGAGCAGGCCGCGCTGCACGCCCGCCGAAGCCGCGACCCCGACGCGTACGAGCGGGCCGTCGCCCGGTACGGCGGGGACCTGCTGCCCGAGGACCGGTACGAGGAATGGGCGGTCGAACGCGAACAGGCCCTGCACGCGGAGTACCTGGCGCTCCTGGTCGAGCTCGGCGCGCTCCGTGAGGCGCGCGCCGACCTGGACGGCGCCGCAGCCGTACTGCGCCGCGCGGTGGCCGCCGACCCGTTGCACGAGGAGGCGTCACCGGCGCTGATGCGGGTCTACGCGCTGGCCGGGCGCCGGCACGAGGCGCTGCACGAGTACGACCGGCTTTCGGCCGCGCTGGACCACGCCTCGGACGGCGCCGAGGGGCCGGGGCCCGCCGCCCAGCGGCTCCGCGAACAGGTCCGGACCGGCGGCGACGTCCGGGCCGAACTCGCCGGCGAGCTCTGGGAACACGTCGGGGACCAGCGGATGGCGGCCGGCGACACCGCCGGCGCCGCGGTCGCGTACGGCTCCGCCCTCGACCCGGGCGTGGTGGACCTGCCGGCCTCGCCGGGCGTCCTCACCGGGCGGGCGGCTGACGGCACCGGCCTGCGAGCGGTCCGGCTGCACCGCAAGGCGGCCACCGCCCACCTGGCCGGAGAAGCCCCGGTCATGGCCCTCCTGGCGGGAGAAGCCCCGGCCACCGCCCACCTGGAGGGAGAAGCCGCGACCGCGGCCGAACCGCACCTGGCGGGAGTAGCCGCGGCCGAACCGCACCTGGCCGCCGCCGAGACCGCGCTCGCCGAGGCCGGCGGCGACCCTGCCGAGACCGGCCGGCTGCTCGGCGCCCGTGCCGACTGGCTCCGGGCGTCCGGCCGTTACGAGGAGGCCCAGCGAGCGGCCGAGGCCGGCCTGACCCTCGCCCGGGACCACGGCACCGCCGACGACCTGACCGCCGCCCACGAGGCGCTCGCCACCGTCCACCACCTCCGCGGCGACTGGCCGGAGGGTTTGCGGAGCGAGATCGACCGCTTCGGCGCCGCCGCTGACGAGGACGCCCGCTTCGCCCGGATCTTCGACATCCACTGCTGTCTGAGCCAGTACCACCTCTACGGGGACGGGCTCAGCGACAGCGTCGAGGAGTACGCCCGCCACACCCTCGACCTGGCGATCGCCCGCGGTGCGCGCCGGGCGGAGGCCTTCGCCTGGTGCCTGCTCGGCGAGTCGTTGCTGCTGCGCGGGCGCTGGGACGAGGCGCCCGGCTGCCTCGAACGCAGCGCCCACCTGCACGAGGAGCTAGGCGGCCGAGGCGGCGCCCTGCCCTGGCAGCGGCTCGCCGAATACGCGGCCGGGCGCGGCGACAGCGCCGAAGCGGCGGCCTGCCTGCGACAGGGCATGGCCGTCGCCGTCGCTTCCCCCTCGGCCCGGCACGCCGTCGGGCGGCTCCACGCGACCGCCGCACTGGACGCCGTCGAGCGCGGCGAACCCGGCGAGGCCGTCCGCGCGGCGCTGGCCGCTGCGGCCTCCGCGGCCCGGCACGGCGAGTGCCCGACCTGCACGGTGCTGCTCCACCCGGTGGCGGCGGAGGCGTTCGCGGCCCTGGGCGACGCCGACGGCGCGGCCGAGCACGCCGAGGCGGCGCGGCGGGTGGCGGCCCGGTCCGACAGTTCGGCCTGGCGCGCGATGGCGCAGTCGGCGCTCGGCTCGCTGGCCTCGGCCCGGGATGACCCGGAGGGCGCCCGGGACCACCACGTGGCGGCGGCCGGGCTGTACGGCCGGGCGCGACAGCCGTACTGGGAAGCGCGGGCCAAGGCTCAGGCGGCGGCGGTGGCCGTCGGGGCGGGCACGGGCGAGGCGGACCGGCGGCTCCGGGTGGAGGCGGCGGCGCTGTTCGAGACGCTCGGCGCCCGCCGCGCCCTGGCCCGGGTGCGGGAGTCGGGGCTGGTGGCGGGGCCGGTGGCTGGGCAGCCGGCTGGGCGGGTGGCGGTAGGGGGTGAGCCGGGGTGAGGGTGGACGCAGCGCGTTGTGGCGGCCCGGGCGATCCGTGGCTGCCCGCGGGCGGGGCGTCGCCACGGCGGAGCGCCACAGCCGACGGCCGCCACAGCGGCTGGCCGCCATGGCCGGTGCCCGCCATGGCCGGTGGGCGCGGCCCGTGAACGGGCACGAGGGACACACACAGGTGGTGAGCCGGGATGACGACGACAGCCCGCAACGGGACGACCGCCCCGCACTGGGCGCCCGAGACGGTCAGCGCCGAGCCGTACAACGCCCAGACGCCGGCCGCGGCGCTGGCCGAGCCGCTCACGCCCACCGGAGCGTTCTTCGTCCGTGACCACTTCGGGGTGCCGCACCTGCGCCGGGCCGGCTGGCGGTTGCGGGTGGGTGGGCTGGTGGACGCCGAACTCGACCTCGGTTACGAGGAGTTGCGCGCACTGCCGGTGCGCGAGCTGGACGTGGTGGTGGAGTGCGCCGGGAACGGCCGCAGCCTGATGGAGCCGCGCCCGCCCGGCCTGCCGTGGGGGCAGCGGGCGGTCGGGTGCGCCCGGTTCGCCGGGGTGCCGCTGAGGGCGGTGCTGGAGCGTGCCGGGCTGCGGCCGGGGGCGATGGAGCTGGTGTTCACCGGGGCGGACGAGGGCGCGTTGCACGGCCGCCGCACCGCCTTCGAACGGAGCCTTCCGGCCGGCCTCGCCCTGCACCCCGACACCCTGCTCGCCACGCACATGAACGGCGCCCCGCTCACCCCCGGCCACGGCGCGCCCGTCCGGCTGCTGGTGCCCGGCCGGTACGGGGTGGCGGACGTCAAGTGGCTGGTCGGGGTGAGGGCGGTGGCGCGGCCGTTCGCCGGCCCGTTCCAGGCCGAGGAGTACGTCTACCGGGGCTCGCGCGGCGTTCGCGGCGGCACACCCGAGGGGCCGGTCGGGGAGATCCGGGTGAAGTCGCTGATCACCGGCCCGGCGCCGGGGGCCCGGCTGCCGCTGGGCCTGCCCTGCACGGTGCGCGGGCGGGCCTGGTCGGGCGGGGTGCCGGTGCGCCGGGTGGAGGTGCGGGTCGGCAGCGCCGGGTGGCGGCCGGCCGAGCTGGCCCCGGCCCGGGGCCCGTACGCCTGGGCGGAGTGGACGTACACATGGACGCCGCGGGTGCCGGGGCCCCGGCTGCTGCTGGTGCGGGCGACCGATGCCGAGGGACGCACCCAGCCGCTGCGGGCGCCGTGGAACGAGCAGGGGTACGGCTGCAATCCGGTGGCCGGGGTGGAGGTCGTGGTGGTCACGGCCGCCACCGCCGGCGGGCCGGACCGCGGACGGGAACGGCCCGGGGGCGGGCCGGGCGGAGGCTGAGGGCCATGGGCGGCGACCCCGGTACGAGGAGCGGCACCGGCGGGAACACCATCGAACCCGTCACCACCGCTGCCCTCGGCGACACCAGCTACCTCCTGACCTCCGGTGACGAGGCCCTGGTGGTGGACCCGCAGCGGGACTGCTGGCCGCTGCTCGCCTCCTGCACGGCGCGCGGGCTGCGGATCAGGTACGTCCTGGAGACCCACGTCCACAACGACTACCTCTCCGGCGCCCTGGAGGTGCGGGCCGTGACCGGGGCGACGGTGGCGGGGCCGGCCCGGGCCGGGTACGGGTTCGACCACCTGCCGCTGGCCGAGGGCGACGAGCTCACCCTCGGCGGGCTGCGCGTCCAGGCGCTGGAGACGCCCGGCCACACCGCCGAGCACACCGCCTACCTGGTGCTGGACGGTGGTCAGGGCCCGGGCGAGGGGCGCCCGGCGGCGGTGTTCACCGGCGGCAGCCTGCTGGTCGGCAGCGCCGGCCGGACCGACCTCTCCGGCGCCGCCCGGACGGAGCAACTGGCCCGCGCCCAGTACCGCTCGCTCCGGCGGCTCGCCCAACTGCCCCCCGACACCCGGGTGCTGCCCACGCACGGGGCCGGCAGTTCCTGCTCGATCGGCGCGGCGGCCGGCGAGCGGACCAGCACGGTCGGCGACCAGCGGCTCGCCAACCCGGCGCTGCTGGCCGGCGACGAGGACGCGTTCGTGGCCGCCCGCCTGCTCGGTCTGCCGCCCGCGCCCGCCTACTACCGGCGGATGGGGCCGCTGAACCGGGCCGGCCCGGCCGTCCTCGGCGGCCCGCCCGGGTTGTTGCCGCTGACCCCGGAGGAGGTCCAACAGGCCCTCTGGCGCGACGCGGTGGTGGTCGACGCGCGGGACCGCCGGGCGTTCGCCGACGCCCACCTGCCGGGCTCGCTCGGTGACGAGCTGGACGGCTCCTTCGCGGCGCTGGTCGGCGAGGTGGTGCCGTTCGGCACACCGCTGGTCCTGGTGCTGCCGGAGCCGCTCGCCGACGCCGCCCGCGAAGCCGTCCTGCAGCTGCTGCGGATCGGCTATGACGCCTGGCTGGTAGGGCAGTTGGACGGCGGCGTGGAACGCTGGCGGGCAAGCGGGCGCCAGCTCGCCACGATCCGGACGGCCGACGTCTCCGAGGTGCGCGGAGCCCTCGCGCGCGGGTCTCTCGGGCTTCCTGGGCCTTCCGGGCTTCGTGGGCCTTCCGGCTCGCGCGGGCCTGACGGGCGGGGAGGGCCCGGCGGGCGTGGAGGGTATGACGTGCCTGGCGGGCCGGAGGGCGGGCGACCGGTCCAGGTGCTCGACGTGCGACCTGCCGCCGATCCACCGGTGCCCGGCGCCCTCGCCATCCCGCTCACCGAACTGCCCGACCGGATCGGCACGTTGCCGCCCGGCCGGGAGTACTGGACGGTCTGCGGTCGGGGTCGCCGGGCCACCGTCGCGGCGAGCCTGCTGGCCGCCGCGGGCATCCCCGTGACGGCCGTGGTCAGCGGCGGCGCCCAGGACCTGGTGGACGAACTCCGGCGGTGAGCCCGCCGGGCGCGCGCCGGCCGGTGCACTCCGGTTGGAGCCCGCCGCGTTCGTGCACTCCGGCCGGCCGCCCGCCGGCCCGCATCGCTCCGGGCCGGCGCTGCGCCCGTTCGGTGGTCGGTGCTGTGGGCCTCAGGCCAGCTTCTTGAGCAGCTCGGCCGCGAGCGGGGCGGAGGAGGCCGGGTTCTGGCCGGTCACCAGGTTGCGGTCGACGACCACGTGCGGGGCCCACGGCTCGCCCTCCTGGAAGTCCGTACCGGCCTCCACCAGGCGGCTCTGGAGCAGCCACTTCGCCTTGTCGGCCAGGCCGGCCTGGGTCTCCTCGGCGTCGGTGAAGCCGGTCAGCCGGTAGCCGGCGAAGGCGTTGGTGCCGTCGGCGCCGGTGGCGGCCAGCAGCGCGGCCGGTCCGTGGCAGACCACGCCGAGCGGCTTGCCGGAGGCCAGGGTGTCGGCGAGCAGCCGGCCGGACACCGGGTCGACGGCGAGGTCCTCCATCGGGCCGTGGCCGCCGGGGTAGAAGACGGCGTCGTAGTCGGCCAGGTCCACCTCCTCCAGCTTGACCGGGTGCCGCAGCCCCGTGAAGGCCTCCAGGCCGGCCGCGACCCGCTCGGCGCCCTCCGGCCCGCCGTTCACCGCGGGGGCCAGGCTGCCCTGGTCGACCGTCGGGACCACACCGCCCGGGGTGGCGACGGTGACCTCGTGACCGGCGGCGGTGAACGCCTCGTGCGGGGCGACGGCCTCCTCGGCCCAGAAGCCCGTGGGGTGCCGGGTGCCGTCGGCGAGCGTCCAGTAGGTGGCGCCGGTGACGACGAACAGGATCTTCGACATGCTGGGAGCTCTTCTCTGCAGGGGGCCGGCAGGGCCCGGAGGATGGAACCGACCATAGGCCGGGTGATCAGCAGTCCACCAATGGCAGAGCCGATGGCTGCCATAGGCATTCCTATGGGTGCCGCATCGTAGGCTGGCCGGGTGAACGACCACGACCCCGCTGAGGCCGGCCTGCCCGCCGCGCCGCGTCCCGCCGCCGGGCCCGCCGGGCCGCCTCCCGAGTCTTCCGGGCCCGCCGCCCAGCTCCCCGAGTCTTCCGGGCCCGCCGACCTCAACCTGCTGCGCACCTTCCTGGCCGTCTACCGGGCCGGCTCGTTCACGGCCGCCGCCCAGGTGCTCGGCCTGTCCCAGCCCACCGTGACCACCCAGATCCGCTCGCTGGAACGGCAGGGCGGGCGCGAGCTGTTCGAGCGGCGGCCGCGCGGCGTCGCCCCGACGCCCGTCGCCGACGAGCTGGCCGCGCGGATCTCCGCACCGCTCGATGCGCTCGCGGCCGTCGCCGGAGCGGGCGCCCGGCCCGACGCGGGTGCGGAACCCGTCCACCTGGCCGGCCCCGCCGAGCTGCTCTGCACCCTCGTCCTGCCCGCCCTCGCCCCCCTGGTCGCCGACGGCATCCGGCTGCGGGTCACCGCGGGGCTCACCGACCCGTTGCTGGAGGAGCTGCGCGCGGGCCGCCACGACCTGGTGATCGCCACCTCCCGCCCGCGCGGCCGCACCCTCACCGCCGTGCCGCTGGGCGATGAGGAGTTCGTCCTGGTCGCCGCGCCCGGCTGGGCCGGCCGCCTCAACGGCCGGCTCGCCGCCGAGGGCCCGGCTGCGCTGCACGAGGTGCCGCTGGTCGCCTACGCCGAGGACCTGCCGATCGTGCGCCGCTACTGGCGCCATGTCTTCGGCCGGCGCCTCAACTGCCAGGCAGCGCTGACCGTGCCCGACCTGCGCGGGGTCGTCTCCGCGGTGGCCGCCGGAGCCGGCTTCGCGGTCGTGCCGCGCTACCTCTGCGTACCCCTGCTCGACTCCGGCGCCCTCGTCCAACTGCACGACCCCGAGGACCCTCCCATCAACACCGGCTACCTCGTCCAACGCCCCGGCACCCCGACCAACCCCCGGCTCGACCGCGTCCGTGACCACCTCCTGGTGGCCGCCCGCACCTGGTGACCCGCTCGGGCGAGCCCGGAGAGCCGTGAGCAGGGTGGCCGATGAGGCGGCTCCGCCGGCGGCACGGCCTGACCCTTCACCTCGCCTTCACCTCGCGGCGGGCCGCGTCGGCCAGGAAAGCCGTGCCCAGCAGGGCCAGTGCGACGGCGAGGACGAGCAGTGGGGCGGGGCCGGTGGGGCGGCCGTCGGTGCGGACGGCGCCCATGAAATCGAGGGCGGCGACCTGGTTGACCACCAGGTACCAGAGCGGGAGGTAGAGGGCCTGGAAGACCCGGTGGGTGCGGGAGAGCATACCGAGGGCCATCGCCAGGGAGGGGACGAAGACGGCGCCCGCGGCCCAGGCGGCCGTGCCGGCGGCGTCACCGGCGACGGCGAGGCGTATGAGCGGTGCCGCGCCCGTCACGGCGGCCAGGGCGACGCCGGAGGCCCACTCGGCCAGCAGACGACGGCGGGCGGCCGGATAGGCGCCGAGCAGGACCTCCAGGTCGTTCTCGGCATGACGGCTGCCCAGGCCCGACCAGACCAGCACCGGCCAGACCCAGAGCGCGGGCAGGACCACGCCGGTCACCGCGCCGATCGGGACGGTCAGGCCGGCCAGCGTGAGCCCGGCGGTGACCAGCCACCACCAGCGCGACACCCCGCCGGCCAGGATGCGCACCTCGCCCGCCAGTAGCCGTCCGAAGGTGCCGCCGAACGCGGGGGCGGTGCGGGGCAGCGCGACAATCGAGGGAACGGGAACGGGGGCAGGGGTGAGCGGCGCGGCCTCTCCGGCGGCCTTCCGACCGGACGACGGGGCGGCAGCGTCGGCCGGGCGGCCTCGGGCCGGGTCGAAGCGGCCGAACCAGAGCGCCGGGAGCACCACCAGCGCCACCGAGAGCAGCACCAGGAGCAGCCGCTGGAGGATGAAGCCGCCATCGAAACCGGCGCCGGCCCAGGGGAACGGCACCAGCGGTGTGTCCACCTTGGTCAGCCCGAGACTGAACTCCTCGCCCTCGACCGGGCCGGCCCCGGCGGCCAGGGCCGCCGCGCGCAGCGACTCGGCGGCCTGGCCGACGCCGAGCCCGCCGAACGGTGCGCCGGGGGACTGCCCGCCGATCGTGACGGCCAGGGCGACGAAGAACCAGACCACGTTGCCCGTCCCGCTGCGCAGCAGCGGCAGCGTCTCGAAGAGGACGGCCGCCGCGGCGGTCACCGCGAGCAGTGGGAGGGCCGTCACCACGAAGGGCGTCAGCAGCGCCACCGGGTCGATCGCGCGGTTCTCGCCCCGGACCAGCTGCATGGCCGCCGCGGTGAGCGCCAGCACGCCCAGCATCGAGCCGAGCACCAGCAGGTTGCTGAGGAACTTCGCCACCAGGTAGGCGGAGGTGCGCAGTGGGGTGGCGGCGAGGATCTGGCCGACCCCGGTCTCCTCGTCCCGGCCGATGCCCTTGCGTACGACGTAGAACCCGCCGAGGGTCAGCCAGAGCGCGCCCGCGAGGGCCGTCGCCAGCCCGACGTACGCACTGTCGTACTCGCCGCGGTAGCGGCCGACCGCCAGGATCACCCAGTGTCCGTCGACCGGTGGGACGGCCAGGTAGCCGAGCCCGACGGCAGCCAGCAGTGTGACGGCGTAGACGGGGCGCCGCACCCGGTCGCGGAAGTCGCCGGCGGCCAGGCCGGCCAGGGCGCGCGCCGTCATCGCCGCACCGCCTGCTGCCGGAGCGGGCCGCCGGGGGAGAACGGGGGCGAGGACTCGGCGCCGGCGTCAGGGCCGGGGGCGGCCTGCCGGACGATGCCCAGGTAGGCGTCCTCCAAGTCCGGTGCGGCCGGGGCGGCGTCGCCGGACGGGGCCCGGTCGGCGAGCACCCGGAGCCGGACGCCGTCCACCGTCCGGACCATCCGGCTGACCGGGTGGCGGCCCTGTACGGCGGCGGCCTCGGCCGGACTCACGAGCAACTCCCACACCCGCCCGTGGAGTTCGCCGGCCAGCTGCTCGGGGGTGCCGCGGCGCAGCAGCCGGCCGCCTGCGACGACGGCGATGTCGGCGGCGACGGACTCGATGTCCGAGACGATGTGGGTGGAGAGCAGTACCACGCGGTCGGCGGAGAGCTCGCTGAGCAGGTTGCGGAAGCGCACCCGCTCCTCCGGGTCGAGGCCCGCAGTGGGCTCGTCGACCACGATCACCCGGGGGTCGGCCAGCAGTGCCTGTGCGATGCCGACCCGGCGCAGCATGCCGCCCGAGTACGCGCCGAGCGGCCGCTTCACCGCCTCGGTGAGGTTGACCAGGGCGAGCAGCTCCTCGATCCGGGCCCGCGCCGTGCGGGCGGAGAGCCCCTTGGCGGCGGCGAGGTAGCCGAGGAACTCGCGGGAGGTCAGGTTGGGGTAGACGCCGAAGTCCTGTGGTAGGTAGCCGAGGTGACGGCGCAGTTCGTCGGGTCGGGCGAGCGCGTCGGCGCCCCGGTAGCGGAGCCCGCCGGAGGTGGGCCTGGTCACCGTGGAGACGATCCGCATCAGCGAGGACTTGCCCGCGCCGTTGGGGCCGAGCAGGCCCAGCATGCCGGGGCCCAGGTGCAGGGAGAGGCCGTCGACGGCCCGTTTCCCGCCCTTGTAGACCTTGGTGATGTCGATCAGTTCGAGCATGCGATCCGCTTTCTCGGTCGGGCCGGTGGCGACGCGGTCGAGCCTTCCGGATCGGCGGCCCGCTGCCATCTGCCGTTCGGCAGAGATGCGCGCAGGACTTTCGACAGACCCCGGGCGCCCGGCGCCCCGGTCGTTCGTCAAGGTTTCGGCGCCCGGGCCACCCCGTGCCCGGGCACCCAGGTACCCCCGCCACCCCGTACCCCCGCCACGCCCCGTCGCCCGGCCCGGTCCGTGCCCGGCGGGCCTCCGACCTGCGCGGCAACCCTTGACAGCCGGTGCGGGTGCTGGATTACTTGGCCATGCCCGAGAGCTGACCGAATGGTCGGTCGGCGCGCGGCGCAGTCGGGGCCCTCGGACGGTGGAGGAAACGCGATGACCAGCAGACCGACCGGCCCGGAGCCCGCGCGGACGCGCTTGGGCGAGCCGCTCCCGGACGAGCTGCTGGACGCCGGCGAGCGGATGACCGGCGAGGAGCTGCGGGCGCACCAGCTCACACACCTGCGCCGCACGCTGCACCACGCGTACGACAACGTCGAGCTGTACCGGCGCAAGTTCGACGCGGCCGGCGTACGGCCTGACGACTTCCGGACCCTCGCCGACCTGGCCCGCTTCCCGTTCACCACCAAGGCCGACCTGCGGGAGACCTACCCCTTCGGCATGTTCGCCGTCCCGATGGAGGAGGTCCGCCGGATCCACGCCTCCAGCGGCACCACCGGCCTGCCCACCGTGGTCGGCTACACCGAGCACGACCTCTCGGTCTGGGCCGACGTGGTCGCGCGCTCGATCCGCGCGGCCGGCGGCCGGGCCGGTCACAAGGTGCACATCGCCTACGGGTACGGGCTGTTCACCGGAGGCCTGGGCGCGCACTACGGCGCCGAGCGGGCCGGCTGCACGGTCATCCCCGCCTCGGGCGGCATGACGGCCCGGCAGGTGCAGCTGATCCGGGACTTCCGGCCCGAGATCATCATGGTCACCCCGTCCTATCTGCTCACCCTGCTCGACGAGTTCGAGAAGCAGGGCGTGGACCCGCGCGGCACGTCGCTGAAGGTCGGCATCTTCGGCGCCGAGCCGTGGACGGAGGAGATGCGCCGCGAGATCGAGGAGCGGATGGACCTCCACGCCGTCGACATCTACGGCCTCTCGGAGGTGATGGGCCCGGGCGTCGCCCAGGAGTGCGTGGAGACCAAGGACGGCCTGCACATCTGGGAGGACCACTTCTACCCCGAGGTGGTGGACCCGATCACCGACGAGGTGCTGCCCGACGGCGAGGGCGGCGAGATCGTCTTCACCTCGCTCACCAAGGAGGCCGTGCCGGTCATCCGCTACCGCACCCGCGACCTCACCCGCCTGCTGCCCGGCACCGCCCGCCCGGCGTTCCGGCGGATGGAGAAGGTCACCGGCCGCAGCGACGACATGATCATCCTGCGCGGGGTGAACGTCTTCCCCACCCAGATCGAGGAGATCCTGCTCCGCACCCCCGCCGTGGCGCCGCACTTCCAGCTGCGCCTGACCCGCCGCGGCCGGATGGACCACATGACGGTCCGCGTCGAGGCCCGCCCGGACGCCGCGCCCGAGCAGCGGGAGGCCGCCGCCGCGGCGATCGTCCGGGCGGTCAAGGACGGGGTCGGGGTGACGGTGGAGGCCGAGGTGCTGGACCCGTACAGCCTGGAGCGCTCGGTCGGCAAGATCCGCCGGATCGCGGACCTGCGCGAGGGCTGACCCGGGCGAGGGGGCTGACCCGGGCGGGCCGCGGCCGTCCCCGTGCGCCAAGTGGCCCATGGATCATGAGCCGGACTGGTCCTGTCCGGCGGACCACCCGCTCCCTAGGATCGGCGGTGTGAGCAACAAAGTCGACTTCTACTTCGATCCGATCTGCCCGTTCGCCTGGATCACCTCCCGTTGGATCCTGGAGGTCGAGCGCCACCGCGAACTCGACCTCACCTTCCGCGTGATGAGCCTCTCCGTCCTCAACGAGGGCCGCGAGGACCTCCCCGAGCGCTATCGCCGGCTGTTCGACGTCGGCTGGGGCCCGGTGCGGGTCTGCATCGCCGCCGCCGAGCAGCACGGCGAGCACGTCCTGCGCGGCCTCTACACCGCGCTCGGCACCCGCCTGCACGACCAGGACCGGGCCGTCGGCGAGACCGTCCTCCGCGAGGCCCTGGCCGAGGCGGGCCTCCCCGAGCAACTGGCCGACGCGGCCCACAGCACCGCGTACGACGGCGCGTTGCGCAAGAGCCACCACGAGGGCATGGACCCGGTGGGCGAGGAGGTCGGGACGCCCACCATGCACGTGGACGGCACCGCGTTCTTCGGCCCGGTCCTCACCGCGATCCCGCGCGGCGAGGACGCGGTGAGGGTCTTCGACGGCGTGCGGCTGCTGGCCGGACACCCGCACTTCTTCGAGCTCAAGCGCACTCGCACGGGGTCGCTCGACTTCTCCTGAGACGGCGCGGTATGAGAGGGCGCCGTATGAGATGGCGCCGTATGAGAGGGCGCCGCACCCCGGGAGAGTGAGGCGTCGTCAAGGGGGCGTCAGGGGAGCGTCAGAGCCGTGTCAGGGCGGCCGGTCGGCCTTGCCCGGGCGTCGGAGGGCGGGCTTGGATGGGGGGCGTGAACCGCTCGACACGCCACCACGACCGCCCGCCGCATCCGCGGCCCCGGGCCGTTGCCGTGGTGCCTGCCGCAGCCGCACCCATGGCCGCACCCATGGCCGCAGCCGCAGCCGCAGCCGCAGCCGCGGTCGCAGCCGCGGCAGTGGCCGCGGTCTTCACCGGCGTCCGGTAGCACCGAGCCTCCCCGCTCCGCCACCGGCTGCGCGCGCGGGCCCGGCGGCGTCTCCGCCGCGTCCGCGCCGCTCCGCGCCGTCCGCCCCCCGCCGCTGTGGGCGGGGGCGGACGCGCATCACCTCCCTCTTCGCACCGTCGGCCCCCGGCGGGCGTGCACCGTCACGCCCGCCGGCTGCCCGGCGGTGCCCGCCACCCTTGGATGGGTCATGTCCGACGCAGTTCTGTCCTCCCGCACCGCCCTGGTCACCGGGGCCTCCTCCGGCATCGGCTGGGAGAGCGCCCGCCTGCTGGCCGGGCTCGGGGCCACCGTCCTGGTACACGCCCGCACCACCGCCGAGGCCGAGTCCGCCGTCGAGCGGCTCGTCGCCGCCGGTGCCCGGCGCGACCAACTCGTCGAGCTGGCCGCCGACTTCACCCGGCTCTCGGAGGTCGCGGTGCTGGCCGGCACCGTGGTGAAGCACTACCCGGCGCTCGACCTGCTGGTCAACAACGCCGCCGTGATGGCCCCCGAGCGCTGCACCCTCACCGACGACGGCAACGAGGTCTCGCTCCAGGTCAACTTCCTCGCCGCGCACCTGCTCGCCAGGCTGCTGCGGGCCCCGCTCTCGGCGGCCGGTGACGCGCGGATCGTCAACGTCTCCTCCTCCCTTCACCGCACCGCCTCGATGAACTGGACGGACCCGCACCGAACGAAGAAGTACTCGCGGGTCGCGGCGTACGCGCAGTCCCAGCTCGCCCTGACCATGGCGACCGCCGACATGGCCCCGGCCGGCTCCGGCATCACCGCCGTCAGCCTCGACCCGGGCCTGTGCGACACCGCGCTGCTCCCGCTGTACGGCCGGGTCGGCGCGCCGCCGGCCGAGGGCGCGGCCGCCGTGGTCCGGCTCTGCCTGCCCGACGTGTCGCTGCTCAACGGCGAGTACTACGACGGCGGCGAGCTCGCCCCGACGGCCGCGGCCGCCCAGGAGGAGCGCTCGCAGAAGCGCCTCGCCAAGCTCGCCGACCAGCTCGTCGGCCGGGCTGCCTGAACCACCTACCTGCCAGGGAGAACGACATGTCCAAGCGCGCCCGTCGGAAGAAGGCCCGGCGGAAGAAGAAGGCCAACCACGGCCGCAAGCCCGGCCGGTAGCCCGGTGACCCACCCGGTGCCGCGTGCCACCGGCGCCGGGTGCACCCCGGCGGCTCCCGGTCCCGGAGCCGGGGCCGCCGCTTCGCTGTGAGGGCGCGCCACGTCCCGACGGGGCCGACCTGCTCGATCGCCCGGGCGGGGGTGGGCGCCCGGGTACGGGCCGGGTGGGTGTGCGGCTGGGGGTGCGGGCACGGCCCGGGTGCCGGGGGCGGACCGGGGGCGGACCGGGGGCGCGGATCGGCCGGTGGCACCGTGTGCGAGCGGGTGAGCCGCCACGGTGCGCCCTCTACGATGAGGCCATGAGCGGGAGCCTTCAGCTATCAGGTGCGCATCGGTCGCAGGAGCCGGACGCGGGCGAACGGCTGCGGAACGACGAGCGGCTGGACACGGCAGCCGGGATCCTCGCCCTGCTCGCCGACCGCACCCGGCTCGCGCTGATGCAGCGGCTGGGCGAGGGGGAGGCCGACGTGACGACGCTGACCGAGGCCTGCGGCGCGGCCCGGCCCTCGGTGAGCCAGCACCTGAGCAAGCTCCGGCTGGCCGGCCTGGTCACCACCCGCAAGGACGGGCGACGGGTCGTCTACGCGCTGCGGCACGGACACCTGCGCCGGCTGGTCAACGAGGCGCTGAACGTCGCGGACCATCAGATCAGCGGACTGCCGCCGCACGACTGAGCGGGCCCGGCTGCGATGGGGAGGGTCTCCAGCCGGAGCTCTTCCCCGGTCCCTTCGCGGTCCTGTTCCCCGGCGCCCTCCCCAGCCCCCTTCGCGGTCCCCTTCCCCGGCTTCTCCCTCCAATAGGTGCACACGTACGCACATGTTGTCCTATGCTGAGGCTGTCGCCCCGGCGCCTGCCGCTCCGCTGCCCGAGCTGCCACGCCGGTGCCCTGTCGTCCTGCGCGCCGCCGCCGTGCGCGCCGAGTCCGAGCGGGGTCCCCATGCTGTCCGTGCTGCGCGAGCCCACCTACCGGCACCTGTTCGCCGCCCAGGTCGTCGCCCTGGTGGGCACCGGCCTGGCGACCGTCGCCCTCGGCCTGCTCGCCTACGACCTCGCGGGGGCGGACGCCGGCTCGGTGCTCGGCACGGCGTTGGCGATCAAGATGGTCGCCTACGTCGGGATCGCGCCGGTCGTCGGCGCGATGGCCCACCGGATCCCGCGCCGCCGGCTGATGGTCGCCTCCGACCTGACCCGGGCGGCGGTCGCCGTCGCGCTGCCGTTCGTCACCACGGTCTGGCAGGTCTACCTGCTGATCTTCCTGCTCCAGTCCGCCTCGGCGGCGTTCACCCCGGCGTTCCAGTCGGTGATCCCCGAGGTGCTGCCGGCGGAACGCGACTACACCCGCGCGTTGTCGCTCTCCCGGCTCGCCTACGACCTGGAGAGTCTCGCCGGGCCGATGCTCGCGGCCGGACTGCTGGCGCTGGTCGGGTACCACTGGCTGTTCTGGGGCACCACGGCCGGTTTCCTCGCCTCGGCCGCCCTGGTCGTCTCCGCCGTCCTCCCCAAACCGGTGCCGGCCGACCGCCCCGGCGGCGTCCTGGAGCGCTCGGCCCGGGGCGTGCGCCTCTTCCTGGCCGCCCCCAGGCTGCGCGCCCTGCTCGCGCTCGACCTCGCGGTCGCCGCCGGCGGCGCCATGGTGATCGTCAACACCGTCGTCTACGTCCGTGACCAGCTCGGCCGCCCCGCCGGCGACGTCCCCCTCGCGCTCGGCGCGTACGGCGGCGGCTCGATGGCCGTCGCCCTGCTGCTGCCCCGCGTCCTGGACCGGGTGACCGACCGCGCGGTGATGCTCCCGGCGGCGTTCGGCACCGCCGGACTCCTCGGCGCGCTGGCGGCACTCGCGGTGGCCGGCCCGGACGGTACGGCCGGCTGGCGCTGGCCCGCGCTGCTCGCGCTCTGGGCCGCCTTCGGCGCCGCCGGCTCGCTGATCCTCACCCCGACCGGACGCCTCCTGCGCGACGCGGTGGGCCCGGCCGACCTGCCCGCCGTCTTCGCCGCCCAGTTCTCCCTCTCCCACGGCTGCTGGCTGCTCACCTACCCGTTGGCCGGCTGGCTCGGCGCCACCGCCGGCCTCCCGGCCGCCACGGTGACGCTGGGCGCGCTCGCGCTGGTGGCGGCCGGGGCGGCCACCCGGGTCTGGCGCCCGGCGCCCGCCCCCGAGGCCCGGACGCATCCCCGCTCCGGCGTCACCGGCCGGGCGGCGGTGGGCCGGCACCGGCACCGGAGGGCTTCGCAGGTGTAGCGGGCGCACGGGCGAGCCGGCCCGACGGCGAAGCAATCGCTGGTGGCCGCGACGGCCGCCGCCTCGCCGTCGCCGTCGCCGTGCCCGGGGCGACAGCACAGGCCCGCGGTTCCGGCGGCGTCGTCCGGCAGGGAATGGACCGCCTCGTCCGCGACGACGGCCACCCCGCCGTCCTGACCGCCACCACGGACCGGGCCGGCCTCCGAGCCCCGTGGGCCGGGAGGGTGGTCCTGGCGGACCCCGGTTCCGGCGGGCCTGGTGGGCGGGGCCGGTCGGTCGCGAAGGTGGGGGCATGACCTTTGCGAACCCGACCTCCCCGCACGAGAACAACCAGAACCCCGACGGCGCCCGCGAGTTCGACGGCCGGACGGTGCTGATCACCGGTGGCAGCGGCGGGATGGGCCTCGCCGCCGCTCGGCTGCTGCTGGCGGGCGGCGCGAGCGTGGTGATCACCGGACGCGACGAGGCCCGGCTGGCGCGCGCCGCGGCCGAACTGACCGGCGGCGGCGGCGGGCACGGCTCCCCGGCGGGCGCCGGAACCCCAACCGGCGGCGCCCCGGGCCGTGTTCTCCCCGTCCGCGCCGACGCGGCCGTGCCGGCCGAGCTGGAGCGGCTGGCGGGTGTGATCGGCGAGCGGTACGGACGGCTGGACGGGGTGTTCGCCAACGCCGGGATCGCGGCCTTCCAACCCGTCGCCGAGGCCACCGAGGCGCAGTTCGACCGCCTGATGGCCGTCAACGTCAAGGGTGTCTTCTTCACCGTTCAGCACGCGCTGCCGCTGCTCGCGGCGGCCGGCGGCGGCTCGGTCGTCCTCAACGCCTCCTGGACGGCGCACCGCGGCCTCGCCGTGGCCCCGGTGTATTCGGCCACCAAGGCCGCCGTGCAGAGCCTGGCCCGCACCTTCGGCAGCGACCTCGCCGGTCGGGGAATCCGGGTCAACTCGGTCAGCCCCGGCTACATCGTCACGGACATGTTCGAGGCAAACGTCCCCGTCGCCGACCGGGAGGCCGTCCGGGCCCGGGTGCCGCTGGGCCGGTTCGGGCAGGCCGAGGACGTCGCCGAGACGGTGGCCTTCCTGCTCTCGCCGCGCTCCTCGTACCTCACCGGCCAGGACTTCGTGATCGACGGCGGGTTGGTCTCGGCGGCCCCGGCCGGCTGAGCGGTCACCCTGCGGCCGGCGCCGCGGTGCCCGACGTGCGGCCGTGTTCGCCGTACCGGCCGGCGCCGCGGTGCTCGCCGTGCCCGCAGTGGCCTCGGCAGCCTGGTTCTGACAGGACCAGGCTGCCGAGGCCACAGGGCGGCGAGAATCCTCCTATGACCACCGCGATCAGCCTCAACGAGTTCCTGCGGAGCCGCCGTTCCCGGCTGCGGCCCGAGGACGTGGCCCTGCCGGACTTCGGCGGCCGCCGCCGGGTGGCCGGCCTGCGCCGCGAGGAGCTCGCCCAGCTCGCCGGGGTCAGCGTCGACTACTACACCCGGCTCGAACAGGGCCGGGTGCGCAACCCCTCCGACGCCGTGCTCGACGCGGTGGCCCGTGCACTGCAGCTCGACCAGGAGGAGGCCCGGCACCTGCACCGGCTCGCCCGCACCCGGGCGGACCGCCGGGCCGGGCGCACACCGTCCGCCCCGCAGCGGGTCCGGCCGATGCTGGCCCGGCTGCTGGCCGAACTGCCGGACGTCCCGGCCCTGGTGATCGGCCGGCGGATGGACGTCCTGGCCTGGAACCGCGCCGCCGCGGCCCTCCTCGGCGACTACGGCGCCCTCGCCCCGAACGAGCGGAACATCCCCCGCATCACCTTCCTCGACCCGGCCTCGCGCTCGCTCTACGCCGACTGGACCACCTGCGCCCGGGAGAGCGTCGCCTTCCTCCAACTGGAGGCCGGCCGCCGCCCCGACGATCCCCGGCTCGCCGAGCTGATCGGCGAACTCGCCATGCAGAGCGAGGAGTTCCGGCACTGGTGGGCGGAGCACCCGGTCCGCGACAAGACCTCGGGCCGCAAGGTCTTCCACCACCCGTTGGTCGGCACCCTGGAGCTGGACTACGACACACTGCGCCCGGCCTCCGACCCCGACCAGGCGCTGATCACCTACGCCGCCGAGCCCGGCACGCCGTCCGACGACGCCCTGCGCATGCTCCTCGCCTGGGGTGCCGCCCCGGTGTCCGAACGCTGCGGCCACTGAGGGGAGTCGAGCAGCAGGCGGGCGACCCGGCCCCTGGCCGACCTCGGGGCCGCGAAGGCACGGACCCGGCCCTACGGACACTGCTGCACGGGCTGGGCCGCACGGGCTGGGCCGCACGGGTCCGGCCGCCGAAGGAGCTGCGGGACCGGCCGACGCCCACGGCGGCCGGGATCACCGTCGGCGTCCTCTTCGAGATCGTCGTCGCGCTCGGCGTCGCCGCGCGGAGCAGCTGGCGCCTGCGTCCCGCAAGGGGCCGGAAGGGGCAGGATGGCAGCATGCCGAACAGCGCCCCGCCCGACAGCGGCACGCCCGACACCAGCGCGCGGAGCAGCACCGTGCGGATCAGGATCGAGGCCACCGGCCTGCCGGGGCGCAGCTGTGCTCCGGCGCCGGGCTTCCCCGGCTACGACGACATCCATGTCGCCGTCCAACGCCGGGGGAAACCGGGCGAGTTGCTCGACCCCGTCCCCGGTGACGCACCGCGCGCCGTCTGGACGCTGGAGTGCACGGCCAAGGCGGGGTCGGACCTCCTCGGCCCGTACGTCCAGGGCGGCCCGGGGGCCCGCTTCGTCTACCTGTCCTGGGTCAACGCCGACGCGGACGGCTTCACCATGTTCCGCCGCGCCAAGCTGATGCTGGACGCGGTGCCGGCCGCAACGGTCGAGGCGGCCGTCCGCAGCGGCCTGCTGGTGGCCCGGCTCGGCCTGACCGACGCCAAGGGGCACCCGCTCTGCGCCGCCGTCCGGCCGCCCCTGGTCACCTGGTCCGCCTGAGGGGGCACCCGGCTGCGATGAGGCTGCGGCCCGCCGTGATGCGTGTGCGCCTCGCCGAGGTGAAGCCGCGCCCCGCCTCAACGTGCGCGCGGCCCGCCGCGATGCGCGTGCGCCCCGCGCCGTGGCGGGCACGGGCGGGGCGCAGCATTCACAACCGAGGGCTTACTGCTACTGCCTACTGGTACTGCGTGGTGACGCTGGCGCCGCCGAAGGTCTGCTGGCCGTAGAGGCTGAAGTAGACCCAGCCGGACGGCGGGTTGGCGATGGTGAGGCTCTCGCCGTTGCCGGCGTTGGTGGACTTCGCCTGGTAGCTGCCGGTGGTGGCCCAGTTGCCGCCGCCGTAGTAGAGGTCGGCGTTTCCGCTGCCGCCGCTGCTGGTGATGGTCAGCTGCTTGACGCCGGCCGGCAGGTACAGGAAGTGGTAGCTGTAGTTGCCGGTGGTGGCCGCGAGGTTGTCACGACGGCAGTTCTTGTCGAACTGCCGGGTGTCGGCGGCGGTGCAGAGCGGGGCCTGGCTGACGGGCGGCAGGGTGCCGCAGTTGTCGGCCGCGCACGCGGTGAGCCAGGTGGCGAAGTCGGCGTCGTACTTGGTGCCGATGGTGCTCTTGAGCAGGGTGCGGGCGCCGTTCCAGTCGCCGGTGCGGTACTTGGCGAGCACCGCCTTCACGTCGTCCGGGTGCGACTGCAGCATGTAGCGCACGGCCAGGTAGCCCCACCGGTAGATCCGGTTGGAGTTGACGTTGGCGTCGGGGGTCTGGTCGTAGACGGTGTCGAAGAGCTCGCTGAGCTTGTAGGTCTTCTTGCCGGCCTCGGCGATCGCGTCGGCGTTGCGCACGTTGCGGTAGGTGTACGAGATGTACTCGGCGACGCCCTCGACCCACCAGATGGTCGGGGTGGTCATGCCGGCGTCGAAGTCGCCGTACATGTTGTAGCGGCCGTCGAGGTAGTGGGTGTACTCGTGGTTGAGGTTCCAGATCTGGAAGTCCGGGCGCAGCCAGCTGGCCTCGTGGGCGATGAAGCGGGCCTGGTTGCCGACCTTGGCCGGGTTGCCCTCCTCGTACATGCCGCCGTTGTCGACGGCGATGCCGTACATCGATCCGGCGTAGAGGCTGTACTCGTAGTAGTCGTCGAAGACGACGACCTCCAGGTTGGTGTTGACGTCACCCGGGATCGCGCCGTTGTCCTGGATCACCTTGTGGAACAGGGCGTCCTCGTTGATCAGGCTGGTGCAGGTGTCCGCCAGCTGCTGCGCGGTCATCTCCTGGGCGCGGACGCGCAGGTTGGCGTTGCAGGTGCGCTCGTTGGTGAGCACCAGCGGGGGGAGCCGGGTGGGCAGGTCGCAGAGGCCGTAGACGGAGCAGTTGCCCTTGTCCTTGTTCTCCGTGAACCAGACCAGGTTCATGGTGAGCGGGGCGGTGGCGCCGACCAGCGGGTAGCGGCTGACCAGGTCCTTGACGATCGGGCGGCCCTGGGCCCTGAGCTCGTCGTGGGCGACGAGGTTGCCGATCTGGATGCCGATCGAGGTGACCATGTCGCCGCCGTTGATCAGCGAGGCGTTCCGCGTCACGAACGAGGACATGGTGGTGGCGAAGCCGGGATCGGCCTGGAGGGCGGGGATGAAGCCGTCCCGGTCGAAGCCGTTCTCGATGACCGTCTCGGTGTTGGCGACGGCCGTGGTCATCGAACTGGGCCAGCTGGTGGTGTAGTCGGCGAGCAGCCGCTTCACGACGCCGGTGTAGCGGCCGTTCTCGTAGGCGCTGTCGATCAGGGTGACGGCCTCGGCGAGGGTGTCGCCGTTGGCCTGGGTGACGTCCTTGCTGTGCGGGGCGGCGTAGAAGGCGTCGAGCCCGCCGCGGATCGCGGTCTGCAGCGTGCTGCCGTACTGGCCGACGTCGTTGGGGTACTTCCACTGCACGTAGTAGCCGGCGCGCAGGAAGAGCACCAACTGCCCGACGGAGGTGGAGTTGTCACCCGGGTAGCCGGCGGAGGCGTCGCGCAGGCCGTTGGCGACGGTGGCCATCTGGGCCTCGCGGAACGCCCTGGTCGCGTCGGTACCGGTGAGCAGGAAGAGCGAGTTGATGCAGTCGAGGCTCGCGGCCTTGACGTTGGCGACCAGCGCGCTGCCCGTGGCGTTGGTGAAGGCGGAGGTGTCGCAGCCGTTGGCCGCGGCGGCGGCCGAGAACTGCTTGGCGGCCTTGGCCGGCGTGCCGGCGGCGGCCGCCTTCGGGGTGCCGGCGGTGCCGTCGGTCTCCGAGGCGAGCGGACGGCCTCCCGTCGTGGCCTCGGGGGACTTGGGGACCGGGATCGCCCGCGGGGCTGCGGCCTTGGCGGCCGGCGCGGCGGCGGACGCCTGACCGATCGGGGCGGCCTGGCTCTGCGGTGCGAACAGGCCGAGCGCGATGAAGAACGCGGCGCCGAGCGCCGGTACCCTTCGCGCCTGGGCCTTGGATATCCGGAAGGGACGCATCTGTGGGGGCCTCCGGGGCCGTTCGGGGTCGCGTGTTGGGGGCGCGACCGCTCGATGTGTGACATGTAAAATGGCACATGGCGCATTGCGACGGGAAGGCCTCGGGCGGGATTGATCGCGACCGCAACCGAAACGTTGTCAGGAACCCGCCGGCCGACGGACTCCAGCCCACAGGCCTGCGGACCCCCGACCGGCGAACCGGCCCTCCCGCAGTCCCGTCGTCCAGTCACCCCGCCGTCTCGCAGACCGGCAGTCGGCCGCCGCCACGCCGCGCCGGCCCGCACGGAGGCGAGCGGCGTCAGCGCCGCGTACTCCAGCGGCGCCGAGGGGTCGATCGACAGGTCCGCCGGCGCCGGCGCCGCACCCGAGCGGACCAGCAGGTTGCCGATGGCGGCGACCATGGCGCCGTTGTCCGTGCAGAGCCGCGGCGGCGGCGCCCGCGCCGGTCTCGTCGCAGGAGGGCTCGATTCCCAGCGCCACCGGCGATCCGGTCACGGTCACTCACCCTCATCGGTCATTACGCGTGCGTGCGACCATTGTGCCCGACGGGGTGTGAGGAATATGCAGGAGCCCATACTTCGTTTCTGCAACTGATACGCAATAGTGTGTTTCCGGCACGATCGTCATCGTTCAACCCGCCGAAAGGGGCCGTGTCCTGATGGGCACCTACTCGCTTCCCGACCTGCCGTACGACTACTCCGCACTCGAGCGGGCGATGTCCCCCGAGATCCTGGAGCTGCACCACTCCAAGCACCACGCCGCCTACGTCAAGGGCGCGAACGACACCCTGGACCAGCTCGCCGAGGCGCGCGACAAGGAGCAGTTCGGCGGCCTGGTCGGCCTGCAGAAGACCTTCGCCTTCCACCTGTCCGGCCACGTGCTGCACTCGCTCTTCTGGGAGAACCTCTCCCCGGAGGGCGGCGACCGCCCCGAGGGCGCCCTCGCCGACGCCATCACCGAGCACTTCGGCAGCTTCGAGGCCTTCCGCAAGCAGCTCACCACCGCCACCACCGGCGTCCAGGGCTCCGGCTGGGGCATCCTCTCCTGGGAGCCGCTCGGCAAGCGCCTGATCGTCGAGCAGGTCTACGACCACCACGGCAACGTCGGCCAGGGCACCACCCCGCTGCTGGCCTTCGACGCCTGGGAGCACGCGTACTACCTGCAGTACCGCAACGTCCGCCCGGACTACGTCGAGAAGCTCTGGGACGTCGTCAACTGGCAGGACGTGTCGCAGCGCTTCGCCGCCGTCACCGCCGCCTGACGCGGGCAGGGCAGCGGAACGGCCCCGGACCGCGAGGTCCGGGGCCGTTCTCCGTTCATCTGCGTGCCCCCGCCGGCGTGACCGTCAGGACGAGGGGCCGAAGAAGCCGTCCAGGATCTGCTGGGCGGCCGACCCCGCCGGGAGGGTGCCCGCGCGGACCTGCTGCTCCAGCCCGGGGGCGAGGCGCTGGACCTCGGGGTGGGCGTGCAGGCGGGCGAAGAGCTGGTCGTGGACCATCGCCCACGTCCACTCGACCTGCTGGTCGCGGCGCTTCGCCGTCAGGGCGCCGGTCGCGTCGAGCACCTTGCGGTGCTGCTGCAGCCGTTCCCACAGCACGTCGAGCCCGCTGCCGTCGCGGCCGCTGCAGGTGAGCACCGGCGGCGTCCACGGCGCGTCCGGCGCCTGCAACAGCCGCAGCGCGCCCGCCAGTTCGCGGGCGGCGGCCTTGGCGTCGGTCTCGTGCGGGCCGTCGGCCTTGTTGACGGCGATCACGTCGGCGAGTTCCAGCACGCCCTTCTTGATGCCCTGGAGCTGGTCACCGGTGCGGGCCAGTGAGAGCAGCAGGAAGGAGTCGACCATGCCGGCCACCGTGGTCTCCGACTGCCCGACGCCGACCGTCTCGATCAGCACGACGTCGTGGCCGGCGGCCTCCATCACCACCATCGACTCGCGGGTGGCCCGGGCCACGCCGCCGAGTGTGCCGGAGGTGGGGGAGGGGCGGACGAAGGCGTTCGGGTCGACGGCGAGGCGCTCCATCCGGGTCTTGTCGCCCAGGATGGAGCCGCCGGTGCGGCTGGACGTCGGGTCGACGGCCAGCACCGCGACGCGGTGGCCGAGGCCGGTGAGCATGGTGCCGAACGCGTCGATGAAAGTCGACTTGCCGACACCGGGGACGCCGGTGATGCCCACCCGGACCGCCCCGCCCGCGTGCGGCAGCAGCATGGTGAGCAGCTGCTGCGCCAGCGCGCGGTGGTCGGGCCGGGTGGACTCGACGAGGGTGATGGCCCGCGCGATGTAAGCGCGCGAGCCTTCCCGCACCCCCTGGGCGTACTGGTCGAGGTCGATCGTCCGGGGCGCCATCGGCTCAGCGCCTCAGAGCTCGTGGCCGAGGTCGGCGGCCAGCGACTTGAGCAGGTCGTAGGCGGCGTCCGGGATCACCGTGCCGGGAGGGAAGACCGCCGCGGCGCCCGCCTCGTACAGGGCGTCGAAGTCGCCCGGGGGGATGACCCCGCCGACCACGATGGTGATGTCCTCCCGGCCGGCCTCGGCCAGCTCGGTGCGCAGGGCCGGCACCAGGGTGAGGTGTCCGGCGGCCAGCGAGGAGACGCCGACGATGTGGACGTCCGCCTCGACGGCCTGGCGGGCCACCTCGGCGGGGGTCTGGAACAGCGGGCCGACGTCCACCGTGAAGCCGAGGTCGGCGAAGGCGGTGGCGATCACCTTCTGGCCGCGGTCGTGGCCGTCCTGGCCCATCTTGGCGACCAGGATGCGCGGCCGCCGGCCCTCGGCCTGCTCGAACCGCTCCACCAGGTCGCGGGTGCGCTGGAGCGGGGCCGACGCCCCGGCTTCGTCTCGGTACACACCCGAGATGGTACGGATCTGGCCCGAGTGCCGGCCGTACACCTTCTCCAGGGCGTCCGAGATCTCGCCGACGGTGGCCATGGCCCGGGCCGCGTTCACCGCCAGGTGGAGCAGGTTGCCGTCCAGCGAACCGCCGCGCTGCGGACCGGCCTCGGCGGCCCGGGTCAGCGCGTGCAGCGCGGCCTGGGTGGCGCCCTCGTCGCGCTCGTCGCGCAGGCGGCGCAGCTTCTCGATCTGGCGGGCGCGCACCGAGGAGTTGTCGACCTTGAGCACGTCGATCTGCTCGTCGCTCTCCACCCGGTACTTGTTGACGCCGATCACCGGCTGGCGGCCGGAGTCGATCCGGGCCTGGGTGCGGGCCGCGGCCTCCTCCACGCGCAGCTTGGGGATGCCCGCGTCGATCGCCTTGGCCATGCCGCCGGCCGCCTCCACCTCCTGGATGTGCTGCCAGGCGCGGCGGGCCAGGTCGTGGGTGAGCTTCTCGACGTACGCGGAGCCGCCCCACGGGTCGATGACCCGGCAGGTGCCGGACTCCTGCTGGAGCAGCAGCTGGGTGTTGCGGGCGATCCGGGCCGAGAAGTCGGTCGGCAGCGCCAGCGCCTCGTCGAGGGCGTTGGTGTGCAGCGACTGGGTGTGCCCCTGGGTCGCGGCCATCGCCTCCACACAGGTACGGGTGACGTTGTTGAACACGTCCTGTGCGGTCAGCGACCAGCCGGACGTCTGCGAATGGGTGCGCAGCGACAGCGACTTGGCGTTCTTCGGGTCGAACTGCCTGACCAGCTTGGCCCAGAGCAGCCGGGCCGCGCGCAGCTTGGCGACCTCCATGAAGAAGTTCATGCCGATCGCCCAGAAGAACGACAGCCGCGGCGCGAAGGCGTCCACGTCCAGCCCGACGTCGAGCCCGGCCCGCAGGTACTCGACGCCGTCGGCCAGCGTGTAGGCCAGCTCCAGGTCGGCCGTGGCCCCGGCCTCCTGGATGTGGTAGCCGGAGATGGAGATCGAGTTGTACCGCGGCATCTTCTGCGAGGTGTACGCGAAGATGTCCGAGATGATCCGCATCGACGGCTGCGGCGGGTAGATGTAGGTGTTGCGGACCATGAACTCCTTGAGGATGTCGTTCTGGATGGTCCCTGCGAGCTTCTCCGGCGGCACCCCCTGCTCCTCGGCCGCCACGATGTACAGCGCCAGGACGGGCAGCACCGCGCCGTTCATGGTCATCGACACCGACATCTTGTCCAGCGGGATGCCGTCGAAGAGCTGGCGCATGTCGTAGATGGAGTCGATCGCCACGCCCGCCATGCCGACGTCGCCGGTCACCCGCGGGTGGTCGCTGTCGTAGCCGCGGTGGGTCGGCAGGTCGAAGGCGACCGAGAGGCCCTTCTGGCCGGCCGCCAGGTTGCGGCGGTAGAAGGCGTTGGACTCCTCGGCGGTGGAGAACCCGGCGTACTGCCGGACCGTCCACGGCTGGTTGACGTACATCGTCGGGTAGGGGCCGCGCAGGTACGGGGCGACGCCGGGGTAGGTGCCCAGGAAGTCCAGGCCGGCCAGGTCGTCCGCGGTGTACAGCGGCTTGACGCCGATGCCCTCGGGGGTGTCCCAGCGCAGCTCGTCGACGTCCTTGCCGGTGGCCTGGCGCCATGCGGCCTGCCAGCTCTCGTCGGTGACGTCCCGGGCGGCGTCGCCGTCCAGCCCGATTCCGGTGAAGTCGGGGATCATCACGCCACCTTGCTCTCGTCGGCGATGTTCTCGTCGGTGATCTCGTCCAGCAGGCCGGTCAGCGTGGCGACGGCGTCGCCGCCCGCCGCCACGAAGCCGTCCACGCCCGCCGCCTCGTAGGCCGCGCGCTGCTCGCCGGGACGCCCGGCCAGCAGCACCCGGCGCGCGCCCGCCGCCTTGAGGGCGGCCGCGACGGCCTCGGCGTGCTCGCCGTACAGCGCGTCGCTGGAGCACAGGCACGCGGCCGTGGCACCGGAGGCGGCGAAGGCCTCGGCGAACGCGGCCGGGTCGACGGACTCCAGCGAGGTCGTCGCGATGCCGCCGGCCTGGAACAGGTTGGCGGCGAAGGTGGTGCGCGCGGTGTGCGCGGCGGCCGTGCCGATCGAGGCCAGGAACAGCGTGGGACGGGACCCGGTGGCGGCCAGGACCGCGTCCGAGCGGTCCCGCAGCGCCTCGTACGCCTCGGCGCGGCGCACCTGCGGCAGCCCGCCGCCCGGAGCGGCCGGGGCCGGCTCGCGGACCAGCGGCTGCTCGCCCAGGTGCGGGAACTCACTGACGCCGGTGACCGGTTCGCGCCGCTTGGCGAGCCGGACGGACCGCTCCGCCCAGGTCGCGGCGATCCGCTCGCCGACCAGCCCGTCGGTGAGGGCGGCCAGCTGGCCGCCGGCCCGCTCGATCTCCTGGAACCAGGCCCAGGCGGCCTGCGCCAGCTCCTCGCTCAGCTGCTCGACGTACCAGGAGCCGCCGGCCGGGTCGATCACCCGGGCCAGGTGGGACTCCTCCAGCAGGATCGACTGGGTGTTGCGGGCGATCCGGCGGGCGAAGGCGTCCGGCAGGCCGAGCGCACTGTCGAAGGGCAGCACGGTGACGGCGTCGGCGCCGCCGACCCCCGCGGCCAGGCAGGCCACGGTGGTGCGCAGCATGTTCACCCACGGGTCGCGGGCGGTCATCATCACCCGGGAGGTGACGGCGTGCTGGCGCTGCGCCGAGGCCTCCGCGGACGCCCCCGACACCTCGGCGACGCGGGCCCAGAGGCGGCGCGCGGCACGGAACTTGGCGATCGTCAGGAACTGGTCGGCGTCCGCCGCGTAGCGGAACTCCAGCTGGCCGAGCGCGGCGTCCACCGACAGCCCGGCGGCGGTCAGCGCCCGCAGGTAGGCGACGCCGGTGGCGAGCGAGCAGCCCAGCTCCTGGGCGGGGGAGGCGCCGGCCTCGTGGTACGGCAGGGCGTCGACGGTCAGGGCCCGGACGCCCGGGTACGCGGCGGCGCAGCGGGCGGCCAGTGCGGTGGCCTCGGCGAGCAGCGCGGGGGTGCGGTCGGCCTGGCCGGTACGGGCCTGGAGGCCCAGCGGGTCGGCGCCGAGGTTGCCGGCGGCGGCGCCGGGGGAGACCTCGCGCTCCTCGTACAGCTTGAACAACTGCTCGGCGGCGTCCGTGAATTCGGGGCCGGCGTCGAGCGCCACGGCGGCCAGGTCCAGGTACACCCCGGTCAGCGCCTCGGGCAGGGCGGTCACCGGGAGGCCCTCGCCGCCCAGCTCCAGCCAGATCGAGCCGACGCCGTGCTCCAGGTCGGCCAGGACGGCCTCGTTGGTGCGCCGGCGGTCCGGGTCGGCGTGTCGCTGGCGGACGTCCCACCCGGCGACGACCGAGCCCTGCGGCCTGCCGCCGCGCACGAACGGCGGGAAGCCCGGGTAGCCGGGCTCGGCCGCGGTGTCCTCGGCGGTGTACAGCGGGCGGGCGCGCAGGCCGTCCTGGAGGCCGGTGGTGAGCGCCTGCTCGGCGGCGGCGCCGTCCTCGGGCTGGGCACCGGACTTGCGCAGCACACCCTCGACGAGCTGCTGCCACTGCTCACGGTGCGCGGCCGGGAACTCGGCAGCGAGGGGGAGCCCTTCGGGCGGGACCTTCATGACCGCAGGTTAGCGCCCGTTAGCGAGGGCGCAGGAGGGGAGGCGCGTGTGACCTTTCCCTCGATTTAGCGAAGCCTCAGCACTCCGGGCGGCGAGGAGTGCCGCGGGACGTGGCACCCGAGGTCAGGGCCGGTGTCGCGGGTGGCGGCACCCGTGGTCGACGCCGGTGCCACGGGTGGCGGCACCCGTGGTCGAGGCCGGTGTCACGGACCATGATCGACTGACCGGAATCGCCCGGAACGGGGGAATTGCGGAACCCCGCCCCTCAGCAGCCGAGGCCCTTCGAAGAGGGCGCACGGGGACGGCATCCCCGTGCGTGCCTGCTCGCCGTCGCCGTGCCTTTCGCGGCTCCCGGCGCCTCGAAGTGAACCCGCGAACGCCCCCTGGACGTTTCTCCAATGTCCCCTCCAGCGTCCCCCGAAGGAGAGCCCACCGCCATGGGAAAGCGCCGCAAGCCCAACCCCGCGAGCCGGGCCCGCCTGGCAGTCCTCACCACGGCCATGGCCGGCGGCGCGGTGCTCGCCTCCGGTACGGCCCACGCCGAGCCCGCCCCCACCCTCGCCTCCGTCAAGGAGCAGGTGGACCAGCTCAACCAGGAGGCCGAGCAGGCCACCGAGCGCTACAACGGCTTCCAGGCCAAGCAGCAGAAGCTCCAGGGCGAGGCCAACCGGATCCAGGAGAAGGTCGCCCGCGGCCAGGAGGCCATGAACGAACTGCGGGTCCGGCTCGGCGCGGTCGCCGCCGACCAGTACCGCAGCAACGGCATGGACCCGGGCGTCCAGCTCATGCTCGACTCCGACCCGGCCGCCTACCTGGCGCGAGCCTCGGTGCAGAACCAGGTCGCCGACTCCCAGACGAACCTGCTCAAGCAGGCCCAGGACGAACAGCGCAAGCTCGACCAGGACCGCACCGAGGCCGCGGCCACCCTCGCCGAGCTCGACACCGTCGGCGCCTCGCTCGGGGCGGAGAAGGGACAGGTCCAGACCAAGCTCGCCCAGGCGCAGGCCCTGCTCAACAAGCTCAGCGCCGCCGAGCGCGCCAAGATCAACGCCCAGGAGTCCGCCGACAAGGCCAAGGCCGCCGCCCAGCAGGCCGCCGCCGCCGACCGCGCCTCCCGCTCCGCCGAACGCCCCGGCACGAACACCCCGCCGCCGCCGGCCGCCGGTGGCCGCGCCGCCGCCATCGTCCAGTTCGCCTACGCCCAGCTCGGCAAGCCGTACGGCTGGAGCATGACCGGCCCCAACAGCTTCGACTGCTCCGGCCTCACCGGTGCCGCCTACCGCGCGGCCGACGTCAAGCTCCCCCGCATGTCCCAGGACCAGTGGAATGCCGGCACCCGCATCGCCCGCGGCGACCTCCAGCCCGGCGACCTGGTCTTCTTCTACGACGACCTGCACCACGTGGGCATCTACATCGGCGACGGCAAGATGATCCACTCCCCCCGCACCGGCAAGAACATCGAGGTCCTCCCGATCGGCGTCATGCCCTACATGGGCGCCGTCCGGCCGTAGCCGCCGCCGCCCGCCCGCCCGCGCTGCGGGTGCGGGGCGCAGGCGAACAGGTGGGGGAGGGCCGGGGCGGAGGCCGGCTCCGCCGCCCGTCGTCCGTCGCCCGCCGCCCGTCGCCCGCCGCCCGTCGTACGGGCAGGGCCTGGTGCCGGTCAGCGCCGCAGCCGGCGTGCGAGGTCGACGGCGGCCGCGGGCCAGTGCGGGTGCTCGAAGCCGAAGCCCGCGTCCTGGAGCCGTCCGGGCACCACCGAGCGGCTCTTGAGCAGCAGTTCGGTGTCCGAGCGGAGGGCGAACGCGCCGAGCTCGGCCATCCAGCGGGTGGCGGGGAGGCCGACGGGGATGCCCCAGGCCCGCCGGATCGCCCGCATGAACGCGCGCTGTGACAGCGGGTGCGGTGCGGCGAGGTTGACCGGGCCGGCCAGGTCGTCACGGTCGAGCAGGAACCGGACGGCGCGCACGAGGTCCCGGTCGTGGATCCAGGACATGTACTGCGCGCCGCCGTCGATCGGACCGCCGAGCCCGCACCGGGCCAGCCGCAGCATCAGGTCGAAGGCGCCGCCACGGTCGGGGCTCATCACCATGGCGGTGCGCAGCGCGACCCGCCGGGTGTCCGGGGTGGGGGCCTCCTGCTGGGTGCGCTCCCAGGCCCTGGCGATGTCGGCGCTGTAGTCCCAGTACCGGGGGACGTCCGGCTCGCCGCCGCCGAGGACGCCGCTCTCCTCGTCGTACGGGGTGCCGAAGTGGTGGGCGTAGATGGTGGCGGTGCTCATCTGCAGCCAGACCCGCGGCGGGCGCTTCGCGGCGGTGACGGCCTCGCCGACGACGCGGGCGGAGTCCACCCGGGAGTCCAGCATCTCGCGCTGGTTGGCGGGCGTGTAGCGGCAGTTGACGCTGCGCCCGGCGAGGTTGATCACGGCGTCGCTGCCGTCGACGGCCTCGGCCCAGCGGCCGAGGGTGCGGCCGTCCCAGTAGAGCTCGCGGTCGCGCTGCGGCCGCCGGGTGAGGATCAGGACGTCGTGACCCTCGGCGGTCAGGGCGCGGTCCAGGATGCGGCCGATCTGGCCGGTGCCTCCGGGTATGACGATTCTCATCAGGTTCCCCCCTCGAAGTGTTGTCTTTAGCTTAATACGAAAATGAACACGTTCAAAAGGGGGTGGTGTCCGGGTGGTGCCCTCCGGTGGAGGGTGGACCGTTTTGCGTGGTGCGGCCGGTTCGCACTAGGTTTCGACGCCGTCGACGCGGGCGGGCCGCAGGGGAGCTGACCATCGGTCATGCGGCCGGCCGCCCGGTCGTGTCGACAGGAACATCGCATCGGGGGAAGGAACAGTCAGTTGCGTACCAGCGGAACCAGCGGAGCCGGCGGCACCAAGCGTGGCCGTGGGACCACCGTCATCGCCAGGACGGCCGTCACCGCCGCCGCGCTCCTCTGCCTCGGCGCGCTGAGCGCCTGCGGACCGGACAACAGCGGCGGGCAGAACGCCGCCCCGGGCACCGCCGCCACCGCGGTCGGAACCACCGCCGCCACCGCGGCCGCCACCGCCCCGGCGAGCGGCGCCGCGCAGCCGTCGACCGGCGCGGCCAAGCCGTCCTCGGCCGGCCCCGCCGTCTCCAAGGACATCCCGGCCGGCGCCTGGATCAACCCGCGTGCCGTCCCGCTCGACGCGGTCTACAAGTGGCCGGCCCCGGCAGGCACCGCCAAGGGGGTGAGCGGCACTCCGGCCTTCAAGCTCCAGGAGCTGTGCCACTCCAAGCTGTCCCAGGACAACGAGAGCCTCGGCGCCGGCCGGGCCGCCGCCCAGTCCGTGATCGGGGTCGGCGGCGCCGACCAGTGGCAGGCCCAGCAGACCCTCCTCTACGAGGGTGACCCGCGCCCCAGCAGCGGCGTCGCGCAGAGCGCCTACGCGGTCTTCGGCGACCTCCGGGACGAGGTCAAGGCCTGCGCCAAGACCGTCCCCGGTGCCACCGTCAAGGTGACCAGCCCCGAGGACGGGAAGTACTTCGCGGCGACGGTGACCGTCCCGCAGGCCGGCGGCACCACCGTCACCCTGCACGAGTACCTGACCGCCCCGGACGGCACGGTGAACGAGCTGTCGCTCTGGACGGCCGGCAAGACCGGCGCCCAGCCCAAGGTCCCGTGGGCCGGCCCCGCCGAGGCCGATGTGGCCAAGGCGATGGACTCGGCGCTCTGCACCGCCCTCAAGGACTGCTGAGCCCGGGCGGGACCGGACGGCGATCAGCGGGGCGGCGAGCACCGGACGGCGAGCACCGGACGGAGTACGCCGGACGGAGTACGGCTGACGGCGAACAGCGGGCGGCGGGCGCGGGAAGCGCCCGCCGCCCGCTGTTCCACGCCCGCGTCCCCTGCTGTCCGTGCTCCCGGAGGAGGGCGGACCGTCGCGAGCGGGAGGAGGCGAAGGCGGTTCGTGTCCGACCTCGTACGGCATGGCCGGAAATGTGTCCGAATCGAGGGAACCCCGGGCCCCCGCCGCACGACTGGTGGACCGGGCGCCGACGGGCGGCCGTGCCGGGCCGGGAGCTCCGGGCGGACGGCGCGGTCCGCCCGCCCCGCCAGCCCGGTCCGACTCTGCCCGCCCCAAGGAGTGCACGCGCATGTGCGGAATCACCGGCTGGGCGTCCTTCCACCAGGACGTCCGCCACAGCGCCCCCGTCATCGAGGCGATGACCGCCACCATGGCCCTGCGCGGGCCCGACGCCGGCGGGGTCTGGCTCGGCGCCCACGCCGCGCTCGGCCACCGCCGCCTCGCCGTGATCGACATCGAGGGCGGCGCACAGCCCATGGCCGACCGCCGCGACCACCCGGGCGTCGTCCTGACCTACAGCGGCGAGGTCTACAACCACCACCAGCTGCGCGCCGAACTCCAGGCCAGGGGGCACCGGTTCGAGACCCGCAGCGACACCGAGGTGGTGCTTCGCGCCTACCAGCAGTGGGGCGACGCCCTGGTCGACCGCCTGGAGGGCATGTACGCCTTCGCCGTCTGGGACGAGCGGGCCGAGCGTCTGCTGCTCGTCCGCGACCGGCTCGGCGTCAAGCCGCTGTTCTGGGCGCCCGTCGGCGGCGGCCTCGCGTTCGGCTCCGAGCCCAAGGCGCTCTTCGCCCACCCCGAGATCACCCCGACCGTCGACGCGGACGGCCTGCGCGAGGCCTACAGCCTGCTCTTCAACACCGGCCCCACCGTCTGGGCCGGCGTCCGCGAGGTCCAGCCCGGCGGCCTGCTCGTCCTCGACCGGGACGGCATCCGGGAGCGGCGGTACTGGGAGCTGCAGGCCCGCCCGCACACCGACGACCTCGCCGCCACCACCGAGCAGGTCCGCTCGCTGGTCAACCGCGCCGCCCGCGCCCAGCTGGAGGCCGACGTCCCGCTCTGCAGCCTGCTCTCCGGCGGCCTGGACTCCACCGTCGTCACCGCGCTGGTCGCCGACGAACTCCGGCTGACCGAGGGCCCGCAGGCCAAGCTGCGCTCCTACGCCGTCGACTACAGCGACCAGGCCGAACAGTTCACCGGCGACGTGCTGCGCACCGGCCACGACACCCCGTACGCCGCCGAGGCCGGCGCCTTCATCGGCAGCGACCACTCCACCGTCGTCCTCGACCCGGCCGCCCTGCTCGACCCGGAGAACCGCCGGGCCGTCGTCGTCTCCCGTGACTCGCCGATCGGAGTCGGCGACATGGACACCTCGCTCTACCTGCTGTTCGGCGAGATCCGCAGGCACTCCACCGTCGCCCTGTCCGGCGAGGCGGCGGACGAGGTGTTCGGCGGCTACCCGTGGTTCCACACCCCCAGGGCGCTCGCCGCGCAGACCTTCCCCTGGCTGCTCGTCACCGGCGACGAGGCCGCCATGCCGATCAACCCGGACCTCGCCGCACACCTGCGCATCGGCGAGTTCCGCGACGACACCTACCGCACCGCGCTCGCGGCCGTCCCGCACCTGGACGACGAGAGCCCCGCCGAACACCGCCAGCGCGAGATGCAGCACGTCTCGCTCACCCGCTGGCTGCGCCAGCTGCTGCACCGCAAGGACCGCCTTTCGATGGCGCAGGGCCTGGAGGTCCGCGTCCCCTACTGCGACCACCGTCTGGTCGAGTACGCCTTCAACACCCCCTGGGCGATGAAGAGCCACGACGGGCGGGAGAAGAGCCTGCTCCGCTCCACCGGTCAGGGCATCGCGCCGGACTCGGTGCTCTGGCGGCCGAAGAACCACTACCCGACCACCCACCACGCCGACTACAACAGTGGCCTGCAGCGCCTCGCGCGCGAGGCGCTCGACGCGCCGCACGTGCGCGACATCGCCGACGAGACGGTCATCAAGGCCAGCCTCGACACCCCGGCCGAGCAACTGGAGTGGGGCCACCGGCTGCGCCTGGAGCGGGTCGTCGACCTCGCGCTCTGGCTCGACCACCACCGCCCGGCGCTCGCCGTCTGACGACCCGCCCGCGGCACCGCCCCCGTCCCGGACGCTCTCCCGGACGGGGGCGGTGCCGCTTCCGGGGCACGTGGCGGGGGCTCGGTGGTGGGGTGCGGTGGTGGGGCCGTGGTGGTCGGTCTCGGTGGCCGGGTGCCGGTTGGGGCAGGGGGGGGTCGGGCGCCGTGTCCGGGGACGGGGACGGGGACGTGGCGACCGGGGTTCGGCGCGCCCCGGAGGGCCGGGCGGGCGTAGAACGGACGGAGAGATCGCCGGGTGTCACCGGGCGCGCCGCACGACCGGAGGAGAACAGGCTTGAAGACCGACCCCCGCCACGGCCCGCTCGTCCCGATGCTGCTCGTGCTCACCGTCGTCACCGGGCTGGTCGACGCGGTCAGCTACCTCGCCCTCGGACACGTCTTCGTCGCCAACATGACCGGGAACGTCGTCTTCCTCGGGTTCGCCCTCGCGGGCGCACCCGGCCTCTCGGTGACGGCCGCGCTCGCGGCGCTGGCCGCCTTCCTCCTCGGCGCGCTCGCCGGCGGCCGGCTCTGCGAACGGCTGCCCGGCAACCGGGGGCGGCTGCTGGTCGTCTCCGCCGTCGTCCAGGCCGTCCTGCTGGCCGGCGGAACGGCCCTCGCCGCGCTGGCGGGGCACACCGCCGACCCGGTCCGTTACCCGCTGATCGGCCTGCTCGGCTTCGCGATGGGCCTGCAGAACGCCGTCGTCCGCCGTATCGGGGTGCCGGACCTCACCACCACCGTCCTCACCATGACCATCACCGTCCTCGCCGCCGACCGGTCCGGCCCCCGCAGACTGGCCTCGGCTATCTGGATGTTCGGCGGCGCCCTGCTCGGGGCGGTGCTCGTCCTGCACGCCGACGTCCCGGCCGCGCTGGCCCTCGCCCTCGCCCTGCTCGCCGCCGTCGCGGCCTTCGCCCATCACGCCTCGCTCACCCAACCCGCCTGGGTGGACCCGGACGGCGCGCCCTGACGGACCGGTGGGTCCTGAGGGACCGGCGCGCCCTGACGGACCGGCGGCCCCCGACGGGCCGCCGGGCCCAGCGGGTCACTCCACCTGGCGCGCGTCCGGCGCCTGCCCCGGCCGGTGCGGCCGGCCGACGTCGGCCCTGGCCTGTTCCGCGGCGATCAGGGGGCCGACCACGTCCTCGATCGTGCGGTGCGAGATCTCCGCGAACGCGCGGACCCAGTCCACGAGTTCGGCCGGCGTCCGGAGGGTGGGGCGGCGCGTCGCCCCGGCCCCGGGATCGCCGGCACTCCCGGGAAGCCCGGCAGCCCCGTCCTGCGGCTCCCAGAGGCGGGCGGTGAGCCGGCCGGTGGTGAAGGCGATGAGCACGGGGGTCTCCGTCATTCGTCCTGCGGCCCGCCGGGGCTGCTGGTGGTGCGGCCGCTCCACCTGGGTTCGTGCCGGGCCCAGGACTCCTCCCAGGCCCGGTCGGCCTGCCGGTCGAGGACGCGCAGGCGTAGTGCGAGGGCGCCGCCGAGTGCGGTGGCGACGGCGAGGAAGCCGGCGAGTCCGGCGCAGACGGCGTCGGCGATCAGGCCGTTCCTGGTCGTGGGCGGAGCGGTGGGGGTGCCGGCCCCGTCGAGCCAGAGGGTGACGGTGGAACCGGCGGTGGTGGTGTGGCGGACCTCGATCGCGCCGGTGCGCGGCTGCCCGTCGGGGGCCGTCCAGGTGGCCTCGGCGGTGAGCAGGTTCTGGTAGTCGCCGGTGCGGCGGGCGCTCGTCGTGGCACCGGGCCGGTCGACGCTCTGGACGACGGCGTCGACCGGGTGCAGGCGGGCGCGGTCGGCGGCCGCCGACCGCGCGGTGGCCTGGTAGCCGAGCAGCGCACCGGCTACGGCGGCCACGAGGGCGAGGAGGACACCCAGCGCCGCCGCGAGCCGTGCGCGACTGCGGGAGCGGTCCAGCGGGCGGTCGAGCGGCAGGTCGAGCGCCCGGCCGAGGGGCCCGCCCAGCGGCCGCGCCGAAGCGGCGGGGCGCGCGCCGAGGGCCCGCCGCAGCTCCCGGCCGACTCGCCGCGGCAGCGACCCGGGCCTGGCCGGGCGGGGTGTGCTGGACACGATGCGCGCTCCTCGGGGTACGCGGGGCAACGGTGCGGGGCGATGGTGCGAGGCGCCCGGTCGGGGCACCCCCGCCGGATGCCCGGACTGCCACAGCCGGCGGTACTGCGGGCATCCAATCTCCCTCCGCTCCCCGCGTGCGCACAAGAGCGTGTGGGCCCGCACCACCCGGGGTCCGGCCCGCGAACCGGGACGTTCGGCCCTCGGCGGGGGAGGGGCGGACGGGGCAGGCTGGGAGTGGTCGCGCCCTCCGAGTGCCGGGGCGCGGCAGGTCCGGCGTGCTGTGGGGGCGTGCCGGACCGTGGTGCGGGGCGGGGGGCGGACGTGGGGCCGCCTCCCGCTCGCGCCGTCCGAACGCTTCCGCCCTAACGCCTCGCTCACGTCTTCGCAGGTCACGGCTGTATTCTCGCCAACTATACACTCGGAGTATACGCCTGATGTATGGTCATCTCATGAGTGTTCCTTTGACCCTTCTCGGGCTGCTGGAGCGAGAGCCGAGCCATGGCTACGACCTCAAGCGCGACTACGACGCCTTTTTCGGGCGGGGCAAGCCCCTGCCGTACGGTCAGGTCTACGCCACGCTCGGCCGGCTGGCGCGGGACGGCAAGGTCGTGGCCGGCGAGGCGGAGCCCGGCGACGGGCCCGAGCGCAAGCGCTACGTGATCACCGACGCCGGTGTGACGGAGTTCGAGCACTGGCTCACCGAGCCCGTCTCGCCCGAACCGAACCTGCAGACGGTGCTCTTCACCAAGGTCGTGCTGGCCCTGATGCTCGGCCGCGACGCCGAGGTCTACCTCGACACCCAGCGCGCCGCCCACATGCGGCGGATGCGCGAACTGACCGACCTGCGCCGCAACGGAGCGCTGGTCGACGCCCTGCTCGCCGACCACGGACTCTTCCACCTGGAGGCCGACTTGCGCTGGATCGACCTGACCACCGCCCGCCTGGACGCGCTGGCCGAGGCGGTGCGGTCGTGACGCTGCTGATCGAGGCCCACGACATCACCCTCGCCTTCGGCGAGACCCCCGCCCTGCGCGGGGCGAGCCTGGCCGTCCACGCCGGCGAGGTGCTCGCCATCATGGGCCCCAGCGGCTCCGGCAAGTCCACCCTGCTGCACTGCCTGGCCGGCATCCTCACACCCGACTCGGGAGAGGTCCGCTTCGACGGGCAGCGGATCGACACCATGGGCGAGGCCCAGCGCAGCGCCCTGCGCCGTGACAGGTTCGGCTTCGTCTTCCAGTTCGGCCAGCTCGTCCCGGAGTTGACCGCCGAGGAGAACGTCGCACTGCCGCTGCTGCTGAGCGGCACCAGGCGGGCGGCGGCCCTGGCCGAGGCCCGGCCCTGGTTCGCCAGGCTCGGCCTGGACGGCATGGAGCGGCGCCGCTCCGGCGAGCTGTCGGGCGGTCAGGCGCAGCGCGTCGCGCTGGCCCGCGGGCTGGTGGCGCGGCCGCAGGTGCTGTTCGCCGACGAGCCGACGGGCGCGCTGGACTCGCTCACCGGCGAGCAGGTGATGGAGCTGATGGTCGGCGCCGCGCGCGAACAGGGCACCACCGTCATCCTGGTCACCCACGAGCCGCGGGTCGCCTGCTACGCCGACCGCGAGGCGATCGTCCGGGACGGCAAGGCCACCTCGCTCTCGGCGGGACCGGCGGCCGACCGCGCGGCGGAACGGATCACCTCGTGATCCACTTCGCACTGCGCCTCGCCGTCAGCGGCGGGCGGGAGGCCGTGGCCCGGCTGGTGATGATCGCGGCGGCCGTGGCGATCGGCGTCGGCCTGCTGCTCTCGACGCTGGCGAGCATCAACGCCGTCGGCAAGTCCAACGAGCGGGTGCTGTGGACCAACAGCGGTGCGGCGAGCCGGACCGAGACCGCGCCGGTGGACCCGCTCTGGTGGTGGGACCACGGCGACTACTTCGACGGCAAGGAGATCTTCCAGCTCGACGTCGCCGCCACCGGGCCGACCGCGCCCGTCCCGCCCGGTCTCGACAAGCTGCCCGCGCCCGGTGAGTACTACGCCTCGCCCGCGCTCGCCGAACTGCTGCGCAAGACCCCGGCCGTCGAGCTGGGCGACCGCTTCCCCGGCCGGATGGCCGGAATCCTCGGCGACGGGGCACTGCCCTCCCCGGACTCGCTCTACCTGATCGAGGGCCGCACTCCGGCGGAGATCGAGCACATGCCCGGGGCGAGCAAGGTCACCACCATCGCCACCGCTCTCCCGCCCTCCTGCGACAACGACTGCCCGGGGCTGGGCACGCGCGGCGACGCCATGACGCTGATCCTCTCCGTGGTGGCCGGCGCGCTGATCTTCCCTGTGGTCATCTTCATCGGCACCGCGACCCGCCTCTCCGCCGCCACCCGCGAGCAGCGCTACGCCGCGATGCGGTTGGTCGGCGCCACCCCGCGGCAGGTTTCGGTGATCTCGGCGGCGGAGTCCACCGTGGCCGCGGTGGCCGGCACGGTCGTCGGCTTCGGTCTCTTCCTGCTGCTGCGCCCACTGGTGGCGACCGTCCCGTTCACCGGTGACCGGTTCTTCGCCGAGGACCTGACACTCACTCCGCTCCAGATGGCGGCCGCGGCGCTGGGCGTCCCGGTGGCGGCGGCGGTCGCGGCGCGGCTGGCGCTGCGGCGGGTCACCATCTCCCCGCTGGGTGTCACCCGCCGGGTCACCCCGAAGCCGCCCAGTCACTGGCGGGTGGTCCCGCTGCTGGCCGGTCTGGCCGAGCTCGGTTACTTCGTCAACCGGCGCCCGGACACCACCAACGGGCAGACCGCGGCCTATCTGACCGGCTTCTTGGTGATCATGCTCGGCCTGGTGATCGCCGGACCCTGGCTCACCATGGTTGGCGCCCGCGCCGTCGCGCTGCGCACCAGCCGCCCTGCCACGCTGATCGCCGTCCGGCGGCTCGCGGACGACCCGAAGGCGGGCTTCCGCTCGGTCGCGGGTCTGGTCCTCGCCCTCTTCGTCACCACGGCGACGGTCTGCATCATCGGCACCATCAACGAGAACCGGGGCACGCTCAGCGGGGACCCGGAGACCCGGACCGCGGTCGAGCAGAGCAGCATGGTCGACGAGCCCGCGATGACGGGCGCCGTTCCGGCGCAGCTGCTGGCGGACCTCCGGGCGGTGCCCGGCTTCCACGGCCTCGCGCTGGGCCACGACAACCCGCAGGGGCTCGGCGCGCTGCCGGGTGAGCGCCCCGGGTTCTCCCCGAGCCTGGTGCTCTGCACCGAGCTCGCGCAGGTCCCGGTGGTGGGCCGGTGCCCGGCCGGCGCGAGCGTCGTCGGCGTTCCGCAGTGGGGTTTCATGAGCCTGCGCTCCACCTCCGGGTTCGAGTGGCCGGCCGCACCCGTCTCCGCAGAGGAGGCGGCCAGGCTGCCGGTGCGCAGTATCTACGTGACCACCGACGGCTCCGCCGCGGCCAAGGAGCAGACCCGGACGTTGCTTACCAAGGCTTACCCGGGGTACGGGCCCCGGACGGTGGGCGACTGGGGCTCCGCCCAGCAGAAGCAGCTGTCAGGCTGGAGGCAGCTGGCCAACGTGGTGCTGCTGACCACCCTGCCGATCGCCGGGTGCAGCCTGGCGGTGAGCGTGGTCGCGGGCCTGACCGACCGCAAGCGGCCGTTCGCCATGCTGCGGCTCACCGGTGCGCCGCTCGGCCTGCTGCAACGGGTGATCGGCCTGGAGAGCGCGCTGCCGTTGCTCCTGGTGTCGGCGCTCTCGATCGGGACGGGCTTCTCGGCGGCGGCCATGTTCCTCAAGTCGCAGATGAACTACGACCTGGTGTCGCCGGGCACGCTGTACTACGTGCTGACCGCGGTCGGCCTGGTGGCCTCGCTCGGGATCATCGCCTCGACGCTCCCGCTGCTGAAGCGGAGCACAGGCCCGGAGGCGGCCCGCAACGGCTGAACCCGCCGCGGTCACCGCACGCGCACCGCGCCCGACCCGCAGCGGCTACCCCGTCACCTGCTTCCGCCGGTGACGGGGTACGCGTACGTCCCGGCCCGGAGCGCCGAGGGGGCGTCCGGCAGCCAGCTGCCCAGCACCAGCGCGGACGGGTAGAACATCGGCCCGGGCAGCGCGTCGAGCGGGAACCGCTCCCAGCCGGCGCACGCGTGCGGCTCGGTGACCTCGGCGGCGGCCAGGCTCGGCGGCGCGAGCACGGCCGCGGTGAGCCGGGGGCGGCCCAGCTCGTGGTCGAGCAGCACTGCCAGCACCCGCATCCGTTCGGCCGGCAGCACGATGCCGGTCTCCTCGGCCAGCTCCCGGGCGGCGGCCTGTTCGAAGGACTCGCCCGGGTCGTCCACCTTGCCGCCGGGCAGGCTCCAGGTGGGTGGCTCGCCGGCGGTGATCCGGCGGCCGAGCAGGACCCGGCCGTCCCCGGTGGGCACGATGACGCCGGCGCCGAGCAGTGGTGCGGTGGTCAACTCGGTTTCTCCTTGCGGGGCTACCAGGCGGCGCGGTCGAAGTCCTTGAGGAAGCAGCCGTAGAGGTCCTCGCCCTGCTCGCCGCGGACGATCGGGTCGTACACCCGGGCCGCGCCGTCGACCAGGTCGAGCGGGGCGTGGAAGCCCTCGTCGGCCAGGCGCATCTTGTCCGGGTGCGGGCGCTCGTCGGTGATCCAGCCGGTGTCGACGGCGGTCATCAGGATGCCGTCGGTCTCGAACATCTCCTGCGCGCTGGTGCGGGTGAGCATGTTCAGCGCGGCCTTGGCCATGTTGGTGTGCGGGTGGCCGGCGCCCTTGTAGCCGCGCTGGAACACGCCCTCCATCGCGGAGACGTTGACCACGTACTTGCGGCGGGACGCCGAGGCGGCCATCGCCGGGCGCAGCCGGCTGATCAGGATGAACGGCGCGGTGGAGTTGCAGAGCTGCACCTCCAGCAGCTCGACCGGGCCGACCTCGTTGACGGTCTGCACCCAGCTGTTGGTGGGCGCGAGGTCGGGCACCAGGCCGCCGGCGTCGATCGCGGTGCCGGCCTCGATCCGGGCGGGCGTCGCGGAGCCGGTGACCAGCGCGAGCGAGGTGACGTCCTCGGCGGACAGCCGCTCCTGGGCGCCGGTGGCCTGCGCGGGCAGGGCCGGCAGGTCCACGCTGCCGCTGCCGAAGCGGCCGATGGTGGTGGACTGCGGCAGCTCGCCGGCCGGCAGCGGGGCCGACTCGGCGTTGACCAGCTCGCGGTAGGACTCCGGCGGGCGGCGCACGGTCTGCGCGGCGTTGTTGATCAGGATGTCCAGCGGGCCGTCCGCGGCGACCTCGTCGGCCAGCGCCATCACCTGGGCAGGGTCGCGCAGGTCGATCCCGATGATCTTCAGCCGGTGCAGCCAGTCGGCGCTGTCCGGCATCGCGGTGAAGCGGCGGATGGCGTCGTTGGGGAAGCGGGTGGTGATGGTGGTGTGGGCGCCGTCGCGGAGCAGCATCAGCGCGATGTACATGCCGATCTTGGCCCGGCCGCCGGTGAGCAGCGCGCGCTTGCCGGTGAGGTCGGCGCGGGCGTCGCGGCGGGCGCGGTTCTTGACCGCGCAGGCCTGGCAGAGGTTGTGGTAGAAGGCGTCCACCTCGACGTACCGCTGCTTGCAGGTGTAGCAGGAGCGGGGGCGCTCCAGGATGCCGGCGATCTCGGTGGTGGTGACGGTGGTCAGGCCGAAGGCGCCGGCCGTCTCGTCGTCGATCCGGGTCGGCGCGCCGGTGGCCGTCCGGGCGGTGACGGCGCGGTCGTTGGCGGTCTTGCGGGCCCGGGTCTCCTGGCGGCGGCGCTGCTTGAGCGTGCGGAATATGCCGCCGACCGCCTGGCGGACGGTGATCGCGTCCGGGTGGTCGACGTGCAGTTCGTCCAGCTCGGCGAGCACGTCGAGGCAGAGCCGCAGCCGCTCCGGGTCGAGGCCGGGACCGTAGTCGATCTCCTCCTCGGACCCCTCGGTGCCGTTCTCCTGCTGGATGTCCACGCCCGCCGTCATCGCCCGCTGCCGCTTTCCTGGATTGCCTCGCCGTTACCGCGTGAATGCTACGGGAGCGGCCCCGGCCGGGGCGAAAAGCCGATCACTTGGAGAAACCTCCAAGCCTGCGGGTCCCCAGGTGATCATGGTTTGTGCACTGCGCCAGCAATCGTCCTCGAACTGGCTTTTGCCCCCACCGTGCCGGAGAATCGAATGTTGGGTGCGGGGCGCCCGAGTGCGCCCCGCGGCCTCGCCGCAACCGCACCCGAGGTGTACCTTCTCCCAGCCAGAGAGCCCTATCTTCATGCGCTTCCTGAACGACCTCAAGCCCTCGTACGACCTCACGTACGACGACGTCTTCATGGTCCCCAGCCGCTCCGCCGTGGGCTCCCGGCAGGGTGTCGACCTCTCCTCGAACGACGGCACCGGCACCACGATCCCGCTCGTCGTCGCCAACATGACCGCCATCGCCGGCCGCCGGATGGCCGAGACCGTCGCCCGCCGCGGCGGCCTGGTCGCCATCCCGCAGGACATCCCCACCGACGTGATCGCCGACGTCATCGGGTGGGTCAAGCAGCGCCACCTGGTGCACGACACCGCCATCACCCTCGACCCCGGTGCCACCGTCGCCGAGGCGCTCTCGCTGCTGCCCAAGCGGGCGCACGGCGCGCTGGTCGTGGTCGAGGACGGCCGCCCGGTCGGCGTGGTCACCGACTCCGACTGCCAGGGCGTCGACCGCTTCACCAGCCTCGCCGACGTCATGTCGCGCGACCTGCTGCTGCTCGACGAGGGCATCGACCCGCGCGCCGCCTTCGACCGGCTCAGCGAGGCGCACCGCAAGCTCGCCCCGGTCGTGGACGCCGAGGGCAAGCTCGTCGGCCTGCTGACCCGCAAGAACGCCCTGCGCGCCACCCTCTACACCCCGGCCGTGGACGCGCGGAACCACCTGCGGATCGCCGCCACCGTCGGCATCAACGGCGACGTGGCCGGCAAGGCCAAGGCCCTGATCGAGGCCGGCGCCGACGTGCTGGTCGTCGACACCGCGCACGGCCACCAGGAGTCGATGATCAGCGCGCTGCGCGCGGTGCGCGGGCTGGACCCGCAGATCCCGATCGTGGCCGGCAACGTGGTCTCCGCCGCGGGTGTCCGCGACCTGGTCGAGGCGGGCGCCGACATCCTCAAGGTCGGCGTCGGCCCCGGCGCCATGTGCACCACGCGGATGATGACCGGCGTCGGCCGCCCGCAGTTCTCCGCCGTGCTGGAGTGCGCCGCCGAGGCGCGCAGGCTCGGCAAGCACGTCTGGGCCGACGGCGGCGTCCGCCACCCGCGCGACGTCGCGATGGCGCTGGCCGCCGGCGCGTCCAACGTGATGATCGGCTCCTGGTTCGCCGGCACCTACGAGTCGCCCGGCGACCTCCAGACCACCGCCGACGGCCGCCAGTACAAGGAGAGCTTCGGCATGGCCTCGGCGCGCGCGGTGAGCAACCGCACCGCCCAGGACTCCACGTACGACCGGGCCCGCAAGGCGCTGTTCGAGGAGGGCATCTCGCACTCCCGGATGTTCGTCGACCCGGTCCGCCCCGGCGTCGAGGACCTGATCGACTCGATCGTCGCCGGTGTCCGCAGCTCCTGCACCTACGCGGGCGCCTCCAGCCTGGAGGAGTTCCACGAGAAGGCCGTGGTCGGCATCCAGAGCGCGGCCGGCTACGCCGAGGGCAAGCCGCTGCACTCCAGCTGGGCCTGATCCCGCTCAGCGCACGGCCGGCCGGTTCCTCGCCTCGGGGAGCCGGCCGGCCGTTCCGCTGTCCGCGCGGTGGAACCGTGTGCCGTCCGGGCGGGGACCGTCGGAGCACATGCCGGCGGACCGGGTGTCGTGCGGGCGGGCCTCCTGCGAGCACGCCTCCTGGGAGCGGGGCCCGTCCGTTCGGGTGCCGTGGAACCCCAGCGGGGTGAGCAGCGCCCGGCCGAGCAGGCCGACAGAGGTGTCCAGCGCGGCGGTGAGCGCCGCAGCGGCGCACGGCACCTCGCGCAGCTCCCAGAGTGCGCCGACGCTCGCCCAGGCCGCGTCCCGGGCGGCATCCACCGACCAGGCGCCCACCCGGTGCGTCAGCGGCTCGGCCCGCTCCAGCACGTCCGGCCCCGGCATCAGCTGCTCCCGCACGGCCGTCTCCACCGCGGCGAGCAGGCCGTTGATCCGGTGGTAGTCGGCGGCGAGCTGCCCGGGCGTGCGGCCGAGCCGGTGGCAGGTGTCGATCACGGCGAGCGGCAGGTCGTGCTGGATGTGGGCGTTCATCCCGGCCAGCGCGAACTGCAGGGGGTGGACCCCCGGCTCCGCCCGCAGGTCGAACAGCGGCCGCCAGCAGGCCGGCGGCCGCCGCCCCGCCGCGACGGCGTCCACGGCCAGCAGGTACCGCCCGGCGAACACCACGTCCAGCTCGGCCATCGCGGCCGGGTCGGCGAAGTACCGGCGTCCGAGGTGGCGGCGGACCGCCTCCGTCACGGTGAGGTACATCCGGTTGAAGACCGCGACACCGTCGCCGTGCGGGAGGCCGGCGCCGATCCCGCGCAGCCGGTGGATCACGTCGTCGACCGCGTGCGCCATGTTCCGAGCCATCCGTCACCTTCCGCGATCGACCGTTGACCGATCGCATCATCGTGACAGTGGCGGGCCAGGCGCCGCCGACGCCGCGCAGGCACTCGCGCCGGCGCACCGGCCCGGCCCGGTCCGACCCGGCCCGGCCCGGTCCGGATCGGCTCGTGTCGGACCGGCCCGGATCAGCCCAGCTCGTACTCCAGGGCGTAGCTGTGCCTGCCCTCGTCGTCCACGATCAGCTCGAACGTGCCCGTGATCCCCTCCAGCTCGCCCGCGCCGGTGCCCGCCAGCACCCGGATCGCCAGCCGCTCGCCCCGGCTGTCCGGCGCCGTGTGCTGGAGCACGAAAGAGCCCTTGCGGCCGTCCAGCTCACCGGTGAAGTGCTCCATCGCGACGTACCCGGCCGGGGCGCCCGAGCCGCCCAGCACGGAGAGCATCCGCACCACGCTGCTGCCCGTCAGGCCGCCCGTGAACTCCTTGGCCATCCGGACCCGGCCGAGCGTCGCGCCCGCTCGTTCGTCCGTCTCCTCCGGCTCGAACGCCGTCACCTCGAACGCCCCGCCCGTCTTGATCCCCATGACACCGTCCCCTCGACGAACCTGCCCGTGGACGGCGCTCCGCCGACCGCACCGACAGCGTTGCACACGGCACTGACAGTGGCGGCCGACCGAGGCGGGACGGTCGCGGAGCGGGCCGAGCCGCTCAGCGTTCCCAGCGCAAAGCCAGCAGGGCCGCGTCGTCGGCCAGGCCGGCGACGTCCACCCAGGCGCGGACCTCCGCCAGCAGCTCGTCCAGCACGTCCTCCGGGCTCCCCGCGGACGCCCCCGTCAGCCGCTCCGCCAACGGGAAGAACCGGCCCTCCGCGTTCCGGGCCTCCGACACGCCGTCGGTGTAGAGCAGCAGCAGGTCACCCGCCCGGGGCTCGAAGCCGCCCGCCCGGTAGCTCCCGCCCATCAGGTCGAGCAGCCCCAGCGGCGGGGCGTGCTGCGGCGGCTCCAGCTCGCTCACCCGGCCCGCCGTGCGCAGCAGCGGGTGCGGATGGCCGCAGTTGACCAGCTGCGCCGCGCCGCCCGCCGGGTCCACCCCCAGCAGCAGCGCCGTGACGAACCGCTCGTTCACCGGGCGGCTCGCCAGCGCCGAGTCCAGCCGCTCCGCCACCCGGGCCAGCTCCGGCTCCGTGCGGGCCGCCTCCCGGAACACCCCCAGCACGTCCGCCGCCGTCTCCACCGCCGGCAACCCGTGCCCCTGCACGTCCCCCAGCAGGATCCGGATCCCGTACGGGCCCTGCGCCACCTCGTAGAGGTCCCCGCCGATCCGCGCCTCGGCGGCCGCGGCGACGTACCGCACCGCCACCCGCAGCGGCCCGAGCCGCTCCGGCGGCGGCCGCAGCAGCGCCCGCTGCGCCGCCTCGGCCACCGTGCGGACCTGGAAGAGCTCGCGTTCCCGCGAGGCCACCAGCACCACGTTCCCGGCGCTGGCCAGCGTGGCGGCGAGCACGGTGATCAGCGCGGTCAGGTGGACGGAGACGGGCAGGCCGCGGTTGGTGACCTCCAGCAGGCCGACCGCGACGATGGCGGCCGCCCCCGTGAGCAGCGGCACCCGGGCCCGCCGGGTGGTCGCCCCGGCCAGCACCGGCGCCACCGCGAGCACGGGGGAGAGGGTCGTCCCCGGCCCGGACACCAGGTCGGCCACCACGGCCGCGACCAGCAGGAGGTACGCGCCGGCGAGCAGCAGCCTCGTTCGCCGCGGCAGGTGCAGCGGCGGCACCGCGTCCTGCGGTCGGTCGACGGTCACGCGTACGCCTCCAGCGGGGTCGGCGGGGGCCTCACCGTCCACTCTCCACCGCGGCGGCCGGCATCGGCACGTCGGACGGGGGCGCCCCGCCCTCCCGCCGACCGCCCCGGCCTCCCCTTGGCCGCCCCGGGGTGCCGGCGACGGCCCGGATAGGCTGGCGGCGAGATGAGACGCAAGAGCAAGCCGGTCGCCCCCCTTCCACAGCGCCGTGGGGTGGACCCGGTGCACCTGCGGCTGCCCGTCGAGGGGCCCTGGCCGACGGTGCGCGCGTACCTGGCCGAGCGGCTGCCCACGGTGGCGCCGGAGCGGATCGACGCGCTGCTGCACGGCCGCGAGATCGTCGGCCAGGGCGGGCCGATCGGGCCGGACGAGCCGTTCCGGCCGGGGGCGCACCTCTGGCTCTACCGCGAGTTGCCGGACGAGGTCCCCGTCCCGTTCGAGGTGGCGGTGGTGCACCGCGACGAGCACCTCGTCGTGGTCGACAAGCCGCACTTCCTGGCCACCACCCCGCGCGGCCGGCACGTCGTGGAGACGGCGCTCTCCCGGCTGCGGCACTCGCTGGACCTCCCCGCCCTCAGCCCGGCCCACCGGCTGGACCGGCTGACGGCGGGCCTGGCGATGTTCGTGGTGCGCCCCGAGGAGCGCGGCGCCTACCAGACGCTCTTCCGCGACCGGCTGGTCCGCAAGGAGTACCGGGCGATCGCGCCGTACGACCCGGCGCTCGCGCTGCCGCGCACCGTCCGCAGCCACATCGTCAAGGAGCGCGGCGTGATCGCGGCCAGGGAGCTGGACGCCCCGCCGAACAGCGAGAGCCGGATCGAGCTCGTCGAGCACCGCGACGGCCTCGGCCACTACCGGCTGCTCCCGCTCAGCGGGCGCACCCACCAGCTGCGGTTGCACATGAGCGGCCTGGGCCTGCCGATCCTCGGCGACCCGGTGTACCCGCTGCTGCTGCCGGAGGCGGCCCCGGACGACTTCCGTCGTCCGCTGCAACTGCTCGCCTCCACCGTCGAGTTCACCGACCCGCTGACCGGCCGCCCGCGCCGCTTCGAGAGCCGCCGCACGCTCGCCGCCTGGTCGGACCCGGCCGCCTGGGCGGGCCCGGAGGGATGGCCGGAGGGCCGGGAGCACCCGGCCACCGTGCCCGACGCGCCGTAGGGCGCGTCCGACGGTTCGCGTCGCGCGCCCGGCGGCAACTGCCTGACACGCCCCGGGCCCGGGCGCGGCGAGCGACGCGGCCGCGCACCGGCTGCTGCGGTACTACGTCGACGGGGCCAGCGACGCGGACGTGCACCTGAGCCCCGGCGCGCACGGCGACGCGACGACGTTCCGGGACCGCGCCGGGGGAGTCCGAGTCGACGCCGATGGAGGCCAAGGCGCTGAAGGGGCTTGCGATCAGCCGGGCCACGGCCGGCCACCCCGCCGCCGAGGTCCGGTCCGCGTACGAGGCCTCGGCGGACGCCTACCGGCGTACCGGCGACGACACCGGGGCGGCGCGCGTTCTCGGCCTCCTGATCCAGCCCTAGGCCCAAGGGACGACCCGGTCCCGGGCCGGGTGGCCGATCCGGCGGCGGCCGTCCGGGGCGATCGTGGTGCCATGAACACCGCATCGCAGCACACCGCCCAGCCCGTCGCCCAGGACACCGCCCAGCCCGTCGCAGTGATCACCGGCGCCTCGCGCGGCCTCGGTCTGGCGCTCGCCAGGGCGCTGGCCGCCGCCGGCTGGCAGCTGGTGATCACGGCGCGCGACCGGGCCGCGCTCGCCGCCGCCGAGGCCGAGCTGGCCGCCGTCACCAAGGTCACCGCGCCGGCCGGTTCGGTCGTCGACGACGACCACCGCGCGCGCCTGGCCGAGGCCGCTGCCGCGCTCGGCGGCGCGACGCTCCTGGTCAACAACGCCGGCACGCTGAACGGTTCGGACGCGGGCGGCGAGCCGCTGCCCCGGCTCGCCGACGTCCCGCTTCCCGACCTGCTGGAGATGTTCGAGGTCAACGCCCTCGCGCCGATCGCCCTGACCCAGCTCCTGTTGCCGCAGCTGCGCGCGCACTCCGGCGCCCTGCTCAACATCAGCTCCGACGCGGCCGTCGAGGCCTACGAAGGATGGGGCGGATACGGCGCGAGCAAGGCCGCGCTGGACCACGCCTCCGCCGTACTGGCCCGGGAGGAGCCGCAGTTGCACGTCTGGGCGGTCGACCCGGGCACCATGCGGACCAGGATGTACCAGGAGGCGTGCCCGGGCGAGGACATCTCCGCCGAGCCGCTGCCGGAGGCCGTCGCCCCTGCCCTGCTCGGTCTGCTCCGCGACCGTCCCGCCTCCGGCCGCTACCGGGCCGCCGACCTGCTCGCCGTCACCGACACGGCCACCGACACCGTGGCCACTGCCACGGCCACTGCCACTGCCACGGCCCCTGCCACCGCAGCCACTGCCCAGAGTGACCGATGACCGCACTCACCGACCCCGGGATCGACGTCACCGTCCCGCCCGAACTCTCCGCCCGCGCACCCGCGGAGGCTCGCGGGACCGCCCGCGACGGCGTGCGGATGCTGGTCGGCCGCCGCGACGGCACCGCCGTCGAGCACCGCCGGTTCACCGACCTGCCCGCGGTGCTGCGCCCCGGCGACCTCCTGGTGGTCAACAACTCGGCCACCCTGCCCGCCGCGCTGGCCGGCCGGCTGCCGGACGGCGGCCCCGTCGCGCTGCACCTCTCCTCCGCCCAGCCCGACCAACGCGGCTCCTTCCTGGTGGAGTTGCGCCGGCCGGCACCCGGCGAGGCCGCCGACTACTACCCGCCGGAGGAGTCCCCGGCCCGCCCGGGGCTGCGGGTGGCGCTGCCGGGCGGCGGCTCGGCCGAGCTGGTCGAGGCGTTCACCGCCCGCCTCTGGCACGCCCGACTCGACCTACCCGCACCGCTGCTGGGCTATCTGGCCCGCCACGGCAAGGCCATCCGGTACGGCTACGTGGACGGCGACTGGCCGATCGAGGCGTACCAGACGGTCTTCGCAGCCGTCCCGGGCAGCAGCGAAATGCCCAGCGCCGCCCGACCGTTCACCGCCGAAGTGGTGGCCCGGCTGGCCGGCCGCGGGGTGCTGGTCGCGCCGATCACCCTGCACACCGGCGTCGCCTCCCCCGAGGCGCACGAGGCCCCGTACGCCGAACGGTTCCAGGTGCCGGCCGCCACCGCCCGCCTGGTCGGCCACGTCCGGTCCGGCGGCGGCCGGGTGATCGCGGTCGGCACCACCGCCGTCCGTGCCCTGGAGTCGGCCGCCGCTCCGGACGGCACCGTCCACCAGGCCGACGGCTGGACGGAGTTGGTGATCACCCCCGAGCGCGGCGTCCGTGCCGTGGACGGCCTCCTCACCGGCTGGCACGAGCCCCGCGCCTCCCACCTGCTCATGCTCGCCGCCGTCGCCGGCCGCCCCCTGCTGCAGCGCTGCTACGCGGAGGCGGTCCGCCACCGCTACCTGTGGCACGAGTTCGGCGACGTCAACCTGCTGCTGCCCGACTAGGGCCGGCCAGGACCTGGGCGCGATCGCCCGGGGAGGGCCACCCAGCGGCTCCCGGGCGGCCCGGACAGGGGCTCAGGCGGACCGGTCCGCGAACAGCGTGAGAGCCGCGTGGTGGGTGTCCAGGTACTCGCGCACCGCCGTGATCAGGCCGTTCTCGACGGTGAAGATGCCCAGGCACTGGTTGTCGTACGCGCTGCCGTCGGCCGCCGTGCCCTTGGCGGTCCACTCGGCGACCACCTGCGGGCCGTCCGCCAGCAGGCCGGTGAGGGTCACCTGCGGGGCGCCGTCGGGGGCGAACAGGGTGCCCACCGAGCCGAGGAAGTCCTCGACGATGGCGTCCCGGCCGCTCCAGACGCGCGACAGCGGCAGGTTGCCGGGGTAGGACCACGTGGCGTGCTCGGCGAACGAGGCCACCGCGGTGGGGAGGTCGCCGGTCGCGATGGCGGTGACGTAGCGCTCCACGACGGTACGGGGGTCGAGCTGGTCCATGGTCTGCTCCTGGTGCTCGGGATCGGTCGTTCTGCCGGGACCAAGCCAAGCTCCTCGGGGTGCGCGCGGGCGAACAACCGCACGGCGGCGGCGACAAACGGCGGTTGTCGTGCCTGGTCGGCGGGTCAGCGGGCCGGCGTGCCCGGCGGCAGCTCCAGTTCGAACCAGACCACCTTGCCGTCCCGGGTGCGCCGGCTGCCCCAGCGGTGGGCGAGCTCGTTGACCAGGTGCATGCCGCGCCCGCCCTCGTCCTCCTCGCGGGCGCGCCGCATCCTGGGCGACTCAGCGTCCCGGTCGGCGACCTCGACGGTGAGAAGCCGGTTGTAGAACAGCCGTAGCTGGGTGGGGGATCCGGCATGCACCAGGGCGTTGGTGATCAGCTCGCTGGTGAGCAGCTCGGCCCAGTCGGCGAGCGGGGCGAGCCCCCAGCCGATGAGCGTGTCGCGGGTGAACCGGCGCGAGTGCGCGACCATCGCATGGTCGTCGGTGAGCGGCAGGGTGGCGATCCGGTCCGAGCCGGCCGGCCGGACCTGCGCCAGGATGATCGCGATGTCGTCCTCGCTGGTGCGGCCGGTGAGCTCGGCCAGGACGGCGTCGCAGGTCTGCTCCAGCGAGCGGCGCCGGTCGGCGATGGTCCGGCAGAGCTGGTCCAGGCCCTCGTCCAGGTCGCGGCCCCGGCGCTCGACCAGTCCGTCGGTGTACAGCGCCAGGATGCCCTCCTCCGGGAGCGTGAACTCGACGCTCTCGAAGGGGACCCCGCCGACCCCCAGCGGGGCCCCCGGCGGCAGGTCGAGCAGCCGGGCTCCGCCCTCGGCGTCGGCCACCACCGGCGGCAGGTGGCCCGCGCAGGCGGCGGTGCAGTGCCGGTCCACCGGGTCGTACACCACGCAGACGCAGGTCGCGAACTGGCCCTCGCCGAGCGCCGTGGTCGCCTCGTCCAGCCGGTGCAGCACCCGCGCCGGATCCAGTTCAAGCGTGATCAACGTACGGGCCACCGTGCGAAGTTGGCCCATCGTCGCGGCGGCCCGGATGCCGTGGCCCATCACGTCGCCGACCACCAGCGCGACCCGACCCGAGGAGAGCGGCACGACGTCGAACCAGTCGCCGCCGACCTCGCTGACCACGCTGCTCGGCAGGTACCGGTAGGCGATCTCCAGGCCCAGCGTACGGTGGATCTCCTGCGGCAGCAGGCTGCGTTGCAGGGTGAGCGCGGTGTCCCGCTCGCGTCGGTAGAGCCGGCCGTTGTCCATCGCCAGGGCCGTCCGGGCGGCCAGCTCCTCGGCCAGCGCCCGGTCGGCCTGGCCGAACGGCACCTGGTTGCGGATCCGGATGAACTCCGCGCCCCCCAGCACCAGTCCGCGCGCCAGCAGCGGCACCATCAGGTACGAGTGCACCCCGGCCTCCAGGCCCGGCTGCACCCGGTCCGGCGAGGCGACGATCCGCCGCAGCGCCGCCTCGTCCACCTCCGACACCAGGATCGAGCGCCCCGTCCGCAGGCTCTCCGCATACACCCGTGCGGACTGGGAGTTGGCGCCGACCTGGTCGGCGGCGCCCGCCAGCACCCCGCGCGCGTTGGCCTCGCCGACGGCGACCGCCCGCAGCAGTACCGTGCCGTCGTCCGGGACGGGGCTGGGCTCGTCGCCGCTCAGCACCGCCTCGCGCAGGTCGACGGTGACGAAGTCGGCGAAGCGCGGGATCACCACCTCCACCAACTCCTCGGCGGTGCGGTGCAGATCCAGGGTGGTGCCGATCCGGGTGCTGGCCTCGTTGAGCAGCGACAGCCGCTGCTGCGCCGCCCACGCCTCGTCCAGGGCGCGCTGGCGGGCGGCCGCCGCGTCGCGCTCCCGGGTGAACAGCAGCGCGTTGTCGATCGACACCGCCGCCCGCACCGCCAACTCCCCGGCCAGCGCCAGATCGTCGTCCTCGTACGGCCGCTCCACCACCGTCCGGTAGAACGCGGCGACACCGACCGGCGAGCCCCGGGCGATCAGCGGCACCACCATGAACGAGCGCACGTTCTGCTTCCTGGCCGCGGCCGTGCGGACGGGGTCGTCGGTGAACCAGGCCATGCCCGCCGCGTCCATCCGCGGCACCAGCACCGGCTTGCGGTGCGCCAGGCTCCACGCATACGGCGATCCCGGCCGGAACCGCTGCACCCCGTCGGTGCGGTCGATCGGCTCCAGCGTCGAGCCGTGTGCCGAGTGGAAGGCCATCCGGCGCAGCACGGCCGAACCGTCCGCCAGCGGGCGGGCCTCGCGCTCGCCGCGCACGAGGTCGTCCAGCACCTCCACCACGACCGTGTCGGCCAGCCGGGGCGTCGCCACCTCGGCCAGCTCCTTGGCGGTCTGGGCGAGGTCGAGCGTGGTGCCGATCCGCGCCGAGGCGGAGTTGACCAGCGCCAGCCGCTCCTGCGCGGCCTTCGCCTCGCGCAGCGCCTGCTGCCGGGCCAGCACGGTCTGGTGCTGGCGCAGGTAGAGCCGGGCGTTGTCGATCGCCACGGCGGCCCGCAGGGCCAGCTCGTCACCGAGCGTGATGTCGGCCTCGACGAAGGACTCCCGCTCGCCGCGCCGCGAGTACACCACCATGCCCAGCGTGGTGCCGCGCGCCACCAGCGGAGTGATCCGCACGGAACGCGGCCGGTCGCCGAGATACGCCTGGCGGCGGCTCTCCGAGAGCCCCTGGCTCAGCAGCGGCAGCTCCCAGGACGGAACCACCACGGTTCGCCCGGTCGCCAGCGCCCGCGCGTACGGCGAGTCCGGCGCCACCTCGTACACCGTGTCCACCGGCAGCGCCTCGGCCGGGTAGAGCGGGTCGGTGGTGGCGAGCGCCAGGCGGCGCACCAGCTGCGCGGTGGACGGGTCCAGCGGCTCCACGTTGCGCCCCGCGACCAGGGCCTCCAGGGCGAACACGCCGCTGATGTCCGCGACCCTGGGCACCATGGCGTCGGCCAGCTCGCGCGCGGTCTGCCGCAGGTCCAGCGTGGTGCCGATCGACGCGGTGGCGTCCACCAGAAGCGACAGCCGCTCCTGTGCCCGCGCCGCCCTGGCGTCCGCACGGAACCGCTCCGTGATGTCGATGACCGTCGAACTCACCCCGAGGACCTGCCCGGCCGGGTCCTCCAAGCGGAAGTACGAGGCCGACCAGGCGTGATCGTGCTCCGGATCGCCCCGGGTGCGGCCGTGCGAGCGCGAGTCCACCACCGGCTCGCCGCTCTCCAGCACCTGCCGCATCACCGCCTCGCTCTCCTCGCCGTTGATCCCGGGCAGCAGCTCGCTCAGCCGGTGGCCCACGTGCGCCGCGGCGGGCAGGCCGTTCACCCGGGCCAGCGCGTCGTTCAGCCGGACGAAGGCGAGCCGGGTGTCGAACACGCCCATCCCGACCGGGGACTGCGTGAAGAACCCGTCGAGGACGGCGAGATCCGCCTGGATCCGGCGCAGCGTCGTCACGTCGGACGCCACCGCGAGCACCAGCGGGCTGCCGCCCGGTCCCGAGATCGGGTGGGTGCGGAATTCAAGATTGACGAGGTGCCCGTCCCGGTGCCGGACGGGGAACACACCCGACCAGCCGCGGCCGTCCAGGATCTCCTGGAACAGCTCCAGCACCTCCGGCCGCTGCTCGTCCGAGGCCAGCAGCTGCGCGGCCCGCGCGCCGATCGCCTCCTCGGCCGTGTAACCGAGCAGTGCCTCGGCGTCGTTGCTCCAGTGCAGGATCCGGCCGTCGGCCTCGATCAGCGCGGTCGCGATCGGCACCATCAGCAGGGCATCCTGACGCGGCCGCTTGGGCTCGCCGGCATCACGCTGCTCGTTCACCATGGCCAGAGAACCGCCCGGAGATCGTTTCCACCAGCCCTGCCATCTTCCCACGCAGCCCCACGGCCCCGCTCGTTCCACGGGACGAGACGGAGCGGAACGGGACGATACGGAAGCGGACGGTACGGAAGCGGACGGTGGGGTGCCCGACGGTACGCAGTCTCACGTGCACCGGCCCGCCCCCACCGCGTGCTCGCACCGGTCGGGGCGGCGGCGCGGGCGCGCAGACGCGGTGGGAGCGGGCCGGGGGTGGCCTCCCGGGTGCGACCGGTCGGCCGGTGTCAGTCCAGCGCCTCCAGGATGGTGGCGTTGGCCAGGCCGCCCGCCTCGCACATGGTCTGCAGTGCGAACCGCGCCCCGCGCTCGCGCATCGCGTGCACCAGGGTGGTCATCAGCCGGGTGCCGCTGGCGCCGAGCGGGTGGCCGAGCGCGATCGCGCCGCCGTTGACGTTCACCTTCGCCGGGTCGGCGCCGGTCTCCTGGAGCCAGGCCAGCACGACGCTGGCGAACGCCTCGTTCACCTCGAACAGGTCGATGTCCGCCAGCGACAGGCCGGCCCGGCCGAGCACCTTCTCGGTGGCGGGTATGACGCCGGTGAGCATCAGCAACGGGTCCGAACCGGTCACCGCGAAGGAGTGCAGCCGGGCCAGCGGGCGCAGGCCGAGCCGCGCCGCCGTCTCGCTGCTGGTGATCAGGACGGCCGAGGCGCCGTCGTTGATCGGGCTGCTGTTGCCGGCCGTCACCGACCAGTCGATCTGCGGGTACCGCTCGGCGAAGCCGGGGTCGGCGAAGGACGGGCGGAGGCCGGCCAGGATCGCCGGCGTGGTGCTGGGGCGGACCGACTCGTCCATGGCGACGAGTCCGGCGGGGGTGGTCACCGGTGCCAGCTCCGCCTCGAACAGGCCGGTGGCGTGGGCGTGCGCGGCCTTGGCGTGCGAACCGGCGGCGAACGCGTCCATCGCCTCGCGGGAGACGGACCACTTGGCGGCGATCAGCTCCGCGCTGACGCCCTGCGGGATCAGCCCGCCGGGGTAGCGGGCGGCGATCGCGGCGCTGAACGGGTCCGCTCCCGGCGGCACGTTGGACCACATCGGCACGCGGCTCATCGACTCGATCCCGCACGCCACCACCATGTCGTACGCGCCCGCGATCACGCCCTGTGCGGCGAAGTGGACGGCCTGCTGGGAGGAGCCGCACTGCCGGTCGACCGTGGTCGCCGGGACGGAGTCCGGCAGGCCGGCGGCCAGCCAGGCGTACCGAGTGGTGTTCATGGCCTGCTCGCCGACCTGGTCGACGCAGCCGCCGATCACGTCGTCGACCAGCGCCGGGTCGACGCCGCTGCGGCCGATCAGGGTCTGGAGGGTGTGCGCGAGCAGCTCGACCGGGTGGACGGACGAGAGGGTGCCTCCGGGCTTGCCTTTGCCGATGGGGGTACGAACGGCTTCGACGATCACGGCGTCACGCATGGCGGCTGCCTTCCTCTGAGGGGTGGTTGGAAAAGCAAACTCACTATAGAGCTGGTGAGTTTGGAATTCCAACGCTATGAAGTTGTGGTCCGGGCCACTCGGGTGCGGTCATTCGCTGCCTGCTGCCGCCCTGGCGCGCGCCCCCGGGGCGGCGCGAGTCACCCCCCGCCCCCGTCTGTACCCCTGCGGCGTGCGCTGCGCCCCGTCCGGCCCGCGCCTACGCCCGGCCCCGCGCCTGCGCCCCGCCACCGCGCGTCGCGTGGCCGTTCTGCAGGCTGCGCAGTAGGGACACCCCGGCCGGGTCGACCGAACGGCGGGTGTTGGCCAGGGTTATGACGCCGACCTGCTTCTCGGGGTCGAAGGCGACGAAGGAGCGGAAGCCGCCCGTCTCGCCGTTGTGCCAGATCTGGAGGTGGCCGCCCTGCCTGGGGTGGAGCCGGTGCGCGAGCCAGCCGAGGTGCATCCAGGCGAAGGGGTTGACGTGGTGCTTGACCTCCCGGGTGAGCGCGATGGCGGGTGCCAGCGATGAGGCCTCGGGTGCCGCGGCGAGGGTGGTGGCGGAAGGGGCGGCGGAGGCCAGCTGGGCCCGCAGGAGCGTCGCGAGGTCGGCGGCGGTCGAGCGGAGTCCGCCGGCGCCCGCGAGGTCGGCCAGGTGCCAGCCGGGGACGGGGCGCCGGCCCGGCGTGTGACCGTGGGCGAGGCGGCCGGTGCGCTCCTCGTCGACGGTGATCACCGTGTCGGCGAGCCCGAGCGGCTCGCAGATCTCCCGGGTGACCAGCTCCTCGTAGCCGGTGCCGGCCCGGTGGGCGAGGGCTAGGCCGAGCAGGCCTGCGCCGAGGTTGGAGTAGCGGAAGCTCCGGCCGGGCACCGCGTGCAGTCTGGTGCGGGCGAGCCCGGCCAGCAGGGTGTCGGTGGTGCAATGGCGGTACGGGTCCGGTTTGTTGGGGGTGACGAGGGCCCGCAGCAGCATCCCCGCGGGGAGTCGCGGCAGCCCGGAGCTGTGGGTGGCCAGGTCTTGCAGGGTGATCGGGGTGCTGCCCTTGGTGGGCACGGTGACGCCGGGCGGCAGCGCGTCCGCCAGGACGTGGGCCAGTGGTTCGTCGAGCGCGGCCGAGCCCGCGAGCACCAGCCGGGCCAGGGCGAGCGAGGTGAACACCTTGGTGACCGAGCCGATTTCGAACAGTGTCTGTGCCCCGGGCACGCTGCCGCCCGGGCCGGCGGAGGTGCTTCCGGCGCCGCGGATCTCCACCGCGCCGCCGGCCAGGCCGGCCACCACGGCGCCGACCTGCTGGCCGGCGAGCCGGTCGGCGGTCTGCTGGACAAGGCTGCCAAGGTCGTTCATGGCTGCGAGCCTAGGCCGCCACCATCCACCCGTCGTCCGCCGTGACGATGATTCCGCACCCCCGCCGGTCCTCCACCCGAGGTACGCCCCCGCTACTCCCCGTGAGGTATCGGGGCGAAGCAGGGGCGTACCGGCGCATGACAGGGCTGAGAGCTGTCGAAGCGTCAGCAGCCCAGGTTCGAACCGGGGACGGTACCGAGGATCCGGGTGAAGTCCTGGTAGGCGTTGATCCGGCTCTGCACCTGCGCGGGGTTGCCGCCGTTGCACTCCAGGGAGCCGTTGATGCTGCGGATGGTCTCGCCGAAGCCGTACCCGTTGACCATGGCGTTGTGCGGGGTCATGGTGCCGGGGCCGGTCTGGGTGTTCCAGTACCAGAGCGCGGTCTTCCAGGCCACGGCCGGGTCGGTCTGTACCAGGCCGGGGTTGTGCAGCAGGTCGATGCCGAGGGCGTCGCCGGCCGCCTTGTAGTTGAAGTTCCAGCTCAGCTGGATCGGACCGCGCCCGTAGTACGCGGCCTGTCCGGCCGGGCACCCGTACGGCTGCGAGGTGTCGCAGTAGTGCGGGTAGTTGGCGGTGTTCTGCTCGACCACGTAGACCAGGCCGCCGGTCTCGTGATTCACGTTGGCGAGGAAGGCGGCGGCCTCCTGCTTGCGGACGGTGTCGCTGCCGGTGTTGGCGAAGCCGGGGTAGGCGCCGAGTGCGTCGAGCAGGCCCTGGTAGGTGTAGAAGGAGTTCCGGTTCGGGAACATCTGGTCGAACTGCGCCTGGCTGACCGGGAATCCGCCGGGGTTCGGGGTCGTGGTCGGAGTGCCGGTGGGCGTCGGCGTCGGACCGCAGCTGTACGGCTCCCAGTACCAGGTGCTGATCACCGGGTCGTACCCCGGGTTGTCGTGGGTGGCCCGGTAGAGCCCGCCGTTGGTGTAGCGGACGATGCTCCCGGTGGTGTACGTGCGCCCGGCGGCCCAGTCCGGGTAGGCGCAGCTTCCCGAGGTCGGGGTGGGCGTCGGGTCGGTCGGGCCGCCGCCACAGGCGCCCTGGTCGGCCCAGACGCCGGTGCCGGCGGTGCTGGGGGTCTCGTTCTGGGTCCACCACTTGGCGGACCAGTTGTGGCCGTTGTAGGAGACGGCGGCGCCGCCCGTGTAGGCGGTGGCCGCGTTCCAGGGGGCGGCGCAGGCGGCGGCGCTGGCGCTGGCGGCGGGCAGCAGTAGCGCGAGCGAGAGTGCCGTGACTATGGCGGAGAGCAGTGCGAGCAGGCGTTTCGTTGACACGTGATCACCCCTTGTGCGGTGGGGGCCGCACATCGGTGGGACAGGGACGGTGGTGCCGGGGCCTCGGTGCCCCGCGCGGGGGCGCGTCGTGGGGGGACGGGCCGACCGGGGTGCGGGCCGGGTGCGGGGCTGACCGAGACTCAAGCGGAATGGTCTATACCTGTCAAGGGGTTGGCCGCGGATTGGGCCGGGATCGGCCCGCGCGATGTCCGGGATCGGCCCCCGGTGGATCCCTCCGCGGGCCCCATGGACCCCCGCCGGGCCTCCCGGGCGACCCCCGGGAAACCCCCACGGCGCCCCTGGGGCGACCCCGGCGCACCCCTGGTCCGAACGCGGCGCATCCGTCGGTTCGGCCTCGATCGGACGCCCGCCCGAGTCTGCGAGGATGGCCGGATGGACGAGAACCCCGGGCCCGCGACCCCCTGCCCGGCCTCGGCGCGCCGATCCGTGCGGGTATCCCCGAGCACGGCCGGGTGCCCAAGTACTACGCCGTCAAGGGCCAGTTGGAGGCGCTGCTCGACGAGCTCGGCGAGGACGGCGTGCTGCCGACCGAGCGCGACCTCGCCGCCCGCTTCGAGGTGGCCCGCGAGACGCTGCGGCAGGCGCTGCGTGACCTGCTGATCCAGGGGCGGGTCCGGCGGCGCGGCCGCAGCACCGTGGTGGCCGGTCCCAAGCTGGAGCAGCCGCTGTCGCTGGCCAGCTACACCGAGGGCGTCCGCCGCCAGGGGCGGGTGCCGGGCCGCAGCCTGATCGGGCTGGAGCGGTTCGCCGCCGATCCGCTGCTGGCCGGGCAGTTGGGCATCGGGGTGGGGGAGCAGGTCTGGCATCTGGAGCGGGTGCTGCTCGCGGACGGCGAGCGGGTCGGTCTGGAGAGCACCTATCTGGCGGTGGCGCGGGTCCCGGAGCTGGACCGGGAGTTCGACCCCGGCTCGTCGTTCTACGTCTACCTGAAGGAGAAGGCGGGCATCGAGTTCGGCGCGGCCGACGAGCGGATCGAGACGGTGCTCGCCTCGCCGCGCGAGGCACTGCTGATCGGGACGCCACCCGCCCTGCCGATGCTGCTGCTGCACCGGCTCACCAGGGACGCGGCCGGCGCGCCGCTGGAGCGGGTGCGATCGCTGTACCGCGGAGACCGGTTCAGCTTCACCACCCGCCTAGAAGCCGACTGACCACCGGCGCGCCCGCCGACCCCGGACGCGGACGACCCCGGAGACGACCCCGGGCCTGGGGTCGCCCCGGACGCGGCCGACCCCAGGGCGATCCCCAGGCCCTCCCGGGCTCGGCGGCCCGGGCTCTGACGGCGCCTCCCGCGCCGCCCACGTGATCACTGAACGATAACGGGTCTGGACCGAATTCCGGCGCTGTTCACGACCGGGACGAAACCCCGGCAACCCGGACCCAGCGTGACCAGTACCGCGAGCTGAACGTCCGCTCCCGCAACGTCTTCGCCGTCGCCGACTCCGACGAGTGGGCCGACAAGACGTTCAAGGGCGGCTACGACTCCACCCTCGTCAGCCCGGAGTACCCGGTGGCCGGGCTGAGCAGCGTCCCGGTTTCGTTCACGACCTACTACCAGCAGGAGGGCAGCCAGACCGCCCAGGTGCTGGCGGTCTGGGACGGCGGGACGCCGGTCGTCGTCAAGAGCTACAGCGCGGAGACCAACGGCCGGCAGACGCTGGCCCTGGCCGTCCCGGCCGGTGCGAGCCGGCTGCGGCTGCGGTTCCGGTACACCGGCAGCAACAACTGGTACTGGGTGCTCGACAACGTCCGGGTGGGCTGAGCCGCCCGGCCGGCGAACGTCAGGACGGGGCGAGCGCGGCGCGCAGCCGCTCGGCGACCTCCGCCGCGCCCGCCTCGTCCGGGTACTTCCCGCGCGGCCAGAAGAAGCCGCGCAGCCCGTCCTTCGGATTGCGCGGCACCACGTGGACGTGCAGGTGCGGCACCGACTGGCTGATCCGGTTGTTCGCCGCGACGAAGCTGCCCGCCGCCCCGAGCCCGCGCTCCACGGCGGCCGCCACCCGTTGCACCTGCAGGAAGAACGGGCCCACCTCCGCCGTCGGCAGGTCTGCCAGCGTGCGGTGGTGGGCGCGCGGAACGACCAGCACATGGCCGGGGAAGAGCGGCCGCCGGTCCAGGAAGGCCACCGCCGCCTCGTCGTCCAGCACCCGGTGCGCGGGCTCCTCGCCCGCCACCACCGCACAGAAGACGCAGTCCATCCGTCCATTCAAGCGACCACCCGCCGCCCCGGCACGCCCGCGAACCCCCCACGGCGGGGCTTCACCCGTCCGGCCGCCGATCAGGTGCGGCGGGCCCCCGGGCGGTCGCACGGTGCAGGAGGGCGCGCCGCGCGCCCCGCTGAGGAGGTGGCCCGGATGACGGGCAAGTTCGAGGTCTACGAGGACGCCGGCGGCAAGTATCGCTTCCGGCTCAAGGCGGGCAACGGCGAGATCGTCGCGACCGGCCAGGGCTACGCGAGCAAGGAGGCCGCGCACAAGGGCGTCGAGGCCGTCCAGCGGGCGGCCGTGGGCGCGAACGTGGTGGACGTTCCCAAGGCCGCGGCTGCCTGACGCCGGCCGCCCACGGGCGGAGGCCGCCCACCGCGCGGGCCGGTGCGGGGGGCGGGGGAAGTAGGAGCGAGGAGACCGGCCCCGGCCGAGCACCCGGGACGGTCTTCTCGCACGTCTGCGCGCCTGGACGTCGGCGCGCCCTTACGTCTGGGCTCTGCGAGTCTGCGGCTCCGCGCCTCTGCGCGCCTCCGCTCGACCGCTCCGCCGTGCGCCGACCGCCCGGCTACTCGTAGCGGTACAGCAGCGCCTCCCGCTCGTTCTGCTCGATCATCTCGATCGTCAGCGAGGGGTCCCGCAGGTGGGAGAGGGTGACCGCCGCCGAGGTGGGCTGCGCGTCCTTGGCGAGCCAGTTCTCCGGCTTCCACGCCGAACCGCGCAGGAGCGCCTTCGGGCAGTGCGCGTAGACCTCCTCGACCGCCACCACGATCGCACTGCGCGGCGGCTTGCCGACCGCCGTCAGCTGTTCCAGCAGCCGCGGATCGGTGGAGACGCAGGCCCGCCCGTTGACCCGCAGCGTGGTGTCCCGGCCGGGCACCACGAAGATCAGCCCGACCTGCCCGGTCTCGATGACGTTGTGCAGGGTGTCCAGCCGCTTGTTGCCGGTGGCGTCCGGAATCGCCAGCGTGTGCTCGTCCAGGACGGAGACCAGCCCGGCCGGCCCGCCGCGCGGAGACACGTCGCACCGCCCGGCCGCGTCCGCGCTGGCCACGAAGACCAGTGACGAGCAGGCGATCAGCTGCCGGGCCACCTCGTGGATCCGGTCCACCTGCTTGCGCCGCGCATGGTCGCTCGGCTGCTCGTAGATCTCCCGCAGGTCCGCCGCGTCCTTCACGGCATCCGCGCGGAGCGCCTCGAACAGGCTCCCCTGCGCGCCCTGCGGGGCGGGCCCGCCCGGCCCGGTGGTTGACGGAACGACAGTCTCCGGTGTGCTGGTCATACCGGAAATCTAGCGGAGCCCCCTCGACCGTTCGGAAGCTCGGTCCGGAAGCCCTGTCCGGAAGCCCCGTCCGCCCCGTCCGGGGGCTGATCGGGACTGGTCGGGCACCCTGCGCGCGGGTGCTGCGAGAGCACCGACCGGGCGCCGTAAAAGGGGCAGGTGCCGGAACGGCGCCGCGGCGGATAATTGTGGTGTTTCCATCGGCCCGCAGCCTGGTGCGGAGTGCCTCAGGGAGGTGGTGGCCGTGATCGTGAGGATCTGGGCCGGGCAGGTCATGGCCGGGCACATCGAAGAGTTCTGCGCCCTGCTGACATCACAGGTGATCCCGCAGCTCGGGCAGACGGACGGCTGCCTGGGCGGCGAGCTGCTGCGGTCGGTGACCGAGGACGGCCACCGGGTGCTGGTGGTGAGCCGGTGGCGCGACGAGGAGGCCCTGCGCGGGTACGCGGGGCCGATGTGGCGGATCCGGCCGGTCTGGTCGGAGGGCGAGCTGCGCTACCTGGTGCACCCGCCCGAGGTCACCCACTTCACGCCGATCCCGGCCGTCCGGCCGGTCTGACGCGCGCCCATGCGGACCGGCGGACCGTCCGACCCGGACCGCCGGACCGTCAGGGTGCCGACCGGACGAGGCGCGGGCCGTCGGCGTTCAGACCATCAGCGGCACCGGGTGGATCTCGTCCGCCGGGTGCCCGCTGCGCTCGTGGACGCGCTGCACGGCCTCCTTGGACGGCGCCTCGGAGAGGCAGTAGACGGTGCCCGACTCCGGGTCGGCCCACGCCTGCTCGAAGTGCACGCCCTCGTCGCCCTCGATCGCCAGGTCGGCCCGGTGGGCCATCCGCAGCTGTTCCTCGGTGATACCCGCCATGCCGTGGTGGACGTCCATGAACTTGGCCATCGCTCTCGCACCTCCGGGAGTCCCCGGCCGGCCGTCGCCGGCCGCCTACCACCAGCGTGCGCCCGCCGCACCCGGGCCCGCCACCGGGCAAGGCGTCGGCCCGGCGGCCTACGCTCGGAACGGAGCCACCCCTGCACCTCCCCGGCCCCGGCGAGAGGACGGCCCGATGCCCGTGCTTCCCTTCGTCGGCCGCGCCGACCTGCTGGCCGAGCTGGCGGCGGCGGTCGCCGACGCGCGGGCCGGCCGGGGCGGTCTGACGGTGCTGACCGGCGCGGCCGGTGCGGGCAAGACCAGGGCGGCCGAGGAGGCGGTGCACCGGGCCGACGGGTGCCGGGTGCTCTGGCTCTGGTGCCCGCCGCAGTCCGGCGGCCGCGCGGGCTCCGGGGCGCTGGGCCCCTGGTCGCAGGCCGCGCGTGAGCTCGCCGCCGCCGACCCCGCCTGCGGGCGGCTGGTCGGGGCCTCGCCCGGGCTGCGCGCCCTGGTCTCCGGCGAGCCGGCCCCTTCCGTCGCGCCCGCCGGTGCGCCTGCCGCCGGTCCGCGCGCCGCCGACCCGGAGGCGGCCCGGCAGCGCCTCGGCGGCGACCTCGCCGAACTGCTCCGCACCGGCGCGGCCTCCCGCCCGCTGCTGCTCGTCCTCGACGACGTCCACGAGGCCGACGTCTCCTCCCTGCGCCTGCTGACCGAACTCGCCGCCGCGCTGCGCACCGCGCCCACCCTGCTGCTCGCCACCGCCCGCGACGACGGCGCCGCCTGGCACGGGCGCACCGCCGCCGGGGCCGCGCTCCTGCGAGCCGGCCGGACGCTTCCGGTCGGCCCGCTCACCGAGCCGGACGTCCGGGCGCTGCTCGCCGCCGCGTCCGGCGGACGCACCGAACCGGCGGCCGTCCAGGAGCTGCTGGACCGGACCGGCGGCGACGCCTTCTTCGTCACCGAACTGCTGCGCCACGGCGGCGCCGGACGGCCGGAGCCGCTGCCCGCCACCGTCCGCGCGGCGGTCGCGGCGCGACTGGACGGACTGCCGGACGAGTGTGCGCGGGTCCTCGGCGCGGCCTCGGTGCTCGGCACCCGCTTCGGCCTGGACGTGCTCGCCGAACTCGCCGCCGTACCACTCGGCGCGCTCAGGTCGCTGCTCGCCGCCGCGGCAGCGGAGGGCCTGCTGACGCTGGACGAGCCGGGTGTGGGCGGGTTCCGGCACGAGCTGATGCGGGAGGCCGTCCACGAGGCGCTCGGCCCGGCCGAACGCGCCGCCCTGCACGGCCGCGCGGGCGCGGTACTGGCCGCCCTCGCCGACCGCGGCCGCGACACCGGCCCGGCCGAGGCCGCCCGCCACCTTCTCCAGGCCGGGCCCGAACAGGCCAGTGCCGCAGCGGAGTTCGCCGGACGGGCAGCGGACCGGGCAGCCGGCCTGCTGGCCTTCGAGGACGCGGCCCAGTGGTACGAACGGGCCCTGACGGCGCTCGCGGAGGTGGCGGGCGCGGACGACTCCCGCCGAGCCGCGCTCCTGCTCGGCCTCGGCGCCGCGCGCCTCGGCGCCGGCCGGCGGGAGGAGAGCCGCGAGGCATTCCTCGCCGCCGCGGCTCCCGCCCGCCGCGCCGCCCGCCCGGACCTCCTGGCCCGCGCCGCCCTCGGCCTCGGCTCCGGCCCCGCGGGCTTCGAGGTGGACCTCCTCGACCGCCCGCAGATCGACCTTCTCGGCGAGGCCCGCACCCACCTCCTGGCTGCCTCGCCCGCCCCCGCGCCGCCCGCCCCCGCACCGCCCGGCGGCACGAGCGCATCCGACGACCCCCACCCCACCCCGTCCCCGCACGCCGCCCTGCTCGCCGCCGTGACCGCGCGGCTCTCCGTCGCCGACGCGCTGGTCGAGCCGGAGCGGGACCGGCTCGCGCTGGCCGAGGAGGCGGTCCGTGCGGCGCGGGGGAGTGGGGACGACGCCGTACTGGCGTACGCGCTCTCCGCGCTCTGCGACGCCCTCTCCGGGCCCGCGCACTGCGGCGAACGGCGGGCCTGGGCGGGGGAGATCGTGGACCTCGCGCGGGGGCTGCCGGAGCCGGACCGGGAGCTGGAGCTGCTCGGCCGGCGCCTGCGCCTGGTCGCCCTGCTGGAGCGCGGGGAGGCCGCCGAGGCGTACGCCGAGATCCAGGCGTACGAAGCGGGCGCCCGGGCGCTGGGCCGACCGCTCTACACGTGGTACGTGCCGCTCTGGCGGGGCATGCGAGCCCTGCTGGAGGGCCGGTACGCCGACTGCCGTGCCGCCCTCGCGGAGACGGCGGAGCTCGGCGGGCGGGCCGGGAGCGCCAATGCCGCCGTCCTCGGCGCGACGCAACGCTGGTGCCTCTGTGCGGAGTCGGGCGCGTCCGACGAGCTGGGCCGGCTGCTCGCCGGACCACCCCCGCTGGACGGCCTGCCGGGCGTCTGGCCCCGGGTGACCAGGGCGCTCATCGCCGCCCAGCTCGGCGACCGTGCCGATGCGGGGCGCCGACTCGCGGCCGTGGCACCGCTGTTGGCGTCCGCCCCGGTGGACAGCGAGTGGCTGCCGATGATGGCCCAGGCCGCGGAGGCGCTCGCGCTCGTCGGCGGGACGACCGCCGAGGCCGAACTGCAGCCGCTCGCCCGCGAGCTCTACGACGCCCTGTACCCCTGTCGCGACCTGCTCGCGGTCGAGGGCATCGCGGCCGCCGTCCGCGGCCCGGTGCACCGGCACCTCGGCCTGCTGGCCACCGCGCTCGGCGAACCCGCCACCGCCCGCGAGCACTTCACCCGGGCGCTGGCCACCGCCCGCGCGCTCGGCGCACCCCGCCTGGCCGACCGGATCGACCGGGAGGCGGGCACCCGCCGACCGCCCGCCGAGGACGGCCGGCTCTTCCTCCGCCAGGGCGAGTTCTGGCAGCTCCGGTACGCGGGGGAGGAGGTGCGGCTCCCCGACAGCAAGGGCCTGCACGACCTGGCCACTCTGCTCTCCCGCCCTGGCACGCCCGTCCCGGCCCTGGACCTGGCGACCCCCACGCCCGCCGCCGCGGCGGACGAGGTGGTGGAGGCCGCGCTCGGCCTCCACCACCCCACCGACACCGGCGAGTTGATCGACGCCACCGCGCGCGCCGCCTACCGCCGCCGACTGGGCGAACTGGACGAGGAGGCCGCCGAGGCCGACGCCGCGGGGGACGCCGAGCGCTCCGCCCGGATCGCCGTCGAACGGGACGCGCTCGTCGGCCAGCTCTCCGCGGCCTACGGACTGGGCGGGCGCGTGCGCCGCACCGGCTCGGCCGCCGAACGGGCCCGGACGGCCGTGACCGCCAGGATCCGCGCCGCCATCGACCGCGTCTCGCGCGCCCACCCCGCCCTCGGCCGCCACCTGGCCAACGCCGTCCGCACCGGCACACTCTGCGTGTACGAGCCGGAGCAGCCCGTCCACTGGCAGACGTGACGACGACCCGCCTCACATCGTGCGCCCGTTCCTCACGCCTCCTCCTCAGAGACGAACCGCCCACGGACGAACCGCCTCACAGACGAACCGCCCACGGACGAACCGCCCACGGACGAACCGCCCCGCGGGCGAACCACCCGAGGAGGACGCCATGCCCCGCATCTCCAAGGCCGAGGCCGAGCTCGCGCTGGACGAACCGGTCATCGAGGGCCGCTACGCCGAACTCGGCGGCTACACCGTCGGGTTCGAGACCCACAAGGCGGACGTGGACCCGGGCCCGCTCTTCGCCGGCCTCCCCCAGGACCGTTGCCAGAGCCCGCACTGGGGCGTCGTGGTGACCGGCAAAGTGGTGTTCCGCTATGCCGACCACGACGAGGTCTACCGCGCGGGCGACGCCTACTACGGCGCCCCCGGCCACCTCCCGCTGATCTTCGCCGGGACGGAGCTGATCGAGTTCAGCCCCACCGAGGCGCTGGAGCACACCATGGCCGTGGTCGGCCGCAACCTGGCCGCGACCAAAGCCGCCCCAGCCGCCCTGGCCGTCGCAGCCCCCAGTACCACCCCGGCTCCCAGTACCACCCCGGCTCCCAGCGCCGCCCCGCCCGCCGAAGCCGGCATCGCCGCCGGCGCCGAAGCCTGACCAGGAGGGCCGCACCATGACGACCACGGCAGCCGCACCCGCCACCACCACCGCCACCGCCGACCGCCTCGCGACCCTCCTGATCGCCTTCCTGGAGACCGGCACCCCGCCCGACGGTCTCTTCCGCCCCGACGTGTTCTGCGACCTCACCGTCCCGTCCTGGCGCCTGCAGTCCCGCGGCGTCGACGGCCTGGTCGCCCTTCGGCGGAACGGCCACCCTGCGCCCGGCAGCGTCCCGCGCCACCGAATGGACCGGACCGACGCCGGGTTCGTGCTGGAGGTCGAGGAGAGCTGGGAGCAGGACGGCGAGCGCCAGTACTGCCGCGAACTGCTGCGCGCCGACGTCCGGGACGGCGCGATCGAGCGCCTCTCCGTCTACTGCACGGGGGACTGGGACGCCGCGCAGCAGCGTCGCCACCACGCCGAGGTGACGCTGCTGGAGCCCTGACGGTGATGCTCCGCCGGAGCCTTGACGGTGATGCCGCCGGAGCCCTGGCGGATGACGGCGGCCCCGCGCCGGGCGGCCGGAATTCGTCGCCCGCGCGCCCGGCGCATTCCCGCGCCGTACGTGAAACAGACCACAGTGGAAGTCTCTCCCTCGCTTCGCGCGGATCATGGCACAATGACGTCAGTAGTAGCAGTGACGTTCAGCGCACTCCGGGGTCGGTGAAAATCCGAACCGGCGGTTACAGTCCGCGACCCGTCCGCAGCCAGCGGCCGGTTGACCAGGTGAAATTCCTGGACCGACGGTTAAAGTCCGGATGGGAGGCGTGCGCGGCGGACGAAGAGCAGTGCCCGTGGTCCCCCGGTGGACCTCGGGAAGGTGTGCGACGGGAGAGCTCTCTCCCGGCGGTTCTGCGGCACCCCGGCGACGGGTCGTGCCCCGGGGCTCGTGCACCCGTGCCCGTCCGTGTCCTCTCCCATGCCGCCCCGGAGTCCGCGCCCCAAGCGCGAGGAGAACCCGGGTGTTCACCGGCATCATCGAAGAGCTCGGCGAGGTCGTGTCGATCGAGGAGATCGGCGACTCCTCGCGAATCCGCCTGCGTGGCCCGGTGGTCTGTCAGGGCGCGCACCACGGCGACTCCATCGCGGTCAACGGCGTCTGCCTCACCGTCGTCGACAGCCCCGAGCAACTGGCTGCCGAGACAGGCGAGTTCAGTGCCGACGTGATGGCCGAGACGCTGCACCGCTCCAGTCTGGGCGAGTTGAAGCCCGGCTCGCGGGTCAACCTGGAGCGGGCCATGGCGCTCGGTGCCCGGCTCGGCGGCCACCTCGTACAGGGTCATGTCGACGCCACCGGCGCCCTGTTGGGCCGCGAGCCCGGCGAGCGAGACGCCGAGGGCAACCTCCGCTGGGAGGTGCTGCGCTTCTCGCTGCCCGACAGCATCTCCCGCTACCTGGTGGAGAAGGGCTCGATCACCGTGGACGGCGTCAGCCTCACCGTGGTCGAGGCGGCTCGGGACAGCTTCACCGTCAGCCTCATCCCCGCCACCCTCGCGCTGACCACACTGGGCGCCAAGACCGTCGGCGAGAGCGTCAACCTCGAGGTCGACGTACTCGCCAAGTACGTGGAGCGCCTGCTCGAATCGCGCACCCTTCCCCCCACCATCGCCGCCGAGACGACCGGAGAGTCCCAGTGAACTGGCTCAGTGGAGAAGCGTTCACCGTCTTCGGTGAGCACGTGAAGTGGGCCGACATGTTCGGCAACCTGCTCGGGCTGTCCGCCCTCGCGCTGGGCTGGCGCCGCTCGGTGTGGAGCTGGCCGGTCCAGCTGCTCTCCGGCCTCGTGCTGATCACGGCGTACCTGAACGGCCATGTGCCCGGCCTGATCGGCAAGCAGCTGATCGTCGTCGCCACGGCCGCCTGGGGCTGGACGCAGTGGCAGCGCGGCCGGCGCGGCACCGGTGGGATCGCCGTCCGGTTCGCGAGCTGGCCGGAGCGGGCCGCCCTGGTGGCCGGCACCGCGCTCGGCACGGGTGCTCTGGCCTGGCTGTTCCTGGCCAACCCCAGCCTGTCCTGGAGCCCTTGGTCGGACGCCTACATCTTCGTGGGCACGCTGGCGGCGATGGTCGCCCAGGCCCGCGGCTGGGTGGAGTTCTGGTTCGCCTGGATCGCCGTCGACGTCGTCGGCGTCCCGCTCGCCTTCAACAGCGGCTACTCCTTCTCCGGCCTCACCTACTCGATCTACTTCGTTCTGGTGCTGCTCGGCCTGCGCTCCTGGTGGCTGAGCACCCGTGAGCCCCGCACCTCGTCCGCCACCGTCCTCCAGGGAGCCTCCGCATGAGCACCGACCGCGCCACCGAAGACCTCGTGGGCGAAGACCTCGTGCTCGACCCGGTCGAGCGGGCCGTCGCCGACATCGCGCTCGGCCGCGCCGTGATCGTGGTCGACGACGAGGACCGCGAGAACGAGGGCGACATCGTCTTCGCCGCCTCCGCGGCCACCCCCGAGCTGATGGCCTTCACCATCCGTTACAGCTCCGGCGTGATCTGCGTGCCGATGACCGCCGACGAGCTGGACCGGCTCAAGCTGCCCCCGATGACCCAGGTCAACGAGGACCGCAAGGGCACCGCCTACGCCGTCTCGGTCGACGCCCGCGACGGGGTCGACACCGGCATCTCGGCCGCCGACCGCGCCCGTACCGTCCGGCTGCTCTCCTCGGCCGGCACCGAGCCGGCCGACCTGACCCGCCCCGGGCACGTCTTCCCGCTGCGGGCTGTCGAGGGCGGTGTGCTGGTCCGCCCCGGCCACACCGAGGCCGCCGTCGACCTGGCCCGCCTGGCCGGGCTGGCGCCGGCCGGTGCCATCGCCGAGGTGGTCAACGACGACGGCACCATGGCGCGGCTGCCCGAGCTGGTCGCCTTCGCCCGTGAGCACGGCCTGGCGATCATCTCGATCGAGGACCTGATCGCCTACCGCCGCCGCACCGAGCTGCACGTGGACCGGGCCGCCGTCACCGCGCTGCCCACCGCGTACGGGGAGTTCACCGCGGTCGGCTACCAGGGCAGCATCGACGGGATCGAGCACCTCGCCCTGGTCGCGGGCGGCCTGGACGCCGACGGCCGGCTGCCGGACGGCGAGGACGTGCTGGTGCGGGTCCACTCCGAGTGCCTGACCGGCGACGTGTTCGGCTCGCTGCGCTGCGACTGCGGGCCGCAGCTGGAGGCGTCGCTCCGGAAGGTCGCCGAGGCCGGCCGCGGCGTCGTCCTCTACCTGCGCGGTCACGAGGGCCGGGGCATCGGCCTGGCCCACAAGCTGCGCGCCTACGAGCTGCAGGAGCAGGGCCGCGACACCGTCGACGCCAACCTGGACCTCGGCCTGCCCGCCGACGCCCGCGACTACAGCATCGGCGCGCAGATGCTCGGGGATCTCGGGGTGCGCTCGCTCACCCTGCTGACCAACAACCCGGAGAAGCTCGCCGCGCTCACCGAGCACGGCCTCAAGGTCAAGGGCCGCGAGCCGGTCGAGACCCCGGCGGGTGAGCACAACCTGCGCTACCTGCGCACCAAGCGCGACCGGATGGGCCACGACCTGCCCGGCCTCGGCTCCTGAACCCGAACCACCTCCCGACCGACCCCGCACCCCGAAAGAGGACCAGCCCATGAGCGGCCACGGCGCCCCCGAGCTGACCATCGACAACGCCGCCGACCTCAAGGTCGCCGTGATCGCCGCCCAGTGGCACGAGCAGGTGATGAACGGCCTCCTGGACGGCGCGCACCGCGCGCTCAAGGAGCTGGGCATCGCCGAGCCGACGGTGCTGCGCGTCCCCGGCACCTTCGAGCTGCCGGTCGCCGCCAAGCGGCTCGCCGAGCGCGGCTACGACGCCGTGGTCGCCCTCGGCGTGGTCATCCGCGGCGGCACCCCGCACTTCGACTACGTCTGCCAGGCAGCCGCCTCCGGCCTCACGCAGGTCAGCGTGGACACCGGCGTTCCGGTCGGCTTCGGCGTCCTGACCTGCGACAACGAGCAGCAGGCCGTGGACCGAGCGGGCCTGCCGGGCTCTGCGGAGGACAAGGGACACGAGGCCGTCACCGCCGCCGTGGCCACCGCCGCCGCCCTGCGCGCGCTCTGAACCGACCCCCCGCGCACTCCCCGCGAACCCGCGTTCGGGACCCCGGACCGTGGATGTCCATTGGACTGTCCACGGTCCGGGACCGTTTACCGCCTGTAAGCCCGCACGCCGTAAGGTGAGTCCATCATGGCTTCGAAGACATTCGAGGAGCTCTTCACCGAGCTCCAGCAGAAGGCCGCCACCGGCGACCCCTCGTCCTCCCGTACCGCGCAGCTCGTCCAGCAGGGCGTCCATGCGATCGGCAAGAAGGTCGTCGAGGAGGCCGCCGAGGTCTGGATGGCCGCCGAGTTCCAGTCGGACGAGCAGACCGCCGAGGAGATCTCCCAGCTCCTCTACCACCTTCAGGTGATGATGGTCGCCCGCGGGCTGACGCTCGACGACGTCTACAAGTACCTCTAGTCACCGGTCCAGAGAAACCGCACCACCCCACCAAAACAGGTAAGGAACCGACCTCCATGCTGCGCATCGCCCTCCCCAACAAGGGTTCGCTCTCGGGTCCGGCGGCGGAGATGCTCCATGAGGCCGGCTACCGCCAGCGCAAGGACCCGAAGGAGCTCGTCCTCGTCGACCCGGACAACCAGGTCGAGTTCTTCTTCCTGCGCCCGCGCGACATCGCGGTGTACGTCGGCTCCGGCCGCCTGGACGTCGGCATCACCGGCCGCGACCTGCTGCTGGACTCGCACTCCAACGCGGAGGAGGTGCTGGCGCTCGGCTTCGGCGGCTCCACCTTCCGCTTCGCCCGCCCTGAGGGCGTGGACGTCAAGGACGTGCAGGGTCTGGAGGGGCTGCGGATCGCCACCTCCTACACCGGCCTGGTCGAGCAGCACCTCGCCGACCACGGGGTCAAGGCGACCGTGACCAAGCTGGACGGCGCGGTGGAGACCGCGGTGCAGTTGGGCGTCGCCGACGTGATCGCCGACGTGGTGGAGACCGGCACCAGCCTGCGCAACGCCGGCCTGGAGGTGTTCGGGGAGCCGATCCTGGTCTCCGACGCCGTGGTCATCCGCCCCAAGGGCGCGGGCGAGGACGCCGGCGTCGACCAGTTCCTGCGCCGCCTGCAGGGCGTGCTGGTGGCCCGCCGCTACGTGCTGATGGACTACGACATCCGCGCCGAGAACGTCGGCGCGGCCGTCGCGCTGACCCCGGGCCTGGAGTCGCCGACGGTCTCGCCGCTGCACACCGAGGGCTGGGTCGCGGTCCGCTCGATGGTGCTCCGCAAGGAGGCCCAGCGGATCATGGACGACCTGTGGGGCATCGGCGCCCGGGCGATCCTGGTCACCAACATCCACGCCTGCCGCCTCTGACCGCCCGCCGCCTCCGGCCCCCGGGGGCGGTCGCCGGCGCGGAGTCGGGTACCGGTTCAATGGGGTGGGGACGCCGGCCGGCGTCCCCACCCCTTCCGCCGGCCTTCCCCAGGCCGGACCTCCCCAGAACGACCCCCGGAGACCCCACGTGTCCACCCCCGCCGAGCTCCCCGTCACCTGGGCACCGCGCCGTACCCGGGCCGTGCTGCTGCCGGTCTGCGCGCTGCTGGTCGTCCTGTTCGCCGTGATCGCGGTCGCGCTCCCGGCGAGCTGGCAGCTCAACGACCGGATCATGATGGTGCTCAGCGGGGTCCTCTTCGCCGCCGCCGGCCTGATGCTGGCCCGCCCGCGGGTGAGCGCGGACGCCGAGGGCGTCACCGTGGTGAACTTCGTCCGGCGTCGCCGGCTGGGCTGGGCCGAGATCGTCCGGGTCAACTTCCGTCAGGGCGACCCGTGGGCGACGCTCGACCTCGCCGACGGCACCTCGCTCGCGGTGGTCGGCATCCAGTCCGGCGTCGGCAAGGCGCAGGCGATCGCGGACGCCCGCGCGCTGCGCGACCTGGTCGAGCACCACGGCCGCTGACCGGCCGGCCGCCGAGGGCACGGCCGTAGAGGGCCCCCGGCGCGGTAGAGGGCCCGGCAGGCCGCACGAAGCCGTGGGCGGCCTGTCCGAACACGGATCCGACAGCCGTACGGGTATCGTCTACGCTGGTAAAAGCAGGGCAAAGCGCACCGCCGGCGGTCCCCTGGCCCTGCTTCCGACGACCAGAGGAGTGACACCCCCCGTCCATGGACGATCCGTCCGGTAGTACCCACGCCGCCCCACTTCCGACCACCGGAAGGCAGGCGGCACTGTGATCACCGCCTGGCTGCTGCTGTTCGCGGCACTTCTGCTCATCCTCGCCAACGGCCTCTTCGTGGCCGCCGAGTTCGCCTTCGTGACCGTCGAGCGCGGGGCCGTCGAGCGTGCCGCCGAGGCCGGCGACGCGCCGGCCGGCCGGGTCGCCAGGGCCCAGCGCCACCTCTCCTTCGAGCTCTCCGGCGCCCAGCTCGGCATCACCGTCACCTCGCTGGTGGTCGGCATGCTCGCCGAGCCGGCGCTCTCCGTCCTGCTGAAGCCCGTGTTCACCGGTATCGGCCTGTCCGACGGCGCCGCCCGCGCCGCCGCCGTCGTCATCGGCATGATGATGGCCACCGTGGTGCAAATGGTGATCGGCGAGCTCGTCCCGAAGAACTGGGCGATCTCCCGGCCGCTCCAGGTGGCCCGCGCGGTGGCCGCCCCGCACATGGCCTTCTCCCGCGCCTGCCGCCCGCTGATCAGCTTTCTGAACGGCTCCGCGGACCGCACCGTCCGCGCCTTCGGGATCGAGCCGCAGGAGGAGCTGGGCCACGCCCGGACCCCGGCCGAGCTCGTCTCGCTGGCCCGGCACTCGGCCAAGGCCGGTGCGATAGACGAGGAGTCGGCCACCCTGTTCGTGCGCACGCTCGGCCTGGGCGAGCTGACCGCCGAGTCGGTCATGACCCCGCGCGTGGACGTCGCCGCCCTCCAGCGCGACGCCAGCGCCGCCGACGTGCTCAACCTCACCCGGGCCACCGGCCTCTCCCGCTTCCCGGTCTACACGGACAGCCTGGACGAGGTCACTGGCACCGTCACGCTCAAGGACGCCCTCGCCGTCCCGGCCGCCCGCCGCGGCCTGGTGCGCGTCGGCGAGCTCGCCGTGCCGCCGCTGCTGGTGCCCGAGACGCTCCCGGCCGAGCGGCTGCTCGACCAGCTGCGCCGGCTCCAGCCGATGGCCATCGTGGTGGACGAGTACGGCGGCACCGCCGGCGTGGTCACCGTCGAGGACATCGTCGAGGAGATCGTCGGCGAGGTGCAGGACGAGCACGACCCGGCCGACACCCCCGAGCTGGTCCCGCTGCCGCCGGTCGGCGGGCAGCCCGTTTGGGCCGCCGACGGCCGGGCCCGGATCGACCAGCTGGAGGCCATCGGCCTGCACGCCCCCGACGGCCCGTACGAGACGCTGGCCGGCCTGGTCTCCGACCTGCTCGGCCGCCTGCCCGTCCCGGGCGAGCAGGCCGAGCTGCCCGGCTGGCGGTTCACCGTCGAGGCCGTGGACCGCCACCGCACCAGCCGGGTGCGGGTCGAACGCACCGGCGGCCACCACCAGTTCGGCGACGACGAGGACGGGACCCGATGACCGCGCTCCAACTGGCCGTCGCCGTCCTGCTGCTGCTCGGCAACGCGTTCTTCGTCGGCGCCGAGTTCGCCGTCATCTCGGTCCGGCGCAGCCAGATCGAACCGCTCGCCGAGGCCGGCAACAGGCGCGCCCGCACCGTGCTGCACGCGCTCTCCAACGTCTCCGCGATGCTCGCCGCCGCCCAGCTCGGCATCACCGTCTGCTCGCTGGGCCTCGGTGCCCTCGCCGAGCCGACCATCGCCCACCTGTTGGAGGGCCCGTTCCACGCGATCGGGATCCCGTCCGGCCTGATGCACCCGCTGTCGTACGGCATCTCGCTGGCCGTGGTGGTCTACCTCCACATGGTGATGGGCGAGATGGTGCCGAAGAACATGGCGCTGGCCGGCCCGGAGAAGGCCGCGCTCTGGCTCGGCCCGCCGCTGGACCGGCTCGCCCGCTGGCTCACGCCGGTGATCCGCTTCCTGAACGCCTTCGCCAACGGCGTGCTGAAGCTGGTCAAGGTCGAGGCCAAGGACGAGGTGGAGTCGGTCTTCACCACCGAGCAGCTGATGTACCTGCTGCTCGACTCCCGGGACGCCGGCCTGCTCGACGAGGACCGCCAGGAACGCCTGGAGGACGCCCTGGAGATGGGCCGCCGCCCGGTCACCGACGTCCTGCTCAAGCCCGAGCAGCTGGTCACCGTGGACACCAAGGTGACCGCCGCGCAGGTCGAGGAGCTGGCGCTGCGCACCGGCTTCTCACGGTTCCCGGTCACCGACGGCGACCCGGCCGGTCAGGGCTACCTCGGCTACCTGCACCTCAAGGACATCCTGGACGTCGAGGACCAGTCGGCTCCCGTCCCGGCGCGCCTCTGGCGGCCGATCACGGTGCTGCGCGGCACGCTCCTGCTGGACGACGCGCTCGGCGCGATGCGCCGGGCCGCCTGCCACCTGGCCGCCGTGCTCGACCAGGACGGGCGCACGCTCGGTGTGGTCACGCTGGAGGACGTGGTGGAGGAGCTGGTCGGCGAGGTCCACGACCCGGACCACCGCTCCGCCGCCTGATCCGCCACCGGGCTTCCGCTGTGGGCGATTCTGCTCTGAGCGTTCGCCTGTTCCCATGCCGGCCACCCTCTGTGCAGGGTGGTCGGCATGAGGCTTCTACTGCTGGGTGGAACGGAATTCGTCGGTCGCGCCGTCACGGAGGAGGCGCTGGCCCGGGGATGGGAGGTGACGGTCTTCCACCGGGGGACGCACGAGCCCCCGGAGGGCGTACGCGCCCTGCACGGGGACCGCACGGCCGAGGGCGGCCTGGCCGCACTGGCCGAGGGGGAGTGGGACGCCGTCGTGGACACCTGGTCCGGCGCCCCCGCGGCGGTGCGCGACAGCGCCCGCCTGCTGGCCGGCCGGATCGGCCGCTACGCGTACGTGTCCAGCCGGTCGGTGTACACGTACCCGACCCCGGCCGGGGCGGACGAGAGCGCGCCGGTGGTCGAGGGCTCGCCGGACGCCGGCGAGGTGCCGTACCCGCAGGCCAAGCGGGGCGCCGAGCTGGCCCTGCTGGACGCCCTCGGGGACCGGGCCCTGCTCGCCCGTGCCGGGCTGATCATCGGCCCGTACGAGAACATCGGCCGGCTGCCCTGGTGGCTGGGCCGGATCGCCCGCGGCGGCCCGGTGCTCGCCCCGGGCCCGCGCGAGCTCGCGATCCAGTACATCGACGCCCGCGATGTCGCGGTCTGGACCCTCGACGCCCTGGCGGCCGGTCTCGGCGGCGCGTACGACCTGGTCAGTCCGCAGGGGCACGCCACCATGGGCGGGCTGCTGGAGGCCTGCGTCCGGGCCACCGGCTCGGACGCAGAGCTGCGCTGGACCGAGCCCGGAGTGATCCTGGCGGCCGGCATCGAGCCGTGGAGCGACCTGCCGGTCTGGACGCCGCCGGGCGAGCTGCACGAGGCCATGCACGGCTCCGACGTGGCCAAGGCGGTGGCCGCCGGGCTGCGCTGCCGGCCGGTGTCGGAGACGGTCGCGGACACCTGGGCCTGGCTGCGGTCCATCGGCGGTACGGCCCCGCAGCGCCCGGACCGGCCGGTGGTCGGCCTGGACCCGGAGCGGGAGGCCAAGGTCCTGGCCGGCTGAGCGGCGACGGCGGCCGGGGACGGCGGAGTCAGCCCCGGCCGTCGATCAGCTCGCCGTAGGCCTGTACGAGGTCCGGCAGCCGCAGCGTCGCCAGGTCCTCGCGGCCCGGCGGCTCGCGCAGCAGCGAGAGCCGGAGGTCCCGGTAGGCGCAGGACTTCTCGTACAGGGTGCGGATGAACCGGCCGTTGCCGAGGTCGTCGATCCAGCCCTCGCGCACCACATGGGTGCAGATGCTGGCCAGCTCCTCGGCGGCGTCCTCGTCCCAGCCGTCGCCGTCCCGGCCGGCGAGCGCCGCGCCGATCGCGGTCAGCTCGCCGGGGCGGTAGCTGGGGAAGTCGACCCGGGTGGTGAAGCGGGAGTTGAGGCCGGGGTTGGTGGCGAGCAGCCGGTTCATCCCCTCCGGGTAGCCGGCCAGGATCACCACCAGCCGGTCGCGGTTGTCCTCGGCCCGCTTCAGCAGCACCTGCAGCGCCTCGTCGCCGTATGCGTCGCCCTTGCTGTAGCCGGAGTTGGAGAGGCTGTACGCCTCGTCGATGAAGAGCACGCCGTCCAGCGCGGAGTCGATCAGCTCGTTCGCCTTGACCGCGGTCTGGCCGAGGAACTCGCCGACCAGGTCGGCTCTCTGGGCCTCGACCAGATGGTCGCCGGAGAGCAGGCCGAGGGCGTGGAAGACCCGGCCGAGGATGCGCGCCACGGTGGTCTTGCCGGTGCCGGAGGGGCCGGAGAAGACGAAATGCCGCTTGGGCGGCTGGATCGGCAGGCCCTGCGCGGCCCGCAGCCGGGACATCCGCAGCTGCGCGGAGAGCGCCCGGACCTGCCGCTTGACCGGCTCCAGGCCGACCATCCGGGCGAGTTCTGCCAGGGCCTCGTCCAACTCCCGCTCGCCGCCCTCCCGTTCCTCGGGAGCAAAGGTGCTCGCGGCCCGGGGGAGGGCCTCGCCCCGGCCCGGCACCTGCCCGGCGGCGGGAGCCGGGGCGACGGGCGGGACGGCCGAGCCGGACCGCTCGCCGGCGGCCAGTGGCGGGGCCCCCGCCTCGGCGGGCCCGGTCGCCTCCTCGCCGGACGCCGGGTTCCCGGCCGGGAACGACCCACCCGGGAACACCTCGGCCGGGAACGCCTCGGCCGGAAACTCCCCTGCCGGGAACGCCGTACCCGGGAAGTCCCCGGCCGGGAGCTCCTCGGCCGGGAAGGCGTCCCCGGGGAACGCCGAGGCCTCGAACGTGCCCGGGCCGAACCCGGGAGTCCCGTACCCCGCGACGTCCGCCACCGCCGACTCCGGGCCCGCCGCCTCCGCCTCCGCAGCGTCCAACACCGCCGCGTCCAACTCGGCCGCGTCGAACGCCTCTTCGCCGGGCATGGCGCCCCCGGGCTCGCGGCCGCCGGCCCCGCCGACGGCGTCCAGCAGCCCGTCGACCAGCCCGTCCTCGGCCGAGATCGCCGCTAGCCGTGCCGCGGTGTCCATGAACGCCGGATCGGCCCGGTGCACCGCCCGGTAGAGCGGCAGCGCGGCGGCGCTGCGCCCGGCCCCCTCGTACGCCCGGGCCAGCCAGTACCGCAGCTCCTTGCGCTGCGGCTGTTCGGAGCGGCAGCGGGCGAGCGAGGCCGCCAGGGGTGCCTGGGCCTGCGCGCACATGTCCAACCGGACCCGTGCCATCCCGGCGAAGAGCCCGGCCTCGATGCCGAGCAGCGGGTCGTCCAGCAACCGGTCGGTGTCCCGGATCAGCTGTTCCCAGTCCTTGAGCAGGTAGGAACGGCAGGCGTGCAGGAACCGCGCGGACGGGTCCTCGCTCGGGGCCGGGCACTGCTCCAACGCCTGGTCCAGCTCGGCGAGATGGCGGCCGTCCAGCCAGTGCGAGGCGTGCGCGAGCGCCAGGTCACGGGCGTCCTCCAGGACCGGCTGGACCCACCAGCCCAGCCAGTACCAGGAGCTGAGCGGGCGGCGGTGGATTCTGCGCTGCTCGCCGAAACGTTTCTGGTGGCGGTACATCGCCAGCAGCGCCCCGGAGGTGTCGCTGCGCAGGGCGTGCAGGCCGAGCCAGGCGTCGGCCATCCCCGGGTCCAGCCGGACGGCCGCGCGGAACTCCTCCTCCGCACGGGCGTACGCGCCCGCCGTGTAGGCGTCCATGGCGCGCAGCCAGGCCCGGTCGGCGAGCCGGTTCGGAGCCGGGCCGCCCGCGTTGTTGCTGTCGGAACTGTCCACCGTCGTCACTCACGCCCCCCGCGGTGTGCCTCGGGGCTCGGCCGGCGCGTCGCGTGCGGAGAGCCGGCCGGTGGTCGAAGCCCCCGGGGCGCCAATGCGCCTGCCAGGAATCGTACCGGCGCGGCGCTGATCCGGAAGGGTGCCGCGCGCAGTCAAATGCGATCGGGGGCGCGGTTGTTGGGCGTTCGCACGGGTCGGACGGGTTCGAACCGGCGTCCGAGCCGGCACGCGGGTGTGCGCCCTGGCCGGAAACCCGCACGGGCCCCCGCACCGGGCGCAGGTCCGGGCGCGTCAGCCGGTGAACCCCGGCACCACCAGACCGGACTCGTACGCGATCACCACCGCGTGGGTCCGGTTCTGCGCGCCGAGCTTGGTCAGCACGTTCCCGACGTGGGTCTTGACCGTCTCCAGGCTCACCGTGAGCGAGTCCGCGATCTCCGGGTTGGACAGGCCGGTGGCCATCAGCCGGAGCACCTCCTCCTCCCGCCCCGTCAACGCCGCCTTAGGCAACGCCTCGGCGGAGCCCAGCGGGCGGGCGGCGACCATCCGGCGCAGGGCGGCCGGGAAGAGGATCGCCTCCCCCGTCGCCACCACCCGCACCGCCTCCGCGATCTGCCGGACCGGGAGTCGCTTGAGCACGAACCCGCAGGCCCCCGCGCTGAGCGCGGCGGTGACGTAGTCGTCGTTCTCGAAGGTGGTGATCACCACCACCTTCGGCGGCTCGGCCGACTCGGCCAGCAGCTGCCGGGTGGCCTCGATCCCGTTGCGGCGCGGCATCCGCACATCCATCAGGACGACGTCCGGCCGCAGTCGTTGTGCCTGTTCGACCGCCTCGACGCCGTCGGCGGCCTCGCCGACCACCGCGATCCCCGGCTGCGCCGCGAGCAGCGTGCCCAGACCGCTGCGGGTCACCTCGTCGTCGTCCGCGATCAGGAGGGTGACAGGGGTGACAGGGGTGACGGTCGGGGTGGTCGGGGCGAGGCCCGGGCCGGCCATGACGGCTGCGCTCGTGTCAGGGCCGATCATGCCGACAAGCGTACCGGCAGCCGGACAGCCAGCCGCCAGCGCTGCGGTCCGTCCGGGCCGGCGTCGAGCTCGCCGTGCAACAGCCGCACGCGCTCGGCCAGTCCGGACAGGCCGTGCCCGGACGTGGGGAAGGCACCCGGGGTCTTGCCGGTCGTTGCCCCCGCCCCGGTCCGGTTGACCACACTGAGCTCCAGCGCGTCCGACGCGGCCACCACCCGGACCTCGATCGGACCGCCCGCCCCGTGGCGCAACGCGTTGGTCAGCCCCTCCTGGAGGATCCGGTACGCCGCACGGGAGAGCGTCCCCTGCACCTGCGCCAGCTCGCCCGACAGCTCCGGCGCCACCACCGCGCCCGCGTGGCCCAACCGCTCCAGCAGCTCGGGCAGGTCCGCCAAGGTCCGTGTCGGCGCCGTCCCCGCCTTCTCCTCGCGCAGCACGCCCAGCACGTAGTCCAGATCCTCCAGCGCGGCCCGGGTCGATTCCTCGATGCTGCGCATCGCGGCCCGTGCCGCCACCGGATCGGCGGAGAGCACCTCGCCCGCCACCGCCGCCTGGATCGTGGCCGCCGTCAGCGTGTGCCCGATCGAGTCGTGCAACTCGTGGGCCAGCCGGTTGCGTTCGGCCAGCCGCAGCTCCCGCTCGGAGGCCAGCGCGAGCCGCTCGGCCGACGACGGGCCCAGCAGCCTCGGCGCCGACCACCGCAGGGCGCTCGTCACCCCCACGCACCCGGCCGCCGCCACCAGCACGCAGCCGAGCGCCGCCACCCAGCTCATCCAGCCGTCCGCCACCCGCACCGACCGGCCGAACAGACTCAGCCCCGCCTCGGCGCCGGTCCAGCCCCCCGGGAGGGTCAGGCCCGCGGCGAGCAGCACGCCGCTCACGAGCGCCCCCGTCCACCCCACCGCCACGTGCAGCAGCAGCCAGACCGGAGTCCGCCAGCGATCGGTGCCGGACGGTACGGCGGCGGCCGGCACGGCAGGGGTCGGCCCGGTGCCGGGCGGGCCCGCGGGCGGACGGCCGGCCACGGGATCCGGCAACGGAACCCTCAGCAGACGACGGGCGCACACGATCAGCACCCGCCGCGTGGTGCGGGCCAGCCCGACCGCACCGATCAGTGCCGCCCAGGCCAGCAGGACGAGGACAACCTGCACTCCGTAGGGCGCGGTTCGCCACGCCAGCACCGGCAGCATGGCGAGAGGCAGCAGCGGAAGGCTCGCCAACGCGCCGCCATAGGCGAACAACACACCCGAATACGTGGAGCCGCGCAGCAGCGGCCGGATTCCCGTGATCATGATCGGCAGTATGACCGGCCTGCTCACCGGCGGCCTCCCCCGATCGGGGGAGCGATTTCTCCCGCCTTCCCGCGATGTGCACCCGTGACCCCGCAGACCAGGATGGTGTCCTGACCGGTTGACGGCAGAACGCACGATGAGCGGAGAAGGGACCGGGCCGCTCCCTCCCGCAGTCGGACGCGCCAACCTCCCGCGCACACAAGGGCGGAGGGCCGGCACCCCTGGGCTGCCACGGCGCCGACGGCCATAAGCGGGGCTGTTCGTCGCTTTCGGAGCTCTCCCGTCAGCTGCGGTCTGACCGACGACGAACAGAACCCCGAACGCCCGTACAAGGCCGGAACGTTCGCGAGGGACGTGGAGTGGGTGCGCACGGTGGCCGCCAAGTGCCGCGCCGCAGCGGGCGGGACACTCCCGCACCTCACCACCCGTAACACCGCTCGCGACATGGACGTCATCCGTGCCGTGCTGGGAGAGAAGAAGATCTCCTACGTGGGGTACTCCTACGGCACCTACCTCGGCGCCGTCTACACGCAGATGTTCCCCCAGCGGGCCGACCGGTTCGTTCTGGACAGTGCGACCGACTCCGCGCGGATCTGGCAGGGAATGTTCCGGGGGATGGCCGAGGGGGCCGAGCCCGCCTTCACCCGGTGGAGCGAATGGACCGCCCGGCACCACACGACGTACCACCTGGGTGAGACTCCGGCCGAGGTCCGCACGACCTTCTGGGACGTTGTCGCCCGGGCCGACCGCCGGCCCGTCGACTCCGGCGGGGAGGCCCTCACGGGTGACGACATCCGCTCCCGGCTGCGCGCCACGTTCTTCCACGTCCAGGAGGCCGCCGAGAAGGTCGCCGAGCTGAAGAAGGCGGCCGAGGGCAGGACGCCGGCCCCCGCCGGCCCGCCCGGGCGGGCCGCGGAGCGCGTCCCCGCGGCGCCCGCCCGTACCGTTCTCCCGGACAACGAGATCGCGAGTGCCTGGGCCGACACCCGTACCTGGCCGCGCGACCCAGAGCAGTACCGCCGCGACGCGGTCCGCGACCGGGCCCGGTACCCGCTGTACGGCGACTTCGCGTCCGCTATCAAGCCGTGCGCCTTCTGGCAGGAGGGCAGCGAGCCCGGGACGACGGTGGACAACACGGTCGGCGCACTTGTCCTGCAGAACGAGTGGGATCCCCAGACGCCCCTGGCGGCCGGCCAGGGCATGCACCGGGCCCTGCGCGGCTCCCGGATGGTCACTGACCGTGCCGCCGCGCTCCACGCAATCGGGCGGAGGGGGACGCGGCCGGGGGCATCGATTGGCCGGTCCCGGTCGATTCCACGACCGTGCGGGGCCCACCGCGGCGCCGCCGGCACCGAAAGGGGGACGGCACCCCCGGCTCACGGGGGAACAAGCCGGGGATGCCGCGTCCGAATGTTGCCCGCTCAACGAGTCCGGCAACTGAGGAGAACCTATGTTCTGGCGATGCCGCAGGTCAAGGGCTTGTTGAAGGTTCACCGACGGTGCCCGGCGAGATCCGCCCGGTCACTCCGTCGACCGTGGTCCCGGCGTGCGGGCGGCTCGGATCGGCGGCGAAATGCGCCGATTCGGCCCGCGCCCAGCCCTCCCAGAACTCCGCCAGGGCCGGGCCGTCCCGCTCCTCGCCGCGCCGCCGGGCGTCCTCGGCCGCCAGCTCCATCCAGACCAGCCTGGCGAGCCACGGCCGCACCGCCCGGCGCCCGGCGCCCACCCCCTCCACCAGCACCACGGGCGCGAGCGGCACCGCCGCCGTCGAGGCGAACCGGCGCAGCGTCCAGTCGTAGACCTCGTACGCGGCGTCCCGCCCGGCCGCCAGCGGCTCCAGCACCTGGGCGCGCAGCCGTCCGGTCCAGCCGAAGGGCTCGGCATGGGTGGCCAGGTCGTCCAGGTGGACCACCGGGGCGCCCCCGAGCGCGGCGGCCAGCCGGTCCGCGAAGGTGGTCTTGCCGGAGCCCGCGTGCCCGTCCACCGCGACCAGCCGCACCGCCCCGCAGGACGGAGCCAGCGCGCGCAGCTCGGCGGCCAGCGCGCTCAGGTCCGCGGCGGGCGCACCGGGCCGGATGCCGGGAGGGGTGCGGGAGGTTTCGGAAGCAGCCACATCGGCCACCCTACGGCGGTCCGTACGCCGGTACGGACAGTGCTGCACGCAGCTCGTGACGGCAGCGCCGGGATCGGGCATACTCACTTCGCCACGCATGTGAACGGCCGTTCACCGCAATCCGGTGCCGGTCGGGCCGACCTGCCACACCCGCGTCGGGCCCGCCACACCAGGGCCCGCCGCCCGAACGAGGAGGCGACCAGCCGCCATGACCCCCTCCCCTGCGAAAGCCGTGGACCGCCAGCTGCCGACCGAGGAGGCCCGGGAGCTGCTGAGCCTCACCCGGGACCTGGTCCAGCGCGAGATCCAGCCGCGCGCGGCGGAGGACGAGGCCGCCGGCCGCTTCCCGCGCGAGGTCTTCCGCACCCTCGGCGAGGCGGGCCTGCTCTCCCTCCCGTACGAGGAGAAGTACGGCGGCGGCGACCAGCCCTACGAGGTGTACCTCCAGGTCCTGGAGGAGCTGGCGGCCGGCTGGCTGGCCGTCGGCCTCGGCGTCAGCGTGCACACCCTCTCCTGCCACGCCCTGGCCACCTTCGGCACCGACGAGCAGCGCGCCGCCTGGCTGCCCGGCATGCTCTCCGGCGAGCAGCTCGGCGCCTACTGCCTCTCCGAGCCGCAGTCCGGCTCCGACGCCGCCGCGCTGCGCACCCGCGCCGACCTGGACGGGGAGGAGTACGTCGTCAGCGGCACCAAGGCGTGGATCACCCACGGCGGGCAGGCCGACTTCTACAGCGCCCTGGTGCGCACCGGCGAGCCGGGCTCGCGCGGCATAAGCTGCCTGCTGGTGCCTGGTGCGACGGCCGGCCTCTCGGCGGCCCCGCCGGAGCACAAGATGGGCATGCGCTCCTCGCCGACGGCCCAGCTGCACTTCGACGGCGCCCGGGTGGCCCGTGAGCGGCTGATCGGCGCCGAGGGCCAGGGCTTCCAGATCGCCCTCGCCGCCCTGGACTCCGGCCGCCTCGGCATCGCCGCCTGCGCCATAGGCGTGGCCCAGGCCGCTCTCGACCTCGCCGTCGACTACGCGCGCACCCGCCGCCAGTTCGGCCGGCCGATCGCGGAGTTCCAGGGCCTGTCCTTCATGCTCGCCGACATGGCCACCCAGATCGAGGCCGGGCGCGCGCTCTACCTCTCCGCCGCACGCCTGCGCGACGCCGGCCGGCCGTTCTCCAAGGAGGCGGCGATGGCGAAGCTGTTCTGCACCGACACGGTGATGCGGGTGACCACCGACGCCGTCCAGGTGCTCGGCGGCTACGGCTACACCCAGGACTTCCCGGCCGAGCGCTACATGCGCGAGGCCAAGGTGCTGCAGATCGTGGAGGGCACCAACCAGATCCAGCGGCTGGTCATCGGCCGCCACCTGACCCAGGGCTGACGGCCCTGCGGGCTGCCCCCGGGCAGCCCCCCGAAACGGCCTCCGGGCGTCACTCCAGGGTGCGGAGTGACGCCCGGAGGCATGTCCCGTCGGGGCCCGCCGCCGACCGGCAGGCGGTCGGCCCCGACGGCGGGGAGGGCCGACTCAGGGGTGGCTCAGGGGCTCAGCGGCTCGGGGTCTGGTGCGCCGTCAGCGCCGGGCGAGCCGGGTGCGCTGCCGCGGGATCACCGGAGCGACGGCCGGCACCTGCACCGGGCGGTGCGCCACCGCGTGCGAGAACGGTTGGGTGCGCCAGTCGAGTTCGGCCGGCAGCGCCAGCAGCGCCTCCAGGTCGTCGGTCTCGGCGTCCTCGGCCGACTCCACCTCGGCCAGGTCGTCCGTCGGCGCGCCCGAACCAGGGCAGAGCGCGGGGGAGAAGGGGTGCCACGCGGTCGGCAGCACCGCGTGCTGCGGCAGCCGCTCCTCGTCGCCCACGAGGGCGATCGGGCGGCGGCACTCGGGGCAGTGCACGCGGAAGATCTCCCAGGTGTCGGCCTCGCCCGGGTCCACCCCCGGCGCGGGGCCGTTGGGGACCGCGAGAGCGTCGCGGCCGGTCATATCGTGGGTGTCGTCGGCGCTCGGCGAACGCAGGTCGGTTGCACGCATGGTGATCCCCCTCGGATCGGGCCCGGCGTGGTCGCCCGGGGCCACAACCAGCACTTCCCTGCGACGCGGACTCATAACCCTGCAGCCCGGTGCACTGTGATGCACCGGGTGTGTCCTTCGCCACATTCGCCCGGCATGTGCCCGCCCGGCACCCGGCACCACCACCCGTGCCATCGCGCGCTCCGGCCGTGGCGCGGCCCGCGCCCCCGAAGGGGTAGGTTTGCGCCTTGTGGAGGATCTCGACCAACGCATCGTTCAGCTGCTCCTCGAGGACGGCCGGATGAGCTACACGGACCTGGGCAAGGCCACCGGCCTGTCCACCTCGGCGGTGCACCAGCGGGTGCGGCGCCTGGAGCAGCGCGGGGTGATCCGTGGCTACACCGCGATCGTCGACCCGGACTCCGTCGACCTGGCGCTGACGGCGTTCATCTCGGTCAAGCCCTTCGACCCGAGCGCCCCGGACGACACCCCCGAGCGGCTCGCCGGGCTGCCCGAGATCGAGGCCTGCCACAGCGTCGCCGGGGACGAGAACTACATCCTCAAGGTCCGTGTCGGCGCCCCCGGTGACCTCGAGGACCTGCTGGCCCGGATCCGCAGCGCGGCCGGCGTCTCCACCCGCACCACCGTCGTCCTCTCCACCCCGTACGAGGCGCGGCCCCCGAAGCTCTGAGCACGTCCGGAGAGGTGCAGACTAAGGGCCATGACCGAACGCACCCTCCGGACCGTCCTGCTGCGCGGCGGCGCCGTCTACAGCCCCGCCGACCCCTTCGCCACCGCGATGCTCGTCGAGGGCGAGCACGTCGCCTGGGTCGGCAGCGACGGCGCCGCCGAGGCGTACGCCGACACCGTGGACGAGATCGTCGAACTGGACGGTGCGCTGGTCACCCCCGCCTTCGTGGACGCGCACGTGCACGCCACCTCCGCCGGTCTGGCGCTCACCGGCCTCGACCTCACCGGGAGCCCCACGCTCGCCGCCGCCCTGGCCGCCGTCACCGCCTTCGCCGAGTCCTCCGCCGCGGCCGAGCCCGGTGGTGTGCTCATCGGTCACGGCTGGGACGAGACCGGCTGGCCGGAGGGCCGCCCGCCGACCCTCGCCGAGCTGGACGCCGCCGCCGGGGGCGCCGCCGTCTACCTCTCCCGCACCGATGTGCACTCCGCGCTCGCCACCACCGCCCTGCGAGCCCTCACCCCCGGCCTCGCCGAGCAGCCCGGCCACGACGCCGACGGCCCGCTCACCCGCGACGCCCACCACGCCGTCCGGCGGACCGCGCTGGCCCACCTCACCGCCGAGCAGCGCCGCCGCGCCCAGCGCGCCGCCCTGGCCCGGGCCGCCGAACTCGGCATCGGCTCGCTGCACGAGTGTGCCGGTCCGGAGATCTCCTCCGAGGAAGACCTCACCGCCCTGCTGGCCCTGGCCGCCGAGGGTGGCGGCCCCGAAGTCTTCGGCTACTGGGGCGAGTTGGGCGGCGCCGGCCGCAGCGGTGTCGAGACGGCGGCCAGGCTCGGCGCGGTGGGCGCCGGCGGCGACCTCTTCGTCGACGGCGCGATCGGCTCGCACACGGCCTGCCTGCACACGGCCTACGCCGACGCCGACCACACCGGCGTCTCCTACCTCAGCGCCGCGCAGGTCGCCGACCACGTCGCCGCCTGCACCGAGGCGGGCCTCCAGGCCGGCTTCCACGCCATCGGCGACGCCGCGGTGACCGCCGTCCTGGACGGCGTCCGGGCGGCCGGGGAGCGGGTCGGCGCCGACCGGGTCCGGGCGCTGCGCCACCGGGTCGAGCACGCCGAGGCGCTGGACGAGAAGTCGATCGCCGCCTTCGCCGAGCTGGGCCTCACCGCCTCCGTCCAGCCCGCCTTCGACGCCACCTGGGGCGGCCCGGACGGCATGTACGTCCAGCGCCTGGGGGCCGAGCGGGCCGCCGCCCTCAACCCCTTCGCCGCGCTGCTGCGGGCCGGCGTCCCGCTCGCCTTCGGCTCGGACGCCCCGGTCACCCCGCTCGACCCCTGGGGCACCGTCCGGGCGGCCGCCTTCCACCGGACCCCGGAGCACCGGATCTCGGTGCGGGCCGCCTTCACCGCGCACACCCGCGGCGGCTGGCGGGCCCTCGGGCGCGACCAGGACGGCGTCCTCGTCCCGGGTGCGGTCGCCAGCTACGCGGTCTGGGCCGCCGACGAGCTGGTCGTCCAGGCACCCGACTCCCGGGTGGCCGGCTGGTCCACCGACCCGCGCTCCGGCACCCCCGGCCTGCCCGACCTCACCCCCGGCCGCCCCCTCCCCAGCTGTCTGCGCACCGTCGTCCGCGGTCGCACGGTGCACCTCGCCGCCGGGTGAAAACCGGATGATGCGGGGGCGCCGTCGGCCCTAGGTTGATCGACATGACCGATCTCGTACCCGCCGACTTCACCGTCCCCCGCACGCTCACCGCCGAGGGGTTCCGCCTGGAGCCCCTCGGCGAACAGCACAACGCCTCCGACCTCGCCGCCTGGACGTCGAGCATCGACCACATCCACGCCACCCCCGGCTGGACGGGCAGCTGGCCGCCCGCCGAGGGCATGACGCCGGAGCAGAACCTCGCCGACCTGCGCCGGCACGCCGCCGACTTCGAGAAGCGCTTCGGCTTCACCTACACCGTCCTGGAGACCCCCGGGGACGCCGTCATCGGCTGCGTCTACATCTACCCGGACCGCGGGGAGCCGTCCGTCACCAAGGTCAGCTCCTGGGTCCGCGCCGACCGCGCCCACCTGGACGCCGTGCTCCACCGGACGGTCTCCGCCTGGCTCGCCGAGGCCTGGCCGCTGCGCGAGGTCCGCTACTTCCCGCGGTGAGCCGGGCCCGGTGCACCCGACCTCACGGTGAGGTGACGTTCCGGGGTACCTTCTTCGGACAGCGTCCGAACAGCCGTCCCCGTACCTCCGCGAGGCGGCACCGAGAGAGATGGTGCGCCGGTGGCCATGCCCGTCACCCAGGAGCGGTCCGGGACCGCGCCCGAGACACCCGACGAGGCTCCCGCGCCCGGGCGGCGGGCACGGGTACTCGCCAAGGTCCGGGCCGGGCTGCCGCGCACCGGGCTGGCCGTGCTCGCCGGACTGCTGCTGGCCCTCGCCTTCCCGCCGTTCGACCTCTGGCCGCTCTCGCTGGTGGGTGTCGCCGCGTTCTCGCTGCTCACCCGGGGCCGCACCGTCCGGCAGGCCGCCTGGACGGGCTTCGCCTTCGGGCTGCCGTTCTTCCTGCTGCTGCTGAGCTGGCTGCGGGTGGTCGGCTGGGACGCCACCGTCGGCCTCTCCGTCATCGAGGCGCTCTTCCTGGCCCTGCTCGGCGCCGGCCTGGCGCTCACCTCGCGGCTGCCCGGCTGGCCGCTCTGGGCGGCCTGCCTCTGGGTCACCCAGGAGTGGGCACGTGACCGGCTGCCGCTCGGCGGGTTCCCCTGGGGCCGGCTGGCCTTCGCCAACACCGCCACCCCGTTCACCCCGCTCGCCGCGCTCGGCGGCGCCCCGCTGGTGACCTTCGCCGTCGCCCTGGCGGGCGCCCTCCTCGGCTGGGCGGCGCTGCGGCTGCGCGGCCCCCGCCGGGCCCCGAAGGCCGCCGCGCTGGCCGCGCTCGGCGCGGTCGCCACCCTGCTGGCCGGCTACCTGGTGCCGGTGCCCACCGCCGCGGCCGACACCGTCAAGGTCGCCCTGATCCAGGGCAACGTGCCCAACCCCGGCATGGACTTCCTCGGCCGCCCGATGATGGTCCTCAACAACCACGCCTCGGCCACCGAGAAGCTCGCCGCCGACATCAAGGCCGGCAAGGTCGAGAAGCCGGACATCGTGATCTGGCCGGAGAACTCCTCCGACCTCGACCCGTTCAGCGACCCGCTCGCCTACCAGCGCATCGACGCGGCCGTGCGGGCGGTCGGCGTGCCCACCCTGGTCGGCACCCTGGTGGACGGCCCGGACGAGCAGCACGTCCAGAACGAGGGCATCGTCTGGGACCCGAAGACCGGCCCCGGCGCCTCCTACACCAAGCAGCACCCGGTGCCGTTCGGCGAGTACGTGCCGTTCCGCGACCAGCTGATGAAGGTGATCACCCGGCTCCAGCGGGTCGCCCGCGACTTCTACCCCGGCGACCACAACGGCGTCATGCAGCTCGGCCCGGCGAAGATCGGCGACGTCATCTGCTTCGAGGTGGCCTACGACGAGATCGTCCGCGACACCGTGGACAAGGGCGCCCGGGTGCTGGTCGTCCAGACCAACAACGCCACCTACGCGAAGACCGGCCAGCCCGAGCAGCAGCTCGCGATGTCCCGGCTGCGCGCCGTGGAGCACGGCCGGGCCGTGCTGATCGCCGCCACCAGCGGCATCAGCGCCGTCATCGCCCCCGACGGCACGGTGCAGCAGCAGACCGAGGAGCTGACCGCCGCCGAGCTCTCCGCCGTCGTCCCGCTGCGCGACGGCACCACGGTGGCCGACCGCGTGGGCGCCGTGCCGGAGTGGACGCTGGCCGTCGGCGGCCTGCTGGCCTGCGGCGCGGCGCTGCTGGCCGGCCGCCGACGGGTGACTCGCCCGCTCGCCTCCGGGTCCTCCTGATCCGGCGCCGACGGTCGGCGGGCGCAGCGCCCGCCGACCGTCGGCGGCTCGGCCCTTCTCCCTTCCGGCCCCGGCGGGCCCTTCGGCTCGGGGCGGGTCGGAACACCCGCCGCCGGCGAATCGTTGGACCGGGTGGTGCCGTAGCCGGCCCGGATCTCCCGTGCGGCGCGCAGAGCACCGCTTGGAGTGGATTCGTACCGTGACCCAGCAAGATGCCCCCGCCCGTCCGGCCCCGCGCGGAAAGCTCAGGCGGATCGTGCCGCTGCTGATCACCGCCTGGCTGGTGCTGGAGATCTGGCTGCTGGTCCAGGTGGGCTCGTGGCTGGGCGGCCTGACCGTGGTGCTGCTGCTCGTCGCCGGAGTGCTGATCGGCGGCTCGCTGATCAAGCGGGCCGGGCTGAAGGCGTTCTCGGCGGCGATCGACCAGAGCAGGGACCCGAAGTCGCAACAGCCGCAGACCGGCACCAGCCTGACCGTGCTGGCCGGCCTGCTGCTGATCGTGCCGGGCTTCCTCTCGGACGTCCTGGCGCTCACGCTGCTGTTCCCGCCCACCCGGGCCCTCTGGCGGGCCGCCGGGCGCCGCTTCGCCGACAAGGCGCTGCGCGGCACCTCCGCGGTGGGCGCGGACCCGCTCGCGGACGCGATGCGGCTGCAGGAGCAGCTGCGGATCCACCGCCCGGACGGCAAGGTGATCCAGGGCGAGGTGGTCGAGCCCGACGCCGGTCCGCAGGGCCCCGACACCACCTACCGCCCGCCGATCAAGGGCTGACCCCCCGGGGCCGGCCGTCGGCTCGTGGGCCGTCCGTCGACCGGCGGCCGGCCCACGAGAGCGGACCCGCGACGGACCCGTACGGCACCCGGGACCCGGACAACGCGAAAGCCGGACAACGCGAAAGGGACCCTGGAAGCCAGGGTCCCTTTTCGCGTGCTCCCGCCGGGTGGCGGGGGCCGGGTCAGGCGCTCTTACGGGTGTCCCGCGGGTGTACCGCGAGGTTCATCCCTCCGGAGCGGAGCACGGCCAGCCGCTCGGCCAGCACCTCCTCCAGCTCCTCGCGCGTCCGGCGCTCCATCAGCATGTCCCAATGGGTGCGCGTGGGCTTGGTCTTCTTCTCCTCCGGCTCGTCACCGTCGAGAAGTACGGCTTCCTGGCCGCAGAAGCGGCATTCCCAGGCGGACGGGATCTCCGCCTCGACCGAGAAAGGAACCTCGAATCGGTGTCCGTTCTGACATGCGTACTCGACGGTCTGGCGGGGAGCCAGATCGATACCACGGTCGGTCTCGTAGCTAGTGGCCCCGAGTCGCGTGCCGCGGAGAGCTCGCTCGCTCATGAATCGTGCCTCCCGGGCTTATGGCCCACAGGACTAGTGGTCGCTGTTCTTCGTCGTTCGGTCAACGCTCGGCTTCCGACGAAGATTCCCGTCCCGGGACATGCGTCGTCTGTCGTGCCGCCCCTGTTTGTACCCACCGGCGCCCGATTTGTCACATCTGGCCGGTGATATCACCCCAGGTGTCACCTATTTCACATCTGGTGATCGGTCGGCCTTTCCGGGACGAGCGTACCGGGACGACCCGCCGGGCGGGGCGCCGCCCCCGCGTACGGCCGCCCGATCAGGCGAGCGGACGGAAGCGGAGGGGGGTGTGCTCCTTGCCCAGATCGACGCCCGGCCGGGCCCCGGCGTCAGCCGGCGGCATCGGGGGCGGACCGGCGGGGCGGGGCGGTACGTCCACCGGGGCGGCCGCCTCCGTCCGGGTGTCCCGGTGCGGCAGCAGGGCGATCACCGCCTCGCGCAGTTGGGCGGGCGCCTCCTCGTCCAGGGGGTCGACGGTGGCCGGCACCTGGAGCCGGACGGGCGCGCTGTTGCCGATCCGGGCGTAGCCGCGCCCCGCGGGGGCGTGCGCGGCGGGAACGATGTCCAGCGGCGCGCCGAGCGCGGCGAAGCCCTCCTCGGGGCCGGCCGGGCCGAGCAGCACCCGGGCCCGGGTGGTGGCCCGGACGGTCGGGGTGATCCGGTGGCGCGCCTCCACGTCGTCGGCGATCACCACCGTGACCCGGGCGGCCCGGCCGTGCCGCAGCGGCAGCTCCAGCAGGTCCTGCGGGTCCGGGCGGCCCTCGGCGTGGGCCAGCTCGCTCAGCTCGGTCGGGTGGTCGAGCAGCAGCCAGAGCGGCCGGGTGACGTCCTCCGGCGGCGCCGACCCGGCGTGCCGGGAGGCGTTCAGCGCGGCCAGCCGGCGCTCGGTCTCCTGGGTGGCCCACTCCAGCGCGGCCAGCGCGCCGTGCAGGCTGGTCTCCACCGTGTGCACGCCGGGCCGGTTGACCAGGCAGGCGTGCTCGCCGGTGCCGGCGCCGTCGATCACCACGAGGTCGCCGAAGGGGAGCGCCTGGAGTGCGATCGAGCGAATCAGGCTGGACGTCCCGTAGCCGGCCACGCCGAGCGCCAGCAGGTGCGGCTCCGCGGAGCGCGGGCCGGTGCGCCAGACCACGGGCGGCTGCTGGGTGATCGCCCCGCCCTGGCCGACCGGGATGGTGCGGGCGCTGCCGTCCTCGTCGGTGAAGCCGAGCACGATCTCGCCGGGCGCGGCGACGAAGCGCTGGGCCGCGATGTCGGTGGACAGCGGGGGCAGCGCGGCGATCCGCAGCTTGTTGGACTCCTCGTCCCAGTCGAAGCGGTACTCCCGGGCCCGGCCCGCCTTGCCCTGGACGACCTGCTCGATCCGGGCCCGGGCGGCCGGCTCGGTGTCGGTGAAGTACGCCGGATAATCCAGCTCCAGCCGGGAGAGCCGGCCCTCGCCGTCGAACTCCCAGGCGCGGAAGGCGTCCTTGTAGCCGCGCTCGTGGTGGTAGAGCGGGTTGAGGTCCTCCGGTGCGGCCAGGTACGGGGTGAGCGCCGCGTAGAGGGCGGAGAGCTTGGTGTCGGCGACGTCCGGCTCGGGCGGGGCGGACGGTGCCTTGGGGGCCCGGCCCACCCAGGCGGCGCTGGCCATCAGGGCCACCAGGGCGAAGAGCAGTCCGTGCGGCAGCAGGTAGATGCCGAGCAGCATCGCGGCGACCAGGAAGACCGTCGGCCCGCGCCGCTCCTTCGGGGTGGCCAGCCAGCGGCCCTTGGCCCAGCCGACGTGGTGGCGCAGGCCGCGCCCGATGACGGTGAGCGGCGCGAACATGTCGGAGGCGTGGTCGCCGGCTGTGCGGGCCATGTCGCGGCCCTTGCTGAGGTGGCGGTTGAGCGGCATTCCTTGGCTCCCCGGGCGAGTGGGACGGTCGGGTTGAGGAGGTTCGGTCCGGCGGGCGGTACGCCGGGGCCCGGGGCGGTGGGATCCGCACCCGGGCCCGGGGCCGGCCGTCGGACGGCGTGCCGGTGGCTGGGGGGCGTCCGACGATTCCCGCCGCGCTGAGGCGGCGCGAATCGTCGGACGAGCCCTAGAACTTGAGGCCGCCGAGCAGGCTCGCCAGGCTCGCGCCGCCCGCGGTGATGCTGGGGGCGATCGAGGATCCGGCGATGTAGAAGCCGAGGAGGGCGCAGACGATCGCGTGGGAGGGCTTTAGTCCGTCCCTGCGGAAGAAGAGAAAGGCGATGGTGCCGAACAGGACGATGCCGGAAATCGAGAGGATCACGGTCTGCTCCTCGGGGAGGGGGACAGGGACAGTGTCACGGAATGTGCCCTAATCGTGACAAAAAGTAATAGATGATGGAACGGCGCAAATGGGTGGTTCTCCCGGGCAATACCGGGCGGGGCGCCGGGCGGAGGTATGCGAACCGCCCTCGGTGGGGCCGTCCGCCGCTCCCTCCCGGCGCGGCGAGGCATTCCCGGTGTGCGGGCGGGAAGCGTCCGGGGGTGGCGGGAAGTTCGCCCGAACGGCTGCGCAACCTTCCCGCCCGTGTGTCGTGCCGGGAATGCCGCACCGGCCGGTGATCCGGAATCCGGACACCGGCTGGATCACGCCCCGTCCGGCCGTTACGGTGCGACAGGCGCGACCACCCCCGCAGGACCAGACCTGCGACCTGCACGACCACCCCCGCAGGATCAGACCCGCAGGACGCCCGGCCGCAGGACGCCCTGTGGGCGGGGCGCCCCGCCCACACAGCCAGAGAGGCCCGCCATGACCGACGCCGCCAGCCAGCAGCCCGCCGACGCCCCCGACGCCGAGGTGATCGCGCTCGCCGGGAAGCTCTTCGACGCCGCCCGGGCCGGGGACTCCGCCACCCTCGCCGCGTACGTCGACGCCGGCGCGCCCGCCGACCTCACCAACGACCGCGGCGACACCCTGCTGATGCTCGCCGCCTACCACGGGCACGCGGGCAGCGTGGCCGCCCTGCTGGAGCGCGGCGCCGACCCGAACCGGGCCAACGACCGCGGCCAGACCCCGCTGGCCGGCGCCGTCTTCAAGGGCGCCGAGGACGTGCTCGCCGTGCTGCTGGACGGCGGCGCCGACCCCGGGGCCGGCACCCCGTCCGCCGTCGACACCGCCCGGATGTTCGGCAAGGACGAGCTGGTCGCCCGGTTCGAGGGCCGCTGACCGCAGGTCGTAGGCTTTTCAACCATGGAGAGCATCACGGAGACGGCCGTCCTGCAGGACAGCAAGGGCGACAGCATCGAGATCCGCGTCACCGGCTACGGCCACCCGGACGCCCAGCGCCTCTCGGCCGAGGTGCAGGAGGAGTACGTCCGCCGCTACGGCGACGGAGACCTCACCATGCTGCACCCGGACGACTTCGAGCCGCCGGCCGGGCTCTTCCTGGTCGCCTACCTCGCCGGCGAGCCGGTCGCCTGCGGCGGCTGGCGGGCCAAGACGGCCGACCCGCACGGCGTGCGGGACGGCGACGCCGAACTGAAGCGGATGTTCGTCGTGCCGGCCGCGCGCGGCCGGGGCCTGGCCCGGGCGGTGCTGGGCCGCCTGGAGCGGACCGCCGCCGAGGCCGGGCGGACCAGGATCGTCCTGGAGACGGGCACCGAGCAGCCCGAGGCGGTCGCGCTCTACACCTCCGAGGGGTACGAGCCGATCCGGAAGTTCGGTATCTACCGTGACCACCCGCAGAGCATCTGCCTCGGCAAGGAGTTCGGCGGCGCGCCCGCCGTCTGACCGGGCGCCCGCTGGGTAGGCTCCCGGCGGACCGGCCGGCCGGCGGGCGGCCGCGGGGGCGGGAGCAGGGCATGGACGAGCCGAAGCGGGCGAGCACACCTCCCGTCCCGCTGCCGGCCCCGGCCCCGCTCCCCGTTCTGGCCGCCCCCGGCGGGGAGTTGGAGCGGCTGGTCGCGGACGGGCTGCGCGCGGTCGGCTCCGGCGCGGTCTGGGCCGTCGGCGACGCCGCCGGCCGGCGTGGCGGCGGCAGCACCGGCGCCCTCGGCCAAGGCCCGTACGGGCGCCTGGCGATGGGGCCCGACACCCTCTTCGACCTGGCCAGCATCACCAAGATCGTCGCACTCTGGCCCTGCGCCGGGGCCCTCCGGCAGGCCGGCCGGCTCCCGCTCGACCGGCCCCTCGGCGACTACTGGCCGGCCGCCGCCGGCCGCCCGACCGGTGTCGTGACGGCCCGCCAACTGCTCACCCACACCGCGGGGATGCCGCTGCGCACCCGGTTCGCCGAGCTCTACGGGCGCGACCGGGCGACGATCCTGGCCGGGGTGCTCTCCGCCCCGCTGCACCGCCCGCCCGGCACCGCCGTCGAGTACACCGACCGGGCCGCCGTCCTCCTCGGCCACCTCGTCGAGTCACTGGCCGGCACCCCGCTCGACGCCCTCGCCGAGCGGCAGGTCTGGCGGCCGCTCGGCATGACCGACACCCGGTACGGCCCGCTCGGCCCCGCCGAGACCGCCCGCACCGCGCCCACCGAGCACGAGGAGGTGGCCGGCGCCGTGCTGCGCGGCGTCGTCCACGACCCGTCGGCCCGGCTGCTCGGCGGTGTCTCCGGCAACGCCGGCGTCTTCTCCACCGCCCGTGACCTCGAACGGTTCCTCACCGCGCTGCTCGACCCGCCGGGCGCACTGCCCTGGGGCGGCGCCTGGATCGCCGAATCGCTGCGCGAACAGACCGGCGGGCTGGCCCCCGCCCGCGGCCTCTCCTGGCTCTGCGCCGCCGGCACCGACCCGGCCGAGGGCACCTTCGTCCACTACGGATTCACCGGCACCGGGATCTGGGTCTCCCGCCGGCTCGGCCGCTGGGCGCTGCTGCTCACCAACAAGGTCCACTACGACCGCGAGTTCCAGCCGCTCACCGACCTGCGCAACGCCTTCCGCCGTGCCGTCTTCGGCTGAGCAGCCCGCCGCCGGACACGACGGTGCCCGGCGACGGGGTGACCAACGGTCAGATCAGGGTGGACCAGTAATACCAGAACCGGTTGAGGATCAGCAGCGCGATCACCGCCGTCCACAGCACCGGCACCGCCCAGTGGTAGCGGGCGGCCTCGCGCACGACCACCTGGAGCCGCGGCCCGACCGGGATCACGCCGGTCCGCAGGTTGTGCAGCGTCGTGTACCAGAACAGCGCCACCACCGTCACCCAGACCACCACGCAGTACGGGCAGAGCGCGCCGATCTCGTACAGCGTCTGGTCGATGAGCCAGTGCACGAAGACGACGCCGAGCACGGTGCCCGCCTGCACGCCCAGCCAGAACCAGCGCCGGTACGCGGCGCCGGCCAGCAGCCCGGCGCCGACCGCCGCCAGCGCGCCGAACGCCGCAAGGCCGATCAGCGGGTTCGGGAAACCGAAGACCCCGGCCTGCTCGGTGCGCATCACCGAACCGCAGCTGATCACCGGATTGAGATTGCAACTGGGGATGTACGACGGGTCTTCCAGGATGCGGAGCTTGTCGAAGGTCAGGACGGCCGAGGCGGCCAGCCCGATCAGCGCACCGAGGAGGACGAACAGGGAGTACACCCGGCCCGCGCCGACCGCGGAGCCGCCCGGCGGGGCGGCTTCGGTGACGGCGGGGCGGGAGGGGTTCACGGGGTTCACGGCGGTCGGGGCGGTCATGGCAGAGCACTCCGGTGGGTGAGAAGGGCCGGCCCGGCCGGGGTGTCGGCCGGGCCGGTGGTGCTCACTGCAAGCCCGCGGCCTGCTTCACCTGCGTGGTGAACTGCTCCGGCGTCACCGCGCGGTTCCCGCTGAACAGGGTGATCGGCTTGCCGTCCATCTTCACCGTCGGCGTGCCCGTCACCCCGCTGTCGTTGAACGCGTCCGCCACCTTCGCCGCCCACGGCGCGTAGGTGCGGTCGGTGACCGCCTTGACGAAGGCGTCCGTCTTCAGGCCCGGCACCTTGTCGGCCAGGTCCAGCAGGTGGTTGACGTTGCCGAAGCCGTCCTCGCGCTCGTCCGGCTGGTTGGCGTACAGCACGTCGTGGAACTGCTTGAACTTGTCCACGCCCTCGTTCAGCGCGGCCCCGACGGCGGCCAGCGCGGTGCGCGAGCCCTTGCCGCCGAGGTTCTTGTCCAGGAACGCGGCCAGGTGGTACTCCACCTTGACCGTGCCGTCGTCCGCCAGCTTCCTGACGGTGTCGCCGTTGGTCGCCTCGAAGTTCTTGCAGACCGGGCAGCGGAAGTCCTCGAAGACCTGCAGGGTGTGCGCGGCGTCCGCCTTGCCGTAGGTGATCACCGTGCCGTCCGGGCCGCCGGCGTTGGCCGGGACGACCAGCGCGGTCGGCTCGGCCGCCGCCGCGGTGTCGGAGGCGGACGACTTGTCGCCGCCCGCCGCGGTGATCGCCAGCACCGTCCCGCCCGCCAGGGCGAGCACGGCGACGATCGAGACGGCGACCACGATCCGCTGCCGGCGCTTGGCGGCCAGCTGCTCCAGGCGCTGCGCCTCCTGGATCCGCTGGCGGGCGCTGATCTTCTCGGACTGCTTACGGGTGGGCTTGTCGGTGGGCTGGGCCATGGTGGGTCAACTCCTGTACGCGGCGCGCGGGCGCGCGGGGTGCCCGCCTCGTCGCGGCGGCGGCGCTGGGCGCCGGCACGTGCGCGGGGACGAGGGGGCTCGGTCGGTGAACGCGGGAGTTGTGCGCACTGCCTGCGCGGGCGGCGTCGGCCGCTGCCGGGCAGCGGGGTGACGGACGCGGGGCGTCAGCAGGCAGGCGCGAGAAGCGGCGGACCGCGCCGGGGCGCCGGGCTGAGCACCACGGCCTCGCGGCGCGGCCGCGGGCGGTCCGAGGCGGGCAGCGGTACCCGCAGCACCGGGCGGACCGGCACCGGCGCCAGCAGCAGGAGCAGCGCCCGCAGCGGGGCCGCCACCGACTGGCGCAGTGCCCGCAGCGCCCGGGCCAGACCGGACAGGGCGGCGTCGCCCAGCCGCAGCCACGCGGCCGCGGCCAGCGCCACCAGCAGGTGGACCAGCAGGACCAGCAGCTGGGTCACCGCCGGCGCGACCGGCCCGGCATGCCCGAACTGCCCGGAGAACAGCGACCCGTCCACCGAGCCGCCGCCGCACACCAGCAGGTTCACGCCGCGCGCGGGGACGTGGTCCGCCCCGAGCACCGGCCCACAGCCGGCCTGTCCCAGGTTGAAGGTCGTGTTGAGCAGCAGCTCGACCGGGACCAGCACGGCCGAGATGTGCAGCAGCCGCCGCTCCCCGCCGGCCAGCACGCCCGCCACCAGGAAGACGACGACGGTCGCGGCGGCCACCAGGGTCAGCGGCAGCGGGCGACCGGTGATGACGACCTGGCCCAGCGCGGACAGCGGCACGGCGAGCGCGGTGAACACCGCGGCCCGCAGGGCCCTCGTCGCCGGGGTGGAAGTCGTCACGCCCCGGAGTATGCCACGGCGCTTACATCCCGCACGAGGGTGCGTCGGGGGCCGGCGGGCAGCGGCCGCGGGCATTGCCCCGCGGCGGCCGTCCGTTCGCGGGCCGGGGGCGCGGGGTTCACCGGCGGGACGGGTTCGGGGAGCTGCCGGGGCCCGGCGGAGGACCTAGCCTGGAAGGCGTCCCGGAGGCCCCGACGAGGGGGTGAGTGCGCGTGGGCGCAGACGGTCCCACGGTCGGTGCGGTACTGCTCGACCGGATCGGGGCGCAGGCCGCCGTGCTGGGCGGACTGGACGATGCCGTGCGGGCGGACGAGCCGGACGCGGTGCACCGGATGCGGGTGGCCTGCCGGCGGCTGCGCAGCGCGCTGCGGACGTACCGGAGGCTGTTCGCCGCCGGGGCGACCGACGTGCTGGTGGCCGAGCTGCGCTGGCTGGGAGCGGCGCTCGGGCGGGCCCGGGACCGGGAGGTCCTGCGGGAGCGGCTGGTGGCGCGGGCACGGGAGCTGCCGGCGGCGTGCGGCCCGGAGCGGGTGGCGGCCGAGGTGGAGCGGTGGGGGCGGGCCGAGTACCGGCGGGTCCGGCCCGAGGTGGTGGCGGCGCTGGACAGTCCGCGGCGGCGCGCCCTGGCGGACGGCCTGGCCGCGCTGCTGGCCGAACCGCCGCTGCGCGGGCGGGCGGAGCGGGCCGCCGGGCGGGAGCTGGCCAGGGTCGCCGCGCGGGAGCAGCGGCGGACGGCGGAGCGGGTGCGGCGGGCGCTGGCCGCCGAGCACGACGGCACCGCGCAGGTCCGGGACGAGGCGCTCCACGACGCCCGGAAGGCGGCGAAGCGGGCCCGGTACGCGGGGGAGACGGCGATGCCGGTGGGCGGCCGGGCGGCGGAGGGGTACGTCGAGCGGATGAAGGCGGTGCAGGACGTGCTCGGCGAGCACCAGGACGCGGTGGTCGCGGCGGCGGCCCTGCGGGAGCAGGCGGAGGATTCCGGCGAGACGTTCGGGTACGGCGTGTTGTACGCGCAGGAGCTGGCGGCCGCCGAGGCGGCGCGGCGGGAGCTTCCGGTGGTCTGGGCCCGCGCGGAGAAGCGGACGCCGGCGCGGTTCGGCTGAGCCCGTCACTCCTCCTCGCGCGGGGCGAGCCCCGCCGAGCGGGCGGCGGTGCGGAGCAGGTCGCGCAGCATCGGGGTGGTCAGCCGGCCGGTGTTCGTGTTGCGCGGGCTGACGTGGTAGCACCCGTACAGCTCCAGCGGCGGGCCGCCGTCGCGGGCCGGCAGGGTGACGTGGGCGCCGTGGCCGAAGGCGGGCCGCGGGCGGGGGAGCTGCCAGCCGGCGGCCTCGACCGCGGGCAGCAGCGCCTGCCAGGCGAAGCCGCCGAGCCCGACCACCGTCCGGACGGTGGGCCGCAGCAGCTCCAGCTCGCGGACGATCCACGGGCGGCAGGTGTCGCGTTCGCCGGTGGTCGGCTTGTTGTCCGGCGGCGCGCAGCGGACCGGGTCGGTGATCCGGACGCCGTGCAGGCGCAGCCCGTCGCCGTACCGGACGGACTCGGGGCGGTTGGCCAGGCCGAGCCGGTGCAGGGCGGCGTAGAGGAGGTCGCCGGAGGGGTCGCCGGTGAAGATCCGGCCGGTGCGGTTGGCGCCGTGGGCGGCGGGGGCGAGGCCGACCAGGACGAGCGGGGCGTCGGGCGGGCCGAAGCCGGGGATCGGGCGGGCCCAGTAGTCCCAGTCGAGGTAGGCGCGGCGCTTGGTGCGGGCGGTCTCCTCGCGCCACCGGACCAGGCGCGGGCAGGCGCGGCAGCCGGTGACCACCCGGTCGAGCGCGGCCAGCCCGTCGGCCCGGGCGGCGGCCGCGGCGGGGTGGCGCGGGTCGTCGGGATCGGCGGCCGGGCCTTCGTCGGCGGGCTGGGGCATGGGCCCGATCCTAGGGCTAGGGCCGCCACGGCTGCGGAGTCCGCGCGTTCCGGCGGGGCCCGCGCAGGCGTAGCGTGGAATCAGCTGCTCCGGCGGCCACCGGCTGGGCCGGGCCGGCGACGCCGGGACTCGCCGGTGCGCGCGAGGAGGCCGTGATGGGCGTCGATGTGGTCGTGGGAGTCATTGTCGCTGTGATCCTGCTGGCGGCCGTGGTGGCCGGGCTGAGCCTCCGGGTGGTCCAGCAGTTCCAGCGCGGCGTGGTGTTCCGCTTCGGCAAGGTGCGCGACCAGGTGCGGGATCCGGGGCTGGTGATGCTGATGCCCCTGGCCGACCGGCTGCGCAAGGTGAACGTGCAGATCGTGACGATGCCGATCCCCGCGCAGGAGGGCATCACCCGCGACAACGTGACCGTGCGGGTGGACGCGGTCGTCTACTTCCGGGTGGAGGACCCGGTGAGGGCGACCGTCAACGTGCAGGACTACAACTTCGCGATCTCGCAGGTCGCGCAGACCTCGCTGCGGTCGATCATCGGCAAGAGCGAGCTGGACGACCTGCTGGCCAACCGCGAGCCGATCAACCAGGGCCTGGAGTTGATGATCGACAGCCCCGCGCTCGGCTGGGGCATCGAGATCGACCGGGTGGAGATCAAGGACGTCGCCCTGCCGGAGTCGATGAAGCGCTCGATGTCCCGGCAGGCGGAGGCCGAGCGGGAGCGCCGCGCGCGGATCATCACGGCGGACGGCGAGTACCAGGCGTCGGCGCGCCTGTCGGAGGCGGCGGCGGTGATGAGCGCGACCCCGGCGGCGCTCCAACTGCGGCTGCTGCAGACCGTGGTGGAGGTGGCGGCGGAGAAGAACTCGACGCTGGTGCTGCCGTTCCCGGTCGAGCTGCTGCGGTTCCTGGACAGCGCCGCCGAGGTGCAGCGGCAGTCGGCCGCGAAGGGGGACGGGGGCGGGGAGGAGGAGGCGGCGGCCGGTCCGGTCGCGGACGGGCCGCGGCTTCCGCCGGTGGAGCAGCTCGAACTGCCGCCGCTGGAGGAGCTGCTGGAGCACTCGCCGCTGGAGCCGCCGGCCGACCCTCCGCAGAACGGGGGACGCCCGGAGGCGTCGGTCTAGGTCCCGCCCGACGGGTCGGTGTCCGGTGCGAACCGTCGGGCCCGCCTTGGCGGGCCACGGCGGGCCCGGTGGCGGCACCCGCGGGGCCGGACCACGATGGAGTGAGCGGCAGCGGCAGTGACAGGCACGTCAGGAGGCCGATCATGACCAGAGCCAGCGACATCATGCACCCGGGCGCGGAGTGCATCCGTGAGCACGAGACGCTCGCCACCGCAGCGCGGATCATGAAGGAACGCGACGTCGGGGCGCTGCCCATCTGCGGCGAGCGGCAGAAGCTGCTGGGCATCGTCACCGACCGGGACATCGTGCTGAAGTGCGTCGCCGAGGGCCGCGACCCGGCGGAGGTCACCGCGGGCGAACTGGCCCAGGGACGGCCGATGACGGTGGAGGCGGACGAGGACGCCGAGCAGGTGCTGCGGGTGATGGAGCAGTACCGGGTGCGCCGGCTGCCGGTGATCAACCACCCGGAGCACGAGCTCGTCGGGATGATCAGCGAGGCCGACATCGCCCGGGGGCTGCCGCAGGCGCGGCTGGCGGAGTTCGTCTCGGCGGTCTGCGCGGAGGAGAACCCGAGGTCGACGGAGGTGCAGCAGCCACAGGGCGCGTAGCGGTGCCGGGCCGGTGGCGGCGGGCCGGCAACCGCGGGGCGCGTGCCCGGCGGGAGGGCTCAACCGGCCAGCGCGTACACCGTGGTGGCGTGGGCGGCGGGCTCGTCCTCACCCTCGGCGGTCAGCGTGATGTCGAGGAAGGCGATCCGCCGCCCCAGCTTGGTGACACGCGCGTGCACCAGGACGGCCCGCCCGGTGACGGCCCGCTGGAAGCTGGTCGACTGCTGGACGGTGGTCATCGGCCCGAAGCCGCCCAGCGCCGCGGAGACCGCGACGACGCTCGCGGTGTCGGCGGCGGCCATCAGCGCCTGGCCGGACAACCCGCCGCCCTCGCGCGCCAGTCGGTCGGACCACGGCAGCCGCAGCACGGCGTGCCGCGGGCCGGTCTCGGTCACCGAGAGGCCGAGCGCCTGCACCCAGGGGGCGAAGTTGTCGGCGAGGATCGTGTCCGCCTCGGCGGTGGTCAGCGTCATGCCGTCATTGTGGCGGGCCGGCGGGGGCGGTGTCAGTGGTTCGCCCGGTGTGGGCGCGCCCCCGGTGCGGGCGTCGCAGGGGCGCGGCCGTGCAGCGATGCCCCGATCCCGGAACTGACAGCCCCTGTGCGGGAGTCACCGTTACCATGCGCACGAAGGCGCACAGTGGCGCACCACGGCGCACGACGGCGCACCACGGCCTGCCACCGGGGCGGCCGGTGCCGGGGCGGCGGGTCATCGGGAGGGGCGAGCGATGTCGAACATGGGCTGGGTGTCACGGAATCCGCGCGAGGAACGCTGGCCGGCGGTGGATCTGCGGATGGACGTGCCGCACTCGGCCCGGGTCTACGACTACCTCATCGGCGGCAAGACCAACTTCGAGCCGGACCGGACGGCTGCCCACGCCTCGGTGAACGCCTGGCCCGCACTGCCGGTCTCGATGCGCACCACCCGGACCTTCATGCAACGGGTGGTCCGCAACCTGGTGGAGGAGCACGGGGTCCGCCAGTTCCTGGACATCGGGACGGGCATCCCGACCTCCCCCAATGTGCACGAGGTCGCGCAGGGCATCGCACCGGAGACCCGGGTCGCCTACGTCGACAACGACCCGATCGTGCTGACCCACGCCCGGGCCCTGATGTCGAGCACCGAGGAGGGCCGGACCTGCTACGTCGACGCCGACCTGCGCGACCCCGACGCCATCCTCGGCGCACCGGAGCTGCGCGAGGTGCTGGACCTGTCGCAGCCGGTGGTGCTCTCGCTGATCGCGATCGTCCACTTCGTCCTCGACGAGGACGACCCGCAGGGCATCGTGCGCCGGTTCATGGACGAGCTGGCCCCGGGCAGCTTCCTCGCCCTGACCGTCTTCACCGGTGACACCGACCCGGTGGGGGTCGGAGGCGTCGGCCGTGAGTACAACGCGCGGGGCATCCCGCTGCAGATCCGCGACAGGGAGGAGACGCTCGCCTTCTTCGACGGCTACGAGCTGCTCGACCCGGGCGTGACGCTGGTCCACCACTGGCGGCCCGACGCGGACGCCGCCCCGGTGCGCGACCGGGACATCGCGATGTACGGGGGCGTGGCGGTCAAGCGGTAGGGGCGCGTACCGGCTCGCGGAGGCCGCGAGCCGCAGCCCCGCCGCCGTGGCGCGGGCGGGCACCTCCCGGTGCGCCGGTGCCCGGGACCGGCCGCTTCGGGGCTACCCGCCCTCGTAGTCGGTGGCTGCCAGCACGGCCAGCCGGTGGCCTCCGGGCGAGAGGGCCAGGAGCGCGAAGTCCTTGGAATCCTGGTTGAACCAGCGCGTGGACGCCTGGAAGCCGTACCAGGCGCACTCCTGTGCCCGCTGCTCCACCTCGGCGGGCGAGGCGCCGTGGGCCGCGCCCGACAGGGCTGCCAGTGACTGCCACGCGGCCAGGCGGCCGTACGCGCCGTAGCACCAGTCGCTCTCCGGGCCTGCGCCGGTGGATGCCGCGGCGAAGAGCAGGCGCCAGGCCTCCGCCGGCGATCCCGTGCGGACCGTGAGATGGCCGGGGTCGGCCAGGTCCGCCAGGCAGGCCATGGGGAGCGAGGCCAGGACGGCGTGCACGGCGCCGGGGCCGATGGGAGCGTCGGTGAGGTAGATCCCCGACTCGACCCGCCCGTTGTGCCGCCGCGCCCAGGGTTCCACGGCCGCGGTGATCGTGTGCTCCTCGGCGATCCGTCGCACGGACGGCACGCCGTCGGGATCCCCGCCCGGCGGCCTGGCGCCCTGCGGCAGCCCGTAACCCGAGCCGTACGCCACCCCGCCGCGGGAGTACCTCGGCAGAGCGGGCCTGCGCTCCACCGGGGAGAGCGACCAGGGCAGCCAGGCCAGCGGGTGGTCGTTCCAGAGCGGCGAGTTCGCCGCCCACCGCACCGCTTCCGGCGACTGCGCGACCGGTGCGTCCCGGAGCACCAGTTCGTGGACCAGGCAGGCGCGCAACTCGTCAGGGGTGTCGTCGTACGGCCGGCCCGGTGCGAACAGTGCTGCGAGGTCCGCCACGGACTGGTGGGCGGCCAGAACGGCGGCCGCGCGGCGGACCGGCCCGCCGGTCCGTGTCCCGGTGGCGAGCCCCAGCCGCATCGCGTGCCCGACGTTCTCCCGCCCTGGTGTGGTGGTCACGTCCCACAGGATCCGGTCGAACAGGTATTGGTGCTCGGCACCCGACTCACCCGAGCCGTAGCGTGCGTGCAGTGCCGTGCCGAAGGCAGCCAGGTACGCCGTGTCACCGCGCTCCAGGTGCTCGTCGAGGAGCATGCACACGTCCCCCACGAACTCCCGGCCGGCCAGCCCTTCGACGAGCCGCTGTATCTCATCCGTCACGGGGCGAGCCTACGGCCGGCCCGACCGCCCGGATGAGGGCGTCCACCGTTGCGCGGCCGTCCCGGGCGGCCGCGCGGGAGTCCCCGGCCCGGCGACGATGGACAGCGAGGTCGTTGGCGCACGCCAGGGTGAACGGACGCTCGTCGTCGGACATCTGCCGCCCGAGCCTCCACCAGCATTCCCCGTAACCCCCGGAACCTCGGTGGACGCTTGGCCGAGTCGGTGACGGCCATTCAACTCCGGTGATTCCCCGGGGGAGAAGACCGTGCGGGTGGGGCTCCGGATCGTCAACCGTCCTCGTGCAGCGCCCGCTGCATCAGCTCCGCCAGGTGCAGCGACTGCCGCCCCTCGGCGAGTTGGGAGATCTGGGTGCGGCAGCTGAAGCCGTCGGCGAGGATCACGGTGGACGGTGCGGCGGCCCGGACCTCCGGGAGCAGGACGCGCTCGGCGATCGCCTCCGACACCTCGAAGTGGCCCCGCTCGAAGCCGAAGTTGCCGGCCAGGCCGCAGCAGCCGGAGTCCAGTACCCGGTTCCGCAGGCCCATCCGGGCCTCGACCCGGCGGTCGGCGGCGGTGCCGAGGACGGCGTGCTGGTGGCAGTGGGTCTGGGTGATCGCGTCGACGGGGGCCCGGGGGAGCGGGGCGTCCGGCGCGTACTGGTCGACGAACTCGGCGAAGGTGCGGGTCCGCCGGGCGATCGGGCTGCCGTCGGGGCCGAGCAGGCGGGGCACGTCCTCGCGCAGGGTGGCGGTGCAGCTCGGGTCCATGCCGACCACCGGGGTGTCCTCGGGCAGTCCGGTGGCGGCCAGCGCCCGCAGGCTGCGGCGCATCACCCGCCGGGCGGTGCCGAGTTGGCCGGTGGAATACCAGGTCAGGCCGCAGCAGACCGGGCCGGCCGGCAGCCGGACGTCGAAGCCGAGGTGTTCCAGCACCTCGACGGCGGCGCGCAGCACGTTCGGCTGGAGGTGGTCGGAGAAGGTGTCCGGCCAGAGCAGGACGGGCCGGGCGCCGGCCGGGGCCGGGTGGGCGGCGCGGTGGCGGCGGTACCAGCGGGTGAAGGTCTCGGGTGGGAAGACCGGGACGACCCGGCGCCGGTCCACCCCGCCGAGCCGCTTCAGCAGTCCGGCCGCCGGGGAGCGGGCGGCCAGGTTGGCGGCGCCGGGGGCGAGGGCGACCGCCCGCAGCCAGAGCGGCAGCCAGCCCATCGAGTAGTGGGGGAGCGGCCGTGGCCGGTGGCGGTAGTGCTGGTACAGGAACTCGGTCCGGTAGGTGGCCATGTCGACGTGGACCGGGCAGTCGCTCGCGCAGCCCTTGCAGCCGAGGCAGAGGTCCAGCGCCTCCCGGACCTCGGGCGAGCGCCAGCCGTCCGTGATCGCTCCCCCGGAGGCCCCCACGCCGCCGCGCAGCATCTCGGCGAGCAGCCGGGCGCGGCCCCGGGTGGAGTGCCGTTCCTCGCTGGTGGCCATGTAACTCGGGCACATCACCCCGGTATCGGGGTCCACGCACTTGGCCACGCCGACGCAGCGGCGCACCGCCTTGGCGAGGCTGCCGTCGTCCTGCTCGTACGGGAGGGCGAGCGGCAGTTCGCGGACCGGCCCGGCGAAGCGCAGGTCGGAGTCGAGCGGGCGAGGGTCGACCAGGGCGCCCGGGTTGAGCAGGTTCCCGGGATCCCAGACGCGCTTGAACTCGCCGAACAGGGCGATGATTTCGGGCCGGTACATGCGCGGCAGCAGCTCGCCCCGGGCCTGCCCGTCGCCGTGCTCGCCGGAGAGCGAACCCCCGTACGAGACCGCGAGATCGGCGGCCTGCTCCATGAACTCCCGGAACACCAGCACCCCTTGGGGCTCGGTGAGGGGGAAGTCGATCCGCAGGTGGACGCAGCCCTCTCCGAAGTGCCCGTACGGCACTCCGCGCAGGCTGTGCCGGCGCAGCAGGGCCCGCAGGTCGCGCAGGTAGTCGCCGAGGCGCTCCGGCGGGACGGCCGAGTCCTCCCAGCCGGGCCAGGCCTCGCCGCCCCCGGGCAGCCGGGTGACGATCCCGGCGCCGGCCTCGCGCACCCCCCAGAGCTGGCGCTGCTCCCCGCGGTCGGTGACCACGGTGACAGTGGCGGACCGCTCGCGCCGTACCGCGTCGGCGAGTCGGCGCGCGGCGTCGAGCGCCTCGGCCGCGGTGGCGCCGCCGGCCTCCAGGAAGAGCCAGCAGGCGCCCTCGGGCAGCCGGTCCAGGGCCGGCGGGCGCGGCCCGGCGGCGAGCAGCGCGGCGATCAGGTCGGCGGCCATCCCCTCGACGGTCAGCGGACGCAGGGGCAGCAGCGCGGGGACGGCGTCGGCGGCGGCGGTCTCGTCGGGGTAGCCGGCCACCACGAGGACGCGGACCGGCGGGTCCTCGACCAGCCGGACGGTCGCGCCGAGCAGCAGCGCGCAGGTGCCCTCGGTGCCGGTGAGCGCCCGGGCGAGGTCGTACCCCCGCTCGGGCAGCAGCGCGTCCAGCGGGTAGCCGGAGGTACGGCGGGGCAGGTCCGGCATGCCCTGGCGGATCAGGGCGAGATTGCGGTCGGTGAACTCCCGGAGTTCGCGGTGGAGTCGGCCGGCCCCGCCGGGCAGCTCCAGCAGCGCGGCGCGCGCGTCGGGCCCTAGCGGGCCGCCGACGGTCAGCTCGGTGCCGTCGGCGAGCAGTAGGTCCAGCGACTCCACATTGTCGGCCGTCCGTCCCCAGGCCACCGAGTGCGCGCCGCAGGAGTCGTTGCCGATCATGCCGCCGAGCGTGCACCGGCTGTGCGTGGACGGGTCGGGCCCGAACCGCAGCCCGTGCGGACGGGCGGCCCGTTGGAGGTCGTCCAGGACGGCGCCGGGCTCGACCCGGGCGGTGCGGCGTGCCGGGTCCACCCCGAGCACCGCGCCCAGGTGACGCCGGAAGTCCAGGACGACGGCGCCCGGGCCGATCGCCTGCCCGCCGATGCTGGTCCCGGCCCCGCGCGGCACCACCGGCACCCCGTACTGGCGGCAGAGCGCGAGCGCGGTGCGCACGTCGTCCAGGTCGGCCGGCTTGACCACGCCGAGCGGCAGGTGGCGGTAGTTGGAGGCGTCGTGGCTGTAGACGGTGCGCTCGGCGGCGCCGAAGCGGACCTCGCCGCGCAGCGTGGCGGCCAACTCCCGGGCGAGGTCGGCGCCGGGGGTGGCGGACGGTCGGCTCACGGTGGACCTCCCGGGGTGGGGCGGGCTGGCGTACCGCCGCCGATCATCGCAGCCGGGCCCCCGCCCGCGGTACGGGCCACCCCGGGGTACCTCCGACGGGGTGTCATCTGGCAGGGTCGGGTGTCATGATCTCCGAGAACGAGGCCGGCGCCACCGCCGGAACCAGCCCCTACCTCGCCGGCCTGCCGATCGGCGAGCGGCCGCCCTTCCCGGTCGACGGCGCCCCGTCCTGGGACATCTTCCCGTACGAGGGCGAGCTGCGGACCAAGGTGCTGGACGCGCCCGAGCTGCCCGAACCGCCCCGCCAGGGCGAGGACGGGCCGGAGAGCTGCAAGCAGTGCGCCCGCCCGGACGCGGACTTCCTCTGGACGGACGAGCACTGGCGGCTGAGCACCGCCGAGGCCCCCTCCGGACTGCCCGCCGTCGTCCTGCTCCAGCCGCGCGCCCACCACGACCTGTTCGACCTGCCGCCCGGGCGCGCCGCCGAGCTGGGCCCGATGCTCCAGCGGGTCGAGGCGGCCCTGCTCTCGCTCGGCGGCATCGCCCGGGTGCACGTCAACAGGTGGGGTGACGGCGCCGCGCACCTGCACCTGTGGCTGATCGCCCGGCCCGAGGGCATGATGCAGCTGCGCGGCTCCACCCTCCCGCTCTGGATGGACCTCCTGCCGGCGCCGTCCGTCGAGGCGTGGGCCGCGACCGCCCGGCGGATCGCCGCCGCGATGGCCGAGGGCGGCGGCACGGCCCACGTGTGACCGCCGTCAGGAGGCCTTGCGCCGCGCCGAGCCGGTGAGGGTGCCCTTGGCGATGTGGGAGAGCTTGGCCATCTCGAACGCCGGGTAGGCGCCGCCCGCCAGGAGGGAGAACTTCACGCCCTCGCGGCCTCCGGGCCGGCGGTGCCCGGCCGGGAGGAACCGGCGGTGGTGCTCGGCGGCGCGGTGGAAGAACTGCGGACGCTCGGCGCGCGACACGCACCCGGCGAGGTCGAAGACGAAGAGGTAGTGCCGGACCATCCGGATGAACAGCGCGTCCCGGACGGCGTCCAGCTCGGGTCGCTGCGCCACCAGTTCGTCCAGCAGCGCGAAGCTCCGCTCGTACTGCTCGAAGATGTCGAACCGGCTGCTCCCGGGCGAGCCGGTCGGGTGGACGGTCTCGCGGCGGCGCAGCTGGGCGCAGGCGCGCGGCAGGACGGCGATCCGCCGGGCGGTCAGCATCGCCGCGTGGACCGGCGGGATCTCCTCGTACCGGCCGTCCGGGAAGGTGAGCTCCCGGCCCTGCCAGTGCTCGCGGCGCAGCAGCCGGTCCCAGGCCAGCGCGGGCGCGCCGACCAGCTCGGGGTGGTCCAGCGGCCCGAACACCTCCGGCCCGGCCTCGGCCAGCAGTGCCTCCGCGCCGCCCGGCCAGTCCCGCCCGCCGTGCCGCCGGGTGTGTCCGAACAGCAGCACGTCCACCGGCCCGGTCTGTGCCAGCCGGTCGGCCAGGGACTGCAGGGCGTCCCGGGGCAGCAGGTGGTCGGCGTCGAGGAAGAGCAGGTACTCGCCGCGCGCCCGGGCCGCGCCCGCGTTGCGGCTGACGCCGACGCCGACGGAGGCGTCCAGGTGGAGCGCCGTGATCTGCGGGTGCCGGGCCGCGAACGTGTCGACGAGCCCGGCCGGGGAGTCGGGGGACCGGTCCGCGACCACGATGACCTCGAAGTCGCGGAAGGACTGGGCGAGCAGCGAGTCCAGGCACTCCGGGAGCTGTTTCTGCTGGTCGTAGGCGGGGAGTACGACGCTGATCAGAGGTGAGGGCATGAGGCCGGAGCGTAGGAGCGGACGCGGGAGGTGGCAAAGGCCTGACGCCCCGTAATTCTGAGCAATACCCGTCAAATCGTACGAGCGTGCGCCATATCTTCACCCGTCGTGCCGGGCGCGTCCACGTCAGCACCGCACCCGGCGTTCCCCGGGGGCCGGTCGGGCGAGGCGCCGGGCCGTGAGGATGATCGTTGACCACCGGACCATGGCCTCGTGATGTTCGGGCAGGCGCTCGCAGTCGCGGACGCAGCAGCCCATGAACTCCCCCTGGGCAAGGTTTTTTATCAAGAATTCGCAGAGCATCGAAAAACCGGCGCCGCCGCCGGGAAACGCCGGTGACCGGTTTTTGCCACCCCTTTACCGCGATGGTCACGCATCCATGCAGGAACATGACAGGTCGTCGGATCAGGACTCCGCCGCGGATCACGCGACGTTCAATGAATCTCACGGCGATGGCGACCAAAAGGAGTTGCCGCGCGAATTCCGTGACGGAGGAAATGTGAACATGATGCGCCGATTCATGAGCGCCACGGCAGCGACCGTGGGCGGAATGGCCTTGGTGGCCGCCGGCCAGGGCGTGGCGAGCGCGGCGACGACCACCGCGTCGACGACGGCCTCGACCGTTCCGAGCTGCGTCCAGGCCCAGGAGTGGCTCCTGGGCGTCGTCTGGGTGGACGTCACCAACAACTGCAGCACCGAGCAGCGTGCGAAGGTCGTCTACGCGGACCGCACCGACCCGACGTGTTACGTGCTCCAGCCCGGCCAGAAGGTGACCAGCAAGCTCTCCTTCGAGTTCGGGCGTTTCAAGGGACTGATCAGCTGCTGAACCCCTGACGCTCCGGAGTCGAAGGCACCACCCGGTGTCGCGCGTCGGGCTCCCCGTGCGGCACCGGGCACGCACCCGCCACGGACGTCGAGATCACTTCCCTTTCGGCCGAGGCCGTGAAGTTATGGACTTGCTTGCATTGGCAAGGGCACGTTGATCTGGGCGTTTGCCGGACGCAAGAGCGGAGCCCCGGTGGAATGGCTTGTCCTCCAGAGCGACGGCCCTGCGCCATGCCCTGCCCGTGCGGCCCGCGCCTTTGTGTGTGGCACGGTAGGCGGGAAAGGCGGCTATGGGCGGGAAAGCCGAGGACCCCGCGCGGAGCTCCGCGCGGGGTCCTCGGCACATGCCGGGGTCGGCCTGGGGCCGGCCTAGTACCAGTGGTGCGACTGCCAGAACGACCAGGCGCCGCAGGGGCTGCCGTAGCGGGAGTTCATGTAGTCCAGGCCCCACTTGATCTGGGTGGCCGGGTTGGTGCGCCAGTCGGAGCCGGCGGAGGCCATCTTGGAGCCGGGAAGGGCCTGGACCAGGCCGTACGCGCCGGAGGAGGCGTTGACGGCGAGCGGGTTCCAGCTGCTCTCGTGGGAGACGATGTTGCTGAAGCACTGCAGCTGGCCGGCCGGGACGATCTGCGCGGCGATGTCGCGCGGGCTGCCGGAGTAGCTCGGCTTGGCGTTGAGGGCCGGGCGCTCCTGCGAGCGGGAGGCGGCGGCCTGGGCGTCGACCTTGGCCTTGGCGTCCGCCTGGGCCTTCGCGTCGGCCTGGGCCTGTGCCTGGGCCTGTGCCTGGGCGGCGGCCTGGGCCTGGGCCTGCGCGGCAGCGGCGGCGTCCGCCTCGGCCTGCGCCTGGGCGGCGGCCTGTGCTTGGGCGGCCGCGGCGGCGTCGGCCTGGGGGGCCGGGGCCTGCTCGGCAGCCGGCTGCCCGTCCACGGAGACCCCGGAGACACCGGCCACCGGGGCGGCGGCCTCGGCGACGTTGCCGCCCCTCTGCGGAATGGCGAGGGCGGCGGTGGCCGCGCTCGCCACCACGAGGGTGGTGATACCGGTGATCAGCGAGTTGCGGCGGGCATGGCTGAGCTGCATGGAGCGGGCGATCCTTTTCCGTCGGGGGCCGTGTCGGGGGCGCGGTGGCATCCGGCACGCGGGGCGGGGCTCGGGTGAGCGGGGGCCCGCAATGCCGTCCGGGACGGCCATGGCACCCCGGCGGTGAAGGCGGGGCGGGCGGGGTGCGCGGCGGCCGTGGGGCCGTTCGCGCTGCCTGGCGACGGGCCATTCTTGGCAGAGCGCGGCGCGGGCGGCAAAGGCGCCGGATACTACGCGCAGTAGTGGCCGACGCGGGGGGAACGGCGAAAGCGCCCGGCCGGAGCCGGGCGCTTCTGAGTGATTTGTCCGTTTTGTTCAAACAGGGGGTGAATCGCTTGTACCGTCGACGAACGGTCGGCCCGAACGGGCCCGCCGCCTGCGTTCTTCCGGCCTCCCGCCGGTTCCCGGCCGGCTGCGGGCCGGTCCGACCGGTCCGCACCCGGGCCTCCGGGTCGCCTCCGCGTGCGGCCGGCCACTATCGACGGTAGTAGGCGGGAGAGGCGCTGTGGGCGGCTTCACACCCGGGATGCCCGCGGATGGGCGCAGGGTGACCGGCCGGTCACCGGATCAGTGGCTCCGGTACGGGTTGTGCTCGGCCGCCACCGGAGCGTTCGCGTACGGGTTGCCGGGCACCGGCCGCTGCTCCGTGTACGCCGGGTAGGAGGGGAAGCCAGGGGCGGGCCCGTCGGCGGGGCCGTCCACCTCTTCCTGCTCCCCTTCCGCCTCGCTCCCGGCCTCCTCGACCGGCACCAGGTCCCGGGCCAGCAGCGTGGCGCCGGCGACGGCGCCCGGCATGGCCAGAACGGTGACGAACGGGACCAGGAAGGCCAGGATCAGCGGCACGCCGAAGCCGAGCGCCAGTCCGAGACGGGCGCGCAGCAGCCGGATCCGCTCGCGCTGCGGCACCCCGCGCCGCTGGAGGGCGACCGCGGTCAGCTCGACCGCCATGAAGAAGCCGGAGACCAGGAAACCGGCGACCGGCACCAGCGTCTGCCCGACCACCGGGATGAACCCGCAGGCGAACAGCAGGACGCCGAACCCGGCCACCCGCACCAGCACGTACAGGCTGTCGCGCGCGGAGACCGCCAGCTCGCGCCAGAGCGGCACGTCCGGCGGGGTGGGTGCGCCGCCCTCGCTCTCGTCCACCTTCTCGCAGAGCGACTCGTAGAACGGCTGGCCGACCAGGAGCGTGACGGCGGTGAAGGTGATCAGCGAGATCAGCAGCCCGCCGCCGAAGACGATCAGCGCGAGCGCGCCGCGCAGCAGGCCCTGCCAGGGCGAGCCCCAGTCGTCGGCGAAGGGGGTGGCCCAGGCGGCGAGCTCCTCCGACCAGCCGCCGAGGAACCCCAGCGCCACCGCGTACCCGATCAGGGTGAGCAGCGCGGGGATCATCCCGAACGCCCACCAGCGGCCATGCCGCCCCACCCACTTCTGGCCCTCGGCCAGGTACTTCGTCCCCGCCACAAGATCTCGCATAGGGGGAAAGGGTAGGGGCCGGCCGCCGGCAGGTCATATCCGCCTCGTCATGGTCCGGTGCCGAAGCGGAGTCCGAGGGGAGACGGCACCGGGCCCGGGAGCCGTCACAACGACTCCCGGGCCCGGTGTGCGCGGGCGGCGCGGTCCGGATCAGGCAGTCGGTGCCACCGCCGCGGCCCGCCGCCGGCGGCCCACCACGGCCGATGCCGTCAGCACGATGGCTGCGGCGACCAGCGACAGGTACATCTGCTTGCGCCCGTCGGCGTCGGTGAACATGTACGCCATCACGAACCCGATCATGCCGATGGCGGCCCAGGTGAGGTAGGGGTACAGCCACATCCGCACGGTCAGGCGCTCCGGCATCTCGTTCTCGATGATCTTGCGCATCTTCAGCTGGGAGAAGCAGATCACCAGCCAGACGAAGAGCGCGACCGCGCCGGAGGAGTTGAGCAGGAAGGAGAAGACGGTGTCGGGGGAGGTGTAGTTGAAGAAGACGGCGACGAAGCCGAAGACCACCGAGGAGAGGATGGCGACCAGCGGCACGCCGCGCCGGGTCACGGTGGCGAAGGCCTTGGGCGCGTCGCCGCGCTGGCCGAGCGAGAACGCCATCCGCGAGGCGGTGTACATGCCCGAGTTGAGGCAGGAGAGCACGGCCGTCAGCACGATCACGTCCATCACCTGGCCGGCGCCCGGGATGCCGACGTGCTCCAGCACGGCCACGTACGGGCTGCCCTTGACGGCGTCGGAGTCCCACGGCAGCAGGGTGACCACGAGCAGGATGGAGCCCAGGTAGAAGACGCCGATCCGCCAGATCACGCTGTTGGTGGCCTTGCTGACCGCCTTCTCCGGGTCCTCCGACTCGCCGGCGGCCAGGGTGACGATCTCGCTGCCCATGAAGGCGAAGACGACTGTCAGCATGCCGGTGAAGACCGCTCCCACACCGTGCGGCAGGAAGCCGCCGTGGCCGGTCAGGTTCTCCGTGCCGACCGCGTGGGTGCCGGGCAGCAGCCCGAACGCGGCCAGGACACCGATCACCAGGAAGGCGGCGATCGCCACCACCTTGATCCCGGCGAACCAGAACTCGAACTCGCCGTACGAGGCGACCGAGAAGAGGTTGGTGGCGGTCAGCACCGCCATCACGATCAGCGCCCACCCCCACTGCGGTACCCCGGGCACCCAGTTGTTGAGGATCTTCGCTCCGGCAGTGGCCTCGACGGCCAGCACCACGACCCAGAAGAACCAGTACAGCCAGCCGATGGTGAACCCGGCCCAGCGGCCGAGCGCCCGGTCCGCGTACGCGGAGAACGAGCCGCTCTGCGGGTCCGCCGCGGCCATCTCGCCGAGCATCCGCATCACCAGCACGACCAGCACGCCGGCGAGCGTGTAGGAGAGCAGGATGCCGGGACCGGTGGACGCGATGCCCGCGCCGGAGCCGACGAAGAGGCCGGCGCCGATCACGCCGCCGATCGCGATCATCGACAGGTGGCGGTTCTTGAGCCCGGGCTTCAGGTGCCCGTCGGCGCCGAGGCCGGATGTGCCGTGGCCGTGGTCATGCCGGGTTCCGGCGTCGACCGACGGCTTCTTGGCCGAGGTGGTGGTTTCCGCACTCATGTGAGGGTGCCCTGTGCCTTTCCAGCGCGGCTGACCCTCGGCTCGTTCGCCGGAGGGTGGGGGACGGACCCGCGCATTGCGGTGCAACCTAACTTCTACCTACGAGTATCGGAACAAGGCCTCGGAAACTGTTCGCTCAGCGGACATAAAAGGCCAGGTCAGAGTGGGTGAACAGGTGTCGTGGAAAGCTCAAATCTGAGGCAGCGTCAGGCTGTTCGGGCCTCCGGGGGCCCGGCGCGGGAGCTCGCCGCCGGGCCGTCCATACTGTCCGCGTGATGATCGTCCTCGTGGTGCTCGGCCTGCTCGCCGTCCTCGCCGTCCTGGTTCTCGCGCACTGGTACCTCTGGCGGCGCCTGGTGCGCGACGTCTCCGTGCCGGGCGGCCGGTGGCGCCGGACCGGGACGGTGCTCGCCGTCGTGCTGCCGCTGCTGTCGGTCGGGGCCCTGGTCGGCGGGCGGCAGCTCCCGCTGTCCGTCGAGCGATGGCTCGCCTGGCCCGGGTACCTCTGGCTGGCGGTGCTGCTCTACCTGCTGCTCGCCCTCGCGGTCGGCGAGGCCGTCCGGCCGCTGCTGCTCCGGCTCCCGCGCCGCCCGGCCGCGACGCCGGCGGAGGAGGGGCCGGCCGGCGAGGCGCCGCAGACCGCCCCCTCGCCCGAGCGCCGGCTCTTCGTCGCCCGGACGGTCGCGATCGGCGCCTCCGGCGCGGCGGCGGCCATCGTCGGCAACGGCGCGTACGGGGTGCTGCGCGGGCCGCGGCTGAAGCAGGTCACCGTGCCGCTGGCCAAGCTGCCCGCCCGCGCGCACGGCTACCGGATCGCCGTGGTCAGCGACATCCACCTCGGCCCGATCCTCGGCCGCGGCCACACGCAGCGGATCGTCGACACGATCAACGGCGCACAGCCCGACCTGATCGCGATCGTGGGCGACCTGGTGGACGGCACGGTGCCCGAACTCGGCCGTGCCGCCGAGCCCTTGGCACAGCTGCGGGCGCGCGACGGCGCCTACTTCGTCACCGGCAACCACGAGTACTTCTCCGGCGCGGCGCCCTGGGTGGACTTCGTCCGCGAGCTGGGCGTCCACCCGCTGCAGAACGCGCGCGTCGAGCTGCCCGGCTTCGACCTGGCCGGGGTGAACGACCTCGCCGGGCGCTCCGAGGGCGACGGCCCGGACTTCGCCAGGGCGCTCGGCGACCGCGACCGCTCCCGCACCTCGGTGCTGCTCTCGCATCAGCCGGTCACCATTCACGACGCCGTGCGGCACGGCGTCGACCTCCAGCTCTCCGGCCACACCCACGGCGGCCAGCTCTGGCCCGGCAACCACCTCGCCGAACTGGCCAACCCCACCGTCGCCGGGCTGGAGCGGTACGGCGACACCCAGCTCTACGTGACCCGCGGCGCCGGCGCCTGGGGTCCGCCGGTCCGGGTCGGAGCCCCGTCCGACATCACCATCGTCACGCTGGTCTCCCTCAACGCCTGAGGGTGCCGAACCTGGTCACGACCGCTCACCCTCGGTGTCGATGTGCGGCAGGACCCGGTCCAGCACCCGGGGCGTCCACCAGGCCGCCGGACCGAGCAGGGTCATCACGGCGGGCACCAGGAGCAGCCGCACGACGGTGGCGTCGATCAGCACGCTGACGGCCAGGCCGAGGCCCATCATCTTGATGACGATGTTGTCGCTGACGACGAACGCGGCGAAGACGCTGACCATGATGAGCGCCGCGCAGCTGATCACGCGGGCGGTGATCTCCAGGGCATGCGCGACGCTGCCCCGGCTGTCCCCGGTGCGCAACCAGGCCTCGTGCACCCGCGAGAGCAGGAAGATCTCGTAGTCCATGCTGAGGCCGAAGACGATGGCGAACATCATCATCGGCACGTAGCTCTCGATCGGCACGGTGCCCGACACCCCGAGCGCGGGACCGCCCCAGCCCCACTGGAAGACCGCCACGACGACGCCGTACGAGGCTGCGATGGAGAGCAGGTTGAGGACGGCGGCCTTGACCGCGATCAGCAGGCCGCGGAAGACGACGAGGATGATCAGGAAGGCCAGCCCGACCACGACCGCGATGATCGGCAGCAGGCGCGCGGCGACGATGTCGCCGAACTCGACCTGGGCGGCGGTCGTTCCGGTCACGTACGCCCGGGCGCCGGTGCCCGCCACGGCCTGCGGCAGGACGGTGCCGGACAGGTCGTTCACCAGGTCGGTGGTCTGCCGGTCCTGCGGCCGCTGCGCCGGCGTGACGGTGGTGAACAGCACGTCGCCGTCGGAACTGCTCTGGAGCGGGGTGACGCCGGCCGTGCCGGGCACGCCGGCGAGCGCCTGCTGCACGGAGCTCTGCAGCGCAGGGCGGGCGTCGGCCGGGACGGCGGTCTGGTCGACGACCACGGTGATCGGACCGTTCGAGCCGGGGCCGAAGGCATCCGACATCAGGTCGAAGGCGCGCCGGTCGGTGAAGGAGGTCGGGTCGGCCCCGTCGTCGATGTGGCCGAGCTGGATGGAGAAGAGCGGGATGGCGAGGACACCGACGGTGATCACCCCGGCGGCCAGGAACCACCAGGGGCGGCGCTCGACCCGCTGGGCGTAGCGGTGCCAGCTGCCGGTGATCTCCTCGCCGGGTGCGGCCCCGGTCTCGGCGACCGGCCGGTGCACCGTCCAGCGGTCCATCCGGCGGCCGATCAGGCCCATCAGCGCGGGGAGCAGGGTCAGCGCGGCCAGCACGGCGGAGACCACCGTCACCCCGGCGGCGGCGCCGAGCTTGGCGATGAAGTTGACCCGCGAGACGACCAGGCCGGCCAGGGCGATGACCACCGTGCAGCCGGAGACCAGCACCGCCCGGCCGCTGGTGGCCACCGCGTGCCCGGCGGCCGACACCGGGTCCTTGCCGTCCATGAGGTCCTGCCGGTGCCGGGTGAGCAGGAAGAGGGCGTAGTCGATGCCGACCCCGATGCCGATCATGGTCGCCAGGGTCGGGGCCACGGTCGCGAACGTGGTGGCCGCGGCCAGCAGGCCGAGCAGCCCGAGGCCGACGACGGCGCCGATCAGGGCGGTCACCAGCGGCAGGCCGGCCGCGATGACGCTGCCGAAGCCGATCAGCAGGACGACGATCGCGACCGCGAAGCCGATCAGTTCGCTGAGCCGGTCGTCGGGGGCCGGACGCGCCAGCTCACCGAGCGGCCCGCCGTACTCGACCTCGACCCCGGCGTCCCGCAGCGGGGCGACGGCCGCGTCCACCTCGTCGAGGAAGGCGTCGCCCAGGGTGGTGGGGTTCACGTCGAAGCGGAGGGTGATGTAGCCGGTGAGGCCGTCCGTGGAGAGCGGGCCGCCGGGCGGGGCCGGCTGGCCCGGGGGCGGCAGCGGGCTCTGCGCGGACTGCACGTGCGGCAGTTGGCGCAGCGAGCCGACCGCCTGGTCGACCTGGCTCTGGAAGGAGGTCAGCGGCTGGGCGTCGTGGAGCACCACCTGGGCGCTGGTGCCGCCCACCGACGGCTCGTGCTCCTGGAGGACGTCGCGCCCCTCCTGCGCCTGGGTGTTCGAGAGCGAGAAGTCGTCCGAGAACGTCCCGCCGACCGCCCGGTCGATCACCTGGACGCCGGCCAGTGCGACCAGCCAGAGCACGATCACGAGGACCGAGTGGCGCGCGCACCACTCGCCGAGGGCGCGCAGGGAGCTGCGCCCCGGCGCGGGCGAAGGGCGGTCGGGGCCGGGGGTGCGGGCGGGGCCGGGAGTGCGGGCGGGTCCGCCCGGGGACGAGGGCATGAGCGCTCCTGGGGCGGGGGTGACGTTCCGTCACGCGAACTCGGGCGTGGGCGCGGAGTCCCGATGCTAAGGAGCGGCCCGGCCCGGCCCCGGCCGATCAACCGGTGACACGCGCCGGTGCCTCCGTTCGGCGGGTCGGGCCGGCCCGTCCCGGCCGCGCCGCGGGGGCCTCACACCGGGCGCACCTCCAGCAGGACGATGCGCCCGTCCGCCGCCGGTGGCCCGTCCGGCTTCCCGCCCGCCGCCGGCTGCTCGTCCCGCTGCCCGTCCGCCGCCGCCGGTCGCCCGTCCGCCGGCCGGCCGGGGAGGCGGGCGGCCAGGATGCGCGGGATGTCGCTCTCCTGGGAGTACCCGGGCACGACCGTCACCTCCGCCCGCCGCACCCCGGGCTCCCCGGTGACGGTGTACGCCACCGTGTACGTGGTCCGGTCGGGCGGCGGGGGCGGCTGGGTTCCCGGCATCGCGCCACCTCCTCGTTCCGTCCGCCCATTGTCCGCCGGACCGGACCCGCGCGGGATCGTGTGGCCGATCCGGGTGAATCCGGGCAGAGTGGGAAATCTCCGGTAGGGGGACCTCCGGGAAAGGGGTGACCCCGTGCAGACCACGTGGAAGGGGACGATCAGTTTCGGGCTGGTCAGCATCCCCGTGCACCTGTACTCCGCCACCCAGGAGCACGACGTCCCGCTGCACCAGGTGCACGCCAGGGACGGCGGGCGGGTGCGGATGAAGCGGTACTGCGAACAGGAGGAGAAGGAGGTCCCGTACGCGGAGATCGCCAAGGGCTACGAGTCCCCCGACGGCCGCACCGTCACGCTCACCGACGAGGACCTCGCCGAGCTGCCGCTGCCCAGCAAGAAGATCATCGACGTGCTGGCCTTCGTGGACGCCGCCGAGATCGACCCGCTGATGTTCTCCAAGGCGTACTACATCGGCGTGGCCGACAAGGCCGCCGCCAAGCCGTACGCACTGCTGCGCGACGCGCTCACCGACTCCGGCCAGATCGCCGTCACCAAGATCGCCCTGCGCACGAGGGAGTCCCCGGCGGTGCTGCGGGTCCACGACGGCACGCTGGTGCTGCAGACCTGCATCTGGCCCGACGAGGTGCGCCCTGCCGCCGGGATCGCGCCCGAGGAGGCGGTGACCGTGCGGCCGCAGGAGCTGAAGATGGCGCGCTCGCTCATGGACACCCTCTCCGAGGACTTCGACCTCTCCCAGCTCCACGACGACTACCAGAACGCGCTGCAGCAGGTCATCGAGGCCCGGCTGCAGGGCGTCGAGGTGCCGCACGAGGAGGAGCCGGGCGAGGCACCGGACAACGTCATCGACCTGATGGAGGCGCTGCGCAGCAGCCTCAAGGAGGCCAAGGGCGGGCACCGGCGCGGCCACGCGGCGGCGCCGGCCGGGGAGCCCGGGGCCGCGGAGCGCGGCGCGGAGGAGGCGGCAGCGGCCGAGGAGGAGCCCGCGGGGAAGCCCGCGCCCCGCAAGCGCGCACCCGCCGCCGGGAAGACCACCACGGCCCGGAAGACCACCACGGCCCGGAAGACCACCGCGGCCGGGAAGAGCACGGCGGCGGGGAGGGGCGCCGCGACCGGGACGGGCACCGTGGCGAAGAAGACCACGGCGGCCGCCGCCAGGAAGACCACCCCCAGGAAGTCCGCAGCTCCCCGCAAGGCCTCGTGAGCTGCTCACCGGCAGTCCCCCCGACGTCCGGAGGCGAACCCAGATGGACCTGCTGACCTACAAGGACCTCGACACCGGTCCCGACGCCCCGCAGCACCCGGGCTGGGCGCACCGCGCCTGGCACGGCCTGCTCAGCCTCAGCCCGACGGCCGTGACCTTCATGGTCGCGCTCTCGCTCGGCCTCGGTCTCGTCGGGGCCCAGGTGAGCTGGCTGCCGATGCTGATCATCTTCAGCATCGTGTGGGGCGCGACCCTGATCGCCCTGTGCGGCATGGTCGCGCGCTGGGTGACGCCCGGCCCCGGCAGACACCGCATGGCGGCCTGACCGGGCCCGGGCCGGGGCACGGGGTGCCGGACGGGAGCTACGCCAGCCAGACCGTGGTCACGTTGCAGAACTCCCGGATCCCGTGCCCCGACAGCTCCCGCCCGAAGCCCGAGCGCTTGACCCCGCCGAAGGGCAGCGCCGGGTGCGAGGCCGTCATGCCGTTGAAGAACACCCCGCCGGCCTGGATGTCCCGGACGAAGCGCTCCTGCTCGGCCGGGTCGTCCGTCCAGACGTTGGAGCTGAGCCCGAACGGCGTGTCGTTGGCCCGCGCCACCGCCTCGTCCAGGTCGGCGACCCGGTAGACGGTGGCGACCGGCCCGAAGGTCTCCTCCTGGTCGATCCGCATCGCCGGGGTGATGCCGGTCAGCACGGTGGGCTCGTAGAACCAGCCGGCGTCCCGGCCCTCGGGGCGGCGCCCGCCGCACTCCACCCGGGCGCCGTGCGCCCGGGCGTCCTCGACCAGCTCCTCCAGGTCGGCCCGCCCCTGCCGGCTGGCCAGCGGGCCGACCTCGGTCGCCTCGTCCATCGGGTCGCCGATCCGCAGTGAGCCCATGGCCTCGCTGAAGGCGGCGGTGAACCGGTCGTAGACGTCGGTGTGCACGATGAAGCGCTTGGCGGCGATGCAGGACTGCCCGTTGTTCTGCGCCCGGGCCCGGACGGCGGTCTGCACGGCGGCGTCCAGGTCGGCGCTGGGCATGACGACGAACGGGTCGCTGCCGCCCAGCTCCAGGACGGCCTTCTTGACCTCGTCGGCCGCCGCGGCGGCGACGGCCCGGCCGGCCGGCTCGCTGCCGGTGAGCGTCACCGCGGCCACCCGGCGGTCGCGGATCACGCCCTCCACGGCGCCGGAGCCGATCAGCAGGGTCTGGAAGCAGCCCTCCGGGAAGCCCGCCCGGCGGAACAGGTCCTCCAGCGCCACCGCCGTCCGGGGCACGTTGGAGGCGTGCTTCAGCAGGCCCACGTTGCCCGCCATCAGGGCCGGCGCGGCGAACCGGACCACCTGCCAGAACGGGAAGTTCCATGGCATCACCGCGAGGACGACGCCGATCGGGCGGTAGCGGACGTAGGCGCGGGCGGCGCCGGAGTCGGCGACGTCGGCCGGGTCGGGGTGCTCGTCGGCGAGCAGTGACTCGGCGTTCTCGGCGTACCAGCGCATCGCCTTGGCGCACTTGGCGGCCTCGGCGCGGGCGGCGGCCAGCGGCTTGCCCATCTCCTCGGTCATCGTGCGGGCGGCGGCCTCCCGGTCCTGGTCCAGCAGGTCGGCGGCGCGGCGCAGCAGTTCGGCGCGATGGGCGAAGGAGGTGGTGCGGTAGGTGCGGAACGTCTCCTCGGCGCGGGCCAGCCGCTGTTCGAGGCCGGCGGCGTCCAGTGGTTCGAAGGTCTCCAGGGTCTCGCCGGTCGCGGGGTTGACGCTTGCGATGGGCATCGGTGGGCTCCCAGGTGTCCGTACGGGTGGTGGGGCTGGGCTCTGCCTCCACCCTGGCCGACACCCGGCCCCCGGGCACGCCACCACCGCCCGGCGTGTCCCGCCGGGCGGTGCGGCGCCGACCGCTACTCCGGCAGCGACTCGACCCGGGCCGCCGCCTCCCTCGCCCGTGCGCCGGCCCTGGTCCGGGCCGCGGTGACCTGCCGGTTCGGGAACCGGTGCAGGAACTCCGCCTCCAGTTGCCCGGTCCGCAGGGTGTGGCGTTTCAGCGCCTCCTCCGACCCGTACAGAAAGGTCTCGTGCCGGGTGCGGTGCAGCTGCTCCAGCTCGTGCAGCAGCGTGTCGTTGCCCAGGGCGTGCGGGGAGATGCCCTCGGGCCTGGTGTGCGGGGCGGTCGCGTGCGGCATGTTCGTACCTCCTCGGCGGGAAGCCCCCTTCTACCCGGTGCCCGCCGATCCGTGCCGGTACACCTGTTCGGGCGGGGCGGCCGGTGCACCGGAGACGAAACAAGATGCCTCGTACGAGCCGGGCGGCAGCGCCATCTCCGTCGTGGCCGCCGGTCGCAGTGCCGTCGCTGGACGGCGGGCGGCTCGCGGCGGGCCTGCCGGCCGGTGCCGTCCGGCGGCCTTGGCTGCTGCTCGGCCCGCCGGCCTGGGCGGTGATCCGTCACCCCGGCATGCCGAAGCGGGGGCACCAGGCCGCTTCACGGCCTGGTGCCCCCGCTTGGCGGTGTCGACGGACTCCCCCGACCGCGCGGTCAGTGCGCGCTGACCGCGCCGGAGAGGGCGGGGATGTAGGTCGGCAGCCGGCTCCACACCTCCGGCGTGTAGAAGTGCCCGCCGGGCAGCATGTCGTGCCGGAAGTCGCCGTTCGCGAGGTCCTGCCACTGCTCACCGGTGGTGGGCTCGATCACCGTGTCGCTCTCCCCGGTGAGCACGTGCAGTGGCACGTCGACCTTGGAGCCGGGCAGGTAGTGGAAGGTGTCCCGGGCCCGGATGTCGGCCCGCATCAGCTCGACCGCGAGCTCCTGCAGCTCCGGGTCGCTCATGACGTGCTCGGGCATCATCCCGTGCATGGTCATCCAGTCGAGCAGCTGCTCGTTGGTGTCCTGCTGGGCCGGGAACATATCCTTGGGCGTCAGCCCGCGGCTGGCCGCGTTCGCGGAGGACACCACGAGCGCTTCGGGCGCGGGCCCGCCGAGCCGTCCGATGCGCACCGCGACGTCGAACGCCATCCAGCCGCCCATGCTGTGGCCGAAGAGCACGTACGGGCCCTCGGCCGCGACGGAGAGCACAGCCCGGGTCGTGTCCTCGGCGAGGGCGTCCCAGTCCTGGGCGAAGTCCTCCAGGAAGCGGCCCTCCCGGCCCGGGTAGCAGATGGCGGCGAGGTCGACGTCCTCGGGGAGCACGCTGTCCCACTGCTGGTACTGCCCGGTGCCGCCGCCGCAGAAGCCGAGGCAGACCAGGGTGCGGGCGGGGTTCGCCGTTCGGCGGAATCGGACCACGATGAGGTCCTGGTTGGTAGCCATGGGCATGGTCCCTTGCGATGTGACGGGTCAGGGGTTCTCGGGCGTGGCGAGCTTGGCCCCGGCGTAGGCGGCCAGTTCGCGCAGGTGCGGGTGCTGGTACACCTCCCGGATGCGGACGGTGAGGCCGAGTTCACGCTTGAGCTTGCTGATCACCCGCAGCGCGACGAGCGAGTGGCCGCCCAGCGCGAAGAAGTTGTCGTCGGCACTGATCCGCTCCTGGCCCAGGACCTCCGACCAGACCTCGGCGAGCAGCTTCTCGATCGTTCCCTCGGGTTCGACGTACAGCTCGGTGGGTGCGGTGTGCGGTTCCGGGAGCGCTTCCCAGTCGACCTTGCCGTTGACGGTGAGCGGAATGGCGTCGACCGGTACGAAGACCGAGGGGATCATGAATTCCGGCAGCGCCGCCGCGCAGTGGTCGCGCAGTTCCGCGTCGGCCGGCGGCTCCTCGGAGACGTAGTAGGCCACCAGCCGGTCGCCGAGGGCGGGGTCGCGATAGCCGGTCAGGACCGCGGTGGCCACCCGGGGGTGCGAGGAGACCGCGGCCTCGACCTCGCCGAGTTCGATCCGGTAGCCGCGCACCTTCACCTGGCGGTCGACCCGGCCCATGAACTCCAGCGAACCGTCGGCGCGCAGCCGGACCTGGTCCCCGGTGCGGTACATCCGCCCGCCGTCTGCGGCGAACGGGTCGGCGACGAAGCGCTCGGCGGTCAAGGCCGGCCGGTCGACGTAGCCCTGGGCCAAGCCCTCGCCGGCCAGGAACAGCTCACCGGTCTCACCGGCACCGCTCACCTGCCGGAGGTCGTCGCCGACCACGTACGCCCGGGTGCCCGGCAGCGGGTGGCCGATGTGCGGCTCCTCGCCGGTGATCCAGGCGGTGGTGGCGTCGACGGTGCACTCGGTCGGACCGTACAGGTTCACCGCTTCGAGCAGGCCGTTGGCGGTGGCCTTGGAGATCTCCTGCCAGGTCCGCTCCGGCACCGGCTCACCGCCCATGAACAGGCGCGGCAGCGGGTCGTGGGCGCCGTCCAGCAGACAGGTCCGCACCAGCTCCCAGTGGGAGGGGGTGAGGTCGAGGTCCTGGATCCCGTAGGTGTCGAGCAGGGCCCGGAGCTGGACGGGGTCGGTGCGCTGGTCCTCGTCGAGGATCGCGATGGTGTCGCCCCGGCAGATCCGCGCCCACTGCTGCACCGAGGCGTCGAAGGAGGCACTGGCGTTCCAGCCGACCACGCGCGGCTCCCCGGCGTAGATGCCGGCCTGCTCCAGGGCGGCGACCAGGTCCGCCACCGAGCCCCGTCCGACCTGGACGCCCTTGGGCCGGCCGGTTGAGCCCGAGGTGTAGATCACGTACGCCGGGACGAGCGGCCCGGCGGCCACCGGCTCCGAGTCGGCGACGTCGGGATCGCCGGCCACGGAATCCGGGTCGACGATCTCGAGACCGGATGCCCCGAGGACGTGGCCGGACGAGCCCAGCAGCACCCGGATGCCGGCGTCCTCGGCCATGAACTCCAGGCGGTCCGCCGGATAGCGGGGGTCCAGCGGAAGATAGGCCGCACCCGCCCGCCACACCGCGAGCAGCGACACCACCAGCTGGACGCCGCGCTTCAGGCTGACCCCGACCAGGTCGCCGACGCCGATCCCGCGAGCGGTCAGGTGGGCCGCCAACTGTGCTGTGCGCCGGTCGAGTTCGGCGAAGGTAAGCTCACCGTCGGCGCTCCGTACGGCGATCCGGTCGGGGTCGAGCCGGGCGGCACGACGGAAGCGCGATACCAGGTCAACCGGCTTCTGGGCGAGGTCAGTCACGAAAGGCTCCTTGCACCATTGGATGAGGGCGTGGCGCTGCGATCAGACCGGCGCGGCCTGATGGCGCCGGCCGGGGTCAGGCGAACGCGGGCGCGGGCTCGACGGTCGGCCGGCACTCCGAGAGCTCGACCGGGTCGCCCATGGCCACCACGATCTTCCGGTCGCCCTGGAACGGGTCCCGGCCGTGCGCGGTCAGGATGTTGTCGACCAGCATCACATCGCCCGGCTGCCAGGTCTCGCGGACGGTCGCCGAATCGTACGCAGCCTGAACGGCCTGGAGGTCCTCGTTGGTCAATGGGGAGCCGTCGCCGAATCCGGTGTTGAACGGGAGGCCGTCCCTGCCGAACTCGTCGACGAGGGCCTCCCGCAGATCCTCCTCCAGGGCCCACTCGTTCCAGAAGAGCATGTGGTTGAACCACACCTCTTCGCCGGTGGACGGGTGGATGATGATGCCGGGGCGGATCTGGTCGGTCCGCAGCGTGCCGTCCTCCTGCCAGCGGCAGCTGATGAGGTTGTCCGCGCAGTAGCGCGCGACCTCGTCGACGTCGTCGGTGGCGAACGCGGTCTGCCAGTCGGTGGAGATGTGCTCGGAGAAACTGCGCGAGAGCCGCCAGCCGGCTGCCCGGATCTTCTCGATCACCCGTGCGGGAAGTGCCTCCAGGACCTTCCGGCAGTCCGCGACGGGTGTCGCCCCACCCTGAGCGGGCGCGATCAGGCAGCCGAACAGCAGCTGACCCGGGAAGGTCAGGGTGTAGCTGTTCTCGTTGTGCATGCGGATCGACTGCGAGGCCGGGAGGTCCGTCGAGGAGAAGACGTCGTCGCCGAGCCGACTGCGCGGGGTGGCCTTCTCCCGGTACGGCGTCCGCTCGCTGATCAGCAGGTCGCGAACCTGGGCGAAGTCCTCGACGGTCGCCATCGGCAGACCGCGCAGGTAGATCGCACCGTGTTCCCGCAGCGCCGCGGTCAGCTGCGGACGAACGCCCTCCAGCCAGGCGCCGGCCTGTGCCATGTCAGTGAGGCCGGTGACCCGCGTCATGGCCGGTTTGCCGTCAACAATCTGCCAGCTCAGTATTTCTGACACAGTTTTATTTCCTTTCGGGTTGGCGATCCAGCCATCGGGCCAACGATAGGAGAGCGGACGCGCCGCGGTGAAGGCGTTCAATGCGGCGGGATCTGAGCGTGTTGTCGCGGCGGCGGCGCGGCCGCCAGGGAATGCCGCGGCCGAGGCTGTTCAACTGGTGCACCACAGCAGTTGAACGTGTTCGCCTGCGGAGCACGGGCCGTCACCGACGCGTTGACAACCCCGGTCATTGATCGACCGCCCGCGCCCCGGGACATCCTCCTACCGGAGGGCACCACCCTGCGCGCGGCGAGGCGGACGCGTTTCGCGCGTGCGTCGATGGGTCGGAGCAGCCGGGCGGATCAGTGACCCTTCGACAAGGAAGGCGACAAGCGGACAGATCCCTTGTACGGGCCTACCCGACGTGCTGGAGTCGGGCTCAGAGGCGCACTACAGCGGGGGTTACGTTGAGTCAGGCTGCGGTTGAACTGGCTACCAGGGTCGAGGTTCCGATCTCATCGCTGGTCCTTGGGGAGTCGCCACGCACCAAGGGCAGCGACGAGGAGCACATCGCGCTGCTGGCCGAACTCGAAGGGCCGCTCCCGCCCATCCTGGTCGAGCGGAGCACCATGCGGGTGATCGACGGTACCCACCGGTTGCTGGCCGCCGTCTGCAAGGGGGAGCAGAGCATCGAGGTGGAGTTCTTCGAGGGTACCGCCGATGACGCCTTCCTCAAGGCGGTGGAGGCGAACGTCACGCACGGCCTGCCGCTGTCGCAGGCGGACCGCCGGATCGCAGCCGAGCGGATCGTGGCCTCTCACCCGCACATGTCGGACCGCGCGATCGCGCGCACCGCCGGACTGGGCGCCAGGACGGTCGCGGCCATCCGGTGTCGCGGGGCCGAGCAGCCGCCGCTTCAGGCCCGGGTCGGCCGCGACGGCAAGGTCCGCCCGCTGGACAGCGGGGCGGGCCGGCGCCGCGCGGCCGAGCTGCTCGCCGAGCGACCGGAGGCCTCGCTGCGCGAGGTCGCCCGGTTGGCCGGCATCTCGCCGGCGACGGTCAGCGACGTGCGGCGGCGGATCGCGGCCGGCGAGCCGCCGGTGGCGGACGGGGCGCGGGACGGGACGGTCAGCGCGGTGCGCTCGGCCCAGCACCCCCGCGGCAAGGCCGCCCGCCGGGTGCGCCTGGTGCACTCGGATCCCGCCGTGGTGCTGCAGAAGTTGCTGCGTGACCCGGCGCTGCGCCACAAGGAGGAGGGGCGCGAGCTGCTGCGCCTGCTGCGGCAGAACGCGATCGGCAGCCAGGAGTGGTCCGAGCTGACCGCCGCGGTGCCGGCGCACTGCGGTGCCCTGGTGGTGGATCTGGCGCGGTGGTGCGCGGAGAGCTGGATGGAGTTCGCCCAAGAGCTGGACAGCCGGCTGCAGGATCCCGGGGCGGACCCGCGCTCCGTCCAGTCGACGCCGTCCGACGTGCTCCCCGCCCACGGTCGTGTCGGGCTTCGGACCAGCAGTCAGTGACCCACCCCGGCCGGCTGTTTCGAGCGTAGCCCGAACTCGGGGACATCTCCGAGCGTCCGGCGGTCGACAGGCGGGCCGCGAACGGAGTTCAGCGCAGCGTCACTGTCAGTGAGGACAGCCCCCGGTTCCCCGGGCTGCCGTATTCCCGGTGGAGGGACAGGTTCCTGCCACAGGCCGGGCTGGACGAGTGGTTCCGAAGTCGGTCAGTGGCTGTGGGCGATCCGTGGGCGGGTGACGGGCTGGCCGGCCGGGATGCGGATCAGGTGCAGTTCCAGGCCGTCCGGGCGGCTGTGGCCATAGCCGGCCGTGGCGAACGGCACGCCGTCCTCGATCCCGGCGGCCGGCAGCGTGCCCGGTCGTCGGTCCAGGAGGCGGGCAGGTACAGCTCGCGGTTGATCGACGCCCTTTGCCTGGTGGAGGCGTAGGCCGGGAAAGTCCCGATCTGGCGCGGCGGTGGAAGAGCCGTCGGAAGGTCGTGCCTCGGCGAGGGCGTCCCAGTACGGATCCGAGGCTGCCACCAGGCGTTCGACGTCAGACCGCGGCTTGCCCGGCCGCACCTGGCGGCCGGGCAAGGGCCCGATCAAGGATGATGTCGAGCAGGGCGTACTGGTGCGGTCACGCGCCCTGCTCGACCGTGTGCAGTCGGGTGACGTCCCAGGACGGCTGGTTGGGGGCGTCGACCATCAGCTCGGGCACCTGGTGCGGCGGCGCCGTTGCGCGTCCGGTCAGTCCGTCGTCCGGCCCGCGAGCATGTCCCGGTCGCCGGTGCGCTCGACGGGCGTCTCCACCGGCCGGGAGCGCGGAGAGGAGAAGCGCTGGGTGATCAGCCGGTCGATGCACTCGGTCAGGATCCAGGCGAGGGCTATCGAGACCACCAGTTCCAGCGTCGCCAGGCCCAGTCCCTGGGCGACGGTGTAGGTCCGGGTGGCCCCGAACTGCTTAACGAAGAAGATCATGACCGGGTACTGGACGAGCATGAAGGCGAGGCCCTGCTTCGAGAGCCAGACCATCATCCGGTTGCCGAGCAGGATCCTACCGAGCCTGTCGTCGGATGCCGCCGCAATGGCCGGCACGATCACTGCCCAGGGGATGATCATCGCTGCCGACATCTGGTACTCCTTGGGCACGTTCAGCGAGATCACGTAGCCGATGGGAGCGAGCAGCAGGGCGGCGGAGAGCGGAATGCGGATCCACCGGCCGGACTTGACGAGGTAGGCCAGCACCATGCCCAGGACGAACTCGGGCAGCCGGCTCGGAGGGAAGATCTCGACCAGCCAGAACGCCTTCAGTGACGTCGCCCGGAAGAAGAGAGGGGCGGCCGGGTCCGCCGGAACCAGCGCGCGCACCACGGCCGGCAACGCGATCACTATGGCCACCATCGCGCCGGCGCACCACCACAGGTACTGCGACCGGAGCCGGTTGAGGAGCCTGTGTAGCAGCGGGAACGCCAGGTAGAAGAAGAGGAGGGGGCTCAGCGACCAGCTCGGCGCGTTGAGGCTGTTGAACCACCGGGGGTCGGAGGACCAGGCCTGGATCAGCGTGAGGTTGGCCATCGACGAGCTGAAGGTGGCCGTCGCGGTCCCGAAGACCGCGAGCGCCAGCAGCAGCGTGACCACGTGGATGGGGTAGATCCTGACGATCCGTCGCCGCCAGAACGCGAGTGTGGTGTCGTTCTGGCGGGCGGACCAGGCCAGTACGAAGCCGCTGAGCAGGAAGAAGAAGGAGACGCCGATCTGCCCCATGCCGCCGAAGTACCGGAAATAGGACTTCGTGAAGCTGAGCGAGGAAAACGCGACGGTCAGTGCCACGTGGGACAGGAAGATCAGGAACATCGGAATGAAGCGCACCCCGTCGAGCGGGAGGTGCCGGGATCTGCTCCCGGTGACTTCGACTGTCGAGTTGGTCATAAGTTTGCCTCTTTCGAATTGGTTTTCCGCTGGTCGATCGTCTGATGTGTCGGAACTTCTATCACGCGGAATTTCCTGCGGGTGGCTCGTTGGCAGGTAGTTGACCGCTTCCGCAGTGCGGGTTGTCGGTGCCCACGGGAAGAGCACGGGGGCGGCGTGGGATCTCGCAGGGAACGGTGAGTTCGCGCCTCGACGGTTCGCGGTGAACGCCGGGTGCTGAACGGAGGATCGGTGCCGCCCGGCGCGCGTCAGGGCGTGGTCGGGACGCCGGGGCCGGCCGGGCGCCGGTTCCATTTCCTGGGGTCGCAGGATCCAGCCGTCCGCGGCCGGCGCCGGGACAGCTCCGGGGCCGAGCGCGGGTGGAGCAGCAGCTCGACCAGGCCGCGCGAGAGCTACGACGCGTGCTCGATCCGGACGTCCTCGATGTTCACCCCGGCCCTCCGGTGGCGGCGAACAGTCGGGCCAGTGCTACCGGGTCAGCGCGAGCGCGGTCGAGGTTCCGATCGCCCCGACTCCGATGACCGTTCCCGTCTTCATCGCACGCCGCCCTCGGACGCGGGGGTCGCGCCGGACGCGGTGGTGCCCTCGTCGAGCCGCGCGGGCCGTTCCCCGGCCTGCGCCTGGACGAACTCCGCGAGCCGCGCGATGCCCTCCTCGATCTCGGGCACGGAAAGGTAGCTGACGGAGAGCCTGATGCCTCGCTCGCCGTCACCGTCCGGGTAGAGGTAGGGCATGGGGGTCCACAGGACACCGAGCCCGACGGTCGAGCGCAGGAGCGCCCCGTTGTCGGCGGCGAACGGGACGTGATGGTGAGGAAGAAGCCGCCCCGGGGCTCGTTCCAGCTCACGCCCAGGGCACGCCGCCGCCCCTCGGGGACCGGCGGGCCAACTGCCCCGATGTCACCCGCATCACCTCCCCGAAGTGCTCCGAGGGGCGTCGGTTGTGGCCCGGCCAGGCGCTCGTCCGTCGCCAGCAACCCACCGGACGGCTGCCTGACTCGGCGGCGGGTGTTGACCGTCACCATGTTCTTGATCCAGGAGTTCCTCGGCAGGGAGGCTGCTCGCACCGGAGGCGTGCCGGAACTGCTGGTCGGGCGACCACGAACCCGACCCGCGCGCCGGGGAAGGCCGTTTTGGAGTACGAGCCGATGTGGACCGCGACGGTGGACGTCGGGGGACTTGAGCGTGGGCTGCTGGAGACCCGGCTGGGGTGCAGCCGTTCGTGTGGAGCCGGGCTTGTAGCAGCTCAGCCCCGCCCTGGAGACCCGGCCGGCTCCCCAGCCTCTTGCCCACACGACCGGCGTGTAACCGGCCCTGTCTCAGGTTCTGGCACGCGGCGGCCTCATCGACTGCCCGGCTTCGTCCTCAAGGACGAGCCAGGCCCCGCGGCGCTTCTACCCGCGGCCACGCCTCGGCCACAACTCGACAGCCGCACCGCCGCGCTCGGTGGCCCGGCGGGCCGGTTGCTGCCACGACCACCCGTGCCCCTGAAGCAGGACCCATGTGCCCTCCACGGTGTAAGAGACGTGGAACAGCCGGCCGATCAACGTCTTCACCTGTGCGAGAGTCCACCGCTGGTCCTCCCAGCCATGAGCCAGCGGTCCGCGCTCCAACTCGCGCTCCAGACGTTTGACTTGCGCCGAGGACAGGTTCGGTCTGCCGGGTGAGCCCTTCGAGGCGACGCCTGCCGCCCCCCTTCACGCCACTGCCGGCGCCAGCGCTCCACCGAACGCACGCTCACCCGCAACGCGATGGCGATCTCCCTGTTCCGCTCCCCGCCCTCGAAGCGTTCCACGGTCTGAAGCCGGATCCGCTCCCGCGCGGTCCTCTCGGCGTCGATAAGGCCGCCGCCCTGCGCATGCCTCACAGCACAGGGCTACCGACAGCGTCTGCCGGTTGTCAGGCGAACCGCACCGACTCCACCAAGTCAAGTTGACTGCATGTCACTCTCCACGACGGCGCTTGTAGTACGCGTACGTCAAAGCCAGGAGAAGCGGGCCCCAGAGAGTCAGCGGGAGAGTAGCCGCTGCCGAGAGGGCCTTCCACCAGCCGTTGGAGTACTCGACGAGGGGGACCCCGCCGATGTGGAGAAAGGCGAGCGGCAGTGGGTCCCACAGCACGATCAGCGCCAGACCGCCCAAGGTGGCCGGGATGATCGCTGCGAGCGGTGGAACACGTCGGCCTCCGATGATCGGAATCCAGGAAGGAAACACTTCGCCCCATCCGGCCACCAGGCCGAAGGAGAGGTAGGCGAGTGCCTCGGAGAGAATGCTGAGCCCGAAGACGTAGAGGATCACCCACCAGTGCCACGTCTTGTGGACGGCGTAGACCTGGCCCATGTCGTAGTCGACTGCGAACGGCAGGCGCCAGATGCACGATGGCAGGACAAGCAGGGGTATGAGCTGGGCGGAGCGGATGGCCCACTTGGGGACGGGCTGCGCGGTGTCACCGACCGTCGGGGACGGATGAAGCGTCTTGAATCGCATGGGTAGATCTTCCTTGCTCGGCGGCGCCGGGGGATCGGCCTGAAGTAGTGTCTGGCGGTCACCCCCGCGGGGGGCATCGAGTCCTCCGCGGGGAGGGCGGCCGCGGCTCCGGGCGGGTTTCGACGGCAAGGATGGTTGTTACAAACCGGGCGAACGGCCGCTTCGCCGACACCAGCCACACCCTGGAAGGCTGACCGACATCACGCTTTCAAGTTCGGTAGTCGTCCGGGGCGAGCGGCGGCTTCGCCAGGGCCGGGGCGTGGCCGGCGGTGTGGACTTCCGGGTTTTCGAGGTGCTGCGCGGGACATGAATCTCCCCGTCAGGCGGTCCACGGGACGCCCTCGATTAGACCCGCCAGCGGTTGCCACGTCCTCCTCCAGAGGCGGCCCGGCAGCCTGCTGCCGCGGCCGGGCGGCCTCGGTCCGCGAGCTCGGGTGAAATGGCAGTTTGCTGCACCTGTTATTGCCCGGTGCCGTTGACTCGGATTCACTTACGCCCAATCCGCCACGCCACGAATCGGCGGGAATAACCGGGACGACAGGAGTCTGATCCACATGGGCGACAGCTACGACGAGCGTTTCGCGGAGATCAAGGAAATCGTCTGCGACATTCTCGAGATCGAGGAGGACGAGGCCACCGAGACCAGCCTCTTCAAGGAAGAGCACGACGCGGACTCGCTGCGCGCCATCGAGATCCTGGCCGCGCTGGAGAAGCGGTTCGGCGTCGTCATCGACCAGGCCGAACTCGCCCGCATGGTCCACCTCAAGGGTGTGTACGAGGTCGTCGCGGAATCCGCGGGCTGGTAATCGGAGCGAAACGCCGATCGCCATTGCGCGATCGTCACACATGGGGGGACTGCTGTGGCCGTCGGGCGATCCGCCCGACTCGGCGACCATCTGGTTGGCGTGGCCGACCTGCGCTGGACCGTCGCAGCGGTTCCTCGGCCTCCGGGCGAGGAGGTCACAGGTGCCGGCTCGACGAGTCGCCATCACGGCAGGCCGGTCCGCCGCGCCGGGCAGGACCTGCTGATTCCCGAGCCATGGACGTCATGACGCACGCCGCCGCGCAGCAGCGGCCCGGATCAACAGAGGAATCCATGGCGGAGAACAAGAACCGGGTTGCCCTGGTCACCGGTGGATCGCGTGGTATCGGCCGGGCGACCGTGCTGCGCCTGGCCCAGGACGGGTACGACGTCGCCTTCTGCTACCAGGCGAACCAGGAGGCGGCCGACACCGTCGCCAAGGAGGCGGCCGGGAGCGGGGCACGGATCCTGGCCCGGCGGGCCGACGTGTCGGACATGGAGTCCGTCCGAGCCCTGGTCCGGGAGACCGAGCAGGAACTCGGGCCGATCGACGTCGTGGTCACCGCGGCGGGGATCACTCGGGACAACCCGCTGGTCATGATGGGAGACCAGGACTGGCACCAGGTCATGGACGTCAACCTGGACGGCGTCTACCATCTCTGCCGCTCCGTCGTCTTCGAGATGATGAAGCGGAAGTCCGGCTCGATCATCAACCTCTCCTCGGTCGCCGGTGTGTACGGTCACGCCGGCCAGACGAACTACGCGGCCTCGAAGGCGGGGATCATCGCCTTCTCCAGGTCGCTGGCCAAGGAGGTCGGCCGATACGGGATCCGGGTCAACACCGTCGCCCCGGGCTTCATCGAGACGGACATGACCGCGGTACTCGAAGGCAAGACCCGCAAGGAGGCGCTCGCCTCCGTTCCGCTGCGGCGGATGGGGCAGCCGGAGGAGGTCGCCGACCTGGTCGCGTACCTCGCCTCCGACCGGGCGGCGTACATCACCGGCGCCGTCCTGCAGATCGACGGCGGCATCGCCATCTGATCCCTCGTCGGCCGGCCCACCCGCTGGGCCGGCCGCACCCTTTCCCGAACGTTCCCTCGCTCTCTTGGAGACCGTCATGGCCACCCGGCCCCGCTGGTACTTCTCGCTGCGCAGCCCGTACTCGTGGATGGCCTTCCGGGATCTGGTCACCCGCTACGCCGACGTGGCCGAGCGGATCGACTGGTTTCCGTACTGGGAGCCTGGCGAGCAGATCAGGCGGCAACTGAACGAGGCAGGCATGGAGTTGGCCTATGTGCCGATGACCCGCGAGAAGCACATGTACATCCTTCAGGACACCCGCAGGCTGTGCCAGGAGCGCGGTCTGGAGATGGCGTGGCCGGTGGACCGCGACCCCGACTGGGACCTCTCCCACCTGGCCTACCTGAGGGCCGAGGACCTGGGCCTGGGCCGCCAGTACATCGACCTGATCTCCCAGGCGCGCTGGGAGCGGGGAGAGGACATCGCGGACCCGGAGGTCGTCGCCGGGGTGGCGCGCCGGCTCGGTCTGGACGAGGACGTCCTGGCCCTCGCGCACCAGGACGAGGGGTTGAAGCAGCGCGGTGTGGCCGCGCTCACCAAGGTGTACCAGGACGGAGTCTTCGGGGTGCCGTACTTCATCGACGGCTTCGAGAAGTTCTGGGGCATCGACCGGCTGCCCGGCTTCGTCGCCGCGGTCCGGTCCGGGCAGGACTGACGGCATCATGGACGACTACGACGTGATCGTCATCGGGGCGGGCAACGCCGGTCTCACCGCCGCCGCCACGCTGCAGCGCGGCGGCGCCCGCACCCTGCTGGTCGAGCGGCACAACGTGCCCGGAGGGTGCGGCACCTCGTTCGTCCGGGGCCGCTTCGAGTTCGAGACCGCGCTGCACCAGCTCTCCGGGATCGGCCGGGAGGGCCAGCCGAACTCGCTGCGCGGACTCTTCGCCGAACTCGGCGTCGCGGACCGCCTGGAGTTCGTCGAGGAGCGCGACCTCTACCGGGCGGTTGTGCCCGGTGCCCTCGACGTGACGCTGCCGGCCGACTGGACCGGGGCCGCCGAGGCGCTGGACGACGCCTTTCCCGGCAACCTCGACCGGCTCAAGCGCTTCTTCGGCCTCTGCCGTGAGGTCGCGATGTGGCAGGTGATGGCCCAGCGCTCCGGTGGCGAGCGGGTCCGCCGGGCCCTGACCAAGCGCGGCGAGGCATTGCTGAGCCAGGGACTGCGGCCGGTCACGGCGGTGCTGGACGAGTACTTCGACGACGAGCGCGTGAAGACGGCGCTGGGCGCGTACTGGTACTACCTCGGACAGCCGCCCTCCCGGCTCCCGTTCCAGGAACTGGCGACCCTGCTGTACACCTATGTCGAGTTCAAGCCCTTCCACGTCCGCGGCGGCAGCCAGGCCATGTCGTCGGCCGTACTGGACGCCTTCCTGGCCGCCGGCGGCCAGGTGCGCTTCCACACCGCGGTCGAGCGGATCATGACCCGTGACGGCGTGGTGCGCGGAGTACGGCTGGCCGGAGGTGAGGAGCTGAGCACCCGGGAGGTGGTCTCCAACGCCTCCGCCGTCACCACCTACACCCGGCTGCTGGACCGGTCGGCCGTGCCGGACACGGTGCGGCGTGACCTGAGCAGCCGGCGGATCGGCGTGTCGGCGTTCGTGCTGCACATGGGCCTGGACGCGACCCCCGCCGATCTCGGCTTCGGCACCAGCACGCACTTCGTCAACGCGACGCTCGACGAGGCCGAGGTGATCGACGGGCTGCGCTCGTTGCGTCCGGCCCCGAGCATCTGCGCCAGCGCCTACGACGTGCACCCGATCGGCTTCGCGCCGGCCGGGGCCAGCCACGTCAGCCTGATGACCCTGCAGTACGCCGACGTCTGGGAGAAGGTCGCACCCGCGGACTACGCACGTACCAAGTACGCGTACGCCGAGACGCTGATCGATCTGCTGGAGAAGGTCACCCCCGGCCTGCGCGACGTGATCGAGGAGGTCGACGTCGCCACCCCGCTCACGGTGATGCGCTACCTCGGCCACCCCGGCGGCGCGATCTACGGCTTCGACCAGGACGCCACTGAGAGCTGGCTGTTCCGCGACGACGAGTCGACCACCCACGTGCCCGGCCTCCACCTGGCCGGCGCCTGGGCCGGGGTCGGCGGATTCCAGCCGACCCTGGAGGCCGGGGCACGAGTGGCCCGGAACCTGCTGCGGCGCAACGCCGCCTGACCCTACGGAGACCCGATGCCCGCGCATCCGCTGGCCGAGCTGTTCGCCGGAGCGCCCGACATCATGACCGAGATCGACCGTCGCGCCGGAGAGGGCGTCGACCACGGTGCGGCCGGCGACGTGCAGCGGCTCGTCGACCGGTACCACCCGAGCGGCCTGGACCTGGTGGTGGCCGAGGTGATCACCGAGACCACGACCGCCAAGACCTTCCGGCTGCGCCGGGCGGACGGCGCGGACCTCCCGCCCTTCCAGGCCGGTCAGTACGTCACCCTGGATGCGACCGTCGGCGGCACTGCGACCAGCCGTCCGCTCGCGGTCTCCTCCAGCCCGGCCCGGCTCGACGCCTACGATCTGACGGTGCGCCGGGTCTCCGGCGGCCGGGTGAGCAACCACCTGATCGACCACCTCGCGGTCGGTGACCGGGTCCGGACCTCCGGGCCTCTCGGCTCGTTCCACCACAATCCGTTGTTCCACGGTGACGATCTGGTCTTCCTCGCCGGCGGGTCAGGAGTCGCTCCGGCGATGAGCATGATCCGCGACATCGTGGACCATGGCCTGGCGCGCCGGTTTCACCTGGTGTACGGCTCGCGCACGGCCGACGACGTGATCTTCCGGGAAGTGCTCGACAAGATCGCGGCCGACCATCCGGACCGGGTACGGGTCGACCTCGTGGTCCAGAGGCCCGGTGCCGACTGGCAGGGGCCGGCCGGACTGCTCACCGGCGAGACGATCACCGCACTGACCGGCCCGCTGGCCGACCGGATGGTCTACGTCTGCGGCCCGCAGGCGATGTACCCCTATGCATTGGCGGAGTTGGCCCGGCTCGGGCACCCACGGCGGCGGATCCGCCTGGAGGCGAACGGCGCCCCCGCGCGCCCGCAGACGCAGGCCGGTTGGCCGGCCGGGCGGGACCCGGAGGGCGAGGTCCAGGTGACGGTCCAGGGCGGGCCGTCGTTCCGCACCCCGCGCGGCCGGCCGCTGCTCGATGCTCTGGAGGAGCACGGCATCCGGCCCGAGGTCGGCTGCCGGTCCGGCGAATGCAGCCTGTGCCGGGTTCGGGTGGTGTCGGGTGAGGTGTTCGACGCCGAGGAGGCCCGACTGCGGATGTCCGATGCCCAGAACGGCTTCACGCACAGCTGCGTGGCCTACCCGGTGACGGACGTCGAGATCGCACTGTGACGGGAGCGGCCGGGCCCGGCACCGCCCGGCCCGGCCGGCCTCCTCGCGTCGACCCAACGGCGCGCGAAGGGCGTCGGAAGAGCGATCGGGCCCGCACGGAGGGGCCGCCCGACCGGGCGGCCCCTCCGCCTTCCCGCAAGGGCCGCAGCGCCGTCCTGGCTGGTCGGTGCCGGCCACGGACAGCTTCCCGCGGGTCTGGCCCGATCCATTCGCCGGTGCCGGCTCAGCGGCAGCGCCGCACCCGGTAGGCGTAGGTGACGGCGAGCAGCAGCGGGCCCCACAGGACCATCAGGCTCTGGCAGCACACTGCCAGTACCCGCCACGCGTTGCTGGTGTAGTGCAGGCCGGGGATGACACCGGGCATCCCGAGCGACCACTCGACCAGTACGCCGGTCAGCACCAGCCCGCCGATGGTCGCCGGCACGATCGCCGCGGCCGGCGGTACCCGACGGGCGCCGATCACCGGGACCCAGCCGGGCACGACCTCGCCCCACCCGCGCACCAGGCCGGGCCGATGGAGAGCAGGGCGAGGCACACCGAGACCGTGCTCAGGGCGAAGACGGTACGGCGCGATCTCCCACCAGTTGTACGTCCTTTCCTGCACCGTCCTCATGGTGAAGCCGAACGCGAACGGCAGCCGCCACAGGCACGCGGGCAGTCCGACCAGGGGGACGGCACGCGCCATGGCGGTGGCCCAGCGTGGAACGGGTCGCTCGAATTCAACGGATTCACGAATTGGCTCCGGAATCGCCTGACAAGAGAGCGACACGGCAGGAAAATGTCACCGATCATGCAGATCGGGCCGAATCTTGCGGCTCTGCGACAGTTTCTTGCCGATGTGCTGCGGTCTGTTGTGCGCGCGATCGGCAGCGCTCTGGGGTGCGCCCGTAGGGCGGATGGTCGGACCGGGGCAGTCGCACCGATTCACCAGCTCCGGATGGTCGCCGGAATTCCTCTATCGCGGGATCCGGAGTTCCGCCGCTGGCAGCTTGCTGCAGCGATGGTTGCGGGCCGTCCCTGCACACTGTTTGGTGAGTGCTTGAATGCGCCGACCGTCTGCAGGCGCGGATATTTCGAGCACATCTTGAGTGGGAGACAAAGACGTGACGAGGCCTGGAGTCGAGGACATTCTTCCGCTGTCGCCGCTGCAGCAGGGGCTGCTGTTCCACGCGGTTTACGACGGGGATTCGGACGAGGACCCGGCTGACATCTACACGGTGCAGCTCGTGCTCGAAATCGAAGGGCTGCTGAGCGCCAAGGCCATGCGATCGGCGGCGGCAGCCCTGCTGCGGCGGCACGCCAACCTGCGCTCGGCCTTCGTCTACTCGAAGTTCGAGGACCCCGTCCAGGTGATCCCTCGTGAGGTGGAGCTGCCCTGGTCCGAGACCGACCTCAGCGATCTCCCCGAGGCGGAGCGCCAGGCCGAGCTGGACCGGTGGCTGGCCGAGGACCGTGCCCGCCGCTTCGACCTCACCAAGCCGCCGCTCATGCGCTTCACCCTCGTCACGCTGGCCCCCGGTCGGTACCGGCTGGTCCTCACCAACCACCACATCCTGCTGGACGGTTGGTCGATGCCGGTTCTCCTGAGCGAGCTGTTCGCGCTGTACGGCACCGAGGGCGACGACTCCGGCCTGCCGCCGGTCACCCCCTACCGCGAATATCTCGCCTGGCTGGCCAAGCAGGACCGGTCGGAGGCCGAGGCCGCCTGGCGCAAATCGTTCGACGGTCTCGAGGAGCCCAGCCTGCTCGCTCCCGTCACCCGGGGCGGCAGTCAATCGCTTCCGGAGCGGGTGTCCCTCGACCTCTCCGCCGCGCTCACCCAGGCGCTCACCGACCGGGCCCGCTCGGCCGGCCGCACCCTCAACTCCGTGCTCCAGGCCGCCTGGGCGATGGTGGTCGGCCAGCTGACCGGCCGTCGCGATGTCGTGTTCGGCACGACGGTGTCCGGCCGGCCGCCGCAGATCCCGGGCATCGAGTCGATGGTCGGCCTGTTCATCAACACCCTGCCGGTGCGCGTAACCCTCGACCCCGCCCAGACCTTCGACGGTCTCGCCGACCGGATCCAGGCCGACCAGGCCGCGCTGACGCCGTACCACTACGTTGGCCTGACGGACATTCAGACCTGGGCCGGGCACCGGGACCTCTTCGACTCCTGCATCGTGGTGGAGAACTACCCGGTCGACGCCGCCGACCTGCGGCTCGCCGGGGACGTCGACGTCACCGGGTTCGACGGCCGGGACGCCACCCACTACACCGCGGTCGTCACCGCCTTTCCGGGCGAGCGTCTGCACCTGAGGTTCGACTATCGCGCGGACGTCCTCGACCGGGCCGCCGCCGAGGCCGTCCTGGACCGGCTGGTCCGGCTGCTGGAGGAGGTCGTGGAGCCGAATGCGACGCCCCTCGGCCGGATCGGCCTGCTGGCCGAACAGGAGCGCCGGCAGGTCCTGGCGGACTGGAACGACAGCGAGCGCGCCGTCGAGCCGATGACCCTGCCGGCTCTGTTCGAGGCCCAGGTGGCGCGGACCCCCGGGGCGACTGCCCTGGAGTCCGAGGAACTCTCGCTCACCTACGCGGAGTTGAACGCCCGCGCCAACCAGCTCGCGCACCTCCTGATCGAGCGGGGGGTCGGCCGCGAGCAGGTGGTGGCCCTCGTCCTGCCCCGCTCGACGGAGATCGCCGTCGCGCAGCTCGCCGTGGTGAAGGCCGGTGCGGCCTACCTGCCGGTCGACCCGGACTACCCGCAGGACCGCATCAGCTACCTGCTGGACGACTCGGCGCCCGTCCTGGCCGTGACGGACTCCCGGCACGTCGCGAGCGTGCCCGAGCACCTGGATGTGGCGACGCTCCTGCTGGACGAGGCCGACCTGGCCGGCCGGTCCGAGGAGAACCCGGCCGTCGAGGTGTCGACCGCGAACGCGGCCTACGTCATCTACACGTCGGGATCGACCGGTCGCCCCAAGGGCGTCGCGGTCACCCACCGCGGCCTGGCCACCTTCGCCGCCTCCCTGCTCGACCGCATGGACGTGACCGCCGACAGCCGCGTGCTGCAGTTCGCGTCCCCCAGCTTCGACGCCTCGGTGCTGGAACTGTGCATGGCCTACCCGGCGGGTGCCGCCCTGGTGGTGCCGCCCCTCGGCCCGCTCGCCGATGATCTGCTGGCTGGCTTCATAGACGACCGGCAGGTGACCCATGCCCTCATCCCGCCGGCGGCGCTGGCGACGGTCCGGCCGGGCGACCACTCCTCACTGCGGGGCCTGATCGTCGGCGGCGAGGCCTGCCCCGCCGAGCTGGTGGACCGCTGGGCCGGCGGGCGCCGGATGGTGAACGCGTACGGTCCGACCGAGTCGACCGTCGGCGCGACCCTCAGCGCGCCGCTGGCGGTGGGGGCCGGTACGCCGCCCATCGGGCGCCCGGTCTTCAACAGCCGCGTCTACGTGCTCGACAGCATGCTGCGGCCGGTGCCGGTCGGCGTGCCGGGCGAGCTCTACGTCGCCGGCGCGGGTCTGGCGCGTGGCTACCTGGGACGCGCGGGCCTGACGGGCGAGCGGTTCGTCGCCTGCCCGTTCGGCGGCCCCGGGGAGCGGATGTACCGCACCGGTGACCTGGTGAGTTGGCGCGCGGACGGGCAGCTGGAGTTCGTGAGCCGGGTCGATGACCAGGTGAAGATCCGCGGCTTCCGGATCGAGCTGGACGAGGTCCAGCACGTCCTCGCCGCGCATCCGCTGGTCGCCCACGCGGCGGTGGTGGCCCGTGAGGACCAGCCCGGCGACAAGCGGCTCGTGGCCTATGTGGTGCCGGTGGACTCAACCCTCGACATCACCGTGCTCCGGGAGCACATGGCGCAGTCTCTGCCCGAGTACATGGTGCCCTCGGCGTTCGTCGGCCTGGACGCCCTGCCGGTGACCACCAACGGCAAACTGGACCGCAAGGCCCTGCCGGCCCCCGAAGCAACCACCCGAGGCGGCCGGGGACCGCGCAACGAGCAGGAGGAGCAGCTCGTCCGGCTCTTCGGCGAGGTGCTGAACCTCCAGAAGATCGGCATCGACGACAGCTTCTTCGATCTCGGCGGGCACTCGCTGACGGCGACCCGCCTGGTCAGCCGGATCCGGCGCGAGTTCAAGGTGGAGCTGCCGGTGCGCAGCCTCTTCCAGACGCCCACTGTCGCCGGCGTCGCCGAACAGCTCGGATTCGCCGGCGACGCCCGTACGGCCCTGGGCCGTCGGGAGCGGCCGGAGCGGATCCCGCTGTCGCCCGCCCAGCAGCGGCTGTGGTTCCTCAGCCGGCTGGACGGCGACAGTGGCAGTTACAACCTGATGGCCGCGCTGCGGCTCTCGGGCCCGCTGGACGCCGAGGCGCTGGAACTCGCCTTCGCCGACGTGGTGGAGCGCCACGAGAGCCTGCGCACCGTCTTCCCCGAGCAGGGCGGTACGCCCTACCAGGAGATCCTCACCGGCGACCGGGCCCGCCCGGTTCTGCACCGGGCCACGGTGACCGAGCACGCGCTGACCGCCGAGCTCGCCCGCTCGGCCGCCACGCGCTTCGACCTGTCCCGTGAACTCCCGGTCCAGCTGCACCTGTTCGGCCTCGCCGAGGAGGAGCACGTGCTGCTGATCGTGCTCCACCACATCGCGGGTGACGGCTGGTCGATGGCCCCGCTCGGCCGCGACCTCTCCGCCGCCTACCGGGCGCGGCTCGGCGGCGCGGCCCGGCAGTGGGAGCCGCTGCCGGTCCAGTACGCCGACTACACCCTGTGGCAGCAGGAGGTCCTCGGGGACGAGGCCGATCCGGACAGCTTGCTCACGGCCCAGCTCGGCCACTGGCGCGAGTCGCTGGCCGGCACGCCCGAGGAGCTGTCGCTGCCGACCGACCGCACCCGCCCGGCGCAGTCGAGCTACCAGGGCGCCGACGTACCGGTGAGCCTGGACGCGCGGACCCACCAGCGCCTGCTGGAGCTCGCCCGCGCCACCGACAGCAGCCTCTTCATGGTCCTGCAGGCGGGCCTGGCCACCCTGCTCTCCCGGCACGGCGCAGGCGACGACATCCCCATCGGCGCACCGATCGCCGGCCGTACCGACGCCGCGCTCGACGAGCTGGTCGGCTTCTTCGTCAACACGCTGGTATTGCGGACCGACACCTCTGGCGCCCCGACCTTCCGTGAGTTGGTCCGGCGGGTGCGGGAGACCGACCTCGCGGCCTACGCCAACCAGGACGTGGCCTTCGAGCGGCTGGTGGAGGTGCTGAACCCGGCCCGCTCGCTGGCCAGGCACCCCCTGTTCCAGGTCTTCCTCTCGCTGCACAACAACCCCTCGGCCGGCCTCGACCTGCCCGGCCTGCGCAGCAGCGAGGTGCCGCTGCCGCTGACCACCGCCAAGTTCGACCTGACGCTGGAGCTGATCGAGCGCCAGGACGACCGACACGAGGCCGCCGGGATCACCGGCCGGCTGGAGTACGCCCGCGACCTGTTCGACGAGGCGTCGGCCCTGCGGCTCGCCGACCGGCTGGTCCGGCTCTTGGAGGCCGTCGCGGCCGATCCGGAGCAGCCGATCGCGGCCGTGGACCTCCTCTCGGACTCCGAGCGCCTGCAGCTCCAGGGCTGGAATGCGACGGGGTGTGAGGTGGGGGCGGGTTCGTTGGTGGATCTGTTCGAGGCTCAGGTGGTGCGGACGCCGGATGCGGTTGCGGT